>JBAZPX010000001.1:0-301472 GCA_041645555.1 Patescibacteria group bacterium
AATTTTTATAGTAGAGCATATGTTTAATTTAAATAATAAGTGGGTATTTTTATGATAAGCTTTATATAGTTTTTTGTCAAAAAAAGAGGGCCAGAAGCCTCTTTGCAATGACATTAACCCCCCCCCCTAATAAAGGCCTAGCCCAAGGGGGATTATTTAACAAACCCGAAATGTTTCAAGGCCGGCAGAATATTCGGACCAAGGTCTTTAGGCAAATTATTAATATCCAGCCAATCCCATTTGTTTATGTCCTTGCCCGGTTTTATTTCGCCGCTTCTTTCCGCCAAAAAATGGACGAGAATAATATCAATTATTTCTCCATCTTTTTCTTTGCGGGTGAAAGTGATGAACGGCTCTTGATTCAGAATTTCAATCTCAATTCCCATTTCCTCTTTTACTTCTCTTTTGGCGTTATCAATTAAGTTAATTTCATAACTTTCAACCCGGCCGCCACAGAATTTCCAAAAGGGAGTGTCCCCGTGCTTGTTTAAGAGGATTTTATTATTTTCAACGATAACCGGTCCGGAGGCGATTATTATTTTTGGCATATGGTTGGTATTTTAATGTTTAAGAATAGTTAATTCAACTTTGTCATCAACTTTCAACTTCGCAGTTCCGCCAATTGGGAAAGTGATAAGGGGATTTGTATGTCCGAAATTAACATTTGCAATTATCGGAATATTTTTTAATTCTTCTTTTGTTTCAATTATATATTTTAATTTTTCAAGATTCATATCCGTATTTTTTTGAAATCTTCCAATAATAATTCCTCTAATTTTATTGAAATTTGGCTGGTGAACCAATGATTGTAAATTTCTATCAAATTCAACTCCGAAATTATTTCCCGCCATGTCATCATCTTCAATAAAAAGAATTGAGTTTGAAATATCGGGCATAAATTCAGTCCCTTGCAGTAAATTAAAGGTGCAAAGATTTCCTCCAAAAATTATTCCTTCTGCTTCTCCTTGGTTGAGAATTATAAATCCTTCATTTTTTTCTATTTTTCTATTGTCCTGATCCTTATACCAAGCATCGTCAGACCAGGTTTTTGAAGGTTCAATAATAAATTCATTTTCATCCATTAAACATCTTTTAAAGTATTCTAAATTATACTCAAATTCTTTTTTCATTGCCCAGGTAGAAAAATGAAGACCTGAATAAGTAATCAAATTTGTTTTCGCGGTAATGGCGTTTGCTAAAGCGGTAATATCCGAATAACCGCATAAAATTTTCGGGTTATTTTTAATTAAATCATAATTCAAATATTTCAAAAGCTGGTTTGAGTTAAAACCGCCGATCACGGTAAAAACCGCTTTTACATTTTCGTCTCCGAAGGCTTCATGAATATCCTCAACCCTTGATTTTATTGAAGATGATATAAGGATATCCGATTCCTTGCAATTTTTAGAAAATGTTATTTTAAATCCTTGCTTTTCAAAATTTTCTTTTGCCAGTTTAATATTTTTTTCAGAGCACAAAGATAAACTCCTGGAGGGAGCAATAACTCTAATTTCATCTCCTGATTTTAGTTTTTGCGGGGTTATCATAGTAAGTTAAGTTAGGAGTTAAAGTTGGGTGATTTTTTCCGCTTCCACTTCGCCCACGCATTCTCCGGAAACGGTGTTGGAATAGGCGCAGGTCAGGCCGACTAGATTTCCTTGTATCCGCACGTCTTCACCCATGTTGTAGTTATATAGTCCGTTGCCGTCAACATAAAATTGCTTGTATTTTGCGTTTTGATCATACGTTTTTACGCCAATGTCCTCGCCGCCGGCAAAAGTGGCTATAACTTTTCCGCTCCAAATAACCGGATAAGATTTCTGAAATTTTCTTTCGCAGCCGCAATCTATTGCCACGCTGTTTTTATTTTCTTCACCGGATTGGATTTTTAAAACGTTAGTTAGGGCGTAATCCGGATAAGCCGGTCGATAGGCCCGGAAAATAAAATAAAATGACAAGGCAAAATAAATCAGCATTGTGCTGTAAAAAAATATCGGGTGCAGGGTTTTTGATAATAATAGTTTCATATAATTTTGTTAAATATTGGAAGTGATTATTATTTTTGGTGTTAGTGAATTATTTAGGGATTTCACCTAGCTGGTTATTATGCGAATTTGCCTATTTTTATATTGATTATCTCTAATCAATTTAGCAAAATATGAGTGTTTTGTCAAAAGAAAAAGCGCCCACATCTTTACAGACGGGGCGTTTTTTCTTTCACCTCCTGGAAATGTTTTTGTTAATTCGCCGAGATATAAATTATAAAGTTTTTATCATATAAGTATTTTCCAATTTGTAGCCTAATTTTTTATAATATTCCCGAGCTCCTATTCCTGATATTACCGCAATTTTTTTAGAGCCGTAATTCTTAGCGATTTTTTCCGCTTCCAGCATTAATTTTTTACCCAAACCGGCATGCTGAATCTTTTTTGCGTTTCCCACTGGGACTAATTCACCGTAAACGTGCAGTTCGCGGATGATGGCGGAATTTTGCAGAGACGCGATTAATCGCGTCTCTGCGGTGTTTGGCAACCGTAATCGGCAGAAACCATATAACACGGAAGACGCATGATGTTGAGACGCGATTAATCGCGTCTCCACGCTAATAAAATATTCTGTTCCTCCGGAAGCCCTATATTTTTTAATTATTAATTTTGGATTCTTTATTGTGAACGGCCGGTCTCCTACTTCCCGGCAGCGGATGCAGTTGCATTTTACGCCCTTGTCTTTCATAATCTGGCGCAGATTGGTAATGGTATTACCGGCGATAATTGATTCTTTGGGAATGTCCCGAATTAACCTAATAATGCGGACATAAGGCGGAACAATTTTTTTACATTTGGTAATTAGATTTTGTAATTCCCTGTCTGTGTATGGTTTATATTTTCCGGTCCTCCACCATTTATATAATAAACTGCCGCGAGTAACGACCGTGGGGTAAAATTTAATCTGGTCCGGCTGAAAACGCTCGTCAGAAAAAAGCTGGCTAAACATTTTAAAATCTTTGGCCGGGGTGGAACCGGGCAGGCCAGGCATAATATGGTAAGTGACTTTAAAGCCGAAATTTTTAAGAAGTTTTGTCGCTTTGGCAACTTCGGCTACGCCATGGCCTCGTTTGTTTAGTTCTAAAATTTTATTATCAATCGCCTGCACGCCCAACTCTACCCTAGTACCGCCCAATTTCCGCATCTGCCATAATTCCTTTTCATTGATATAATCCGGCCGAGTTTCTAAAGTGATGCCAATAAGGCGATATTTAGCTTTTTCGTTCTTATTTTGCTCTTTCGTCAATTCCTTTTTTAATTTTTCAATTTTGGCTTTTGGATCATACTTTTGACTTTTGACTTCCCGCCTGCCAAAGCCTGGCGCTGGCGGGCAGGTTGACTTTTGACTAAAATTGTTTGCGGCAGCAAAACAATTTTTCACGTACCAGTATTTATATTTTTCCGGTAAAACCGACCAGGTTCCGCCAATAACAATCAATTCAATTTTAGTTGGTTCATGCCCGTTAGCTTCCAAAGCTTGTAAACGCATCTGCACTTGCAGATAAGGATTATAGTCGCAACGAATCGCCCGCATTACGGCTGGCTCGTTGGAAAGGTAGCTTTGGGGCACTCCCTTTTCGCTCGGGCAATAAGCGCACTTGCCCGGGCAGGGAAAGGGTTTGGTTAAAACCGCCACTGGCGCAATCCCCGACATTGTCCTTACGGTTCTTTTGCGCAGTATTTTTTCTAAAGCCGGCTTGGGCTTTAATTTACCCTGTCTAATGAGATTTCGGTATTCTTTTAAAATATCGGAATTAAGCAGAATGCCAATTCTAAATTTCTTCGCCGCTTTTCTTTTAGCCGCGGTTAATTCGTCCCTTGATTCTATATTTAATTTTAGCAATTCCTTTATAGCCTTTTGCATACTGGTTTGATATAATATTAATATCTATATACTTAACCATAATTTTGTCACAAAGACAAGATTAATGATTATTTTTTGTTTTCAGACGAGTTTGACAAAAAATCCTAAAGTTTATAGTATTATTATAATAATTGTTTAAGGGGAAATACCGGTGAAAATCCGGAGCTGTGCCGCAACTGTAATTCCTAAATTTTTTAGGAAGAGCCAGAATACCGCAAAATTTTATTATTAACACTAATCTTCGAGCAAAGAATGGTGGGTTAATTTGTGATTAAAGCGAATTAACCTCTGTTCCACTTGAAGTGGAATTTTTTATTATGAAAACAATTTTTTTGATTGGGTTGGTGGTCTTAACCTTAATATTTTTGCCAAACTTTGTTTTAGCCGGAATTCCGGAAGCCGTAACTTATATTTCCAGCCAAACTCAAGACGCCTGGATTACTCAGGCGCTAATCTCGGCCGGAGAAACTGACGTATTAGTCAGCCATTTAAGTAGTGTCCCGGAAGGAGGTTTTAACCCGGCAAATGATTATGCCAAAACTATTTTAGCTTTAGCCGCAGCCGGAGAAAATCCAACAACTTTTGGCAATCTTGATTATGTGGCTAAATTAAAAAGTTATTATGGCGGCAGCCAAATGGGAGACGCTTCTTTAGTGAATGATGATATTTGGTCAGTTTTGGCGTTAGCTTCTATTTATCAGGTTGATTCAAAAGAAGCAGTCGCCGCTAAGGAGTTTTTACTGAAAAATCAAAACGGCAACGGCGGCTGGGGATACAATGTCGGCGAGGACAGCGACAGTAACGATACAGCGGCAGCGATAATGGCGCTGATAGAAGCTGGCATAGGTAAAGAGGAATTAGTCATAACTAACGCCGTATCTTATCTGCGGACACTACAAAACGATGACGGCGGATTTATGAATAATCCAGCGTGGGGGACTGACAGCGACTCCGGCTCTGATGCCTGGGTGATTTCCGCTTTATATAAAGCCGGGGAGGTCCCAGCTAGCTGGACTAAAGGAGAAAATACTCCTATTACCCATTTGCAATCTTTGCAGGACGATTCGGATGGGGGATTCTGGTGGATAGCGGGCGTCTCTGAATGGAACAATAAATCAATGACGCCTTACGCGGTTATTGCGCTATCCGGCAAAAGTTTTCCGGTTGGCTATTACCACATTCCGCCGCCAACGAAGCTAACCGTAGATAAAAGTACTTTAAGTTCCGGTGAAAGTATTACTATCACGGTTGAATATTTTAACGGTCAATCTTGGTTAGGATTAGAAGGGGCGACTGTTAAAGGCGGTGATCAAGATTATATAACTGATAGTTCCGGACAAGTGGTGGCAATTTTGCCAAGCGGCAATTATACTTTATCCGCTGAAAAAGACGGATTTGTTTCTAGCGGCGAGGTAGAAATAGCAGTCTCGGCTCCGGTTTCAACTGGCGGTGGAGGTTTTTTTTCTCCCACTTCTTGCGCTAGCGTAGAATATGACCAGTGGCAAAACACTTGTGTTGATAACTGGCAGTACCGCAATGTTTTGTCATTAACACCGGCTAATTGCGTCTTAACGGCGGAACAGGAAAATGGAAGAAAAAGAATCTGTATTGGAGATCAAAAAAAGAATAATAATGTTTCTGAAGATGCTTCTTTGAAAGATAAGGAAATTAAAAATGAAAATGAAGTCGAAGAAGTTTTAGGCGTAAAAGTTGCCAATCCCGATACTTCCCAGCCGGTTGAAAATATTATTAATACCGGCCTGATTAATTTTAGCAAGGTAGAATTAATAATAGCGGATATCGGAGCGAAGCGGGATTTAATTAAGGAAAAGGAAGGAATAAATAAATATACTGGGCCATTGACAGAAAATGTAAAAGGATTAAGCGGCGGACAGGTTAATGCCATTACTAATTTTGTCGTTTATGGGACTAAAAATATCCAAAAATTAGGCGCGGGCGAGCGAGCGGGTGTTTTGAATTCATACAAAGCAACCTTTGGCAAATTGCCAGACACGCCGGTCGAATGGGAGGACGTTATTAGAATTAGTGACGGAATATTGCCTGGTAAAAATAATCCCGCGGTTGAGGATAAAGCCAAGATAGAATTTAAAAAAGTTTTTCAAAGAGAAGCGGACATAAAAAATTCCAGCGATAAAAACGCAATAGATACGATGGCCTATGGTTTACGCCCCGAGAAGCGTAATTTAACTTCAGAGCGTGCCGGCATCCGCATTTTCGTGGAAGTTTTCAATTATTTACCAGCCTCTGCCCAGGATTGGGATATTGTCCGCGCCCTTGCCTATTCGGGCGCCATAAAATAGATATGAAAAAATTTATTATAATATTATTAATTTTGGCCTCCGGTTTGCTTAGCAGTTGCTCCCGAGGTGATTTTCCGCGACAATCAGAAGATTTAAATATAAGTAATCCAGCTGAATTAGGGCCGGTTTCTGGTTATAAAGAGGAAGAGATACCAGCGGTAAAAGAATCGCCTAAGATAGAAAAAGTTTTTTTATCCATTGATTTTATCTCCGAAGAGACAAAAAAATTAGAGATAGAATTTAGAGAGGGAATGACCGTTTCTGACCTTCTGCAAGAGGGAACCGGGCAGGCAGAGATTTTTTTACAGACGAAAATGTATAGCCTGGGCGTTTTTATTGAGAGGATTGGGGATAAAAAAAATGGGTTAGACAATAAATATTGGGTATATTATGTGAATGGCAAATTTGCCCCGGTGGCCGCGGATAAATTTAAATTAAAAGCCGGTGATAAAGTCGAATGGAAATTTGAGAAATCACCTCTTTAAAAAGCTTATAAATTTTGTTTTTTTATGTTATTATAATAATATAATTAACTTAACCATAATTTTATGGCAAAAACAAAATTAGCGATTATTTTTTCCTTTATCTTGCTTTTAGCTTTGCCCATAAGCGCCAAGGCCTTTGCGGTAAAAACCGGGGATTCAGTTTATATTGCCGAGGGTGAAGTTATTGAAGGAAGTTTGTATGCCGCGGCGGCTAATATTACGGTTGACGGGACGGTTACCGGCGATGTTATTTGTGCCGGCCAAACCATTAACATCAAAGGAAAGGTGGATGGCGACGTTATTTGTGGCGGTCAATCAGTTAATATCAGCGGCCAGATAGACGGTAATGTCAGGGTGGCGGGCAATTCCGTTAACTTAGGAGGAAAAATTGCCCGCAATATCAATGCCTTTGGCGCTTCCATTATTTTAGATAAAAATGCGGAAGCAGGCTGGGATATGTTTATAGCCGGAGCCACCGCGGAAATCAGGGGGAAAGTCGGCGGTGATTTATATGGCACCTGTCAAAAAACCACCATTGCTGGGGAAATCGGCAAGGACGTAAGGATAAGATTGAAAGACAGGATACGCGCGGAAAAGAAAGGATTTAGTTATGAAGATAAAAGCGAACTTTTAGCTATTTCCGAGGGGGCTAAAATCGGCGGCAATCTGACTTATACCGGCAGTAATGAGGCGGTTATTTCCGATAAAGCCTCGGTTGCCGGCGAAGTCAAGCATAATTTTCCGAAAGTAGAAAAGGCGGGAGAGTTTAGGTTTGTTGGCTGGTTCTGGGGGAGATTGTATTCTATTTTTGCCGCTTTAGTGGTTGGCTTGGTTTTAATCAGTTTGTGGCGAAAGCAGATTGTAGAACTGACAAACAGAATGCTTGAAAAAGTAGGTGCTTCTATCGGCTGGGGCGCGGTCGTTATGTTTTTAACTCCGATTATTGCCATCCTTTTGATTTTTACTGTCATTGGTCTGCCTTTAGCTTTGATTTTATTTGGCGTTTGGATAATTGCTTTATTTATGGCCAAAATTTTAGCCGGGATTATGATTGGCCGGAGCGTTTTAGAAAAATTTTGGGAAAAGAAAAAAGATTCTTTAATTTGGGCCATGATTGTCGGTATCGTCATCTGCTGGTTTATCTTTTCCGTGCCTTTTGTCGGCTGGATTTTAGCTTTAGTCGCGCTTTGGTGGGGTCTCGGAGGAATTTGGCTGTATTTTAGAAAAGCTTAGACAAAATTTGGATATAAAAAAGCGGATTTCTTTTTCTTCTTAAGAAGTCCGCTTTGTATTTCTAGTCCCCCTTGGGATCATTTGAATGAGGCATTATACTCAACGGCAAGTATCTTTCTGCTCTCGCCTATTTGCCAGCCCGGCCAGATAACTAAATTACCTTGCCCGACCGGAAAAGAGCAGGTAAGCCCGGTAAAAGGTTTATACCCATTTTCCCACCAGACTGCTTCAAGATGAGCGGAAAATCGGCCATATTTCAGGTCATGCTCATAATAATATTGGTTGGCCGACCAATGAAAAGGATTATTCCTGGTTATGTCTTTGATTTCATTTACGGATGACAATACCAAGTTGCCCTGTTTAACGAAAAATACCAAGGCCTGTTGGTTTACGTATTTTGCGCCGATGTCAGAGATGCTTACGTTGAAGCCGGTTCGCAGTTTTAAGGCTCCGCCAGGAAAATTAAACTTCGGTCCGAATTCAAGCAGGGCATATTTATTCGTCGGCGATACTTCTACAAAACTAGTCCAGCTTTGCCAGTCATGGAAATGATCAAACTTTAACGTGGCCGAATTTCCCAGCAGGAAGCGGGAATCAAAAAGATTCTGGGAGAAAACCGGGCTGCCAGCGAGTAGGGCAGCCAGCACGGAGATAACCAACAATTTTTTCATAAAGCCTCCTTTTTAAAGGGTTAATTTTGAAGGAACATTTTAATATATCAGGATAGCATAGTCTTTATAGTTTGTCAATACTTTTATGATGATAATTATTAAGGCTTGTTTTTCCGCCAAAAATAGGGTAAAATTATCCCTATGCAAGAAGAACTGATAAAATTAGGTTTATCCCCGAATGAGGCCTTGGTTTTTTGCGCTTTGCTAGAAAGCGGTGAAACCCCATCGGGGGAAATAATAAAAAAGACCGGTAAACACCGGAATATTGTTTATGAAAGCTTAGATAATCTTAAAAAAAGAGATTTAGTTAAGGAAACGATAAAAAAGGGCAAAAAATATTTTAAGGTAGGCAACCCCGAAGTCTTAAGCAACCGGGCAAAAGACCAATTTGATTTGGCAACAGAAATTGTTTCCAAGATAAAGGCCAAGGGCCGCTTTAAAGCGCCGCAGATTAATATTTACGAAGGCAAGGAAGGCTGGCAGACGGCTTACCGCCGGGTAATGAAAGATTTAAAAAGAGGCGACAGAGTTTATACGATCGGGTCGGGAGGCGATAAATGGGTAGAAGCCATGGGGAATTTATTTTTAAATTATGAGAATTTTGTAAAAGAAAAAAAAATTATTATAAGTATGATTGCCTATAAATGGCAGAGGAAAGAGATAACCGAACATCAAAGCAATTTTTCGCGGACGACTAAGTATCTGCCGGAAAATTATTTAGTACCGGCTAACACAGAAATTTTTAAAGATAGGATTTTTATCCAGATATATACCACCCCGCTTATTCTGATTGAAATAATTAATCAAGAAGTAGCTTTGGGCTATTTGCAATATTTCCAGAGTTTCTGGAAAATCGCTAAGGAATAAATTTATGGCTTTAAATCCAAAAATTTTTAAGGCTTATGATGTCAGGGGAATTTACCCGGAGGAAATAAATGAAGAAACGGCGTTTAAAATCGGCCAAGCATATGCCGAGTTCACAAAAGCTAAAACCATTTTAGTGGGACGGGATATGCGCCTAGGGTCTCCGGAATTATCAAAAGCAGTAATTGAAGGCATAGTGAGCCAGGGCGTAAATGTCCATGACACCGGAATGGTGGCGGTTGACACGGTTTATTTCGCGGTGGGGAAAAAATATGACGCTGGAATATATATTACGGCCTCGCACAATCCGAAAGAGTATAATGGCATGAAATTTCCGATTCACGAACCAGGAGGAATAGGATGGCTTAGAGGCACGGAACTGTGGGAATTTATGAAAGATAAGACTTTTGCTCCAGCTAAAATCAAAGGAACGGTAATTGAAAAAGACATAATCCCCGAATATATTGAACATGTTTTATCATTCATTGATATCCCCAAATTAAAATCTCTAAAAATAGTGGTCGACGCGGGAAATGGAATGGCCGGGAAAATCGCGCCTATTTTATTTAAAAATTTGCCGGGAGAAATAATCCCCTTAAATTTTACTTTGGATGGAACTTTTCCGGCGCATCCTTCAAACCCGTTGCTTCCGGAATCGCAAATTGAAATCTCGAAAAAAGTCGTTGCGGTCGGGGCCGATTTCGGAATAATTATGGACGGCGACACGGATAGATTATTTTTTGTTACCGAAAAAGGAGATTTTATTAAAGCTGATACCGCTTTAATGCTCTTAGCCAAGCATTTTTTAAAACATAATCCCGGAACCGGAATCGCTTATAATCTTATTTGCAGCCGGGCGGTGCGGGAGAAAGTTAAACAGTGGGGTGGGCGCCCGCTTCGTGGTGCCGTCGGCTATGTCAATGTCGCCAAGGCGATGAAAGACGGGGGCGGAATTATGGGCGGGGAGTTATCAGCCCATTATTCTTTCCGCGATAATTATTATGCTGATTCCGGGTTTATCGCTTTTATGATCCTGCTTTCCTTAATTTCCGAGGAAAATAGAAAATTGTCGGAAATCGTTGAGGGGTTGAATCCGTATTTTAAACTTGATGAAATAAATACAAAGACCGATAAATCAAAGGAGATAATTGCCGCGGCTAAAGTTAAATTCAGCGATGGCCAGCAAGACGAACTTGACGGTCTGACCGTTGAATACAAAGATTGGTGGCTTAATATCCGGCCATCCAACACCGAGCCATTGCTGCGGATTACAATTGAGGGCAATACAAAAGAGATAGCCGAGGAGAAAGAAAAAGAGATAAGGAAATTTTTAGAAGAGAACCTTTAAATAGGGCTAGAGAATAAAAAATAATCCCTGAAAGTCCGGGGGTTGTTTTTTATTGAAAAATGTGCTAATATAATTTTGAACTCCTTTGGGAGTTCTTTAAATTAGCACTCGTAGCTCAACTGGATAGAGCGCTTGGCTTCGGACCAAGAGGTTGCAGGTTCGATTCCTGCCGAGTGCACTTTGCCAAGGAAATCAAAAAAATCAAAAATAAATCAATGGCCATGGACTATCATCTTATTATTTATTTTTTAGCAGGCGTTCTACAAGACTTCCTATTAACTCTCAATTGGCGTTTCATAGCTAAAGAAAAAGCTATTTCTGCTGCCGCTCTTTCTTTTGCCGTGACTATAGTGACAATGCTTGTGCTTTATAATATTTTAACCCAACTTGATAGGCAACGGAGTATGATCGCGATTATAGTTTATGCCCTGGGGGTAGGAACCGGCACAATTTTAGGAATAAAAACAAAAATTAGTTCTAATTAAAAATTGTTGAGTTTAATTTTGATTTATTCACGGCTGGGTAGCTCAGTTGGTTAGAGCGTAGCACTCATAACGCTAAGGTCGAGAGTCCGATCCTCTCCCCAGCCACGGGTAATAACTATTAACAATTAACTTTTGACAGTTAACTTCAAGATTAAGTTATGAAAGCAAACCAATTCAAAAGATTGTGTGATAAAATATGCTTAGAATGTAAAATAGATTGCTGCAAGAAATGGACGCCATTTTTCTCTGAATATGATAAAAAGAGATTGAGAAAGATTAATAAGAGTGAGAATTTGTATGATGGAAATTTGCTTAACACCAAAAATAAACGTTGCCCATTTTATGATAGAAGAAAAAAACTTTGTCTAATCCATAATTATCGGCCGTTAGATTGCCGCCTCTATCCATATTCCTTTTGGTTTGAAATGGGGAGAATCGATTTATGGCTAGATTTGAAATGTTCCTTATCAAAATCTTTGATTAAAGATAAAAAGTTTTATAGACAAGCGATGCGTTACGCCAAGAGTGAGTTAATCTATTGGAGCGAAGGAGAGATTTTTGGTTATTTGATGGCGGGATTTGATATAGAAAAATTCAAAAGGTTAGTAAGAGGAAAAAGAAAATTTCATTATTATAAAGAAACAAAAAATTAATTTTTAACAGTTAATTGTTAATGGTCGAATGTTATTTCCGCACCGTTAGCTCAATTGGTAGAGCAGATCCCTCTTAAGGATAAGGTTGCTGGTTCGATTCCAGCACGGTGCACAAAATAAAAAACAACCCCTTAAAACAGGCGGTTGTTTTTTATTATTTTAACCTAGAAATTATATTTTTCCTTTTAAAGCGTCCTTTAGATTTTTTCCGGTTTTAAATTTAGCCACTTTCACTTCCGGGATTTTAATCCTCTCTGTCGGTTTTTGCGGATTAACCCCGCCGCGGGCGTGGCGGGTTCTGGCTAAAAACGTGCCAAAACCGGCAATCGTCACTTCACCTCCGGCTTTTAGTTCGGAGACAATGGTTTTTACCAGGGTTTCAATCATGTCCTCGGCTTGTTTTTTCGTTACGGTCGCTGCTTCGGCTATTTTTTCAATTAGTCCTGCTTTATTCATACATTTAGTTAATTAGTAATTAGTAATTAGTAATTAGGTAGCTGGAATGCTCCTAATCACTAGTCAACTAATTAACTAACCTATTCTATATTTATTGTTTTAATTATTGGTTTTATGTTTCTGGCCTGGCCGGTTTTTGAATCGATAGTTATTAAAACGGCGTTAAAGATCGCCCGGCCCTTTTCCGGAATAGTATGCGGCTGTTTTATCTGGGTTAAGAAAATTTTAATAATGTCTTCTTTATCAACCCCGATGCAGCCGTCAGCGAAACCAGCCATGCCGATGTCCGTTATATAAGCCGTACCCTCTTTAGAAATTTCCGTATCCGCCGTCATAATATGCGTATGAGTCCCAACAACCGCGCTCACTCTTCCATTAAGATAATGCTTTAAAGCAACTTTTTCCGAAGTGGCTTCAGCGTGTATATCGATAATTATAGCAGATAAGCTTTTTTTTGTAAACTTAGCCAGAATTTCATCTACTTTTCTAAAGGGGCAGTCATAATTTTGGGCCATAAATACCCGGCCGATAAGATTTACCAGCAATATTTTAGATTTTTCTTTTTCTACAACCGCGTATCCTTTTCCCGGGGCATCGCAAGAATAATTAGCCGGACGAATGACCGGAAATTTTTCATAACAGCCAATCTGCTTAATCTTATCAAAAGCATGGTCGCCGTTGGTAAAATAGTCAACGCCCGCTTCCATCAATTCCTTCAAAGTCTCTTCAGTCACGCCGGTGCCGTGGGCGGAATTTTCCGCATTGGCAAAAACGAAATCTATTTTTTGAGACTTTTTTAGTTTTGGCAAAATTTTAGCGACCGCTTGCCGGCCGATTTTACCGTTAATATCGCCGATAAAGAGAATGTTTAACATGGGATTATTGAGATATTTAAGATTCTTAGGATTCTTGGGAATTATTTTTTATCGGGCGTATTCAGTAACGCGCATCTCACGAATAACATTAACCTTTATTTCTCCCGGATATTTTAATTCCGCTTCAATTTTTTTCGCCACTTCGCGGGCTAAATCATGGGCGGCTAAATCGTCAATTTCTTCCGGTATGACAAAGACTCTAACCTCCCGTCCGGCTTGGATGGCGTAAGATTTTTCCACGCCTGGGAAAGAAGTGGCGATTTTTTCCAGTTCTTCTAAGCGCTGGATATAACGCTCATAAGTATCATAGCGGGCGCCTGGACGGGCGGCCGAGATCGCGTCCGCCACTTTAACGATTACGGCGGTCAGGCCGCGCGGATGGTCGTCGTGATGAGTTTCAATCGGGTCAATAACTTCCTGGGGGAGATTGAATTTTTTCGCGATATCGCGGCCGATTTCCGGATGAGTTCCCTGAACTTCGTGGTCAACGGCTTTACCGATATCATGCAATAGCCCGGCTTTTTTCGCCAAGGTCACGTCGGCTTTTAATTCTTCCGCCAAAAGAGCGGAAAGATGAGCCACTTCAATGGAATGGCTAAGGGCGTTCTGCCCGTAGCTGGAGCGGTATTTTAAGCGGCCGATAATCTGGACTAATTTCGGGTCAAGTCCGGTAACGCCGATTTCATACATCGCTTCTTCTCCGGCTTTTTTAATATCCAAAGCCAGTTCTTTTTTAGCCACCTCAATCGCTTCTTCAATCTTAGTCGGGTGAATCCGGCCGTCTTTTATTAAATAGTCCAAAGCTCTTTTGGCAATATGCCTTCTGATCGGGGAGAAGCCGGAGATAGTAATAGCGTTAGGCGTATCGTCAACAATAATTTCTACGCCGGTTATCTGCTCAATGGCCTTAATATTGCGGCCTTCCCGGCCGATAATCCTGCCTTTCATCTCGTCGCTCGGCAAGTCAACCGTGGTGGTGGTTATTTCCGGAGTGTAGGAAGAAACCAAGCGTTGCATGGCTCCGGCCATCAGATCTTTAGCTTTTTCATCTATAGTTTCGCTCGCTTCCTTTTCCAATTTAGTAATGCGGACGAGCAAATCTTCTTTCATTTTTTCTTCCACGTTCTTTAATAAGACTTCTCTGGCCTCATCTTTTGTCATCTTGGCGATTTTTTCTAGCTTCGCCATCTGCTCTTCCTTAATCTGCTTTATTTTTTCTTTTACTTCTTCAACTTTGTTGACTTTGTCAAAAAGCTGTTGCTGTTTTTCCTGCAATTCAAGTAATTTTTGGGAGAAAGCGGTTTCTCTTTTTTCTAACCTGGTCTGCAGGTCGTTTATTTCCCGCCGGCGCTGGTTTTCTTCCTTTTTAGACTCTTCAATGATTTTTAAAGCTTTATCCTGGGCAACGAGCATCAGTTCTTTTTGCTTTGTCTTGGTTTCGTTAAGAATTTTTTCCGCCTTGGCCTCGGCGCTGTTAATCTGGCCTAAAGCTTGCTTTTTCCTTAGCCAATAGCCAACAAAAAAACCGCCCACAGCCAGAATAAGGTAAATTACATATTCCATAGAATTTAATTCTGTTGTTAGGAGGCTCTATTTAACTATTTTTTCGCAACCCAATAAGCCTTAAGCTCTTAAGGCCGACAAACGATTTTTTGATTTTTGTTCCAGAGAATATTCTAGAGTAATTAGTTATTTTCACAAATTTATTGAGTTTGTCCGGTATTTATTGGAAAAAATTTTTTAAAATTATTCCTTTTTCCTAACAACAATCTTTCATTAATAATTTAAATTTATAAAATTATCTTAGCATAAGATTTGAAGTTTGTAAAGCGTTGAAAAACCGAGATTAAATGGAGGAAAATAAATACCCCTGTCATGCGAGGAAAGTATTCTTGTCCCCCTTAGCAAGGGGGATAAAGGGGGTTTAAGATAAGTTAAGAAGCTAAAATCCCCCTTACCCCCTTTGCCGAAAGGGGGCATTAAACGGTTGGCGCTAAAATAAAAAAAAGAGGTTAAACTTGTCATGTGTCTGGCAAGTCTAACCCCCTTGGTTCGCCCGGGAGCTGGCTCAGTTGAACGGATTCGGGAAATTCTGGGATAGATCCCAGCCGGTCTGGTTGATTTTGTTTTTCACCTTGAAGCTCCTTTTGAGATGGTTTTTTCAGCCATTATTGGCCGATGACTATATTATATCACTGTCTAGGCGGCCATCGCAAGGGCGAGGCAGGCAAAACAAGAAAACGGCATCTTGCGATACCGTTTTTTATTTATATCTATTTGGTAATTATTTTATCAATGATTCCGTATTTTTTCGCTTCTTCCGTATCCATAAATCTGTCGCGGTCAGTATCCTTTTCAATCGTAGTAATTTTTTGGCCGGTGTGGAAAGCTAGGATCTTATTCATCTTATCCCTGATCTTTAAAATATGCTCGGCCCTGATTTTAATATCCGTGGCCTGGCCTTCGGCTCCGCCCATAATCTGGTGAATCATTATTTCCGAATTAGGCAAAGCAAATCTTTTCCCTTTGGCGCCGGAAGCTAAAAGCATCGCGCCCATAGAAGCGGCCATGCCTACGCAGATAGTGGAAACGTCGGATTTAACATATTGCATCGTATCGTAAATCGCCATGCCGGCCGTGACGGATCCGCCGGGAGAATTTATATAAAATTTAATATCCCGGTCTTTGCTTTCCGCGTCCAGGAATAAAAACTGGGCAATAATAATATTAGCGACATGGTCGGTAATCGGCTCGCCCAAAAATATAATCCGGTCTTTTAGGAGCCGTGAATAAATATCATAGGCCCGTTCCACGTGGCCGTCTTTTTCTATAACTGTCGGGATTAGAGGCATAAGTTTAAAGTACTTAAAAATAAAATAATAAAATAATATAAAAATTATTTATTTCACATTTAGATTATAGGGGGAATTAATCTAATTGTCAATGTTTGGGGGGCAGTTTTAATATTGAGCTTAGCCCAGAATAATGGTAAAATAAATCTAGATAACCAAGGTAGTTTTTCCTGCCTATTTTTTGCTATAGGCAATCTAAATATGAAGAATTTATTTAAAAAAATAGCTAATTTCCTAAATTTAAAAGAATTAGGTAAAAAAGCCCTGACGGTTATTATTTTAACCCTAACCACTATTGTTACGGTTTGGGTTTATGCTGCGTTTGTTGAACCAACCGCTGGGCCGAATGATTCTGACCAGGACTTTATTCAGAATATTTTAGGCGCCAATAACGCGGATAATGATTTTAATTCGTCTCTGGTTACAATCAATAACGACGGCAGTGTTATTGAGAGGCTGGAATATTTGTCCGAAGGCTTATATATGACTGAATGTAGCGAATCTACTACAGCGACGCAAACCAATTGCTATATTGATGATACCGCCCGTTATTTAACCACAGATTTATGTGATGAAGCCAAAGAAAACCAATGTTTTGTCCCGACTAACAATAGCTACTATGCTTTTAGCTCGGAATGCAGCGATTCCACCACCACGACAGCAACTAATTGCTATGTTGATGATACGGTTAAATACATTGATACGAATGCTTGTTCGGCGGCAAGCAACTCGGGCTATTGTTTCATGAACACCGCCACCTTTTCCGCTATGGATTCTGATTTGGCGGCTGCCAATATTAAAAATGGAGCGACTATTTTCGGGGTGAGCGGTGTTTTGGCTTCGGCTGAATCTAACCCCAAATATCCTGACCTGATGCATATCGCCGCTTTTGTCGAGCCTTCAACTGGACCGGCTGATTATGACCAGGACTTTTCCCAGAACGTCTTAGGCGCCAATAATACTAATAATGATTTCGATTCGTCTTTAGTTACGGCCAGTAGCACGGGCAGTATTGTAGAAAGATTAGAATATCTTGCCAGCCGATTAAATAGCAACGATCAATGGGTTCCAACCGAATGCGGAGAATCCACCACAGCGACGCAAACTAATTGTCATGTTGATGATACGGCCCGTTATTTAACGACTGATTTATGCAATGAAGCTAAAGAAAACCAATGTTTTGTTCCGACTGATAATAGCTACTACGCTTTCAATACTGAATGTTCTGATTCTACAACTTCCACCCAGACCAATTGTTATGTAGATGACACAACTAGATATGTTGACAGCAACGCCTGTAGCGCTGCCAGCAATACTGGTTATTGCTATATGAACACGGCTAATTTTTCTGATATGGACGCGGATTTAGTCGCCAGTAATATTGAATCTGGCGTAACTATCTTTGGAGTTGCGGGCAGTTATGTCCAGGCCGATGGCGCGCCTTGCACTTATGATAGCCAATGTTCTTCCCACCATTGTTCATCTTTGGGAGCATGTAGGGCGGCGCAAATGAGGGTATTTACGACTTCGGTTAGCGGCTCATCCGATATAGACCAATGGGCGCAAACAGATCAAAGCGCGTTGGCAGGCGCTGATGAAATCTGCAATGTCTTGGCCGCAGCTCAAGGGATTGAAGATACATTCGTGGCCTGGCTGTCTTCCACTAGCGTAGATGCCAAGGACCGGATACCCGATTCATCGTATTATCTTGTAGACCTGGCTACAAAAGTAGTTGATTCAAAGGCGGACTTGGTAGATGGCAGTCTTGATAACTCAATAAATATGTTCGAAACAGGAGCAACCGGAAGCGATTATGTTTGGACCGGGACTTTGACTTCCGGGACTAAAAATACAGATGGTGAATACGACCAGTGTAGTACTGGAGGCGTATGGTGGACAAATAGCGGCGGTGTTAAGGCCATGATTGGCAGAATGCACGTTACGGCAACGGACTGGGTCCAAGCTGGCGCGATGTCCTGCTCTGGGTCAGCCAGGCTTTATTGTTTTGAGATTATACCATAGTATACGCATCTATTATTTATCAGTTTAGAAAATATTAAGGCCTATGAAGAGTTTGATTAAAAAAATAGCAAATATTCTAAATCTAAAAGAATTAGGCAAAAGAGCCCTGACCGTTATTATTTTAACTTTAACCGCTGTTATTACGGTTTATGTTTATGCCGCTTTTGTTGAGCCCTCGGTCGGACCCAATGACTCTGACCAGGACTTCCTGCAAAATATTTTAGGCAATAACGACGCCAATAATGATTTTAGCTCATCCCTAGTGGCTTCAAATAACGACGGCAGTCTGGTTGAAAGAATGGAATATGTCATAAATTATCTTGATAGCCGCAGAAAAGCTGATGGCGCTTCTTGCAGTTTTAGTAATGAATGTGTAAATAACTGTCTTTCCGGGGTTTGTTCATCTTCAAAATTAGTATTTATTACCTCGGCGAGCGGCAATGGGAAATTTTCCACCTGGAACGATACGGATTTGGACGGGAGGGCGGGAGCTAATGAAATTTGCAATGTAATTGCGTCAACCACCGGTCTCCACGGAACATTTGCCGCGTGGGTTTCCACTGATTCCACCGATGCCAAGGATTATATCACGAGCCAGGCTTATTATAATCTTAATGGCACAAAAGTGGTTGATTCTCTGGCTGATTTGATTGATGGCAGTTTGGACGCCGCGATTGATAGAGATGAAAACAATGTGAGCGTTCCTACAGACGATGTCTGGACAAGTACCCTTTCTAATGGTACTCGCACTACTGGCGATACCTGCAGTGATTGGTCGAGCCAGGCGTCATCTCCGGCAATTGGCAAATCAGGGAAGCCAAGCGAGGTTGATTCATCGTGGACTATGTATTCAAATCGCGCTTGCGATACTGTTCATAGACTTTATTGTTTTGAGAATTAATTTTAGTGTGTTTCGTATTATTTTAAAATTAGAATGGAGAAAGGCGATATAAAACAATTTTTAAAAATTCAGCTGAAAAAACTCGGTTATCGAGCTTTTACTACTATTGTTTTAACCTTAACTGCGATAGCCACTGTTTGGGTTTATGCATCTTTTATTGAGCCTACGGCCGCTCCGAATTCTTCCGACCAGGATTTTACCCAAAATATTTTAGGCGCCAACAACGCGGATAATGATTTTAGTTCTTCGGCTGTGGTCGCTAATAAAGACGGGTCTATAATAGAGCGAGCCGAATATATAGCGAATAGGATAACTACGCAGGGAGAATGGTATCCGACAGAATGTGGCGAGTCAACCACTTCTACGCAAACCACTTGCTACGTTGATGATACCGCCCGTTATCTAACAACTGATTTATGCAATGAAGCTAAAGAAAATTCATGTTTTGTCCCGACTGACAATAGTTATTATGCTTTCGGCTCGGAATGTGCTGATTCCACTACTACCACTAAAACCAATTGTTACGTTGATGATACGGCCAAATATGTTGATACTAACGCCTGTGTAAATTCCGCTGACACCGGCTATTGCTATATGAATACCGCTACTTTTCCCGCTATGGACGCGGACTTAACTGCAGCAAATATTGCAGCCGGTAAAACAATTTTTGGGGTGGCTGGGACAGCTACCGTCTATGGAGTTTATACAGATCCAAGACATTGGCAATACAATGAAGGGCTAGATGCAGACGCAGATAACCGTGCTTCCACTGCAACGTGCTTTTGCCAGCACTATGGATATGCTGGTTATTATACATACGTTGTTGGAAGTCAATCGTATGGTACATTTTATCACAGCACTGCCACTAGTCCATGTTCTTGGGGTTACCATATAAATGAAACCCATTATAATTTTTCTATCATCATATGCTATTAATATTGTAAAAGAAAAATTAAAATGGACAAATATAACCTAAAAAATCAATTTTTAGCTCCGTCGCAGTTTTTCATTCATAGAGGACTGTGATGTTTTTTGGCCATTCTTGACAACAATTTTTATTATGCTATTATAATATTATACTTTAAAAATTGTAAAACCTATTCAGGTCCTCCGCCCAAGAGCGGAGGGTTGGGCCTGAATTCTTCCAGAAAACTGGAAAGGGTGGTCTTTGCAAGAGTGAAGACCCGGTTGCCTCCGTAACCATAGGCTAACTGATGTCATCTGTAGTCCCGAGTACTCGGGACGAAGGACAGAGTCGGTAAAGTGGTTTAGAATCCGTTTACTGGCGGATTTTTTTAATTCGCCGGTGAGGGTTTTAAGACCTTGCCCGCCGGAGCTCATAGAGCGTAGGTGGGAAAAAGGGTGGTACCGCGTAAAGCAAAGCTTTCCGTCCCTTGAATATAGTTTTTTCTATATTTAAGAGATGGGAAGCTTTTTTTATTGTTACAGACTAATGCGGAATCGTTCATTTATTATATGTTTAATTGTTCATTTTTAACATGGAGGCCTGTTATGGCTGAAAAATTAACTTGCCCCAGACCTGTCAGGGGTGGAGCTTGCGGCGGTGAGATTGTTGATGGTGTATGTCAGAAGTGCGGTTGCATAGTTGGGGTCCGAAAGGAACAGGGGGATTTACCGCAACCAGGAGGACAACTTAGTCCGCCTTCGGGGACTAGCCCTTGGGGCCCATCAACAAAAAGGGTGGAAAAATCAAGGAGCAGAGTGGGTTGGTAAAACCAGTAAGTTAATCTTTGTTATTCTGGGGTAGTCGAAATTGGCTACCCCTCTCAAACAAATTAAATTATTTAAATATGAAACATTTTTATTACAAAAGCAGAGGACGGGAATATTGGCGACTTTTGGTTATTTTTCGCTATCGCGAAAAAGCGGCGCTACGAATGCCGCACATGCGAATGACTTTTCGGTTATTTTGTCATTGCGAGGAGCGGAGCGACGAAGCAATCTAACGAATCTCTAAAATAGCATAAAGGAGAAAAATTGATTTAATAAAAAAAATTAATTTAAAGTGGTAAGGTTTGAGCGAAAATTTGTAGTTCGTGAGATTGCCACGTCCCGCCTGCGGGCGGGACTCGCAATGACAGGAGGGGGTATTACAAAAACCTCGTTCGCTTATAATAGAATAATTTATTTACTAATAATTACAAATTATATGCCAATAATAAATTTAGATCAAAAAGAAATTCCGACTCATTATTATAATATTGTTCCTGATTTGCCCAAGCCTTTGAGCCCGCTTCTTCATCCGGCGACCAAAAAGCCCTTGGCCTCCGACGACTTAGCTCCGCTTTTTCCGCAGGAATTAATCAAACAAGAAATGAGCGCGGAAAGGGAAATAGAGATTCCCGAAGAAATAAGGTCGGCTTACAAACTTTTTCGCCCTTCGCCCTTGATTAGAGCGACCAGATTGGAAAAAGAATTAAATACCCCGGCTAAAATTTACTACAAATATGAAGGCGTGAGCCCGGTCGGCAGCCATAAATTAAATACGGCTTTAGCCCAGGCTTATTATAATAAAAAAGAAGGCGTTAAAAGACTGGCGACAGAAACCGGCGCCGGCCAGTGGGGCGCGGCTTTAAGTTTTGCCTGCAATTATTTCGGCTTGGGTTGCACCGTCTATATGGTAAGGTCAAGTTATGAACAAAAACCGTATCGTAAAATTATGATGAATATTTACGGCGGGGAGTGCTTCGCCAGCCCGTCAAACACCACGGAAGCAGGTAAAAAAATGTTAGCCGAATCTCCGAATACGCCGGGCAGTTTGGGTATGGCCATCTCCGAAGCCGTGGAAGACGCGGCTAAGCACGATGACACCAAATACGCTTTGGGTTCAGTTTTAAATCACGTCTTGCTCCACCAGACAGTGATCGGGCAGGAAGCGAAAAAACAATTAGAGAAGGCTGGAGATTATCCGGACATTATTATCGGCTGCCACGGCGGAGGCAGTAATTTTGCCGGCATTAGCTTTCCGTTTCTCAAAGATAAATTGCGGGGCGATAAAAATAAATTAAGAGCGATAGCGGTGGAGCCGAAATCCTGCGCCAGCTTGACTAAAGGCAAATATGATTATGATTTTGGCGATTCGGTTGGTATGACGCCATTAATGCTTATGTATACTTTGGGCCACGATTTTGTCCCGGAATCAATTCACGCCGGCGGGCTTCGCTATCATGGCGCGGCGCCGATTGTAAGCCTTCTTCATAAGGAAAAGATTATTGAAGCGATCGCTTACGGACAGAAAGAAGTTTTTGCCGCTGCGGTTAAATTCGCCAAAAACCAGGGCATCATTCCGGCGCCGGAGTCGGCTCATGCCATAAAAGCCGTTTTTGATGAAGCGGAAAAATGTAGGTTGTCCGGAGAAAAGAAAACGATTTTATTTAACCTCTCCGGCCATGGCCATTTTGATATGACGGCCTATGAGCAATTTCTGGCGGGAAAGATACAATAATTTTCATGGGCGAGAAACAAATACGCTGGAGTTCCGTAAAAGGGGCTCCAGCGTAACAGGCTAACGCTGTCCCCCTTAGCAAGGGGGATAAAGGGGGTTTAAGGTTTCGCCCGACCTCTCCCTTAAATCCCCCAACCCCCTTTGCCGAAAGGGGGCATATATTTGCCTAAAATCAATAATTAAATTACAATAATAGTATATGAGTTTTGAAAAACGCAGCAAAATAGAGACTGAAAAAGAGCCGAATATTAAAATTATTGGTTCCAGCCAGGCACCCGAAGAATTAAAAGAAAATCCCTTTTTTAATGATTATCATTGGGGGATGGCTGATTGGGAAGAGGGAAAGTTATATTTGCCAGATAATTCCGATGAAGCTATAACTTTTTCCATCGCCTTTCATGAACTAGGGCATCTAGTAGATAAGGGAAGAATCAAGCCAAGCATTAAAAATTTTGAAGGAACCTATCAAGAGGAATTAAGAGCCTGGGAAGAGGGCTGGAAATATTTAGAGAAATATCTTCCTAATTATTATGATGATCCAAAATCTATTGAAGATTTAAAAATTGTCGTGGAAAAAGTTAAACAAAAAATGATGGATATCGCTCTTTTGTCTAAGCCATTCTACCAAGAGCCAGGAGCGGACCAAAATCAAGAGTCAGAGGCAGATGATAATGAACGAAGAAAATCTTTTTTAAAAACAGAACAAGGCCAGCGGATTAAAGCTGAAATTGATGGCTTAAAAGGATTTGTTGAAGAGACGCTTGTTAGTTCAGGTAAAGAATCCTTTTTGAAAAAAATTGATTGGGACAGATTTATTAAGATTATTAAAATGGCTTTAATTGATATAGAAAAAGATAATAAAGATAATGCATCATAAAAATATGGCCAAACCAGTAGTCTTTTCCGGAGTTCAGCCTAGCGGCAATTTGCATCTTGGCAATTATCTGGGTGCGATTGCCCAGTGGGTTTTAATGCAAGAAAAAAATCAATGCATTTTTTGCGTGGTTGATTATCATGCCATTACGGTTAAGCAGGAGCCGGAAGTGCTTAAGGAAAAAATTATTGAAGTGGCTAAAATTTATTTAGCGTCAGGCATAGACCCGAAAAAATCAATTATTTTTCAGCAGTCTGATATTAGCGCGCATACGGAGTTGACTTGGATTCTAAATTGCGTCGCCAGGATGTCTGATTTATTTAGAATGACACAGTTTAAAGATAAGACAAAAGTTGATCTTGAAAAAATCATTGAAGAAGTAGAAAAAAGAATAATAGCCCAAAGTGAAACCCTTATTGTATCGTCAGAAATTAATAAATTAATCAAAGAATTATGTATTAGTTTAGGCAACATTCGCAAATCTGGTCTCGGGCTTTTTGATTATCCAGTTCTAATGGCCTCTGATATTTTGCTTTATAATACCGATGCGGTGCCGGTCGGAGAAGACCAGGCTCAGCACGTTGAACTTTGCCGAACTTTAGGGCGTAGGTTTAATTCGCAGTTCGGGGAGACTTTTAAAATCCCGGAAGTGGTTATTAGGAAAGAAGGGGCGCGGATTATGGGATTGGACGACCCGAGTAAAAAAATGAGTAAGAGCGCGGAAAGCGAATATAATTATATTGGCTTAACGGATAAGCCGGAGGTAGCGGCTAAGAAAATTATGAAAGCCGTGACTGATTCAGGGCATGAAATTAAATATGACGAAAAAGCCAAACCGGCTATTTCTAACTTGTTAACTATTTATTCTTTACTAACTGATGAGCCCATGAAGAAACTGGAAGCTAAATACAAAGGCAAGGGCTATGGAGATTTTAAAAAAGACTTGGCCGAGGTAGTAAAGAAGTTCTTGACAGATTTTCAGGAAAGGTATAAAAAGATTAGTGACAAAGAAGTAGAAAAGATTCTGGAAGACGGGGCGAAGAAAGCCGAATTAATAGCGAATGAGACTTTAAAAAGAGTAAAGGAGAAGATTGGAATTATTTAAAAAAGCGCAAAAACACAAAAACACCTGCCCGCCACGTATGTGCAGGCATCGAAGGTGGTAGAAAGCTAAAAAGGCTAAAATTATTTAAATATGATAGAATCATTTCCGGGACAATTAAAGCCAAGAGAAATTCCTCCGGCAGAAGAAACTAGGGGGAAAGAACCCGGTGTTGAGGCCGATGAAAAAGAAAAAGACAGGGAGTTTTCTGAATTGGTTTTGGCAGCAAGAAAAAAAGCAGATGATATCTTAGAAGAGGCTTTTAGAAAAAGACGAGAGGGTAAACTAAAGGAAGATTTAGAATTGGAAAAAGAAGCATATAGGATATTTGCCGCTTTAAATATTTTAGAAGTAGAAATTCCTGAAAATATAAGAACAGCAGTAAAGGGACAGCTAGAAAAAAGTGGAATAAAAGGGTTTATCAGCGAAAACTCCGCAAGAGATTTCCTTGAGGGTGTGGTTGGAAATACGCAGAGAAAAGAAGAAGCTGAAGCTGCTTAATATTTTAAAATAAAATTTTTTAAACAAAAAACACGCGATTAAATTTGCGTGTTTTTTGTTATTTTATTTATTTTAGTGATTTCAATGCTAGCAGGCGCCAATTCTCCAATTGCCTTTTACAGCAAAAGGATCGACTTTTCGATTTTCACCGAATATCTCCCTAGAAAGGAGGCCCGCCTCGCTGAGACAAGCTCAGCTTGGCGAGGCGGGTGATCCATCCAAATGGACTTCTCATCCGCGGGCTTCAATTCTAATGAGATTTTTTTCTCCCTAGAAAGGAGGTGATCCATCCACAGCTTCCGCTACGGATGCCTTGTTACGACTTAGTCCTTGTTACCAGCCTTACCTTAGTTCCCGCTTGCGCAGGACCTTTGGGTATTGCCGACTCCCTTGACTTGACGGGCGGTGAGTACAAGACCCGAGAACGTATTCACCGTGGCATAGCTGATCCACGATTACTAGCGATTCCGGCTTCATGAGGTCGAGTTGCAGACCTCAATCCGAACTGAGAGAACTTTTAAGGGATTGGCTCCATCTTACGATTTGGCGTCCCTTTGTAATTCCCATTGTAGCACGTGTGTTGCCCAAGGTGTAAGAACCATGCTGATTTGACGTCATCCCACCTTCCTCCCACTTAAAGCGGGCAGTCTCCTGAGACATATAAAACACAGGATAAGGGTTGCGCTCGTTTTCCGACTTAACGGTACATCTCACGACACGAGCTGACGACAACCATGCAGCATCTGTCAGGCACCCTCGAAGGCTTTCCTGTTTCCAGGAAATGCAGCCTGATGTCAAACCTTGGTGAGGTTCCTCGCTTATCGTCGAATTAAACCACATGCTCCACCGCTTGTGCGGGTCCCCGTCTATTCCTTTGAGTTTTAAGCTTGCGCTCGTACTCCCCAGGCGGGATGCTTAACGGGTTACCTTAAATTAACAGCACTGAAAGGGTCGATACTTTCAAAGCTTAGCATCCATCGTTTACGGCGTGGACTACTGGGGTATCTAATCCCATTCGCTACCCACGCTTTCGTCCCTTAGCGTCAGAATCGTCTTAGCAAGCTGCTTTCGCATTTGGCGTTCTTGCTGATATTAACGGATTTAACCCCTACACCAGCAATTCCGCTTGCCTCTTCCGATCTCTAGCCCGCTCATCTCTTTCGCAGGCCATCGGTTGAGCCGATGGATTTAACGAAAGATGCGACGGGCCGCCTACGGACCCTTTACGCCCAATAAATCCGGATAACGCTCGGGGCCCTCGTATTACCGCTGCTGCTGGCACGAGGTTAGCAGCCCCTTATTCAACTGGTACCGTCATAGATTCGTCCCAGTTAAAAGCATTTTACACCCCGAAGGGCTTCTTCATGCACGCGGCGTCGCTCCTTCAGCCTTTCGGCCATTGAGGAAGATTCTTGACTGCAGCCTCCCGTAGGAGTCTGGGCAGTGTCTCAGTCCCAGTGAGACGGGTCATGCTCTCACACCCGCTACCCGTCGTAGCCTTGGTAAGCCATTACCTTACCAACTAGCTGATAGGCCATAGGTTCCTCTCGAGGCACCGGAGTTTTAAGTGAGAATGGCTTTTGCCCCCTCACTATTATCGAGTATTATTCCCGCTTTCGCAGGGTTATGCTCGTCCTCGAGGTAGATTACCAATGTGTTACTCTCCCGTTTGCCATGCCTTGTATTGCTACAAGGCATTCGACTTGCATGCCTTAGACACGCCGCCAGCGTTCATCCTGAGCCAGGATCAAACTCTCTTAAAGTTTTTTACTTGGTTTACTATCCAAGAGAAATTTTTTTACAAAAATTTCTGATATTTGAGCTCCCGGTAAAACCGGGTAAAAATTATCCGAAATTGGCGCCTGCTAGCACCAAAATTTTAATTTGAATTGTTCACCAAAATTTAATAGATTGTTAAAGGGCTTTCTTTCCCGGGAAATTATTCCCGAGTAAGCAGCAAAAAAACAGGAATATTAAGCTTTTATTAATATTACTGTTTCTTCACCTCCTCTTTATTATTCTTTTGTATTTTTTCGTATCTTTATATTAAATCATTTCCAGATTAATGTCAAGGGATCTTATGAACATTATATCAACAGCCGGTTAAGTAGGTAAAAAATTTTAAATTTTACCGCTTTTTTAAGATAAATAATTTAATCCCAGCCGAACAAAATTATTGCCCGTTTTGAGTGGGGGGGGGGTTTGACGCAAGGGCTTTTCCGTGATACAGTGAAAAATGCTCTTTTACAATTCCTGCACGGAGGCTTTGAAATCAACGCCGCCTTTGCAGGCTATATAGAAACATATAAAATCCCACACTATCCTTACGTTAGTTGGCTCACTCTAAAGAGGGAGGACATATTGGCTTTGAGGAAATCGGTGCATTATGGAAGAAGTCGGATAAGCACGGTAAGGTTACGCTATTTCACTACTTCACTCACCTGGAAGGAGTATATCATGAAGGGGAAACTGTTTTTCAGCGTCATCGCGCTGATGTTAGCGATGGCAGTCGTCGGTAATGTCTATGGCGCAGCCCTGCAGGTTGGGGTTGGTCAGACATATACGATGATTCAGCCTGCTATTGATGCTGCCAGTCCTGGCGACATCGTCAATGTGGAGGGGGGGAATTACACCGAACAAATCACGATAACCAAATCTCTGAGTCTGATTGGTGCGGGTGAAACAACGACAACCATCCTCGCTCCGGCCGTGCGAACCGGCTCGGTGGTGCACAATGGAACCACCCACGACTACCTCCTGGCTGCCTATGCCACTGGCGGTACGATTGATGTGCGCGTCCAGGGCTTTACGCTCGACGTAAACAGTAAGAACAAGACGCCAGGCACAGCGCAGATTGACGGAGTGTTCTTCCGCGATGTCAACGGCGCGAATGCCGGTCTTTTTTCCAGCACGATTCATAATTTCGCCGCTGCGCCGGCCTATGAAGGTTTCGGGGTGGTTGTGTATGGCGGTTCTCTTTTAACTTTGAATGACAATGATGTCAGCGATTACACGCGGGACGGCATCAGTATCAATCGTAACGGCGGCTCGGGATCAAATCCAAACGTGACGATCAGCGGGAACGCTGTCACGGGTACAGTCTCGGCGGCCTTGAATGGCATCAGTATTTCCACTGTTACCGCAGGCGCCGTGACGGGTAATACCGTCACCGGAAATTCCGGCAACATTCCAATGACCTGGGCGAGCGGAGGCATTGTTATTTGGACGTCTACCGGGGTACCTATCACCGGCAACCATGTCGACGGCAATTTCTACGGCATTGACCTCTACAATGGCAGCCATGATATAACAATCTCCGGAAACGAACTGACGGGCAACATCAAACGCGGCATCAGCTTGGGCGGTAATAGCCTGGGAACCAGTGTCGGTACGGATAATAGTACCGTGTCGGGCAATACGATTATCGGGCCTGTCGGCGGAACCGATGACGTGGCTATTGGCGTGGCCAATGGCTCCACGGGCAATATGATCGGCGGTCCAAACCCGGCAGACGGAAACACTATTACGATGGCCACGGCCGGCACCGGGAATCTCTATGCGATTCATATGGATGGAAGCATGGGCGCCGGTAGCAACACCATAAAGAACAATACTATTATCGGCGGCAAGCGCGCTGTGCAGTTTGACGGACCTCCGGGCGTCACCGGTCTCACCACCGTGGCGAACAACGCAATTTCCAGCCAAGAATTCGGCGGCATTACGGCTTACAATACCGGCGACCTGGCCATCACCAACAACACCTTAACCAACGCGGTTCGTCCGATTGAGTTTTTTGGGCCTCGCGACGTAACGATTTCCGGCAATACTATCAACGGCTCCACTTTTGACGCCATAAATGCCGGAAGCTATACCGGAACAGTCATAGTTTCGGATAAAAACAAATTTATCAGTTTGCCGGCAGGTCCTCTCGCTCTCAATAATCAAGGCGCGGCAACGATCAACGCCGCCAACAACTACTGGGGTTCGGCTGCTAGTCCCGACGCTCTTGTGAGCGGTACCGTGGATTTCGATCCATGGTATATCGACGGGGAGATGCTTAATCTCTCCGATGCCGTGGCTGACGCAGATGATATCGCTGTTGCAACGGCGGACCCTCCTCCATTTGTGAATGTGGCCGCCAGCGTAACGGTTGATATTGTCGGCGCGGTTGGCACTGGCACAATCGTGACGTCCGCTTATTCGGCTGACCCTGTAACATCCACAACATTTTCGACCGCGCTTCCGGGAAAAGCAGCGTTGAAGTATGTTGACGTGCAGGTAACGGGCCTCACTGGCGGAACCGCCGTGATTACTGTTGATTACAGTGACGCGGAAGTGTCCGCAAAGGGCCTTGATGAAAATACGTTAATCCTGTACGTATGGTATGGTGGCGCTTGGAATGCTCCAGTCTCTAGCCCAGGCAGAGATGTTATTAACAATAAAGTCTGGGGAACGTTCAACGTGACCGATTTAACCGGAGCGCCTGCTGCGCCGGGAGGTAGTCCTCCTCTTTCTGCTGCTATACCTACGTTGAATGAATGGGGACTCATTATCTTTGGTTCCCTAATCCTCGTAATAGCTGTAAGGTCCATAAGGAGGAAACAGCGTTTTGTAAATATTGCATAAGGTTGCGGGGTGAATATAATTCGGGGACTGTCCACAGGACGGCCCCCTTTTTTATGTGTCAGACATAATATAAGGGAATTTCTAAAAATTCTAGAATATCTTGCGATGAACTACACGGGAACAGTTGTTGTGCTAGTTGGGGTTTACCCCGTTAGAAATAACACCCTTTTGTTTTATTTAGTGGGTTGGATTTCAGAATGATTTCGGCGGGATTTAGCACCCCGCTGGAATTTCTAACGGGGTTTACTTTATTTATTATTTTTGCTACAATAGAAGCATATTTACACTCTATAGTCGGGTGATTTTTATTGTTTTAACCCCGCACCACAAAAGGGTGCGGGGCGACCCCACTTCGTCCCTAGTGTCTAAGGACTTCGAGGGGCAAGGACGAAGCGACATAGAATCTAAAGTTTTAAGACAAGCCTCTATGCTTGGAATGGAGTCGCACTTAATTCTTGATATATGGCAAAAGAATCAGAAAAAAACAAAATAAAAAAAGAGAAAAAAGGTAAAATAGCGGTAAGAGTGAATAAAGAAGGGGGGGAAAAAAAAGAAATTGGTTCAGCCGAAAAATTACCAGAGCCTCGGGAAATAAAAATTGATAAAGAAAGAAAAAAAATAATTATTCCCGGCCAGGAGGAAAAAATTGAGCGCGATAAAAAATTAATGATGTGGGCGGGAGTGAGTTTTTTTATGGTTTTAATTTCGGCTTTTTGGATTTTAAATATAAAAAGTATTTTTAAAGAGATGAAGGTGGCGAAAGAGAACCCCCAGAAATTTGAATGGGAAAAAATTACCAATGAGTTTGACCAGACAATTGAGCAAATAAAGGAAGGGCTCGTGGAATTAAAACAAGCAGGTGTCTTGAATAATATCTCTACTACCACCAAAGATAGCGTGAACACAAATAATTTTTTGCCGATTAGCGAAAATATAGGGTCTTCTTCGCCCGCGGAGGCAGAATCGGGAGAGGAAGGAAACCTCGAAGAGTTAAGGAGTAGGTTAAAAGAGCTGGAGGGAAAAATAGAAAATAAAAATTAGAGTTAATATATGGCGATTAAGCAATCCACCTCTGCTAAAGCTACGGTGGACAAGAAAAACAAGAAGGCGAGAAAGCCCCACGCCTCCTCCTCCGTCAAGACTACGGAGGACAAGAAGGCTTTGCGGGGCAAGCACGAAAACAAGTTGCCTAAGCGGATAAAAAAAATAAAATCCGAAGGGTTGGTTAAGGCGGCAAAAAAAGTTGATAAGGAAACCCTTCGGCAAGCTTCCGCCGACGCTAAAGCTTTGGCGGACAAGCAGGGTGAAAAAGGAAAAGGGTTAAAAGAAGAAATAAAGAAGCCTGTTTCTGCCATGCCGGAGAAAGAAAGTAAAAAGGATAAAGAGCAGCCAGGCAAAGAAGTGGCCGAGGTAGCGGAGAAAGAAGGAGAGAAAACCATAAAATCCCAGGTCGTGGACGGCCGCAAAAAAACTGAATATGGCATGGTCATACCCCAGTCAATTGTGGGAGAAATGAGTACCTGCTATCTGGATTATGCCATGAGTGTAATTGTAAGCCGGGCTTTGCCCGATGTCCGAGACGGTTTAAAGCCGGTCCATCGGCGAATCCTTTATGCGATGTGGAGTATTGGGTTGAAAGCCGGGGCTAAATTTAGAAAGTCAGCGACCGTCGTCGGTGAAGTTTTAGGCAAATACCATCCGCATGGCGATTCTGCGGTTTACGAATCCATGGTTCGTATGGCTCAGGATTTTTCAATGCGGTATCAATTAGTCAGGGGACAGGGAAACTTTGGTTCTATGGATGGCGATGGTGCCGCGGCCATGCGTTATACCGAAGCTAAATTATCTTCAATCGCCGAAGAGCTTATTTTTGATATTGATAGAAATACTGTTGATTTTATTCCTAATTATGACGGGTCGCAAAAAGAACCAACCGTCCTGCCCGCAAAACTTCCTAATTTATTGTTAAACGGCGTAATGGGGATAGCGGTCGGTATGGCGACAAATATTCCTCCGCATAATTTAAAAGAATTGGTTGACGCCATAACTTATTTGATTGACAAGCCGGCCGCCACCGTAGAAGATTTGATGCAGTTTGTTAAAGGGCCGGATTTTCCGACCGGCGGGATTATTTATAATAATAAAGATATTTTACAGGCCTATGCGACCGGCAAGGCCGGAATCGTTATGCGGGGCCGGGCCGAAATTACTGAAACTAAAGGTGGCAATTTCCATATTATCATTACGGAAATTCCTTATCAGGTGAATAAAGCCACTTTAGTGGAAAAAATCGCCGATTTAGTAAAAGACAAAAAGATTGAAGGCATAAAAGATCTGCGGGACGAATCGGATAAGGACGGCGTGAGAGTTGTGGTTGAGCTTAAAAAGGACGCTTATCCGAAGAAAATTTTAAACAGCTTATATAAGCATACTCAGCTGCAGGAAACTTTTCATGTCAACATGCTGGCTCTGGTAGACGGCATCCAGCCGAAGGTTTTAACTTTAAAAATGATTTTGGAAGAATATATCAAGCACCGGGAAGAAGTGGTAAGGCGCCGGACCCAGTTTGATTTAGATCGGGCTCGCGCGCGCGCCCATATTTTAGAAGGCTTGATGATCGCTTTGAATAATATTGACGCGGTCATAAAAACGATTAAAGCTTCCCGCGACAAAGAAGTAGCCAAAGTGAGTTTAATGAAGAGGTTTAAACTTTCCGAACTGCAGGCCATTGCCATCCTAGAAATGAAATTGCAGAGTCTGGCTAATTTAGAGAGATTAAAAATAGAAGAAGAATTAAAAGAAAAGAGGAAACTTATAAAAGATTTAGAAGAAATTCTTAAATCCCAGGCAAAGATAAGAGGAATTATCAAAAATGAAATTAAAGATTTAGCGGATAAGTTCGGTGATGAGCGCAAAACTCAGATTGTGGCCCATGGCGTAAAAGATTTTAGCATAGAAGATTTAGTGCCGAACGAGGAAACTATGGTTACGATGACCCGGGACGGCTATATAAAACGCCTGACCCCGGATACTTTTAAAGTCCAGGCGAGAGGCGGCAAGGGCGTAATCGGCTTAACGACCAAAGAAGAAGATACGGTTGAATTTATGTTTACCACCTTTACCCATAGCGACATTTTATTTTTCACTACCCGCGGAAGAGTGTTTCAGCTTAAAGCTCATGAAATTCCGCAGGCCTCCCGTACGGCCAAAGGCACGCCGGTTGTAAACTTTTTGCAGCTTTTGGGCGAGGAAAAAATAACTTCGGTCCTGCCTTTGGATAAAATTTCTAACAGCAAGTTTTTATTCTTTGCGACGGAAAGAGGGTTAGTTAAGAAAGTAAAATTGGAAGCTTTTGCTAATGTCCGCCGGTCGGGTTTAATTGCCATTAAGATAAAAGGGGAAGATAAATTAATCTGGGCCAAGCCAACCGGCGGCAATGACCATATCCAATTAATTACGGCCGGCGGGCAATCGGTGCGTTTTCAAGAATCCGATGTCCGCGATATGGGCCGCAATGCCGCTGGGGTGCGGGGGATCCGGCTCAAGAAAGATGATATTTTGATTGGTATGGGAATTATCAAGGGCGACAAAGAGAAGATGAAAAAATATCAGGTCTTAACCATAATGGAGCAGGGTTTTGGCAAACGGACAGCCTTAGGATTTTATAAAGTTCAGGGCCGGGGCGGATCAGGAATTAAGACCGCCAAGGTGACAAGCAAGACCGGCAAGCTGGTTAACGCTTTTATAGTTAATACCGAATCTATGGAAGAAAAAGATTTAATTGTGATTTCGGAGAAGGGGCAGGTGATAAGGCTGCCTTTCAAATCCGTTAACCAATTAGGCCGGGATACGCAAGGCGTAAGGCTGATGCGGTTTAAAGAGCAAAGTGATAAAGTGGCTTGCGTAACTTGGGTGTAATATCGGATATCAGATTTTGGACTTCGGACTTTATTTTTTAACATTTAACATAATTAGGATAACTAACAAGGAGGTTCAGAATGAAAACAACGATGGTTATGTTGTTAGCGGCCATTTTTATGGTCTTGGGAGTTTTCCCCGCTTCTAGCGACGTAAGCATTATTGTTTGGGCCGATCTTTCAAAGATAAAAACTGTATCCGAAAATAGTGTTTATTCGGAGGAAGTTATTTTTGAAGACGGGAAAGCGGTTTGGCAAGGGTATGGCAAGTTCTATTTTGCCTTCTATAATGAGAAGGCTCTAAAAGATTTAGTCCAAGACGATTCAACCAAAGTTTTTCTCGCTCCTTACGGAGAGGGAGTTGTACCTTCTTTTGGTAATCTGTACATTGTTTTAAAGAATATTTTCGGGAGCGTCGGAACCGAGACTTACGGCCTTGAGGCCGAGACTTTTTACGTCTGGCCGGTTAAGTTTCCGGCCCCGTTAATTAGATTGAAAGATTCAGACGGAGCGGTTAGCTACAAAGGCATCGCGCCTTTCGGGGACGGCGCGATAGAAACAATGAAGGCAAGCGGCCGGCGGATAACGAAGAATTTCTTTGCGTCTTTAAAAATGCGGAAATAAAAAGAGCTTTTTTGAAAAGAACTGTTCGAGGGCAGTTCTTTTTTATTTTGGGAGTTGTTGATAAATATATTGAAATATGCTACATTATTGCATCAATGCTCGTTAATAATATTCTTTATTTTATATAGAAGAGTTATTCATTAATTCCTCTTCTTATATTTTCCCTTCCAAGGAGGGTGTCATGAAGGCAGCCAAATTTCCGTCCATCATCGTTGTTATCATCGCGGTTTTTTTCACGGCGACCGTTCAGCCGGAAAGTCTGAACGCCCAAGCGGAAAGTCTGAACGTGGTGATCAAGGGCCTGAACTCGGACGAGACCTATCTGGTCACGTCGGTACTCAAATCCCACAAACTTCCCATTTCCACCCCCGTGGTGATCGAAAAGAGAGTAATAAGGGCTGATTGGAACGGCAAGCAAAAAGAATTCGATTTGATCAAGGTGACTATTCAGACGAAAGTTGGAAAATTCGTCGGTAATGTGGATAGCAGGAACTATCCGCAAATTCCGGGCGAGGAGTATTACGGGCTTCTCCAGTTGGCCTTGACGTACGCCTGCGTGGGTCCGGAAAGGGCTCGGCTTGAGGCGAAACTGGACGCCGTTTTTTCCAAGATCAGTGAAAAGGTGGCCAGAGAAGCAAAAGATCGGGGCTATTCCGTTGTTTTTCAGAAGCGGAACTGTGGAACCGCGGAAGTTATGTTCACAGTCAACGGGATTTGGTGTAAGGTTGACTATTGGCCGGAAGGTAATAAACCCCCCGCTTACTCCATGGTCCGGAACAATACAATAGAACCTGTGGCTGGATTGGATGCCATTTTCGCATCCATCCCGAAATAGCTTGAATAAATCAAGCGACCCCCCGGAGAGTCCTCTCAAAAAGGATACTCTCCGGGTGTTTTTTTATCCAAAATAGAAATAAATTTCTAACAAGGTAAACCCTTGCGAAAGCCAGGTAATATTGATAAGATAAAAACATGCCAAGCCAATTAGCGACATTCTTATTAATAATTTTGATTCTCGGGGTAATCGCTATTATCCTTCTTTTACTGCGTAAAAAAACCGAAAACGGGGACGGAGAGAAACTCGTGACGATGATGGAAAAATTGTCGCAACTAGCTGAACAGAACAAAGAATTGCGCCAAACAATGGACAGCAAATTATCGGAAACTCACCGGGCAACGCAGGAGCAGTTCGGCCAAGCTACGAAAATTATTCAGGGTATCACCGGCCAGTCAGCCAAGCAAATCGCCGATGTCGTGGCGGGGCTTACAAAACTCGAAGAAACCAACAAGCAAGTGGTTAATTTTTCCGCGCAACTCCAAAATTTGCAGGATATTTTAAAAAATCCCAAACAGCGGGGAATTTTAGGCGAGTATTATCTTGAAACGCTTTTAAAGAATGTTTTGCCTCCGGGAAGCTATCAAATGCAATATAAGTTTAAAAATGGAGACATAGTCGACGCGGTAGTTTTTGTCAAAGATAAAATTATTCCCATTGATTCTAAATTTTCTTTAGAAAATTATAATCGCCTGGTGGAAGAAAAGAATGAAACCGAAAGAGCGCGACTGGAAAAGATATTCGTTAATGATTTAAAAATGCGCATTAAGGAAACGGCAAAATATATAAAGCCGGGAGAAAAAACCATGGATTTCGCTTTCATGTTTATTCCGCACGAATCAATTTATTATGATTTATTGGTAAATAAAGTTGGCATGCTCCATGACGAAGATACCAATAGTTTAATCCAGCGGGCCGCTGGGGAATATAAAGTAATTATTGTGTCGCCTACGTCATTTTTGGCTTATTTGCAAACCGTCATGCAGGGGCTTCGCGCTATGAAAATCGAAGAAAGCGCCCAAGAAATCAGGAAGGGAGTGGAAAAATTGGGCCGGCATTTGTACGGCTACGATGAATATTTTAAAAAGGTTGGTTCCAGCCTTTCAACCACCGTAAGCCACTATAATAACGCCCATAAACAGTTTAATTTAATTGACAAGGATGTGGCAAAAATAACTGGCGGAGAAGAAAAAATTGAGCCGATGATTTTAGACAAGCCAAAATCCGAAGAATTATAAATTGCAAAAACATGGAACCCAGAGAGATTAAAACTGAAAAAAATGCGGCGGAGGCAATTGTGGAGACAATTGCTTTTTTTGACTTATTCTCTTACCCCCTAACCGCTTTTGAGATTTGGAAATATATAAATATAAAATCCGAACTGGGCGAAGTTTTGGAAGTTTTAGAAAAACCCGCCTCTGTCCCGCTCGGCGGGACTACGGCGGGCAAGGACGGATTTTATTTTTTAGCTGGCCGGGCAGAGATTATGAGGGAAAGAATGGCGAGATATAATTATACGGATAAAAAATTTAATCGGGCAATTTTACTCTCCAGAATTTTTAAATTTATTCCCTGGATAAAAATGGTCGCGGTTGGGAATATCATCGGAGCGCATAACTTAAAAAAAGAAAGCGATATAGATCTGTTTATTATCACGGAGAAAAACCGGATTTGGCTAACCAGATTTTTTTGCGTGCTAATAACAAAAACATTGGGGTTGCGTCCGAAACCCGAAGAAGCCAGGGATAAAATTTGCTTAAGTTTTTTTATTAGCGAGGAAGCGATGAATTTAGAAAAGTTGATGCTGGCCGGCGGGCGAGATACATATTTTATTTATTGGCTGGCGGGGTTAGTACCGATTTATGACAAGGACGATATTTATAATAAGTTTATAAAAGCCAACGTCTGGCTTAAAAATTATTTGCCTAATTGGATGGCCGGAGAAGTTAATTACCGGCGGGATGCCGGAAAAAGTTTTTCCCGGTTTTACCGCGATGTGGTTGATATGTTTTTCGGCGGGCTGGAAAGAAGAATTAAAGAAATTCAATTGGAAATAATGCCGAGACAAATAAAAGACATTATGAATATGGACAGCCGGGTGGTGGTTGATGACAGAACAATAAAACTTCATGTTAATGACAGGAGAGAGGAATACGAAAATAAATTCAGAATTAAGAATAAAGAATTAAGAATTAATTTATGAAAGTTGTAAGTAAAATCATAGAATATGGTCTGTATTTGTTGGTTTTTTTGCTGCCCTGGCAGACGCGCTGGATTATTAGGGCCGGGGAGACGGAATATACGACCTATAGTTTGTATGGAACAGATATAATTTTACTTATAGTTTTGTTATTGTTTGTTGTTCTGAAATGTCAAATGTCAAATGTCAAATGTCAAACAAAATCCCAAATCCAAAATCCCAATTTTCAAATCAAAAAATTTTGGTACTTTGTGGGGTTGGTTGACTTATTTGTTTTTATTTCCATATTTTTCGCGAATGATAAGTGGTTGGCTCTATATAAATACGGCTGGTTTTTGCTGGGAGTAGGGTTATTTTGGCTGATGACGAGCGCGAACTATAATAAGATAAAACTGATTTGGGCTTTGTTGGCGGGAATTTTTTTGCAGGCCGGTCTTGGTATCTGGCAATTTTTATCCCAATCAAGCTTTGCCAGTAAGTGGTTGGGAATGGCGCTCCATAATCCGGCTGAACTCGGTGTTTCGGTCGTGGAAACTTTTGGGAATAATGGAATAGGAGAAAGATGGCTTAGGACTTATGGGGGACTGGATCATCCGAATATGCTGGGAGGAATTTTGGCGATAGGTGTTTTGCTTTTGATTGGATATCTGATCAAAAAATTTTCAATTTTCAATTTTCAATTTTCAAACAATTCTAAAATTTTCAATTTTCAAACAAATGCTAAATTATTGTATTATTTTATTATTTTATTATTTTTGTTAGCGTTGTTTTTTACTTTTTCCCGCGGAGCGTGGGCTGGGCTGTTGGCTGGAATATTTTTGTTATTATTTATATTTTTAATTAAAAAAGATTTTTTGAAGCAGAGGGAATTATTAAAGATAATTTTAGTCGGGGGAATTTTGATTTTTTTCTTGTTTAGCTTTTACGGCAATTTAGTTTTGACGCGCTTATCGCAAGACACTAGGCTGGAAATAAAATCAACCGAAGAAAGAATGGCGTCTTTTTCTGAAGCCAAGATTATTATAAAAGATAATTGGCTTTTTGGAACAGGAATCGGCAATTATACTTTAGCTTTGGAAAAAAATAATCCCGGTCAAGAAAAATGGAATTATCAGCCGGTTCATAATGTGTTTATATTAGTCTGGGCGGAAGTGGGATTCTTGGGACTTTTAGGATTCTTGGGACTTTTAGGATTCTTGGGATGGAGTTTGATGAGGAAGAAAAAATATTTTGGGTTGTCTATTCTTATCTCTTTAGTTATAATGATGATGGTTGACCATTGGTATTGGAGTCTGCATTTCGGGATTTTATGGTTCTGGCTCTTGGCCGGACTGATGCTGACTAATACTGACCAAGGCGGACTCGGGCGGACTGACGCGGACTCTGGGCCTATTGCAAATTAAATAGGAATATTATAATATAAAATAAATCGCACCTTATAGTGAGCCAGTCGGAGAGAAAACAAGAGTGATTCCCTTATGAAGCATCGGCGAGCGTCTTTAGCATCGCCTAAAAGCCGTGATGCGATCTCGGTCTTCTAATACGAGAAAATGGGGAACAGCCCAAACCAGTTAATATTCTGGGGTCGTAGGGTCCTTGGCTTTAGAGTTAAAAGTCGGGAGTGATCCCGGCCTCTACAGGGAGACCCTGAGTAGGAGACTTCGGTCTCTGAATTTGCCACGTTAAAGTGGTAAGGCTAAACGAGACTGGCTCTCTTGTTTTTGAGGCGTTCTGCTTGCGGAACGCCTCTTTTAATTGTATTCTTGGTATAAGAGGGATTAGAGCGGACTGCACCACTTTGTCATTGCGAGGAAGGAGCCGGGGCGACTGACGAAGCAATCTCGGGTTAGCTGAAAAAACAAGATAATTAAGAATAAGCTATTTGTTAAAATTAATGTTGATAATAAGTGTTTAATTAAATTAAATGTTACACTTTTAAACCAGAGATTGCTTCGTCGTGCGACTCCTCGCAATGACAGGAGGAAAGGGATTTCTCACATAATATAAATAGTATAATAGAATCTCAATAATCTTAATAAGAATTTATGTATAAACAAAAAAAATTAAAAAACGGTTTAAATTTAATAACCGTGCCCATGACCGGGACGAAAACCATAACGATTTTGGTAATGGTTAAAACCGGGTCTAAATATGAAAATAAGAAAAATAACGGCATTTCCCATTTTTTAGAGCACATGTTTTTTAAAGGAACGAGAAAGCGGCCGACGACTTTAGCGATTGCCGGCGAACTTGATAAAGTTGGAGCGGAATTTAACGCTTTTACTTCAAAAGAATATACGGGCTACTTCGTAAAGGTTGATAGTTCAAAGATAAAATTGGCAGTTGATATTGTGAGCGACATGCTCTTAAACTCTAAATTCGACCCAAAAGAAATTGAGCGGGAAAGAGGGGTAATTATTGAAGAAATAAATATGCGCCACGACAACCCCATGATCCATATTGAGGACGTTTTTGAAGAGTGCCTTTACGGCGACAGTCCGGCCGGCTGGGAAGTGATCGGGGAGAAAAAAACTGTCTTGAAACTATCTCGGCAGGATTTACTTAATTATATAAAATCGCAATATGGAACGGGTAGCGTAATTATCTGCTTAGCCGGCAATATTAAGGGCGGTAGTGAAAAGTTAATCAGCCGTTATTTTTCCCGTTTAGGAAAAACAGATTTTAAAGATAAAGTAAAAATAAAAGAAAAGCAGGCAAAGCCGCAAATTAAGATTTATTATAAAAAAACCGGGCAGGCCAATATTTCTTTGGGGGTAAGAGGAATTCCGGTCGGCCACAAGGATGAATTTATTTTAAAAGTTTTATCTATTATTTTGGGCGGATCAATGAGTTCCCGCCTGTTTACGGAATTAAGGGAAAGAAAGGGTCTCGCTTATTACGTCCGGACCCAGGCCGAGTTTTACACGGATAGCGGCTATTTAACCACGCAGGCCGGCGTGCCGGTCGGGAAAGTTACCGAAGCCATAAAAATAATTTTAGCTGAATATAAAAAGCTGAAAGATGCCTTAGTGGGCGGCAAAGAATTAAAAAGAACTAAAGATTTAATCCGCGGCCGCTCGGTAATAAAGCTAGAAGCGTCTGACGATATGGCCGGCTGGTATGCGGAGCGGGCAATTTTGGAAGGTAAGGTTTTACCGCCGGATAATTTTTTTAGAAAAATAGACGAGGTAAAGGCCAAAGATATAAAGGCCGAAGCGAAAAAGATTTTTGTAAACAAATGTTTAAATTTAGCCATCATCGGGCCGTTTAAAGATAAAAAAAGATTTGAGAGGATTTTAAAGTTTTAGATTTAGCAAGATGAAATATTAGAGGAGAGGCCTCTGGCGTTTCTCTTTTTTTATTTGCTGATTTAATGATTATTAGCTATGATTATAGTATGGACCCGCCTCCGTCCCGCAATTTTGCGGGGCTTCGGCGAGGAAAGCCCGCCTTCGTTTTTCAACTTAATTTAGGGGCTTCGGCGAGGCAAGAAACCAAACAAAATGGAACAGAATTTAATGGAAAATTTAAATAAGGAGCAACTGAAAGCCGTCCTTCACAAGGATGGTCCTTTGTTAATCGTGGCCGGAGCCGGCACAGGAAAAACCACGGTTATTACCCAGAGAATCGCCTATATTATTGAGCAAGGCTGGGCGAAATCAGATGAGATTTTAGCTTTAACTTTTACGGAAAAAGCGGCCGGAGAAATGGAAGAGCGGGTTGATAGATTATTGCCTATGGGCTATCTAGATTTATGGATTTCCACTTTTCATGGTTTTGGTGAGAGGATTTTAAAAGAGCACGGCTTAGACATCGGGCTGCCTAATGATTCCAAATTGCTTAATGAATTTGAACAATATTCTTTAGTGAAAAAAAATCTGGATAAATTTGATTTGGATTATTACCGGCCGATGGGCAATCCGACAAAATTTATCCATGCTTTGATAAAACATTTTTCCCGGGCTAAAGACGAAGACATTAGCCCGGCGCAGTATTTGGAGTATGCCCAAGAACTTAAGGAAAATTTGGATGGAATGTTAAGTGGGAATAAAAAAGTCATCACCGCCAAGGCGGGACAGGAAAGTCAAAAGTCAAAAGTCAAAAGTCTTTCAAATAAGGATGATGTTGATAAAGAAATAGCGGCACAGGAAGTGGCACGGATAAACGAAGTGGCGAATGCTTATCATATTTATCAGCAATTACTGCTGGATAGCAATGCTTTAGATTTTGGAGATTTAATAAATTATTGCTTAAAATTATTCCGCGACCGGCCGGCGATTTTAGAAAAATACCGGAAGCAATTTAAATATATTTTACTGGATGAATTTCAGGATACTAACTGGGCGCAGTATGAACTCATAAAAATGCTGGCTAGCCCGAAAAATAATTTGGTGGTCGTTGGCGACGATGACCAGTCAATTTATAAATTCCGCGGAGCTTCGGTTTCCAATATTTTGCAGTTTAAAAAAGATTATCCGCAGGCCGAGCAGATTTTTTTGGTAAATAATTACCGCAATAAACAAAATATTCTGGATTTATCTTATAAATTCATAAAGCAGAATGACCCGAACAGATTAGAATACCAATTACAAAAAAGTCAAAAGTCAAAAGTCACCCGCCTACCGGCGAGGCAGGAAAGTCAAAAGTTGAATAAGGAGTTAATAGCTGACAATAAGGGAGAGGGAGTGATAGAGGTTATAGAAGGAAAGAATTTGACCGAAGAAATAAAGGCAGTAATTGAAAAAATTGCGGATTTAAAAATTAAAGATAAAAATTCTACCTGGGACGATTTTGCAATTTTAGTCCGGGCGAATGAAAGCGCTAAAGAAATTTGTTCCTTTTTAGCCGCGGCCCAACTGCCTTATCAGTTTCTATCTTCCCGCGGCCTCTATACCAAGCCGGTAATAATGGACTTAATTGCTTATTTAAAATTACTGGACGATTATCACGAAAGCATAGCCGCTTACCGCGTTTTAAATCTGCCGATTTTTAATTTTACTTACCATGAGTTGGTCAATTTTAATTATTGGGCCAGTAAAAAAGCCTGGTCGCTTTATGAAATTCTGCGCAATGTTTCCGTCTTAAATTTAGGCGCGGAAGTCCAAAAAAAAGCCGAGGCGGTTTTGGCTTTAATCGCCAAGCACACGGGCTTAACGCGGGAGAAAAATGTCAGTGAAGTTATTTTAGCTTTTCTTAATGACAGCGGTTATTTAAAATATTTATTAGCGCAGGACGAGCAAAAAAGCCGGGAGACGGCCGGCTACCTTAACCAGTTTATGAAAAGAGTGGGAGAATTTGAAAAAGGCAGTGATGATAAAAGCGTTAAGGCTTTTTTAGACCAACTGCAGATGGAAATTGACGCCGGGGAAGAGGGAACCATGCCGGTTGACTGGGAGGCCGGCCCGGAAACGATTAAAGTAATGACAGTCCATGGAGCCAAGGGCTTGGAATTTAAGTATGTTTTTATTGCCGGTTTAGTGGACAAGCGTTTCCCGACGATTGAAAGAAGCGAACAAATTGAAATTCCGGACGCCCTAGTTAAAGAAATTTTGCCGGAAGGCGATATTCATTTGGAAGAAGAGAGGCGATTGTTTTATGTGGCTATGACTCGGGCGAAAAATGATCTGTATTTTTCCTGGGCGTCGGATTATGGCGGAGCCCGGCTTAAAAAACCTTCCCGTTTTTTAACAGAATGTGGGCTTATAAAAGAAAGCCCCACTACGCCAAAGCGCAATATTCCCGACGAAGATATTTTAAGAAATAAACCGATTATGGCCAGAGATAAAACTATTAACTTCTCCGTGCCGTCGTATTTTTCTTATACCCAGCTAGCGGCTTTTTCAAATTGTCCTTACCAATACCGCTTTGCCCATATTTTAAGGGTTCCGGTCAGAGGTAAGCACGTCTTTTCTTTCGGCAAAACCCTGCATATTACTTTGCAGAAATTATTCAGTTTAATTGAAGAAAAAAAGAAACGCAAACAGACGGATTTGTTCGGCGCTTCGGCAAACTCAGCCCAGGCAGATAAAAAAGATGTTAAGATTAGTTTGGAAGAAATTTTAAAACTATATGAGCAATCCTGGATTAATGACTGGTATGAGAATAAAGCGCGGAAAGAGGAATATAAAAAGAAAGGCAAGGAAATTTTAAGACAGTTTTATGAAAAAAATAAAAATGACTGGCCGAATGCTATTTTCCTGGAAAAGGGTTTTAACACTAAAGTTAAAGTTGGCAATGAATTGTATACGGTGCGCGGGGTAATGGACAGGATTGATGAGACAAACGGCCACCGCCAAGGCGGGGCAGGGAAAATAAAGATTATTGACTATAAAACCGGAAACCCGAAGGATAAACTGGTTTTTGAAGAAAAGTATCAGTTATTAATTTATCAGCTGGCGGCGCAAGAACTTTTCCGCCAGGAAATTGATTCTTTAACTTTTTATTATTTAGATAATAACACCGAAGTTAAATTTTTAGGCAGCCAGGATGAGCTGGAAAAAACAAAAGAAAAAATTATCAATACGATTGCCGAAATAAAAAAAGGCGAATTCCCTCCCAAGCCGTCGGCGCTTTGTAAATTTTGCGACTTTTTCGATATCTGCGAATTTAGGAAGAGTTAACGGTGGGATTCTTGGGATGTTTTTGGAGATTTCATTTTGTTATTCCCAATAATCCCAAAGATCTTGAGAATCTTAAGAATCTCAACAAAAAACTATGGATATAATTTCCCACGCTTTGTGGACAAATCTAATCTTTAAAGAACTGCCGCTTGAGCAAAGAGGTATGGCGGTTTTATTTGGGGTGCTGCCGGATCTTATCAGTTTTTCTTCTTTAACTATCAGACATTTTGTCAGAAAGACTCTTCATTTTGAAGCTCCGCCCCTGGCAACCATACCCAGATATGTTTTTAAACTTTATGATGTTACCCATAGTTTAGTTATTTGGCTGGCGATATTTTTAGTTTTAAAAATTTTAGGTTTAGATCTGGTGCTGGTGGTTTTCTACGCCTGGGGGTTGCATATTCTCTTGGATATTTTTACCCATACAACCGCATTTTTCCCCACTCCCATTCTTTGGCCATTTTCCCGTTTCCATTTTTCCGGCACAAACTGGTCCAATAAATGGTTTATGCTTTTTAACTACGCGGTTTTGCTGTTTATGTATTTGGTGTTTTATTTTTAAAACTACGAATTACGAATTTATACGAATTTACGAATCGAATTTTGAGATTTGTGAATTCGGGAGAAAGTGGTAAGATTGGAATATAAAGAGTGTTGCGGAGCGTAGGAACTAAAATATGAGCAAGAAGATTGCATTCAAGAGCGATAGATTTAAAAAAAACAGAGGTGGATATTCCCGTTGGTTGTTGTTAAGCTGCGAAAAATGTAAAAATCCCGTTTTGCTTTACCAAAAGGATGGTCCGGGAATTCTCAAACGTCTCTATATTAATAGAATCGTTGTTCCTAAAATTCTTGCAGACAAAAATTTAACCTGTAAAAAATGTAAAAAGGTGCTTGGCATTTGGATAGTATATCAAAAAGAAAATCGGCCAGCCTATAGATTATTTGCTGGCACAATTGAGAAAAAAATTTTTAAGGGAAATAAGTTACCGAAAATTAATTTTTAGTTCCGCGGGCGCTTAGATAAGATTAAATATGGCAAGCAAACAACCCCAAAATTTGAAGGAAAGAATAATAAATCCGGAAGAACTGGGCAATGACAAAGCTTTGGATTTAACTTTGCGGCCAAAAAGATTAGGCGAATATGTGGGGCAGGACAAAATTAAGGAAAGCTTAAAAATTACCATGGCCGCGGCGCAAGGGAGAGGCGAGCCGATTGAGCATGTGCTCTTGCATGGCCCGGCCGGTTTGGGGAAAACCACTTTAGCGCACGTTATTTCCAATGAACTGGGAACGAATATTAAAATTACTTCTGGGCCAGCCATTGAAAAGGGCGGGGATTTAGCGGCAATTCTTACTAATTTAAGCGAAGGCGATATTTTGTTTATTGACGAGATTCATCGCTTAAATAAAACCATTGAAGAAATTTTGTATCCGGCCATGGAAGATTACGCCCTGGATATTATAATTGGCAAGGGGCCGTCCGCCCGGACTTTGCGCATTGATCTGCCGCATTTTACCATAATTGGCGCCACCACCAAAGTAAGTTTATTATCCTCTCCATTGCGCGACCGATTCGGACTTACTTACCGCCTGGATTTTTACGGCCTGGAAGATATTAATAAAATTATAAGCCGGAGCGCTAATATTTTAGGAGTAAAAATAAAGCCGGAAGCCGTTGCCATTATTTCCGGGCGCTCCCGCCGCACTCCCCGCATTGCCAACCGTTTGTTAAAAAGGGTCAGGGATTATTGCCAAGTCAAAGGAAACGGGGAAGTGGAAGACGGGACCTGCGAGGAAGCTTTTAAAATACTGGACGTTGATGAATTGGGGCTGGACTGGATTGACCGGAAAATTTTAGAAACCATTATTGATAAATTTAACGGCGGGCCGGCCGGCTTAAATGCTATTGCCGCGTCTACGGGGGAAGAAATGGCGACAATTGAAGAAATTTATGAGCCATATTTAATGCAGTTAGGTTTTATTGACCGTTCTCCCCGCGGCCGGATTGTCACCGATACCGGCTATAAGCATTTAGGCCGAAAAAGGGACGAGAATAATCCTGTGAGTTTACGAATTTAGAGTTGTATTAAATTGGCGGGAAAGCGTAAAGCCGCTCATCACGTTTAATATGAGGTTAAAAGATTTTGACTACAATTTACCAAAAAATTTAATTGCCCAAAAACCTATCAAACCGCGAGACCATTCGCGGCTTTTATTACTTTCTAGAAAAACAGGCAAGATAAATCATAAACATTTTTATGATATTTTAGATTATTTAAAGCCGGGCGATGTTTTAGTTTTAAACAATTCTAAAGTAATGCCGGCCCGGTTGCTTGGCGAAAAGAAAGAAACCGGGGGAAAAATTGAAGTTTTTTTACTAAGGAAAAAAATCCCTCCGCCTACGCCAAGGCTTCGGCGGACAAGCCCAACCCCCCTTTTGAAAGAGGGTAATATTTGGCAATGCCTTTTGGGCGGTAAAAGGAGAAGAGAGGGGCTAGAAATTAAATTTAGCCAAGGTTTAGAGTGCCGGGTTATTAAAGATAATAAAGATGGTACGTGGGAAATAAAATTCAGTAAAGGCGGAAAAAAATTTATGAAGGTGGTGGAAAAAATCGGATTAACGCCTTTGCCGCCTTATATAAAGAGGGCCGCCGGACGTCCGGCTGACAACAAAGATTATCAGACGGTTTATGCCGATGATAAAAAAATTGGTTCCGTAGCCGCTCCGACAGCCGGTTTTCATTTTACCGATGTCTTATTAAAGAAACTTAAGAAGAAAGGCGTATTATTAGAATATGTTACTTTGCATGTCGGTTTGGGGACATTCGCGCCGGTTAAAGTTGATGATATAAAGAAGCACAAGATGCATGCGGAATGGGTGGAAGCGGATAAAAAAACCATCGCTGATATTTGTTTAGCTAAATCCGAAGGCAGAAGAATAATAGCGGTTGGGACAACGAGCGCAAGGACGCTAGAGAGCATTTTTCAAAAATTTCCGAATTCCAGAATTTCCGAATTTCCGAATAAAAATCTGAAATCTGAAATCCCTGCCTTGCCGGCAGGCAGGTTAGATCTTAAATTAAATGGCTGGACGGATATTTTTATTTATCCCGGCTATAAATTCAAAGCCGTTGATGCTTTAATTACTAATTTCCATCTGCCGAAATCCACTCTTCTAATGCTGGTTTCGGCTTTGGCCGGAAAGAAAAATATTGACAAGGCTTATAGGCAGGCGATAAAAAAGGAATACCGGTTTTATAGCTATGGGGATGCGATGTTTATTTATTAAGAAACAATGATGGCTAAGGGGTTTGATTTTTTTTGCGTTAAATGTTATAGTTATTATAGTTATAGAATAAAATAATAAAATAATATAAAAATAAAATAATATAAAAAATATAGGAAGAAATTTTTATTTAAGAGGTTTCTGATTTATTTTGTTATTTTATTATTTTGTTTTTATATTTTTAAAATTCCCATGCTAAGAGGCTTTTTTAGTTTTATTTTTGAACTAATTAAAATCATCGTTATTTCTCTAGTAATCATAATTCCAATCAGGTATTTTTTAGTCCAGCCATTTTACGTTAAGGGCGCTTCCATGGAACCTAATTTTTATGACCGTGAGTACCTGATTATTGATGAAATAAGTTATAGATTCAGCGATCCGGAGAGAGGAGATATTATCGTTTTTCGTTACCCCAAAAATCCGCAGGAATTTTTTATAAAAAGAATTATCGGCCTGCCGGGTGAAAAAATCCAGATAAAAGACGGCCAGATCCATATTTCCAACAATAGCAATCCGGATAGTTTTGTTTTAGATGAATCGTATTTGACAAACGGCACTAAAACCTATAGTTTAACAGAGGATATTGTAAGTTTAGGCGAAAAAGAATATTTTGTCTTAGGCGACAACCGCAATTCCTCAAAAGATTCCCGCAGTTTCGGGTCGGTTAACCGGAGCTTTGTAACGGGCAAGGTAGTGCTTCGCGGCTGGCCCTTTAGCCGGATTAGCTTATTTAAGTTACCCGCATATCAATATTAATATGCCAAGAAGAAAAAATATAAGATTTCAAAATCCAAAAATTAAAGAGGTTAAGGAAAAAGAAAAAAGTGCCGGTGTTTTATTTTCCCGCCTGAAAGGAATGAAAGACATTCTTTTTGACGAATATAAATATTGGGATTTGGTGATAAAGAAGGCGACGGAACTGGCCCGGGCGTATGGTTTTCGAAGAATTGAAACTCCGGTTCTGGAAAATACGAAATTATACGAAAGGTCAACCGGCAAGAGCAGCGATATTGTCACTAAGGAAATGTACACTTTTATTGACAAAAACGGAGAGAAAATATCTCTGCGTCCGGAAGCCACGCCCAGCCTGGTAAGAGCTTATATTGAGCACGGGATGTTTAATCTGCCCCAGCCGGTTAAGATGTTTTGGCTGGGCCCGATTTTCAGGCACGATAAACCGCAGGCCGGCCGGTATCGTCAGGCTACTCAGTTTGATTTGGAAATATTCGGCGAAGAAGCGCCGGTAGCTGATGTTTTATTGATTTTGCTGGCTTATAATTTCTTTTGCGAGTTGCAAGTTAATGTCCAGATTCAGATTAACAGCATTGGTTGTGAAGAATGCCGCAAAGAATATTTGGTGAAACTTCTTGAATTCTATAAAGAAAGGGGAAGAAGGTCTAAATTATGCGGCGATTGCAAGAAGAGATTGGTGAGAAATCCTTTACGGCTTCTGGACTGCAAAGAGGAAAAATGTCTGGAAGCCAGAGAAGAAGCCCCGCAAATAGTAGATTATTTATGTGATAGCTGCCGAGAGCATTTTATCAAAGTTTTGGAATATTTAGATGAACTGGATATTAATTATAATTTAAATCCATACTTGGTGAGGGGGCTTGATTATTATAACCGGACGGTATTTGAAATTTGGGCAATTGAAGGAGAGGGGGCGACGCAGGGAAAACTGGCTTTGGGCGGCGGCGGCCGATATGACGGTTTAGTGAAATATATGGGCGGCCGGCCGACACCAGCCTGCGGGTTTGCAATAGGGATAGAGAGGACAATTACAAAAATAAGAGAGAAAAATATTCCTTTAAAAAACGAAGAAGGCGATCTGATATTTCTCGCCCAGTTAGGAGAGCAAGCCAGGCGGAAAGCTTTTGCCATATTTGAAGAATTGCGCCGGGCCGGATTTAAAGTAAGGCAGGCTTTTACTAAAGATAGTTTAAAAGTTCAACTGGAAGAAGCCAACCGGATTGGAGCAAAGTTTAGCCTTATTTTGGGGCAGAAAGAAGTGATGGACGGGACTATTTTATTCCGAGATATGGATTCCGGGATTCAGGAGATTGTCAACCAGAAGAAAATAAAAGAGGATATAGAAAAAAAATTAAATTTAAATAAAGGAAAATAATAATCCCGAGCACTCGGGACTAGAACGGAGGTGTAAGGTGGCTGAATTTAAAAGAAAAAAGGGAGAAAGCTTTGAAAGTTTCTTAAGGAGATTTAATAAGGGTTTGAAACAGAGCGGTCGTCTTTTTGTTGCCCGCAAAAAACAGCATTTGGAACCGAGAAAAAATAAAAGGCAGCAGAAAGAGTATGCTTTGTCTAGTCTGCGCTTAAGAAAGGAAAAAGATTTTTTAAGGAAGACCGGGAAATTGGTTGAAGATAATTTTAAGAGAAGAGGATAACTTATTTAAGAAAAATTATTTAAGTTTATGCCTAGCCTATCGGAAAAAATTAATATAGACCTAAAAAGGGCCATGCAGGGAAAGAATGAACTAACCATTTCTGTTTTGCGTATGCTTATTAGCGCCATCCGGAATAAAGAAATATCTTTGCGTCAGGGCGAAAAGATAGAATTGGCCGAGGAGCAAATTATTGAAGTTATAAAGTCTGAAATTAAGAAACGAAAAGATTCGGTTGAAGCTTATAGAGCGGGTAGCCGGCCGGATTTAGCCGATAAAGAGAAAAAAGAAGAAGAAATTTTAGAGGCATATTTGCCACCGCAGATTGCTGACGGGGAACTAGAGAAAATCACCAGGGAAACCATTGCTTCGCTCGGAGAAGTTAGCCAGAAAGACTTCGGGAGAATAATGGGCCAGGTGATGGCTAAAGTCAAGGGCCAGACCGACGGAAATAAGGTAAGCGAAATAGTTAAGAAAATTTTAGGGGAGGATAAAAAATAATTTTGGTTTTAGGTAATAAAAAAAGAAGGCGAGAATTTCTAATCCCGCCTTCTTTTTTTATTTTAAAACTTTGGGAAAAAATTTTTAAGATTCTCTAAAGGATTTTTGGAATAATGCTTTATTTTATTGCGGGCGCTGGCGGTTTTAACGTATTTAAGCCAGGCTCGGTTCGGCCCTTTGCGGTTTTTTTCTATAATAATCTCCACTAAATCGCCGCTTTTTAATTCCTGGTCCAGGCTGGCGATTTTATCATTAATTATGGCTCCGACCGCCTTATTGCCCACCTCCGAATGGACGGCATAGGCGTAATCGATCGGAGTGGATTTTTCCGGGAGTTCAAAGACATCGCCCTTGGGGGAAAAAACAAAAATCCGGTTGCTAAAAATATCAAACTTTATTTTTTTTATAAAATCGTTTGTATCCTCGGCTTCCCGCTGGATGTCTAAAATTTCTTTTATCCAGTAAGGCTGCCCCTCGTCCTTCCCGCCCCCTTTTTGCTTATAATGCCAATGGGCCGCAATTCCATAGAGGGCTTCATCATTCATTTCCTTGGTTCTAATCTGGAATTCTGTCGCTTTGCCCTCTGGCCCGAAGATAGTGGTATGCAGGCTTTTATAGCCGTTCGGTTTTGGGGAGGCGATATAGTCTTTAAAACGGTTAGCTTTCGGTTTCCAGAGAGCATGGATGATCCCCAAGGATTTGTAGCAGTCATTAACGGTCGGGACGATAATCCGGAGAGCAAAAACATCATAGATTTCGTTGAATTGCCTGTCTTTATTCTGCATTTTCTGGTAAATGCTGTAGAGATGCTTAAATCGGCTCTCTATTTCATATTTAATGTCCGCTTCATCCAATTTTTTCTTTAAGATATTTTTTATTTTTTGGATATACTGGTGGCGCTCCGCCTTTTTTTCCACTTCGTATTTGTATTCTAATTTTTTATATTCTTCCGGATAAAGATATTTAAAACAAATATCTTCCATCTGCCATTTTAGGCTCCAGATTCCCAGTAAGCCGGCAATGGGAGCGTAAATTTCTAAAGTTTCTTTAGCGATCCGCAGGCGTTTTTCCGGAGGCAGAATTTCTAAAGTTCTTAAATTATGGAGCCGGTCGGCAAATTTAATTATGATAATCCTTAAGTCGCTCGCCATGGCTAAAAACATTTTTCTTAAACTTTCCCGGTATCTCTCAATGCCGCGGTATTTTATTTTACTTAATTTAGTAATTCCTTCGACCAAATAAGCGATTTCCTCGCCAAAATTTTTTTTAATATCATCTAAAGTATATTCAGTGTCTTCCGGAATATCATGAAGGATGCCGGCAATAACCGTATTTAAATCCACCTTGATTTGCGCCAAAACAAAAGCGGTATGCAGGCAGTGCTCAATATAAAGTTCCCCGGTTCTTCTTTTTTGGTCGCCGTGGGCTTTAGCGGCAAAATCATAGGCCAATCTTAGCATATCCGTATCCGCTTTCGGGTTGTTTTCCCTCACTTTCTTTATTATTTGCTCAATTGTCATTTTTGTTTGCCATTTGGCTTTTATTTATGTTATAATAATATTAAATAACAAAACTGTGGAATAGTCAATCTAAAGATGAAATACTAAATTTAAAACAAAGCCTAAAAAATTCCTAATTCACCTAATTTCTAATTCCTAATAAAATGTCAAATGCTAAATTTTAAAAAATATTTTTATAATTTGGCATTTTGGCATTAAGAATTTTAAATTTTATTAGTAATTAGGTGAATTAGAAATTAGAAATTTTAAAAAATGATGACTAAATTTAATAAAAATTTAATAGTCATAATATTTTTAATTTTTGCCAGTTTTACTGTGGCTAATTTTGTTTTTGCCCAGGTAGATTTAGGGATGGAATATGGGGCGCAAATAGGACTGTCCGACCAGGACCCGCGCATTACGATTGCCAAAGTTATCCAGGCGGCTTTGGGATTTTTAGGAATCATTGCGGTTGTTTTAATTATGTATGCCGGCTGGCTGTGGATGACTTCCGAAGGCAATGAAGAAAAAATTGAAAAAGCCAAAAGTATTTTAAAAAATGCTGTTATCGGCCTAGTAATTATTTTATCCTCTTTTGCCATTGCCAGCTTTATTTTAAATAAATTAATGGGAGCGACTGGTGGCAGGGGAGGAGGCGGAGACGGCGGCGATGGGGGAGGCCCTGGCGGCGGAGCCGGCGTGCTTGGTTCTTGCACCGTAGAAAGCGTTTATCCCGAACCGGACCGGAAAGAAGTGCCGAGAAATACTTCGATTATCGTTACTTTTAGGGAGGAAATAGCTACTTCCACTATTTGCGCAGATACTAATGGCAATGGGCTTTTTTGCGATACCGCCGGTAACGGCGATGATATTATAACCGACGGGAGAGTTATGATTTACAAGAGCGTTGATGGAGAAACCAGGGCGGATAAGTTTATCGGGGAAGTTAAAGTTTCCACAAAAGACAATAAGACTTTTGTTTTTACGCCGCGCGCTTATTTGGGTTCTCCGTCAGAAAGCATTTGGTACACGGTTTATCTAAGCAACGTCATAAAGAAAGTAGATGGCGGTAAAATTTTTGATACTTGCGGCCGGGATTATCTGGAGTGGCAATTCCAGGTTAGCAACAAAATTGATTTAGAGCCCCCGCAAATAAAGGCGGCAGATAAGGGCGGAATTTCGCCTAAGCCGGCAAGCACCAAGCCGAGAAATTCCGTTATCCAGATTAATTTTAACGAGGCCATTAACCCAATAACGGTTTCCGGGAGCGCTGAAGAAGTAAAAAATTATATAAGAATAGTAAATGCGGCCGCTTCCCCGGTTGCTTTCGACGGAGCTTGTACTAAAGACGCTGATTGTATTTCTTTTAAATGCAATTTAAGTTCAAGAAAATGCGAAGGGACGAACGACTATTTAGAAGGAAGATTTATTGTTTCCAACCAATATCAAACGGTTGAGTTTATAAGCAACAACCAATGCGGGGTTAATGGCTGCGGAGAGAAAATTTACTGTTTGCCGGGCGGTAGCAAGATAAAAGTGGAATTAAAAGCGGCCACTTTAATTAGCTGCGTGGATTGCGCTGCCCGTACTCCTTATAATACTTGTTCTAATGAATCCGTGCCAGAAAACGGTCATTGCCGAGACAAGGATGGGAAAAATTATCCGGCTTCGGATACTGGTTTGCTGGACGGAGTAATGGATGTCGCTTTTAACTCTTTAGACGGCAACCGGGTTAAGGGCGCTGAAGGGCCGGTTACTTATTATGAGGAAAAGGAGAGCCCGGATACTGCCCAAGGCGATAATTATCAATGGTCTTTTTCAACCAGCGATGTAATTGATTTAAGCCCGCCGGAAATTATCGACATTTCCCAAATAAACGCTTCTGACACAGAGCAGGATCTTTACCAAGGAGCTACCGGCGCTCATCTGGCTAATCCGATTTTAATTACTTTTGATAAGTTAATGATGTCTTCCAGCTTAATGCCGGGCAGTATTACGGTAAATAACGGACAGGAGGACGGGGATGTTATACATAAACGGATTAATTTAATTTCTGCAAAATCCACCCTTGATCCTCCTAAGCCAGATCCGGTATTGCCCGGATATCAGATAGGGAAAGAAGACATCCCTGAGGTTGGTCCTACCCAGACCCAGGCAGAGATAACGCATTCTATGTTTGGAGACTCAATTAAATATCGGGTCCAAGTGGGGTCAGGAGTAAAAGACTGGCTTCAGAATTGCTTTAAGCCGAGCGTCGGGCCGGGTTGCGCCGGGGCTCCTTCTTGCTGTCCGGACGCGGGGACGGCCATGAAGCCGGCCAGTACGCTTTCTGCAGACGGAAATTGCCTCCCATAGAATTTGATTCTAAACAATGGCATTGTTTTTTGTCATTGCGAGGACCCCGTCCCGCTTTGGTGGGACGGGAGACGAAGCAATCTCACGAACTGAAAATTCTAGCTTAAATATTACTACTTTGTATTAATTTTTTATTCTGAAATACAAGGACTTAGTCGCCTCCATGACGACTAAGTCCCAGAACTCCCTTTATGTCTAAGTTCAGGAAAAATTTAATAGTGATAGTGTTTTTGATTATAGCCGGTTTTGTAACGGTTAATTTTGCTTTGGCGCAAGGCCTTGACGTTGGGATGGAATACGGGGAGCAAATAGGATTAGGCAGCGCTGACCCGCGAATAATGGCGGCTAATGTTATTAGAATTGCTTTAGGATTTTTAGGAATTATTGCGGTTGGTTTGATTATTTACGCCGGCTGGCTTTATATGACCGCGGCCGGGCAGGAGGAAAAAATTGAAAAGGCTAAGAAAATTTTAATCAACGCGATCATCGGTTTAGTTATTATTTTATCAGCTTTTGCCATTGCCAGTTTTGTTTTAAACAGGTTTCTGGAAGCCACCACTCCCGGGGTTGATCTTAGCGGCGACGGCACGGATGATGACTGGAGCACGCCCGACGCTAGCTCCAATGAATTTTTTGTCAGTTCTATTTCGCCGTCTGGGGGTAATGTTATTAGGAATGCAAAAATAAGATTTAATTTTAATAAAACAGTTGACGCTACAACCGTGAAGGAACTCACTTTAATCGTAAATGACAGTGAAGGTTCGGTTGCTGGCGCCCGGACAGTAAACGGCAGAACAATTGAGTTCGTGCCCGATTCTCCCTGCCCTGATAATCCATGCGGGGCAAAAAATTGTTTCACAAATGGTTTAGCTGTAACGGTAGAAGTGGTAAGTGGTGCGGGCGGAATTTTAAGTGTTGATGGAAAGGAAATAAATTGCAGCCTTGGCGCTACGTGTAAAATTGGTTTTACAGTTGGCAATGTTATTGATTGTGAAGACCCCACCGTGAACCTTTCTTTTGATAACGGGCAGGTATGCGTAGGCGCTAATAATATAAGTGCTAATTCCACAGATGATTCTGGGGTAGCCAGCATTGAATTTTTTGCCGATGGAATCTCACTTATTGATACCTCCGTTGATGACTCCAATCCCAATCCAGTATTTAATCCTAGTAGTAATAGTCCCTTTTCCGCTTCGGTTATTTGGGGTAGCGGCACATATACGGTCGGGAAAGAGGTGGTTTTTAAAGCCACAGCTTTTGATTTAGATGATCATAGTAAAAATGATGAAAAATCAACAAAATTACGGCCCGCGCATTGCTGTAATGGGACTTTGGATACAGATGCTGCCATTAAAGAAGATGGAGTAGATTGTGGGGGCAAAGATTGCGCTAGTTGCGAAGGTGCGGCTTGCGGCATTAAAATGAGTAGTGGATGCAGTGCTGCTGATTCGAGCAATTGCGATAATAGCCGATGTTCTTCAAATTTTTGTAATTGCGGCACCTATCCGAATGTTTCTGATAGTGAAAGTTGCCAAACAAAAGGTTATACCGCGGCAGTTGCAAATAAATGCTGTGTTTGTGAAAATGCGCCCAGAATTGACTGGATAACTCCAATAGGAGGATTTTGTAAAGGAAGTCCTGATACACCCTGTCAGAGTAATGACGATTGCACTAGTCCAGATACTTGCGATACGAATGCTCCTAATGGAGCTTTTGGCAACTTCGTAACTATTGGCGGAAAATATTTTGGCAGTACCAAAGGAAAAGCAACTTTTCTTGGTGGCGTTGGAGATAGTGACAATAAAGAAGCCTCTTTATGTAATGATAAAAGTTGGCAAGACGGTCAAATAACCGTCATCGTGCCCACAGGAGCGGTTAACGGGCCGATTAAAGTAACGGAAGCGGGAGCTAGCGGGTATGAAGATACTACGGACAATGAGCGGGGAGCTTTTATCCCTTCCTTTGTAGTAAATAATATAGCCCGGCCAGGAATTTGCAGTCTGGATACGAATCGCGGAATAATGAATAAAGAAATTACTTACCAGGGCGTAAATTTATTGGCTGGCAAAGCTTATTTTGGCGCGATGGCAAAAAAAATATCCGCCTTAGATTCTAAGTTTGCCGTTGCTGATAGTGGGAAGGCCAAGGTGCCGAATATTAAGACTGGAAAAACTGCCACTTTTGTTTTAAATGACGGCCTAGCCAGCAATTACTTGGATTTTACAAAAGACCCAGAACCCTATGTCGGCCCGAAAATTGATTCTTTTGAACCCGTTTCCGGAGCGCCCGGGCAATATGTGACAATTCGCGGAAGCGGTTTTGGCGGAATGCAGGGAGCGAGTAAAGTTTATTTTGGCGATGTGGCGACCGGTAAAGAAGCTAGTTATCAGTTCCCGAAAATTTGCGCTGACAGTATTTGGAGTGATAAACAAGTGATAGTTAAAGTACCGGTTGATTCAGCAAACAGTTTTATAAATATGGAAATTGTCAGAGTCAGCGAGAAGAAAACTTATCCCATATCCTCTAAAGATCAATTTACAGTTAATAGCGCTCCCTTAACCCCGAGTTTATGTAAAATTGACCCGACGATGGGGCCAACCAATAGTTCAGTAAGTTTATGGGGAGAAAATTTTGGCGACAAAGCGACCGGTTTGGTTAGATTTTATTCCAATAGAGATAAGACGGGTATAACAGACTGGGCTATAGATAACTCTGCGAGCGGTACTATTAAACCATATAAAATTACAACTACAGTTCCCCAAGAAGCGCAAACCGGCCCTGTTCAAGTTGTTCAGGATACGCTTGTTGGCAATAGCTTAAATTTTACAGTTGGCAGTTGCGCGAGTAATGACGACTGCGCGGGAAATGCGACTGATAAATTTTGTTGCCCAGCTGGCAGCAGCGAAGCCGGCAAATGCAAAGAAAATATAAAAGACGATTGTTATATTACTGTTGCCAGCTCGGTTTATGAGTGGGAGTTTTCTACGGGAGATAATACTCCTCCCGTTACCCCTTATTACAGTTGTCTGGGGAAGAGCAAGGCAACCGGCAAATGCGATTCTGGCGGGACTTGCCCCAATTCACCCGGCAAGTGCTCGTTTTATGGAGGGGGAGCTCAGCAAACAGTAGTAGATTGCAGCGATGCCTATTGTAGCAGTGTACGCGACGGATGGACTTATAATAGTGTTTTAAATAAATGTATTGATCCCGTTCAAGGCGAATGTGATTTAAATGATCCTTCAGCTACAGACGCTTTGGGCAATAAAGTAGCGGCTTATTGCGCTAAATATAATAGCGGTAATTATTGGCATATTGATACTAAAAATTGCCCTGACGGTTGGACAAAAATTTCCGGAGATAAATGCGTTGACATGGATTCAACTTGCAGATTATGCAGCTCTAGTTCTGTTTGCCTGGACGATAAGTCTGGCGACCCTAAAAAAGGGCTATGCGCCATTAACCAAGATATCTGTCCAAGCGGTTATACTTGCAACGCCACTAGTAATAAATGTGAATTAAAAGACTGCGGCGATGGATATTGCAATGACGTACGCGCTGATTGTGATTCTAGATGTACTTACAATAGTACTTTAAATAAATGTGCTACTACTGACATCTGCGATTTAAACGATCCCCTTTTAACTAAAGATATTGAAGGCAAGAAAATAGTGGCTTATTGCGCTGAATATAGCAGTATTGGCCGCTGGCACATTGATACTAAATTAAATTGCCCTTCTTCTGACTGGACAAAAATTGGCGATAAATGCGTTAATACAAAGTTAAACTGCGGAGTATGCGGCTCTGGTTTTGCTTGCCTGGACGACAAGTCTGGCGACCATAAAAAAGGGCTATGCGCCATTAACCAGGATGTCTGCCCGGGCGGTTTCACTTGCAACGCTACTAGTAATAAATGCGTACCAACTAATACGACAGGTTGTGAATGTTGCTGTCGCCTGGATAATAGCAAAGAAGATTGTTGCGCGCCTTTAACCTGCGAGGGGAATTGCGGCAGCGATGTTTCCGGCACAGATACTGATACTTATGGGCGTTGTTCTGGTTGCGCTAACGTCAGCACAGATCAGACATTACGTGATGCGGCTTGCAATTGCGCAGGACATAGCGGAAAAATTTGCGATGCCAGTGCCCCGGGCGGTGTTTGCCGAGATTGCGAGGGGCTGTCTAAAACAGAGTGTTCATCTCATTCTACTTGTTGTGTTGATGCTATGAATGGAGAAATCTGCCGAGGCGGGACAGGCAATCCCAGTATAATTGATTATGATAATTTAGCTTATTGCGAATATTATCAATGCGAGGCCAGCGGTGATGCTTGCGATCCAACCAATAATCCGGTAGCCAGTTCAACCAGAAGTGTTTACGGAACAGAAATAGAATGCGGAGAAAAATGTTCAGGAGTAAGCCGGCCGGGTGAAACATGTTTGGCAGAAAGCGCTCCCTCAACCTGCAGTTCGGTTTATGGCAGTTGCGGAACCGGTTACGGTTGTATGGCAACGACTGATGATGTTTGCGGTACCTGCTGTTGCAACCCGAAGACGCCAGAGGTTAATCCCAATGGTTTAATTTGCGTTCCGAACAAATTGCCTTGTACTAGCGACACTGGCGACCGCGGACTTTATTGCGGCTGTCAAGAAGACAAGGATTGCGGTTCGGAAGAATCAGCCGGCTGCTCTTCTGATACCTGCTGCCGGACAAAGCCAACAGTTTTAAACACTTATCCTGCGGACACCGGCGTTTGCCGCAACACTTTGATTTCCGCTTCTTTTGATCAAAAAATGGATATCGCGAGTTTCTCCGGCAATATAGTCGTGGTAGGAGATTATGAGGATAGCGTTTGCCCAACTGGCACCCAATATTTAGCTTTAAATAAGGGAGCGGTCGTCAAAAAGAATATAGCCGCCAGTTTTTATCAGAAAATTTTATCAATTCTGGCTAAAGCCGTACGGCCTTTATTCGGCGGGAAAGTTTTAGCCGGCACAACCGACCCAAACCATAATTATTGCTCCCTTGCCGGAAAAGTGAGCGGAATTGATAAGGCGGACGGAACCTCTGACTTAATTTTTAGTCTTAATAAGCCGTTGGACCCAACCCGGAAGTATTATGTGATAATAAAAGGAGACGAGGGTTTTGATAGCAGCAAGGGGGTGCTTTCTAATTGGGGAATCGGCCTGAACGAAGAGGATATAGAAACTTTTAGCGGTAAAACTTTTACCAAGGCAAAAATTTGGTCATTCACGACCGGTAATGAAATCTGCCAGTTGGAAAGCGTAAAAATAGTCCCGGAGAGCTATGTATTCCAAAAAGCCGGTGCTATTGGCAGTTGGGATTTTGAGGCCAAGCCATATTCTTCAGGCGGTCAAATTATAAATTCCGTTACTGGGTATAGCTGGGGATGGAACTGGAGCTCTGATAATGAAAAGATAGTTAGTGTTGTTAATTCTAGTAATTCTATCCAGACAGCAACAGCCCAGAATATTAAAGACGGGAAAACATTTATTAAAGCGACCGCTACCATTACCGAAGATATAGTAAATACACCCAGCACTAAGGATAAGGTTAAAACCGGCCAGGCAGAAGTGTATGTGTTTTTATGTGAAAATATTTGGCCGCCGATAATTAGTGGCACTTGGGCGCCATGGCGTGATGAAGGCACGAATTGCTTATCCAGCACCGGTGATTGCGCCAATACCAATTATGAACTTTATTACTGCCGCGATAAAGGGGCGGCTGGTTCGGCTGATGATTTGCCGGCAATTTTGAGCGACACAATTATCAGAGGAGCTAGTTTGATGTGTGTTGGCGATACTGGGAATTGCAGTAGTTTGGGGGCTACTTGCGGCTCTTTAGGAAAATGCCAGTATGATATTTTAAAGGAAGCTTATTTCTTTAGGGAAGAGACGCCGGGCATGGCTTCTGATGTATTATTATCAGGAGCAGCTTTGCCGCGAGGGAAAACGGTTAAACTAACTTGGCATAAACTCGGCCGATGTGATAATGGTGAAAGTTGCGGAGTTGGTTTAACCTCGCCTTGCTCTGACGGCAGCGAATGCGTAAAAGATACCAGCGTAAGCGGTTATAAAATTTATTATGGCGCAGACAGAAATAATTTTAACGCTCCCATAAATGTTAATAATGCGGACACTCTTTCAGTAGAACTCGGGCAAGGCGCTGCCGCCCCTTTTAACATTACTGATTTAAATAATGGCGATAGTTATTATTTTGCCGTGACGGCTTATTACGGCGATGTAGCCAGCAATATAGAGAGCGCGCTTTCTAACGTAATTGAAATTAAGGTAGAAGATACAATAGGCCCGGCGGCTCCGACAATGACTCTAACCCCGGGAGATAAAAAAGTAGTAGTAAGTTGGGTCGATGGTAGCGGAGAGGCAGTTAATTTTAGGGTTTATTATAAGGCAACTTCAGATTGTAGCGCCGCGACAAATTTTGGCGATTCGCAAGTAGCAATTAAGAGCCCGGTGACTATTTCTGGTTCTGGCTTAAATAATGAAGCAGTTTATTGTTTTGGCTTAGTGGCTTATGATGCGGAGAACAATGAAGGCGAGAAGGCTATCGGCTCGGCCGCTCCGACTCGTTTTGAGAAAGACAAAATTTGTGATGGAGACATAATTTACGAAGAAACAACCCACCATACCACAAAAGAGTGCCTGGATATGTGTATTGCCAAAGATGCTCCCTGTTGCCAGATAAATAATCCGCCCGTTGATGGTTACTGCTATGCCAGGAAAGGCGCGGTTGTTGTTTCGCCGGAAGAATATATTAATATTTGGGCGCGGGAGAAATCTTCTTATTAAGATTTAAGGTTAAGTTTAGTAAATTTATAATCAAAATTAACGATTAATTTGCGAGCGAAAATTTTAAGCGCCGAGTATGAATTATTTAAAGAAAAAAGAATATAGAATTTTTTTTCTGGGAATATTAATCCTTGGTTTTTTCGCCTTTGGCTTCCTAAAAGACACAAGGCCTCCTTTGGTTTTTGCCCAATCGGGAAAAACAAGCAGCTCGGACGCGATTGCTATCCGGGTTATTACCAATCCCGACCATATTAGCATTTCCCGCTGGTACAGCGAACAGGGCTTTAAGGGGTCGCCAGAAAGATTAATCGTTGATGGCTATGAAGCCCTTCGCGACGGCCGGACGGTTTATGTTAATGCCGCTAATATTGACGATAAGGGCGATAGCGACCCGGCTAATGATGCGCTTTTTACCAATATTTATCTGATTTCATATAATCAGGAAGCGGAAGCCGCGACCAAGAGTATTTTAGACCAAATCATTTCTCATTGGAAGTTTAACACCAATATTGCCGATCCCGAGCAAAAGGCTAAAATTATTCGCGACGCCAAGAGATTATCAAGTTTGGCAGAAATAAAAACGGCGGCGGAAAATTATAAAGAAGATAAGGGTTATTATCCGAAATTATCCGCCGGCACTTATTTGGCGGGTAAAACGATTTCCACCTGGCCGAGCTGGCAGCAAACTTTGGCTAAAGAATTAGGAGTGGGCCTGCCGACCGACCCGATAAATAAGTTAAGCGTTTGTCCGGGATATGATTCTGCCACTTGTTGGAAAGAGTCAACCAAATCATTCGCCGATCCGACGCCGGATAATAGTATATTTAATTTACCGGTTAGTTGCAGTATAACAACAACGAAAGCCTGCTCGGTTGATGCGGATTGCCCCCCGGAAGAATATTGCAATAATAATAGCCATGCCTTTGTCTACACGGCCAAGGCTGACGGCTCAGAGTATAATGTCTGCGCTATTATGGAATCCGGTTTAATAACGACTTTAGGGGCAGGGGCTTGCGCCGGCAGCGCAGTAGAAACCGTGCAACACGGGGGAACGGCTACCAATCATCCCCCGACAATTACTTGCGATAATTTAGTTGGAAATCCGAACAAACCGTTTAAGGGATATATTAATGCGAGCGATCCTGACGGAGATACGCTTAATTGGAGTATAACCCCTACCTCAACACCGGCGAACTGGACAGGTGCTGGGTGGTCGTCGTTTCCCGAGTTGAAGACAACCGCTGATCCTAATCAGAAGGAAATTTCCGCTGCGACAGCCGGAAACAAAGGAATTTATGATTTTATAGCGACGGTTAGCGATAACAGAAGCGGAAGCGCCACAAAAACCTGTTATATCAGTACTATTGGTTCTGCCCGACCGGTTATTACTCCTATAGCTGACAAAGAAATTGTTATTGGCAAGACTTTAGATTTTACGATTTATGCTACTGATCCGGGCGGAAATTATCCCTTTCCACCCTTTAGTTTTGATACTTCCTTAATAAGTTGCGCTATTACTAACGGGCATGACTGCCGTATCCAGAGTCCAATTGGTACTGCTTTTTCCCTTACTGAAGACGGCGGAGATAATATGTATAAAAATTATCCCATTTCCGTAAATGCGGTTAATTCCAAAGGTGATTCCTCTCCATCTCAATCTTTTAATTTAAAAGTAATTAATCATAAGCCGGTAGTCAGTATTCCTTCTACCTGTTTAACTAAAGTAAGAATAAAAAATGCTTATAATTCTTGCCCGGTTAGCGCAACCGATCCTGACAGCCATACGATTGCCTCTTTCTCTTTTCTTCCGGGGTTGCCAGCTGGAATGACTGGTAATACTTCAACCGGTGAAATTTCCGGCACCCCAGCCGCCGGTTCCGGCGGAACCTATAATATTTCCGTTACGACCACTGACCAATACGGCGCCGTTAGCAAGCCAAAAATTCTTACCTTAAAAGTTAACACTTATTGCGGGGACGGCGAGTGGCAAGCGACAAACGGGGAAGGAGTGGCTGAAAAATGCGACGGCTCTAGTAATATTGCCGCTACTTACGTTGGCAGTTCTTTTAATAAGCAATATGCTTGCGATAGTAATTGCCGATATACCGGAGGCTGGTGCGGAGACGGAGCGGCCCAGACCGACAAAGGGGAAGCATGCGATAAGACCGATAAAATTGCCGCCACTCCCGCCGAAAGCTCTATTAGCAAGCAATATACTTGCAATAACACTTGCCAATTTATCGGCGGTTATTGCGGAGATAGCGCGAAAAACGGACCAGAGGTTTGTGATAAAAGCGGTGCTAGCCAAGATTGCTCATCCGAATTTTCAAGTCTTCCTGCGCACTGTAGCAGCATGCAGATTGAAGGAACTCAAACCTGTAATAGCAATTGTGCGAAATGGGACGATTGTGTTGCAGCGGATCCAGTCCCGGAAGGTAAAACATCTACAGATTGTAATTTCACCAGTGCAACAATGAATGGTTATGCTTGTTGTGGGCTAACAAGTTGCGAAAAAGATGGATGTGACTGTTGTGGAAGAAAATGTGGAGCTGAAACTCCGCCTGGTTATAATAATATTCAATGGTTGGATCCATGTGCACCCCGAACAACAGGAACATCAGGCTGCACAACAAATGCTTCTGATTACAGTTGTAAGATAAATCAAAGCACGTCTGATCCCAAAAACTGGATTATAACAACAAACCATACGACAGCTAAATATCAATGCTGGAAGTAAGTTAACTTTATGTTTAACAAAAAAACAAAAATTATTATTTTGGGAGTTATCATATTATTTTTGTTGGTCGCTTTAATTTTTTGGTTAAAAATGAAAGACAAGGGCGCAATAAACAATGATACGCAAAGCGGCCAAAAAGTTGAAAATAGCGGAAATGAAAATAAGGTGGCAGAAGAGGCGGTTATTAAAAAAAATCTAGAGGGATTAAAGAATAACCATCCGGAATTTAGTGCTTCGCAATTAGAATCTTATAGCAATATAGCAATAGAAGGAAATAACATAGAGCCATGTTTAGGCAAAGACGATGAAGGTGACTGTATTTCAGCAGTAGCATTTTTAACAGAGAGACATGATTTTTGTAGCCATGGTTTTGAAAATATTGAAGACAAAGACAAAAAAATTAAATGTGCAAATGAAGTTTTAAATAAAACTGCCACGGCAGAGATTGATAAATGCCTTTCCCTTGAGATTGTTGATTTTAAAATAAATTGTTTATCAGGTATTTTTGGAGGATACGAAAAGCCGGAAGATTGTTCAGACCTTGGAGATGAAAAAATAAGGGGAACGTGCGAAGATAACGCTTATTATTGGATGTCTGTTTGGCAGGGAGATAAAAAATTATGCGATAATATTAAAGAGGAATATTTAAAAAATTATTGTGCTGGAACCGGAAATTTAACTGCTGAAGAAATAGACAGCGACAGCAATAGTGATATTGATAGCGATAATGACGGTTTAACTGATAAAGACGAAACTATATATGGCACTGACCCGGAAAAAGCCGATACGGACGGCGATGGTTTTTCGGACGGGGATGAGGTAAAAAACGGGTATAATCCTTTAGGGGAGGGAAAGTTGAAATAATTAAAATAATATAAAAATAAAATAATAAAATAACAAAATAACATAAAAAAGTGAATTAATTTTTTATATTATTTTATTATTTTGTTTTTAAGAACTTTAAGAATATGTTTGACGATTTAAATCAAAAAACTAATAAAATTGAGGATATTTTTTCCGAAACGGAAAAAGGGGGAAAACCCAATATCCTAAAGCCGGCCGGGTCAACTCCTGTCCCGCCGCCAATCCCTGGAGCCGGGATAAGAGAAGGGGGAGAGGGGAAGAAAGAAGGGGTGAAAAAAATCCTTATTTTTGCTATACTGATCGTAGCAGTAGTCTTAATTATTTTTGGTATTTTCTGGGTTTTAAAAAAGATTGATACGACTTTAAATACGGGGACGGGAGAGCAAGCGCAGGAAGAAAATTTAACAGGAGCGGGAGTCCCTAATATCCCGGCAGAAAACCAAGCCCCGGAGCCAGCACCGACAGAACCGCCTTCTCCGGCTGAAAGTATGTTTTTCCCGCCGAGCATAGCCGGGCCGATTGACAGCGACCAGGACGGTTTGACGGACGAAGAAGAGGTAACCCTTGGGACTGATATTAATAATACTGACACTGACAGCGACGGCTTATTTGACCGAGAAGAGGTAAGGGTTTATAAAACTAACCCCTTGGTTGCCGATACGGATGGAGACGGCTATTCGGACGGAGATGAAGTTAAGAATGGCTATAATCCGGCCGGTCCGGGCAAGCTGTACGAAATACAATAAAGTCTACGAATTACAAATCAGTACGAATTTACGAATACGGTATAAAACGTTTTAATAAGAATTCGTAAATTCGTAAAAAATTCGTAATTCGTAGGGAATTAATATCCACAACCGTACTAGCTTGAAAATTAATTAAAACTATAATATTTCTTAAGTCGTGTAACTTATAAAAAATATGTTTGGTTTATTTAAAAAACAAAAGGAAGGCGCTCCGAAAGAAGAGAACAAAATTCCCGATAAAGGCGGCGAAGAAGAGATGGAAAAAAGGATGGGAGAGGAAGTCGCTATTCACACGATGCCGGAAAAATTCAGGCAAGACAGTTTAAAAACGAACAAAGCCAAGCAGACTGGAATTTTTGTGATGGTCGGAGGTTTTATATTTATAATAGTTATCGGGTTTTTGCTTTATTTATTTATTTTTAAATCTCCGGGCGAAAAACAAGTTGCGCCGGCTCCCGAAGACCAAACTTATACCTCGGAGCCTCAGGATGAAGAAATCGTGGCGAGTGTTCCAGAAGAAGTTCCCCCGGTTACCATGCCGGAAGACTTAAGCGGTTTAGAAGAAGTCGCTACCTCTACTGCCCCAATCGAAGGAGAGCTTTTAGCTACTTCTACGCCAGCCGAGGAAATTACCCTGGAAGACGGGGATGGCGACGGTTTATCCAGTAAAGAAGAAGCTTTGGTGGGTACTAGTGATGGAAGCGTCGATAGTGACGGCGACAGCTATTCGGATTTTCAGGAAATAATGAATCTGTATAATCCGGCCGGTAGCGGCAAGCTAGCTGATAATCCCAATGTTGGTAAATATATAAACGGAACATTCAATTATAATGTGCTTTATCCGGTAAATTGGTCAAGAACCTCTGTCGGCGGCGATGATTCAATTATGTTTAAATCAGAAGATAACCAGTTTATTCAGATAATTGTCCAGCCAAATACCGACAAGCAATCTATTCAAGATTGGTATGCGCAGCAATTTGCGGCCGAAACCGTGGGATTAGAGCAGGAAGTTAGCGGGACCGGCTGGTCTGGCATAAGAAGCGCAGACGGTTTAATTGTTTATTTAACTGATAGCAGCCGCAACTACCTTTTTGTTTTGTCATATAATGTCGGTCCAAGAGGAATTTTGGATTATAAAAATATTTTTGCCGTGATAGTTGAAAGTTTGGCAATCGGGGGATAGAAATAGAATGGGATTCTTAGGATAATTATGATTTTTGGGAAATAAAATTTTATGTCCGTTGAGATAAATAACAGGATGAAAAATAAAATTGATTTATCCTTGATAAGAAAAGTGGCAGAGAAATTTTTACGGGCGCATAAAAAAATTGATTATAGCGTTTCCATCGCCTTTGTGGGAGACGAAAAAATTAAAGAGTTAAATAAAAAATATCGGAAGATTGACCGGGTGACGGATGTTCTTTCTTTTGCCGGCGAAGAAAAATTTTTAGGCGAGATAATAATTGATTATAGCCAGATTAAAAGGCAAGCGGAAAAGTTTGGCAATAAACCAAAGAATGAATTGATATTTATTTTAGTTCATGGATTATTACATTTATTGGGATATGATGACAGGACGGAAGCGGGGCGGAAAAAGATGGAGAAACTGGGAAATAAGTTTATAACTTTCAACTCCGTATATGATAAAGATAAAAAGATTATATAAAAGCTTTACTTATGCTTTCCGGGGCTTGTTTAAGACATTGCGGGAAGAACAGAATTTACAAATTCAAAGCGTAGCCGGTTTAGTAGTTATAATTTTTGGTTGGTATTTTAAAATTGAAAATTGGGAATGGCTAATCTTGATTTTTGTTATTGGCTTGGTAATTCTAATGGAATTAATAAATAGCGCCGTTGAGAGGATAACTGATGTTTTAAAGCCAAGATTAGATAATTATGTAAAAGAGATAAAAGATATTATGGCGGCAGCGGTAATGCTCGCTTCAGCAATAGCGGTAATTGTCGGCCTGATTATCTTTTTGCCCTATTTTTTAAACTATTAATCTTAATGAAAAACTTTTTTAAAAAAACCTTAAAATTTATTTCTTCCCGGTTAGTTTACTTGGCTATTGGTATTTTTTTAGCCATCTCAATCACTTATGTCTATGCCGCCTGGGATACTGCTAAAACCGGGGGTTCGGGTCAGGTTGGCCAGGGCAATTGGAACTCCTTAGTTAACGAAATCCATAATAAATGTGGCAGTAACTGCGATGCTACAGCCTCCGCCGCTACGGCTTCTGGCAATAATTTAACGGAAAATAATTGGAATAATTTAATTGATCTGGCAAATAATACCTTAGTGGATTGTACTGATAATAACGGAGGAAAATGTTTTATTAACCAAACTTCCAAAAGTGCCTTAGATCTTGACTTAGTGGCTGGAAATATTAAAAACGGAGTTAATATTTTCGGTGTTGGCGGAACTTTAGTCTCTCAAGTGGCGCCGACAGATTGCGCCGGTTCAGAGAATATTGGCAAGGGCTGCGGAGGAGGTATTTTCATCGGTAGTAATCTAGTAATTAGCCCTGGCGTAAAAGACGCTGCGGCTTTTAGTTCCAGTCTTTGTAGTGGAACTTATAATGGTTTTTCAAACTGGAGGTTACCAACTCTAGCCGAACTAAGTACGGGCGTTTTGCATACTAGCTATAGCCATTGGCTTAATAGTAATTATGAGGTTTATTTACAATCAAGCCAGTATAACGGCCCATTTCAGGGCAATATGAAATGTAACCCAATTACCGGAGACTGTGTAACGTTGCCTTTCCAATGTGCTATGCTCCCATGCTTAGAGCGTTATAGATGCGTTAGAGAAATTAATTAGTTGGTTTTTGCCTTATTTTACCGATTGAATTATGAAAAATATTTTCAAAAAATCCTTAAAATTTATCTCTTCCCGATTGCTTTATTTAGTTATTGGAATTTTGTTGGCAATCAGCGCGACTTATGTTTACGCCACCTGGGATAGCGCTAAAACCGGCGGCTCAGGACAATTAACAGAAGCGAATTGGAATGAGTTGGTGACGATGATTCAAAATAATCTTGGGGCCGGAGCGTCGAAAGGTTGTAAAATGTATAAATTTAGTGGTGCAAACGGAACACAAAATTTTGTAACAGTTGTGGATGTCCCTAGTGGTGCCGGAACGTTATTAAATCTTAATATGGATGGATATTCAGACTCTTTAATACAAATAACTGTTGATGGAACAGTTTATACGGGGCAATCAGTAGCTAGTCCTTCAAATTTGGTTTTGCAGGGAAATGGTTTAGGGGCGGTAACTTCTCCGGCTACGTTAATGATCCCTTTTAAAACTTCCTTAAAGGTCGAATTTAGAATGACGGCAGTTAGTGGGGCAAGATATATTTATGGAAATTATTGTCTCCAGTAAATGATAAAAAAGGAGTCTTAAATTAGGTCAACTCTATTTTTTGGGTTCACTCTTATTAAAAGGAAAAGGCTGACCGCAGCATAAATTATTCTCTTTGCCTTATTTTTAAATATAATTTTGTGAAAAATATTTTCAAAAAATCCTTAAAATTTATCTCTTCCCGTTTGTTTTATTTGGTTATCGGAATTTTTTTGGCAATCAGCGCAACTTATGTCTATGCCACTTGGGATACGGCTAAAACCAGCGGCTCGGGGAAACTAACAGAAGCAAATTGGAATGAATTAGTGACAATGGTTCAATCTGACTTGAGCGCTCTCAACGCCAAAGTTGATAATATGTCGTCTTCTGGCGCGCCATATATCAATTGGAACGATTGCGAAGTAAAGACTGCCTACTGCACGCAGTTCGGGAATTCTAATGTGTGCTGTTCAAGCGGTTACACCCTTGTGACCTCAAACTGTTCCGTGAGCGGGACTGACGTAAGCAACCATACTGGTTCTTGTAACTTTTCTTCCACTAGCTGTCTTTATCTTCAGTGCGAGTTCTACTCGAAAACGACCGGTTCAATAAAATGTTGCAAATATGTTACGCCGTAGATGAAAATAATTTGTTTTTTGTCTAGGGGCTGACTATGGTCCAAATTATTAAATTATTCCTTTTGCTTTATTTTTATATTAAATATTATGAAAGAATATTTTAAATTAAAAACTTGGTTGATAGTGATAGTTATGCTTATAATCGGGATTAGTTCGGCGGCTTTAATTACCTATTTTGAGTTTAAAGATAGCGAAGAAGTCGCTCAAGCCGAAAGCGGCAATAATGTCATTGGTTATGCTTGGAGCGAGGGAGTCGGCTGGATTAGTTTTAATTGTTCCAATACTGACTCCTGCGCGACAGTTGACTACGGAGTCAATATTGATTCGGAAACGGGAAATATTTCCGGTTATGCCTGGAGTCCTAATATCGGCTGGATTAGTTTTAACAGAAAAACTTGTAATGGCGGGGTTAATATGGGCCAAGCTTGCACGACAAATGGTGATTGCCCTGGCGGCAATCAGTGCCGAGATGACGCTCCAGGCACTACCGGAGCCCCTCCAGCCGAGCCGTTTTTGTCCGATGAAGATATTGTAGCTAGCTATGACAGTACTACAGGAAATATAACTGGTTGGGCGAAAATTTTGGTTTTAGAGGACGATGGCTGGATAAATTTTAATAATCCCAATGAGGGAGGGTTGCCTTTAGACTTTCCGGTAGATTTGCCTGTAGATTTTGAGGGAACTAGTTTCGGCGTTTCCATAGCTTCCAGCACAAGTGAATTTAGCGGTTGGGCCTGGAATGGGGGAGTAGATGGCGCTGGTATCGGTTGGATTAGCTTTAATTGCGCTGATACGGGCGCCGGCGGCTGCAGCGGGCATGAATATAAAGTCTCTTCTTCGTTGAATGTTGCCCCCCAAGCGGCTAATCCAACTGCTCCGAACTGGACTTATGAGCAGGCCTGCTCCCTTTACGCCAAACAGGCGTTCCTGCGCTGGGAATTTAGCGACCCTGATGCGGGTTCTTCGCAAGCCGCTTATCAAATAATCATTGATACAGACAGCAATCCGAATAATCCCCTTATTGATACCGGAAAGATAGAAGAGAGCGTCAGCCAATATTCAGCCACTTCGACCTTGTTGGCTTATGACGAGACTTATTATTGGTGGGTAAGGGTTTGGGATAATTTAAATATTGCTTCAGAATTGACGGCTGGTCCGACGTTTACCACCTATAAACACGAATTACCAGACGTAGCTTTTGCCTGGGTGCCGGAGAGTCCCAGTAAAGATGAGGGGGTAAAATTTACCCACAGTTCGACTAGCTATGGCGAAACCACCATAACTGATTTATTGTGGACAGCGCCTAAGGCCTCGATTAATGATCCGGCCACTTCTACGCCAACTATTATTTTCAATTCTTCCGGAAATCAGGAAGTGACCTTAAAAGTAACTGATAGTGATGGCTATTATTGCAGTCTGGCTAAAACCTTAAAGGTAAATGTAACTCTGCCAGGATGGAAAGAAGTGAAGCCCCAATAAATACCTCCCCCCCGCCCCCTCGCCTAATTAGAAGAGGGGAAATAAAGGGGTGGGGTGCATTTCACTATAGCAAAAGCCCCATTTTTGGGGTTTTTGTTTTTAGGGTAAATATGGTAAAATTAAAATAGAATTTATATAAAAATTTATGCTTTTAGTTAAGAAATTTAAAAGTGAGGCTGGGTTTACTTTGATAGAACTAATAGTGAGTATTTCTATCATCGCTTTAATTTCCGGAGTTTTTTTAGCTAATTACCATTCAACCAATAAGCAGTCTGAATTGACAATGACGGCGCAAAAATTAGTAAGCGATATAAGATTGGCGCAGAGTTATAGTTTGGGATCGAAAGAATATGGCGGCAGCGTACCCAGCGGCGGCTGGGGAGTGCATTTTGATAAGGCCTCTTCTCCGGGAAGCTATAAAATTTTTGCCGACAGCAATGGCAACAAGGCGTACGATAGTGGAGAGGATGATAAAGACAAGGGCGGGCAAACCGTTAATTTGCCGGCTGGCGTCAGGATAGCCGAAATAAATACGGGCGCTTTAATAGATTTAATTAATATTACTTTTCTTCCTCCCGACCCGACCACCAATATTTGGGACGGAGCCGATAGTTATAATATCGCGCAAATAAAGCTAGAAGGAGAAACTGAGGGCTTAATGAAAATTATTGCCGTTAATTTTTTCGGACTAGTAGAGGTGATGGATTAGGTTATTTTAATTAGGTTCGCCTAAAAATTATGACGACATTTTTTAAAGGACAATCAGGTTTTTCAATTCTTGAGATAGTTGTGGCTTTTTCTATTATTACCATCGGGTTAGTCGGGGTGTTGTCCTTAACTGCCCAAAATGTCCAGGTAGAATATACAAACAAGAACAATTTGGTTGCTTCGCAACTGGCTCAGGAAGGGCTGGAACTTATAAGAAATATCAGGGATAATAACTGGCTGGTCGGGAATAGTTGGGATAATAGTATTACCCCGGGCACTTATATAGTGGATTATTCCGGTAATATTAGTAGTGTGGCGGGCATAGGAGAGGCGAGATTACAACAAAGAAACGATATTGGCGAGGAAGATTATTATTGGCACGAAGCAAGCGATCCAGATTCTTTGTTCAGCCGTTTAATTACCATTACCCAGACTTCCCCAGAATTATTAAATGTTTCCTGCCTAATCCAATGGGAAGATAGAGGACAAACTTTTCAGTACGTGGCTGACACTATTTTATATGACTGGCGGTAGAGCGCATAGCGCAAATTTTAAATAACAAATTTTAAATTTTAAATTACGACGGATATTAAAATTAAGCAATTAAAATTTAGTCATTTAAAATTAAAGCAAAATTATATTACTGTTGTTCCGTAATAAAATATAATTATTGTCTTAGTATGTTTAGAAATATAATAAAAAATAAAAAAGGCGTGACCCTACTGGAGTTGACGGTGTCAGTGGCCATATTTTCCGTGGTTATGCTTTCGGCGACAGAGATTTTCAGGCTGGTGATTGAAAGTCAGCGTAATGCCATTGCTTCCCAGAATACCCAGGAAAGCATGAGATACGCTTTTGAAACCATGGCTAAAGAAATTAGAACCGCCACTTTAAGCAATAATGACTGCGAATCCTCATTCAGCCCGCCGGCCATAGCCGTAAATAAAGTTTATAATACTGCCACCAACAGCGAGGGCGATATCTTATATTTTAAAAATAAAGACGGCGTCTGCGTGGCCTACTATTTGGAAGATGAGGCCCTGAAAGTTATCAGGGGAGAGAATATAGCCTCCACTACTCCCGGCAAGATTAAAGTAACCAATCTGGACTTTAAAGTCATTGACGATTTAATCGGCGCTTTTCACAGCCAGCAGCCATTAGTGACTATGCAAATGGACATTGAAGCCGTTGGCAAGGAAATGCATAAACAAACCATGAAGATACAGACAACCATATCATCAAGGTATTATGAATGACGAATTTTAGATTTAAGAATTACAAACTTTAAATTATTTTTCCCGTTTAAATCTTTATAAATAGATGAATAATATTTTTAAGGAAAATAATGGCACAGCGCTTCTAATGACCTTGCTCATCCTGACAAGTATTTTAGTGGTAACTTTGGGGGCGGCCAGTTTAATCATCCCCGGCATAAAGATGAGCCGGACGCAGGAACAATCAACCAAAGCTTTTTTTGCCGCCGAAGCCGGAGTGGAAAAAGCTTTATGGGAGGTAAGAAAAAATAGTTATGCTATTCCTGAGGTTGATACTGATAATGTTTTTTCCGGCAGCTTAGGCAACAATAGCGCTTATCAGGCGGATTGTGCCCTCTCTCTTCCGCAGGTAACCTTTACTTCTACCGGCAGTTACCGACAAACCAGGAGAAGTGTAGCGGTTAATTTTGAGGTTTCGGGAGAGTATGGCGGAGGATGTATGCCTGATTGTGTGGGGAAATTATGCGGCGTTGACGATGGTTGCGGCGACATTTGCCCTTCAAGCTGCATCTCTTCCCCTGGCTGCAGTTCTGCAGTTCTGTTAAATGCCAGTATTGCCAGCGGTTCTTGCTGCGAAGGAGAGTGTTATGAATGTGATGAGGGTTATAGTTGGGATGGGGAAGCTTGTGTTCAAACCAATCCGGACGAGGGTTGCGTTGCCGATTGCCTGGGAAAATCGTGCGGAGATGATGATGGTTGCGGCAATGCCTGTCCCGCCAGTTGCGCGTTTCTTCCCGGATGCAGAGCCGATGCGGTTGCTAACTCGAATATAGCGGCTGGTTCTTGCTGCGAAGGAGGGTGCTATAAATGTGATGAGGGCTATAGTTGGGATGGAAATAGTTGCGTTGCCGGGGTTTTTGATGCCGCTACTTTTGATGGCTGGTGCTGGGATTGTCCGGAATATACTTATCCGGACCCGCAAGACCCTCTTTTCGGGGACATAAAAGAATATATTGATTCTAGATTTTAACATTTATTATTTATTTTAAAAATATGAAAGGAATGATTAACAAAGAAATAAAAACTAAAAATGGAATTTTAATTATTATCGCCGCTACCTTAATGATATTAAGCGGGATTTTACTTACTAACATTGATTTAATTTTCGGTGCCGGAACGGGAGATGCCGACACTTTAGACAGTATGGATTGGTCTGGTGACGATTGCAGCGGCGTGGATTGCAATATAAAGGATTATATTGACGCCAAAAGCACGCCCTGCGCTTCTCAAGGTTCACAAAGTTGTTATGCAACAGGGACATACTATGCCGGCACGACTCAAACAGTTAGTAATGTTGCGACTGCACAGTCCGCGGGATATTATGCCGCTTTTAATCTCGCTACTGTGGATGCTGATTTAACAGCTGGTAATATTAAAAACGGAATTAATATTTTTGGAGTGGCGGGAAGTGTAGTGGCCAAGGATCCACTAGCTTCATCTCAATGTTTTCAAACTATGACGGACGATAGAACGTGCCGTAATGGTGCTACCAATGGACAAACATCCGCCGCTTATTGCATTGCAAGGGGGTTCACTTCTGGCTATTCCATTAAGAATGATTACTATACTAATGGTTGCTTAAATATGTATTGGAATGCAAACACCGGAACTTTTAATTGGTCATGCAATACAACATACGGATGGAATGTAAGCACTTATTGCAATTAACAAAATATTACGTTTTTAATTATTTCAAATATGAAAAACATTATTTTTAAAACTTTAAAATTTATCAGTTCCCGCCTTGTTTATTTACTGGTTGGTATTTTTTTAGCAGTTTCAATTACCTGTGTTTATGCTGCTTGGAATGACGCCAAAACTGGGGGTTCAGGCCAGCTTGGCCAAAGTAATTGGAATGCTTTGGTTAGTGAAGTTCATAATAAATGCGGCAGTAATTGTGATGCGGCCGCTATTGGCGCTACGGCCTCCGGCAATGCTTTAAGCGAGAATAACTGGAATAATTTAGTTGATTTAACAAATAGCACTTTAGTTGACTGCACTAATAATAACGGAGGGAAATGTTTTATTAATGAAAATTCAAAGAGCGCCCTAGATACTAATTTAACCGCCGGGAATATTAAGAGCGGGGTGACGATTTTTGGCATTGCTGGCACTTTTACAGGAGCGACTGGCTCAAAAGCAAACGGAGTAAGTTGTTCTTCGGGGAGTGAATGCATCTCTGGTTATTGTTACGCTGACGTTGATAATGACGGTTACGGCGTTGCCACAGGAGCAGTATGTAAGGCATCCGCCTCTTTAGGCACTGATTGTTGTGACAGTGATAATGGGGTACATCCGGGGGCTAATTCCCGAACCACCCAAAGCGCTTGCGGAGGGTGGGATTTAGATTGCAGTGGAGCCGTGGAAAAGAATGATTTAAATTGTTCTGATGTGACTTCATGCTCTGGTGTTGGTACGTGCGGGTTATGTTCCGGATTTGCTTATGCACAATATAGTTGGACATCAACTCTTAAAAATTGTGGCGAATATTTTATTCAGCATTGTTGCAATCATAGTTTTGCAACCTCAGGTTGTAGTAATTTCCCAAGTGCGTCCTGTTCTGGAAGTGGCACGTCAGAAACTAGATGCGATGGCGCAACGTGGAAAGGGGTTAAAAGCGATGTGGGTGTATATGGCAGTGAATGGTTAACATGCGCATGTAAGTAATTTTGCTTAAATTATTTATGAATAAACAGGAAATAAAAAAACGAATAGAGAAATTAAAAAAAGAGATTGACCATCATCGCTATCTTTATCATGTTTTTGATAAAACGGAAATCAGCGACGCGGCTTTGGATAGCTTGAAAAATGAGTTATTTAAATTGGAAATGGAGAATCCGGAATTTATTACGCCTGATTCGCCGACGCAAAGGATAGGCGGTAAACCTTTGGATAAATTTGTAAAAGTTGATCATTCCAGGCCGATGATGTCTTTATTTGACGCTTTTAGCGAGAAAGATATGGAGGATTGGCGAGAAAGAGTAGAGAAACTTATTTCCGGGGGAAAATTTGATTATTACAGTGAATTAAAATTGGACGGCTTAGCCGTCACTTTAAAATATGAAAAGGGAGTGTTTAGGCAAGGAGCCACGCGCGGGGATGGCAAAACCGGGGAAGACGTAACCCAAAATTTAAGAACAATTGAAAGCATACCTTTGCGGTTGAGAGAGCCGGAAGAGAGTGAATTAAAAAAAATAGGTTTGGATGCCGGGCAGATAAAATTAGTTAGGGCGGCTTTAGAAAAGGGAGAAATAGAGGTGCGGGGAGAAGCGGTAATGACAAAGGAAGTCTTTAACGAGCTTAACAGGAAATATAAAAAAGAAGGTAACCCCCAACTCGCTAATCCGCGCAATGGGGCGGCCGGGTCAATTAGGCAGCTTGACCCAAAATTATCAGCGAAAAGAAAATTAAGTTTTTACGTTTATGCTTTGGCCACCAGCTTCGATTTAACCAATCATGAACAGGAGCATAAATTAGCGGAAACTTTTGGATTTAAAGTACTGGAAGAAAATAAATACTGCCGAAATTTATCCGAAGTTTATAAATTTCACGATTATTGGGAGAAAAATAAAGAAAAGATGCCGTTTGAATGCGACGGGGTAGTAGTAGTGGTAAATAATTTGGGATTATGGCCGGTTCTCGGCATTGTGGGCAAAGGTCCGCGTTATATGATGGCTTATAAATTTGCGGCCTTGCAGGCAACTACCAGAATAAAAGACTGTTTATGGCAGGTTGGGCGGACAGGAACTCTAACGCCGATAGCGGTACTGGAACCGGCTCGGGTCGGCGGCGTAACTATTACCCATGCCACTTTGCATAATATGGACGAGATAAAACGCTTGGGTATAAAAATCGGGGATACGGTTATTATTCAGCGGGCCGGAGACGTAATTCCCAAAGTAGTAAAAGTTTTGCCTAATCTGAGGACTGGGCAGGAAAAAGAAATCAAAGTGCCGAAAAAATGCCCAATGTGCGAAAGTGAAGTTATAAAAACGCCGGGAGAAGTGGCTTATCGCTGCTCCAGCACGAACTGTTATGCGGTCAATTTACGGCGTCTGGCTCACTGGGTTTCTAAAAATGCCGTTGATATTGACGGCCTTGGCCCGAAAATTATTGAACAACTGGTGAAAGAAGGATTAGTGAGAGATGTGAGTGACTTTTATGCTTTAACCATTAACGATTTAAAACCCTTGGAAAGGTTTGCGGAAAAGTCCGCGGATAATTTAATAAAAGCCATTCTCGATAGAAAAAAAATAGATTTAAATCGTTTTATTTATGGCTTAGGTATCAGGCATGTGGGAGAAGAATCAGCGATTGAACTGGCAAAAAAATTTGGCAGTTTAGAGAAAATAAAAAAAGCCAGTTTAGAAGAAATCGGAGAAATTTATGATTTTGGCAATATTATGGCAGAAAGCGTTTACGAATGGTTTCATAACCCTCATAATCTGGAATTATTGGAAAAATTAGAAAAGAATGGCGTTAAAGCCAAACCATATAGCGGAGTGAGCAAGAAGCAGGTTTTAGCAGGCAAAACCTTTGTTTTAACTGGCACTTTAGCTGGTTTGACAAGAGACGAGGCAAAAGTTAAGATAAGGGAGTTGGGCGGGGACGTTTCTTCGTCAGTAAGCAAAAATACCGATTTTGTCGTAGCCGGAGCCGAGCCGGGGAGTAAGTATGAAAAGGGCAAAAAGTTGGGGGTAAAAATAATAGACGAAAAAGAATTCTTAAAAATGATATGAAGTTAAAAAAAGAGGAAATAAAACACATTGCGGATTTAGCCCGTTTAGAATTAACGGATGATGAACTGAAAAAATACGGCAGCCAGCTGTCGGATGTTTTAAATTATATTGACCAGTTAAAAGAGGTTGATACGACTGGCGTAGAGCCAACCGCGCAAATTACCGGTTTGGAAAATGCTTTGCGCCAGGACGAAAAAGGAGATTGGGATAAAAGAGAAACTGAAGAAGCGCTTAGGCAGGCATCCGCGTTGGAAGACGGGCAGATTAAAGTAAAAAGAGTGCTTGATAACAATTAACAGTTAACTTTTAACAATTAACAACTTTGATGGAGTTGAATAAATTAACAATTAAAGAGGCTAGCCAAAAATTAGCCAAAGGCGAGATAACCTCGGTGGAATTAACTAAGGCCTGTTTGGCGCGCATAAAGGAAGCCGATAAAAAAATCAAAGCTTGTTTAACGGTTTGCGAAAAAGAGGCTTTAGCTGAAGCTAAGGAAGCTGATAAGCGGCGAGCTAAGGGCGAAAGAAATGATTTGTTAGGTATCCCTTATATAGCCAAAGATAATATTTTAACTAAGGGCATAAAAACCACGGCAGCTTCAAAAATTTTAGAAAATTATATTGCGCCTTTTGACGCTACGATCATAAAAAAATTGAAAGAAGCCGGAGCCGTACTGCTAGCTAAGTCTAATTTAGACGAATTTGCCCATGGCGCTTCTACGGAAAATTCCGCTTTTGGCCCGACTCATAATCCCTGGGATTTGTCTAGAGTCCCGGGCGGGTCTTCCGGCGGTTCAGCCGCAGCTGTGGCCGCAGATATGTGCCTTTTCGCTTTAGGAACGGATACTGGAGGTTCAATCAGGTGCCCGGCCAGTTTTTGCGGGGTAGTTGGCCTAAAACCGACTTATGGCCGCAGCTCCCGTTTTGGCCTTATAGCCATGACTTCCTCGACCGATGTGCCCGGGCCAATAACTAAAACAATAGAAGACGCGGCTATAGTTTTAGAAGCGATTGCCGGCCATGATAAAAATGACGCCACGACTCCGGACGTGGCAGTCCCGGCTTATGAGAAATTCTTAGGCAAAAGTCTAAAGGGCTTAAAAATCGGCCGGCCCGAAGAATATTTTGGTCAAGGCGTGGAAAGGGGTGTCAAAGAAATGGTAGAAAAAGCTATGGCCAAATTAGAGGAATTGGGAGCAGAAATTGTGCCCATAAAACTTCCTTATGCCAAATACGGCATTCCGGTTTATTATATAATCACTCCTTCGGAAATCAGTTCTAATTTAGCCCGTTTTGACGGCATCCGTTATGGCTTTTCTTCCGAACAAGTAAAAGATTTAAAAGAAGTTTATGCCAAAAGCCGGGGAAAAGGATTTGGGCCGGAAGCCAAGCGCCGGATAATGCTTGGCACCTATGTTTTGTCCGCCGGCTATTATGACGCTTATTATTTAAAAGCGCAGAAAGTGAGGACGAAAATAAAAGAAGAGCTGGACTTTGAATTGAAAAAATTAGACGCGATTATTACCCCGACCCAGCCCAGCCCGGCTTTTAAAATCGGCGAGCAATCAGACGACCCTTTAAAAATGTATTTAGAAGATATTTTTGTCACGGGCGCCTCTTTAGCCGGTCTGCCGGCTATATCTGTCCCTTGCGGGTTTTCCGGAGGCTTGCCCGTTGGTATGCAGTTAATCGGAAAAAGATTTGATGAAGGAATGATTTTAAATATTGCCAACGCCTACGAGAAGGCAGTTGATTGGAAAAAGAAACCGGAACTTTAAGAATTCTTGTTAAATTGCTAAATAGTTTAGTTTTAAAATACGTAAATTGAACAGTTAAACGAAATTTTGTTTTTTACAATAAAATATTTTGAGGGGGTTAAAAAAGGAGGAAACAATGAAACAAGGAAAAAATCTGCAAAAAAGATTTACCATTGATACTGTATGGGTATATGCAAAAGTATGGTTCAAATTTTCTTTTTGACCGATTATATTACTATTGGCCGTTTATCATTTCGGTATGCCCTTCGGGTTGCCTTTAAAATTAGGCATCTTACTCGGAGGGATGGCGCTCCTATTCATAACGTCTGGAGCGCTAATTAATTTCATATACTACATCGGGAACATAAAAATTCCAAGAATCTTATAACCCCTAGGGGAATGCAAATTCCCCTCCCCCTCAAAGTATTTTATGGTGTTGCCTATTTGGTAAACGTTATCTGCTGATAGAAATTAAAATCTGAAATCCGAAATCCGAAATTAATTTGGAGAGGTCGCCTAGTGGCCGATGGCGCGCGCTTGGAAAGCGCGTATACCGCAAGGTATCGAGGGTTCGAATCCCTCTCTCTCCGCCGTAGAAAGGTTTTATTGGATAAATTCATGAGCACGAGAAAATTATTAAGAAAATGGAAGTATCCATTAATATTTCTAGGTATAGTAATTTTATTCGTTTTAGGTTGGAGATTTCGCCCCAGTGCGATCGATTTTGGGCCTTTTGAATTAGCGCCAATACCAAATAATACTGAGACAATAGAAAGGCCATACTTAGGTATTACAGAGATAAAAATTAAGGAAATGTCACCAACAAATCTAGTCATTGAAAGTACTCTAAAAAATACTGGCACAATTCCTGCGAATAACATCAAAATTTTACCTTATTACACCATTAATGGGAAAGAGAAAACCAATCTTTTAATAGAAAACTTGCCCACATATCTTATGCCACAACCCAGTTATGCTACATATATTTTGAGAATTGGGGGACATAATTTTAGCCAACTTGATCTGAAAAATGTTTTTATTTTGACCTTAAAAATCAGTTATGATGGACTTACAACCAGCGATTATACAACTACCGTGAGTGCAAAATATAACTCCGTCGATAGAGCATTTGATATAACTGGTGGGGATATTGATTAATCCTCCGCCCAAGTACTTAATTCTAAGACAAAAAATGTACTAAAATACGCTTGCGGGATTTGAGTCTGCGGATACCTAACTTGAATGTCCGGCACATGATGAAATGATGCCTAGAGCCCCATTTCGGCACCGAGGAGTTTTCGAATCCCTCTCTCCGCTTTTAAACTATCCCTGCTTTTATGTTATAATTTAATTACAGAGCTAACTCTGCAATTAATTGTTTTTGCCTTATGGCGCGCAAGAAACTAGAAGAAAGAAATATAAGAAAATTGGCTAAAGTTGGCGGGAAAAGAACCTATAGCCCTACTTTGCCGATTGAGGCAGTCAGGGAATTTGGCTGGAAGGAAGGCCAGAAGGTGGTTGTTGAAGTGGACAAAAAGAGGCAAAGGTTTATAATAAAAGACTGGCCCGTCTCATCGGCGGACAAGAGGAAATAATCATATGAAATTGCTTATTTTAACGCAAAAAGTCGATATTGATGATGATATTTTGGGGTTTTTTCATGATTGGATAAAAGAATTTGCCAAGCATTGCGAGAGGGTTACAGTAGTTTGTTTGCAGCGGGGTAGGTATGAACTTCCAAAAAATGTAAGAGTATTGTCTTTGGGCAAAGACGAATTTTTACGTTTAGGCAAATATTCTGGTTTTATCCGCAAGTTAGTGGCTACCCTCAGATTTTATAACTGTATAATCCAGGAAAGAAAAAAATATGATAAGGTTTTTGTGCATATGAATCCGGAGTACATCGTTTTGGGAGGAATTTTTTGGAAATTAGGCGGAAAAAAAATTGCTTTATGGTATACGCATAAAGCGGTTGATTTAAAGCTAAAGTTAGCCGCCAAATTAGCTGATATTATTTTTACGGCGTCAGAAGAAAGTTTTCGGCTGCCAAGCAGAAAAGTAAAAATTGTTGGTCATGGAATAAATATAGAAAGATTCCAAGTCCAATCCCGGGCGCCCGGGGTTGAAATAATAAATAATAATAAGTTTATAATTATTACGGTAGGAAGAATTTCGCCGGTCAAGGATTATGAGACAATGATTAAAGCGATTTATATTCTGAATAACCAAGGAATTAAAAATATCGAATTAGATATTATTGGCGCAGTGGTCTTAAAAAATCAGGAGAGTTATCTTAATGCCCTAAAAGATATGGTTGAAAAAATGCAGTTAGCCGAAAAAGTAAAATTTTTAGGTTCAATTCCGCACTATAAAATTCCGGAATACCTGGGGAAAAGCGATTTGTTTATTAATCTTAGTAAAACAGGGAGCGTTGACAAAGCCGTGCTTGAAGCTATGGCTTGCGGCTGTTTGCCCCTCTCTAGCAACGAATCTTTTAAAAAGATAATACCAGACGAACTAATTGTGGCTAAAAATAATCCGGAGAAATTAGCGGAGAAAATAAGGGAAATAATAGGAAAGCAGAAAGAGGAAAGAGATAGAATTACCCAAAAATTAAGGCAGATTGTGATGGGAAATCATAATTTAAATAATTTAATAAAGACTATAGTAAAAGAGATTTAATATGGAATTAGAAGAAGCTATAAAAGGGAGAAGGAGCGTCCGAAAGTTTTCTGATAAAGAATTAGAAAAAGGAATTTTAGAAAGAATTATTAAGGCCGGAAATTGCGCCCCCAGCCATTGTAATACCCAGGGATGGAAATTTATATTTGTGGATGATCATAAGATAAAAGAAAAAATATATGCGGCGGGCGGTTCTTATGCGATAAAAGACGCCCCCTATGGAATTTTAGTTTTATACAACACGGCTTTAAGCGATAATTTAGAATATCGGGATTGGATTCAAAGCAGTGCGGCGGCTATCCAAAACATGTTATTGACTATTTATAATCTGGGATTGGGCGCTTGCTGGATTTGTCATCTGCCCAATAAAAGAACCTTAAGGAAAATTTTCAATATTCCAAAAAATTATTCTCCTATCGCTTATATAATTTTCGGTTATCCGAAAGAAGGGCTTCACGAGATGCCGCGGAAGCATGAGATAAATGAAGTTTTAGCTATTAATAAATTTATTTGGCCCAAAGAAAATGTTCCGGCTAAAATTTATCTAAAGAGAGTCTCTAAAAGAATATACTTTATTCTGCCCTCCTTTATAAAAAAATTAATTATGCCTTTAACCGATAAATTTGTTAAAAAATTTCATAATTAAACATATGAAAATAAAAAAAATTTCAATTATTATTCCGGTTTACAATGAAGAAAAATCCGTGACCCAGCTGCATCAAGAAATTATAGAGGTAATGGGTAGATCAAATTATTCTTATGAGATTATTTTTGTTGATGATGGGTCAAGCGACAGAACTCTTATGGAATTAAAGAAATTATCCCCCCTTACGGTTATTTCTTTTACCAGAAATTTTGGCAAATCCCAGGCTTTGCAGGCTGGTTTTAATGAAGCCAGCGGCGATTATATCATTACGCTTGACGGTGATTTGCAAGATGACCCGAAAGAGATACCTAACTTTATTAGATTATTGGAAGACGGCTCGGATTTAGTTTGCGGTTGGAAATATAAAAGATTAGACAGTTTCAGAAGAAGACTTGTTTCTAAAATTGCCAATAGCATGACTAAATATTTTACCAGGACCTCGGTGCACGATATGAATTGTTGTTTTAAAGGATATAAGCGGGAAGTAATTAGAGAATTGCATTTATTCGGGGATATGCACAGGTATATTCCGGCTATTGTTTCTAATTTGGGTTTTATTATTAGCGAAGTAAAGGTTAATCATCGTCCTCGGATGCACGGAAAATCAAAATATGGTTTGAAGAGATTATTAAATGGGTTATTTGATTTTATTACCTTGCTGTTCTTGCGGCGGTTTACTGATCGGCCGATGTATTTTTTCGGTTTTTACGGCTTGATCCTTTTTCTTATCGGATTTGCCATTTTATTTTACCTTAGTTGGATAAAAATTTTTCAGGGAGTTTTAATTGGTAGCCGGCCATTATTATTTTTGGGCATACTTATGGTTTTTGTGGGTGTACAGTCATTTTCCTCGGGCTGCCTCAGTGAATTAGTGATTCGCCAAGGCAATTCTAACAAAAAAAATTATATTATAAAAAAGAAGATAAAAAATGAAAAATAAAGGATTTGTATGTCAATTATTGAAAATAATATTTTTTTAAAAACAGTCTTGGCGAATACCCCGCGTCTCTTAGGACAGTTAAACCGCAATCCTCTGTCTCTCTCTTATGGCTCTTTTGACCGGGCTTATTGGCATTATCGCACTAATGATATAAGTAATATTCGGTATCAGGAAGCTGTTTTAACTTTGGCCTTGCTTTATACTTACGATTTTACCGGCAATATCTATTATAAGAATAAACGCTTATTGGAGTGGATTAATGCTTCTCTAGAGTTTACTTTGTCGATCCAAAATAAAGACGGGTCCTTTAATGAGTGGTATCTTAATGAACGGTCTTATGTCGGCACTTCTTTTGCTTCCGCGGCCTTAGCCGAAGTCCTTATCATATTGGGGGAGGACAATATAAGAGAATATGGAAAAATTTTAAATCGGTTGGATAGAGCGGCAGATTGGATTACAAAACATACTGAAGAATTAGTTTTTAACCAACTGGCCGGAAGCGTTTTAGCTTTAGCCAGGATTGCTAAATTAACTGGCAACGATAACTATTGGCTCGCCAGTCGGAAAAAATTAGCTATAATTGAAAAAAATCAGTCGCCAGAAGGATGGTGGAGCGAATATGGCGGACCGGATATTGGTTATTTATCTTTAATGGTTGATTATTTAGTTAAATATTATCAAATAGAGAAGTTGGAGAGTGTTTTAGCTGTTTTAAAAAATGCCAGCGCTTTTTTAGTTAACTTCCTGCATCCGAATCTAACCAGCGGCGGAGAATATATGTCCCGCAATACAGAATATATAATTCCTTCTGGTTTCGCTTATCTTTCTGAACTGGACAGAAATGCGAAAATTATTACGGCTTTTAACTCCAGTTCCTTAGAAGCAGGCACCGGTTTAGGCCCGACCAGTCTTGACGACAGATACCTTTGCTATATTCTTTATAATTGGCTGCAAGCGGGAATTTTTTTGGGCAGAAGTAATAATGGACCCGGCGTTGATATTAAAAATTATTTGAAAGATAGAAGATTTGATATATTTTTTAAAGATTCCAGTTTAAGAGTTAAGCAAAACGATAAATATTATTTTGTGGCTAATTTATATAAAGGCGGCACCTTTAGGTTATATGCAGCCGGGAAGGAATGTCTTGATTCGGGAGTTGAAATTAAATATAAGAAGCAAAGATTAACTGCCAACGTGCTCGATTACAGCAACAAAATTGAAAATAAAGCAGATTCTCTAGAAGTAAGAGGTACCTTGAAGCCCGTGAAAGAACCGCTTATGAAAACACCGATAATGATTTTATTTAAATCATTCCAATTGATATTTGGCCGAGCAGACGGACTGCAAATATTTTTGAAGGATTTCTTAAGGAACGAAATGATTACCCACAAGAAAAAAAATTCGGCCGGAATTTTATTTAAGCGTAAATTTATTATTGCCGAAAACAGCATTGCCATAGAAGATGAAGTGGGGGAGCGGATTTTAGAAAAAGATTTTTATTGCGGCCTAAAAGATTCTTATAATTTTATTCCCAGTTCTAAATATTTTACTGTTCAAGAAATAAACAATAAAAGTGGTCTAGACGGCAAACAATATTTTTCCGCCCAAAAAGGAAGTTCCCTGCGACGTATTTGTAATTTTGACTAACTATGCCCAATTTTTATAATTTTTTTAAAAAAAACCTGATAATTCTGATTATATTATCATTTATACTTATAGGTTCAACAGGAATTTTTTATAATTATTCTTTGCCTCTTGTAGTTGCGGATGAAGTTATTATTATGCCAGCTACGCTCAAGATGATTGCCGGGCAAACCTTAAGGCCGGATTTTCCCTCTTTTTATCATATGGCGATTCCCGCCTATATCTATTTGCCTTTTTTTCTTATATTTTTGGTATTTTTAAGATTATCGGGCTTATTTGGCAGTTTGGGAGAATTAGAAACTTTCGGCCTTATTAATTATGACAAATTATTGCCTCTAGCCAGATTTATCTCAGTTATCTTGGGCGCAATTTCAATCTATATACTCTATAAAATATGCCTAAAACTATTTAAAGATAAATTTGTTGCTCTCACCGCTTCTTTTTTGCTGGCTACCAGCCTGATGTTTGTCCAATTATCTCATTTTGGCCGAGTCTGGCTGCCGCAAGTGTTTACGATTCTGGTCGCTTTTTTTTGCATTATCGGACTGTATGAAAAACCATTGCTCAGGATTAAAGATTATCTCTGGGCAGCGCTGTTTATCGGGATTTCTTTCGGCACGCACTTTGTCGGTTTATTGGTTTATTTCCCCTTTTTAGTAATCCACTATTTTAGAAACAGAGGCAGAAAATTAACGGATATTTTTTTAAAAAATAGGAATTTTTTACTATCCAATTTTCTTCTTATTATTATTGCCATTTTTATTTATTTTCTTAACCCTTATGGGTTTATAAATTATGGCGGTCGGGCCATAAATGCGTTTTCAAACCTCGGCGATACAGTTAGCGCGGAAGGCGGGGAAAGTTTTTTGGCAAAAATTACTTATCATGGCAAAACACTTTTGGATCATGAGCCAATATTAATAATATTATTTATTCCAAGCTTATTTTTACTTTGGCTGAAAAAGAGGAATATTTTTTTCATCCTTAGCTCATTTATTTTTGGCTATTACCTTATCATCAGTTTTGCAATCGGAGGAGCGCCGCGTTTTATTTTGCCAGTTATCCCTTTTATAGCTATGGTAGTCGCTTATGGCCTGAATTATTTCTACAAGAGTGAAATTTTTACCCGGCAGATCAAGATTGCAATCTTAGTTCTTATCCTTTCTTCTTTATTATATGCGCCACTTTTATGGGATTATAAACTAATTCAGCCCAGTACCAGGATTCTAGCCAAAGGTTGGATATATAAGAGTTTATCGGAAGACACAAAAATTATTAATCTTGACAGCTATTTTTCTTTAAATGAAAATCGGAAGACTATTGAGGATTTAAAGCGATATAATTCCGCGGATGTTACGAAAAAACGGAATTTTTTGCTCTCTCTTGATGAAACAGAATATCCTCGGCCTAATTATTATATTTTTGAAGCGGCTGGATTTGAAAATATTCCAGAGGAAATTTCAGACAAAGATTTTGATTATATTGTTATGAGCTGGTGGAATAATGATGACTATAAAATTTGGCATAAGAAAATATCCAGTCTGATCGGCGACAAAAAAGTCGAGTTGATAAAAAGGTTTCCTAAAGATGCCGCCGAGAATAGTTTTATTATAGATTTGGCTAACAATATGATAAAGCCTTATTACTTCCTGCCAAAATTAAAACAAAATGGCCCGGTTGTCGATATTTATCGGATAGATTAAAGCATGGAATATATGGCTCAATTACAAGTTAATAAAGACCATTATAGTTTTATTAAATATAACCAGCCAGATACTTGGATGAATTTTTGGTACCAGGTTTTTTATGTTTTAAGTTTAAAACCAAAAACAGTTTTGGAAATCGGACCCGGCAACAAAACCGTGACCGAGGCTTTAAAGAAAAATAATGTCCAAGTGACTACGATAGATATCGACTCGTCGCTTAATCCGGATATAGTGGCGTCAGTGGCAGAGCTGCCTTTCCAAGAAAAATCATTTGATTTGGTTCTCTGCTGCGAGGTCTTAGAGCACTTGCCTTATGATTTATTTAAGGATTCTTTAAAAGAAATTAAAAGGGTCTGCCGTCATCAGGCAGTTTTATGTTTGCCTAACGCCGGAATTGTATTTTCTTTTTGTTTTAAACTTCCCCTGATAAAGTCTAAAAATATTTTTTTTAAGGTTCCATTTTTTTGGAGAAAGCACGTATTTAACGGCCAGCATTATTGGGAAACTGGCAAGAAGAGTTATAGTATCTCCAGAATTAAAAAAGATATTATTTCGGTCGGTTTTGATATTATAAAAACAGCTGTTCATCCTGATGATCCGGCCCATTATTTCTTCATTTTAAAATAGTATATTCATTGTGATATTATGAGGTTAATCTATTTAGCTAATGCTAGAATCCCAACTGAAAAAGCCCATGGCAGACAAATAATGAAAATGGGCGAAGCTTTTGCGGAGGCGGGGTTAGAAGTAGAGCTTGTTATTCCCTGGAGATTTTCTAAAATTAAAGAAAGTCCTTTTTTGTTTTATGATGTAGAGAAAAAATTTAAAATAACAAAAGTATTTTCTCTTGATTTGGTTAATTTAGGTAAGATTGGCTTCTGGATTCAGGCTATAAGTTTTTTAGTATCAGCTAAAATTTATCTAGCTTTTAAAAAATACGATATTTTGTACACCAGGGAGCAGTTTGCCGGGATATTTTTTGATAAGTTTGTCTTAGAGTTGCATTCTTTGCCGGAAAATATTTCTAGAATCCATAAAAAAATTTGGTCAAAGGCGAAACATTTAATTGTGCTGACGAATTTTATAAAAGATGGGTTGGTTAACAGCGGCGTTTCAGCCGATAAAATTTTAATCGCGCCTGACGGGGTAGATTTGAAAGAATTTGATATAGATATAACCAGGAATCAGGCCAGGGAGAAATTCGGTTTACCGACAGAAAAAATAATTTTTGGTTATACCGGAAGTTTTAAAACCATGGGAATGGATAAGGGGATTTCGGATATATTTAAAGCCTTAAAAATTATTTTGAACGACAGGCAAGACGTTTCTTTCCTGGCCGTTGGCGGAAATAAGGAGGATATTAGCTATTACAAGGAGATGGCTCAAAATCTGGGGGTTGAAAATAATATTTCCCTGATCCCCCGGGTTGGGGCAAGGGAATTGGCGGAATACCAAAAAGCTTGCGATATTTTATTAATGCCTTTCCCTTATAAAAAACATTATGCTTTTTATATGTCGCCCATGAAAATGTTTGAATATATGGCTAGCCGACGCCCAGTAATCGCTTCGGATTTGCCGGCTATCAGGGAAATTTTAAATGAAAATAATGCTTTTTTTGTTAAACCCGACAATCCGGAAAGTTTGGCTAAAGGTATTGAAGAAGTGTTGCAAAATGGGGTTTTAGCTGATAGAATTTTAAAGAAGGCTTACCGGGATGTAGGGCAATATACTTGGGAAAATAGGGCTATAAATATTATTAAATTTATCCCGCCACTATATTATTAATTAGTTTGATGCGGGATCCCGCTAAAGCGGTGATAAATAAAAATTATGGATAAGATTAAATACAGTATAATCATTCCAATTTTTAATGAAGCCAAGGCCATTGCCAAGGTTATTCTTAATTTATCAACCTATTTAAAGGCTCATGAAATTGACTCTCCTTATGAAATATTAGCTATAGACGACGGCTCTACTGACGGCACTTATAATATTTTAAACGGCTTAAAATTAGAAGAGTTGAAAATTTTTTGCAATCCCTATAATAAAGGTTATGGTTCAGCTTTAAAATTGGGGGCGGCCAAGGCGAACGGCAGATATTTGATATTTTATGATGGTGACGGCCAGCATAATCCCGAAGACGTTAAGAGATTAATAGAGGAGAGAAACGGGTATGATATGGTGGTCGGCGAACGCCAAGGCTGTCAGGGTCCATGGACGAGGCAACCGGGCAAAAAAATATTAAAATGGCTGGCCAGTTATCTGGTTGATTTTAAAATACCAGATTTGAATTCCGGGTTAAGACTTGTCAACAGGGAAAAGTTTAATAAGCATGTCCAGCTTTACCCAAACGGCTTTTCACTCTCAACGACCATAACCATGGCTTTCTTAAAGGCGGGGTGTAATGTCAAATATATCCCCATTAAGGTTAATAAAAGAGTCGGCACAAGCACCGTTTCTCCTCGCGATGCTCTAAAGACCTTCGTTCTGATTACCAGGATAATTACCCTTTTTTCACCGATGAGGTTTTTTATTCCCATAAGCATGTTATTTGCCTTAGCAACCGTTGTGTCCGTTATCAATGACATAATGCTTTCCAATATTTCGGATACATCCATCCTTCTTTTTATTGCCACTATTTTTATTTTTTCCTTTGGAGTTATTTTAGATCAGATAGCCGCGGTCAGAAGAGAGATAAATAAATAGATATCATGGAGCCGAAAAAAAACAATAAAATAATTTTAAGTTTTGACTTGGAATTTTGGTATAACTCATATTTCTTAAGGAAATATCTAGATAAATCGGCTATAGCCAATCAGCCAGATTTAATCACAGAATCTTTATTACCTGTTTTAGATTTGCTTAAAGTTAAAGGAATTTCCGCGACTTTTTTTATAACCGGCAAAGTGGCCGAGAAATATCCGGAAATCGTAGAAAAAATTGCCATGGATCATGAGGTGGCCGCGCATAGTTACAACCACGAAATTTTGTATGATAAAAAATTTAAAGATTATTTCGAAGATATAAGAAGAAATAAGGATATTTTAGAAAAAATCATTGGCAAAAAGATTTTAGGTTTTAGGGCACCTTGCTTTTCTTTAAATAAACAGACATTATATTTGGTTAAAATTTTAGAGGAATTGGGGTTTGAATACGATAGCAGCTTAATGCCGGCTAATATCGGTCTTTACGGCGTAAATAAAGCCAGCCATTTGCCCTTTAGGTTATCTCAGGATAATTTTTTTGATGATTCAAAGGGGAAAATAATTGAATTTCCTTTAAATACTTTTTGCGGGATGCCAATATCCGGAGGTTTTTATTTTCGTTTTATACCCTATTTTATTTATAAACGTTTAGCCAGACGCCAGTTAGCGAAAAAAAATTATTTTGTTTTTTTCTGCCATCCTCACGAATTTTTTAATTTTATACCGGACGTTAAGGCACCGCGCTGGAAGTTAAAATTAAAATATTGGGGCGTTAAAAATTCCTTTAAAAAATTAGAAAGATTTATTGATGATTTTGAATTTATTAACTTTCGGGATTATCTGCATGATAAAAATTGAATTATTACAACCACAAGATGAGAAACTCTGGGATGAATTTGTAGTTAACCATCCTGACGGAAGATTTTCCCAAACCATAGCTTATAAAAAAGTTTTAGAGAAAACGTACGATTATACCGCTAAGTACATTGTTTTAAAAAAAGGTGAACAAATATTATCCATTTTGCCAATTTTTTATTGGAAAAATATCTTTGGAATGAAAAATTTAGTCTCGATGCCTTTTGCCGACTATGGCGGGATTTTAACAGAAGACTTAAATAAGCCGGAAGCAGATATTTTGATTAATTTTGTGAAAGAGATTATTGATGGATTGAAGGTTCCTTTTTTAAAAATAAACGCTGACATAGACCTGGATAAGCAGAATCATTTATTAAATTATTTTGTAAAGAAAAAAAACGACCAAAGGGCGGTTTTAACTTTAAGCCCGGCGAAGATTATGTGGGAAAATATTCTTGATAGAAGTGTTAGAAAGTGCGTAAATATGGCTTATCGGGAGGGGCTTAAATGCGAAACTGAAACTTCGCCGGATTCGATTAGCAACCACTTTTATCCTCTATATTTAAAAACAATGAAAAGGTTCGGCACCCCGCCCCATTCATTATTGTATTTTCAGAATAAATTGAAATATTTTAACGATAAAATGAAGCTATTCCTCGTGAAAGATAAGAATATAACCGTAGCGGCTTTATTAGGATTCGCCATGGGCGAGACGGCCCAAATTACGAAAACAGCCTCAGATTTAAAATATTGGCACAAGCGGCCCAACGATTTAGCGCATTGGGAATTTATAAAATGGGCGGCCGATAATAATTTCAAGCGATTTGATTTTGGCCCGGTAAGATATGAAAATCAAGCTCAATATAAAGTTAAATGGGGCGCGGAATTGTTGGATAATTATTCCTATTATTTGTTCAGTCAAGAAGAAAAGAAGGCGGGCGGAGTTAAACCGGGCGGTTCGCTATTGGAGGTTAAATCGTTTAAGAAATGTTTTTCTAAGATATGGTCATATCTGCCGATTTCAATAACAGAAAATTTTGGTCCGTTCATTAGAAGAAATATAGGAAGATAAACCAATTTATGTTACTTATAAAATTTTAGATTTTAAATTTTAACAGCCGAGGATATGGAATCGGAGAAATATTGGAAAAAAAAATTTTCAGAAGCCGCCAGTTGTGAAAATGAAGATTATAAAATTTCTATTTGGAGCAAAGAGGGCCTAGAGGCATATATCAAATATTTTTTACTATATTTTAAGCCACATATTAAAGGCGATAATTCAGAGACGTTATTACTGGATATCGGATGCGGTCCAGGGGTATTTTCAAAGATACTGGCTCGCCAAGGATTTAGGGTTTATGGAGTAGACTTCAGCCCGGAAGTTATAAAAGTTGCCGAAAGGAAATCAGAAAATTTAGACATAAATTATCAGGTAGCCAGTATTTACAACTTGCCGTTCAAAGATAATTATTTTGATAAAATAATTTGTTTGGGGGTATTTCAAACCGTAGAAAATTCCGAAACCGCTATTCTCGAAATCAGGAGAGTATTAAAAGAAGATGGGTTATTGGCAATTCATACCTTAAATTGTTTTTCTTTGTTTTCTATTTTTGGGAAAAATAAGGAGGCGTCGCTTAAAAGATACAATCCCCTTAGTTTTAAGTATTTATTAAAAAGAAACAATTTTTTTGAGATAAATCTTAAAGGATTTTATTTTTTCCCCGAAAGTTTAAGTTTCTTAACGGATTTTATTTTAAGATATAAAATTTTTAAAATCTTTAATTTATTATTTCCTGTTTTTATGTTTTTATCCCACAGTTTCTACATTGAAGGAAAAAAGAAGTAATATTATGATTATAAATATATTAACGTCAATAATAAAAAATAAGTTAGGGATTATTCAATATCCTTCTTTCGTGACTTTTTTAGTAACTTGGAGATGCAACGGCAGGTGCGTTTTCTGCGATGTTTGGAAGAAGAAACCTTTAGTAAGCGAAGAGTTGTCTATTGATGAAATTAAGAAGATATTTGGCCAATTTAAAAAAATTGATGTTTTGCGGCTTTCCGGAGGGGAACCATTTTTACGAAGCGATTTTGCCGAAGTAATAAACGCCATTGATGAAATATGCTCTCCGGCAATGATCCATATTACGACCAATGGAATTCTGACCGAGCAGATTATCAGAATAATGAAAGCCGTAAAACCGTTAAAAAAAATCAGTATTAAGATATCGATTGATAATATTGGGGAGAAGCATGATGCAACCAGGGGGGTGCCTGGCGCTTATAATAAAGCTATCAATACAGTCAAAGAATTAGTAAAACTTCGCGAGCAGACTTATTTTCAAATAGGCATAAATCAGGCGATTATTAATGAAGAAGGAACAGATTCGTTTTTTGAATTAAAAAAAGTGTCAGCCGAGTTGGGCGTAACGCTCCATCCTATGATTGCCTATGACACAAAAAATAGTTTGTATAGCGATAACTCATCGAGCAAGAGCAAACATGAAGTTGCTTTTAAAACTTTTGGCGAATTTTCACCGAGCAGATTAGAACATTTTTTAAAGATTTTGTCAGAACATGCTAAAGAAATTAAAGATTTCAAAGGAAGAATAGTAGAAAAATATCAAATCAAGGGCCTTTATAATAGATTAATAAAGAACAAAAATATTCCCAACCCGAGATGCATGGCTTTAGATAAGCATTTAAGGATACTGCCAAACGGGGACGTACCAATCTGTCTTTTTAACGGAGATATTGTCGGTAATTTAAGGAAGGAAAAATTTAAGGATATTTGGTTTGGCGAAAAAATTAAATCTAGTCGTGGTTGGGTAAAGAAATGCCCTGGTTGCTGGCAGGGTTGCGAACTCGTTGTTAGCGCCGGTTATACTGGAGATATATGGAGGGGGTTATTTTATTAATGATATGAAAAAGTTTATTAGATACGGATTAGTGGCCGTTTTGGGTTATTCAATTTTATTTATCGGCACTTTTTTATTGGTCGAAGGGCTTAATTTTTCAGAAAGTTTATCTTATTTTTTTGTAATCACTTTTGATTATATAGTTGTTTATTTTTTGAATTTAAAATTTGTTTTTGAGTCTGATTTTAATAAAAGAAATGTAATTAAATACGTTATTTATCTAGTAATTTCCTGGGCGGCGAATAATTTATTTTTTATAATAATGACCGATATATTGAATATTTATTATATTATCTCAATTTTAATCAATATGGCCTTATTCGGATTAATAAAATTTTTTGTGCAAAAAGAGTTAATTTTCAAGAAATATGAGTAATGATTTTGTCAGAAGATATCTAAAAAAATTTTGGCAGACAATTAAAGATCATTATATAATAATTTCGATTATTTTGGCTGCCTTTTTTGTCCGTTTTTATGGCATATATTTTGATTATCCATACAGAGCTGAGTACATTTGGGATGAGTTTTATCAGATGAAATATCTTTTAAATGCCATAGAGGTAAAAAGTTTATTCGCCGAATCTTCTGGCGATCCAATACTATTGGCATTTTTATATTTTCCAATTTTAGTTTTTAGGATTATTTATATTGCCCTGCGGGAAGGCATTTATAATCTGAATGAATTAAAGGGGTATTTAGTCGAAAATGGGTTGGGCCAGATATATATTATCATTAGATGGTATTCGGTATTTTTTGGTACAGCGACAGTTTATTTAATATATAGAATTTATAAGCTGATTTTTAAACATAAACTTAGTTACTATTATTCTGCCTTAGTTTATTCATTCAGCTTAATTCCTGTACTTTTATCCCATTGGGGGAAAACCCATTCGGCTATAGTTTTTTTCCTGGTTTTGTCCTTATTTTTTATTATCCGGTTTGAAAAAGAAGGAAAGATTAAATATTTTTATTGGTCGGTAGCGGCAGCCGCTTGTTCATTATCCGTGCATATTTTGGGTTTATCAGCTATTATTTTTCCCTTGTCGGGGTTTATTTTTAATAGGTTTGATATTTTTAATAAAAGGGATATCTCTGCGCGAGATGTCGATCCGTTAGGATTTAAAAGTAAAAAAATAATTTATAATAAAATATTAATAAAATCATTTCTCCTCTTCACGAGTATTATTACCATTTCTTACGTGTTTATTATCAGGGATTATTTGAATTATTTAATTTCAGAAGATATAATTAAAACAATTGGGGGAGAAAGACTTTATTATGTTATTCAAGGATCGTTTAATATTGAACCAATATTTATTTCTTTATTTTTTATAATTTTAGCTTTCAATTTCAAAAATTTTTTACAGCATAGATATTTTAGATATATAATAGTTGGACTATTATTTAATTATTTTCTAATGGCAACTATTTTTGCTCTCCCCATGAGATCACGTTTGTATCTAACGTTTATTACTTTATCGGTACCATTAGCAGCGGGTTATTTAATAGAGCTCCTTTATTCTTATAATAAGAAAATAAAGAGGAAAAAAATAGGTATGATTTTGATGTATATATTGGCCGTTTTATTAATACTCCCCTCAATTTTGCTGTCTATTCATTGGCTAACACTTACAACAAACAACACGGAAATTCAAACCGTAGATTGGTTGCAAGAAAACTTAAACAAAGGTGAAATAATTTATTCTTTTGATAATATATTATTAGGTCCGTTTTCGTATGAAGCGGCTTTGTGGCATAAAGAAAATAATAAAGTAGATGAGTCGGTAAAAATAAATTTTATTTTAGACCATAAGAATGATTTTGCGGGCAGAGGGTTAAACTTAAGATATGATTTTGATAATAATAGATACGAAAAATTGGGTGGTCAGGGCACTAAATATATAATTATTTATTATTGGTTTACCGAAAAAATTATTGAAAATCATCCCGGTCGCCTTAAAAAAGAAGCGGCTTATGAAACATTGGAAAATATAGAAAAATATCATAATATAAAATTAGTAAAAACTTTTTTTCCAACCCATGATAAAGAATTAATTGAAATGGGTATTATGGATTATTTGAATAATCCGCTTTCTTGGCGGGTGCTATGGAAATTAGAAAAAAGCGGGCCTTTTATAGAAATTTATGAGGTATTAAATTAAACCTAATTATTAAATAAAAAATAAATGGATATTCTGAATAAAATAAAAAATAATATATTTAAATCGAAAACCAGAAAAAATTTAATAATATATTCTGTAGTTGGCGGGTTTATATCCTTGTTGAATATTATTTTTGTTTGGCTGTTAATTGACGTATTCCATTTCTCAACCCTGTTTAGTACAACCATCGTGGTCGGACTTTTGTTTTTCTTAAAATTTATTATTTATCGTAAAACCGGATTTACCGAATAGTTTTTAAAGCAGGCTTGATATAAAAATAGTTATTTTAATCATTTTTTTTATGATAAAAGACAAAATAATTCAGACAATAAAATATCATTGGCTGGCTTTCTTATTAGCTTTTATTATTGGTTTGCTTGTCCTCTGGCCCACTTTGTATTCTATAAACAAAATAGGCAGAGAAAACTTTAAAGGAATTTATCCGATGTTCAGTAACGATGAAGTGCATTATCTGTCGCAAATTAAGGAAGTATCGGATGGCCATCCGGAATTAGGTAATACCTTTATAGCGGAGCATAAAGATAGGCCAGCCGGTCGGCCGGCATTCGCGGCCCGTATTTTAGCCGGTATGGCCGGGATTTTTAACGTTTCCGTGCTAAAATTAGCAGCAATTAATGATTTTATTTTGCCGTTTATTGGATTTATTTTATCGTATCTTCTGTTTTTTAGGATTACTAAAAATAAATATATATCTATATTTTTTCCTGTTTTTTATTATATTCTATTTATAGGAGAGTTTGGCCGTCCAATTAACCCGCAATTTAGTTTTATTTTTTTTACCCTAGGCTTACTCGCCTTAACGGCGGTAATAGAAAATTTTGGGATAAAGAAGAAATTTATTTTTTATAATATTTTACTAGGGGTTGCCACGGGCCTCTTGATAAGGCTTTATCCTTATTATTGGACTTCTGTTTTTGTTTTATATGTAATTTATCTTTTTTTAATAGCAGTTAAAGACAAGAAATTTTTATATTATTTTTCGGGCTGGGTCGCCTTTGCCTTATCCGCATTTTTTACCAGTTTTACTTACTTCCTTAATATTAATAAGGCCGCTTTAAACCCATTTTTTTCTGAATTTAGCGCCAGGCTTGGCATGATCAATACTCATTGGCCGGGATGTTTTATTAATGTGTTATTGCTCGTTATTGCTTTATTGGCTGTTTATTTATCGAAAGACAAAATTAAAGATTACAAACTGCTATTTTTGGCTTATTCTTTGCCTATCAGCGGGATAATAGTAAATTGGCAGAATATGATAACCGGTAAATACCTGCAGTTTAGCAGTCATTATTATTTGGTTACGATTTTGTTCGTTTTGTTGGCTTTCGCTATTATTATAGAATCGACCATTAAATCTTATAAAAAAGGTGAGTCTAAGATTATTTTGTTATTTTTCTTTTTTATTTTATCTTTTTTATTTTATCGCCACAGCGATGATGTGCTCGCTTCAATTTATATAAGCAATGATAAAATAGAGAAAACAGCCAGAGACCAGGAATTATCTTCTGTGGCCGATTGGATTAATTCTAATACTTTGCCAGACTCTTCTTTTTTAACTTTCGGAGAGGACTATGGATGGCTGATTCCTGTTTATACGCGTGGTAATCTGTTTACGAATGCCTACTCTAGTTATTATTTAACTTCAGATATGGAGCTAGAAGAGAGGTGGGTAATACAAAATATTTTTAATGAAAATATTAATTATGATTATATTTTAAAGAACAACCGAGGCATTTGGGGGAATAAATTTATTGATAATTACCAAAATAAAGAGGTAAGAAGGAAGATTAAGGAATTTTTTACTGGTAAAGAATATGATGGAAATGCGCTTGTGCCGGATGAATATATTACTAGAGTACTAAATAAATATAACAATTTTAGGAAAGTAGATTTAAAAGAGCTGTTTAGCCGATACTCAATAGATTATGTATTATTGGATGGGGATAAAGCTAATAAAGAAATTATTGAGAAACTAGATAGGGAGAAGTGTTTTGAGCCATTAGAGGAGATGGGGAAAAATAAAATATATAAATTTATTAAATATTAGATAATTTAGAATTTTTTGTAATCTTGCCAATTTTATTAGGTTGTTATAAAATGCCATAATATGGGTATTCCAGACGAGCCAATATTAAGGATGTCGAGTATAGGGGGGGGGCAGGCTTACCTTAAAAATATTATTAAATTTTTATATGAATTTAGTTAAATTTTATTACTATATTATTAGAAATAAAAAGCTACTTTTCAGCCTAGCGGCGTTATTAGTGATTCTTTTATTAATTTATTTAAACAGCGTATCGGCGCCAGCAGAATTTAAAAAAGACGACCCTGGGGTCGCTTCAGTTTCTGTTAATATTTATTTGACAGATGATAATAGCCAAAAATTTCAAAACGAGTATATTTTGGCTTATTTTGACATTTATCTTCATGAGGCGGAAAATTTATATTTAATCGGCATTACCCCCGAATTTATAGGAGATGTTTTACTCGATGATTATCAATTATATTATGATTTAAATTTTGATCAGCAACTAGATTCTAGCGACAAGCTGATTGAAAATTATTCAGACGCTATTTTATCCAGCAGCCAAGAAACTGACGAGGGGGGGGTACAGTATGAAAATAAGCTTGAACTTGCCCGATATCGTTTTTATCTAATCAGCCAGAAGCTTAGCAGTACTGATTTTTCCGGCAACTTAAAATCAATCAAACTTGACATTAAAGACGTTGCGACTGGTAAAAAAATTAAAAACGGGAACATTACCGAGAGAATTATCAATAAATCTTCCTTTAAATATTTTGATCTAATTTTTGATATTAATAAATTTAAAGCCCTTAACCCATATTTCTTGGTTAACGAAAAAGCTAAGGAAATAATCCTGCCGGCTGACAGCTATAGCATAAATAGGACAATTATTATTCCGAGCGGCTATACTTTAAAAATTCAGCCCGGCTCGACTCTTATTTTTGCTCCCAAAACTTCATTAATCAGCTATAGCAATATTATCGCCCAAGGAAAATTATCGGCACCCATCAATTTTATCGCCCAAGGCAAAGATCCCTGGGGAGTCCTGGCCGTATTGAATACCGAAGAACAAAGCATCTTTGATTACTGTGAATTTTCATCCGGGAAGGATGATTATATTAATGGAGTTTATTTTTCGGGCATGCTCTCAATTTATCATTCAAAAGTTAAGTTGACCAATTCTAAATTTTTAGATGCTAAAGCCGATGATTCTCTCAATATTAAATACAGTTCAGCTGAACTCTTTCGGAATACTTTTTCAAATAACGCCTTTGATGCTATTGATTTTGATTTTATAAAAGAAGGCTTTATTAAGCAAAGTGAGTTCTACGATAATGGTAATGATGCCATTGATTTAAGCGGCTCAACCATTTTAATAGAAGATAATTATATAGAAAATTCAGGCGATAAAGGCATCAGCGTTGGCGAGAAATCACTGGCCACTTTAATTTATAATAATGTTTTAAACGGCTGTAATATTGGTATTGAGATTAAAGACCTATCTAATATAAAGATAGTTAATAACGTTATTATTAATAATAGCATTGGCTTAAACGCCTATCAAAAAAAACCCATTTTCGGCGGCGGTAAAGCCGAGGTCTATAATTCAATTCTTTGGCAAAACGAACTTGACGTTCAAACGGATGAGAAATCAGAGATTGATGTTTATTATAGCAATATAAAAGACGCCGATAATCAAAGTAATAATTTTAATTATGAGCCAGTCTTTACGAATCCCGTCCTTAAAGATTATTCAGTTGATTTAAAGAAATCAAATCAGCAATTTGCGCAAGGCGGCAATAGCGATATTTTGGCAAAAGATCTAAAAATTGAATTGCGGCAGGCGCCGGTTGGCTTAAATAATTATTTAAGATAATCGATAGTTATGTATAGTTTTCGCTTTATTAAAAGATTTATTAGAGAAAGAAAGAAAAAAGTCCTAATAGGCTTGGTTTTATGTCTTATTGTTATATTGCCAACTTTTGTCTATTTAGAGAAAAATAAAAATACATTAATACACAATAAGTATATATATAATAAATATGTCTGGGCGTTAATGCCCGCTTATCGCTCTTTGAAGAATTTTGTGGATAAAGCGCCTAATATTCTTTATTTGCCTAAAATGAAAAGTGATGTCGGTATTCCTGATTATCAGTTAATAATTAAAGAATACGATTTAAAAAAATTAAATGATAATCTGCCAAGTCCCTTTATTGATGGAGTATTTGTTGGTTTTCCCGAATTAACTAATCAATTTCAGAAGCCCGTGCCGGCTAAGTTTATTACCGGAGGCCAAGAATACAAAGTTGAGGTTAGTTACCGCGGTGATCATTCCAATCACTGGACTAAAGAAAAGAAATCCTGGGAAATAACCTTTGATAAAGATAATTTATTTAATGGCGTAAAGGTTATTAAATTAATTATTCCGGAAAGTCGCGAATATTTTGCTGAATATCTAAATTCATATAGAGCAAAAAAATTTGGTTTAAAGCCAGCCGAGACAAGTTTTGTTAGTCTAAAAGTAAATAACAAGAATTATGGAGTTTATTATCAATTTGAAGATTTGTCGAAAGAATTTTTAGAAAAAAATGAGTTGCCCGCAGATGCTAATATGTACGTGACAAATGATGATATTATAAATTTAAATAAACAAAATTCTGCCTCAAATGATGTTATGTTTTGGAAAAAGCAAACAAGTGATAAGATTTTTAATTATGATAATTATAGTGAGGTGGATTTTTTATTAAGTCTTCAAGATAAAAATGAATTTTCAGACATTTTGCCCAATATTGTAAACTTGGACAATTTTTACAATTGGAATGTGCTTTCTGTTTTAGCGGGCAGTTCCCATCAGTGCGATAAAGGCAACTGGCGCATTTATTTTAATAATAGCAGTGGCAAATTTGAGTTTATCCCCTGGGATGTAAAAATAAGGCCCGCCGTAAATGATAAAGTAATTGATAATATTTTAGTTGGTAAAATATTATCAGATCCCCGGCGAGAGTATAAACGCGATCAGGTACTTTGGGGTTATGTTAGTGAGGAGAAAAATTTAGCCGATGATCTTAAAGCTTATGATCAAATCTATGATAAACTTAAGCCGGCGTTTTATGCAGATTGGACCAAAACTAACAATAATTATAAATTTGATGAGTACGTTAAGAGAATCCGTCAAGATTTTATCGATATATTTAATAATACGAAGCAACTTTTTCTAAATGACCATTCGAATTTAAATGTTAGCTACCAGCAGTCAAAAAAGTTAATTAATATTGATTTAACCGTTGACAATTTTAGCGGTTTAATTCTAAAATCAATTATCCTGCCCTTTGGAAATTTTTTTGATCAGGCCGAGTTGTATTATGATTCCAATGGAGATGGGGAGTTAACCGCAGCCGATATATTTATCGCCCGTGCTACTCTTTCCGAAAAAGACCAACAATTTCTATTTAATAATTTAAATCAATTTTTCTTTAGCCAAAGAGTTTATCAGGAAGATATTAAACAGAGCTCATTAGTTCCCCAAAAACATACCCTATTCATAAAATTAAATAATTACTCGAATTCTATACCCGAATCTTTGGATGTTAATAGAGCTGAGCTTCAGTTTGTTAACGCCGTTACTAAAAAAGCAGTTCAAGTCAAGAAATAGATAGTAATTTTATTTATTAATGATTACAATAAGATATGCTTAAGCCCAGTCTTCATTTTCAACGTTTTGAATTTAAATATTATTTACCAAAAAATAAAGCGGATAAAATCATCCCGGCGCTTCTTAGGCATATGAACTGGGATCCTTACATTGCTGAACGAGATGAAGATTATTATTATGTTAACAGTTTATATTTTGATTCGCCTACTTTTGGTTGTTTTTTCGATAAAGAAAGCGGCGTAGCAGATAGGAAAAAACTGCGCTATCGATTTTATAATGATATAAGTAAAGAAAGTCCCATATTTCTAGAAATTAAACGAAAAAGAGATGCGCTAGTGGTTAAAGATAGGGTAAGTTTAAATGGCTTTGAATGTCAAAAAACAAAATTAGATCAGGTGTTAAAAAAAATTAAAAAACAAAATCCTGAAAATAAATTTCTTGATGAGTTAATATGGTTTAAGTGTCGTAACTCCATGCGACCGAAGCTCTTTGTCCGCTATAAAAGAAAAGCTTTTATTGGTAAGCTTGATTCGAAATTGCGAGTTACTTTCGACTATGATATAAAAACTCAAAAATCGTCCAGTCTTACGCCAAATCCCCAAAAATTAATTGATGTTTATAAAGATGGCGTTGTGATTGAATTGAAGTACAATAATATTTTGCCGAACTGGCTTCATGGAATTATTCAACAGTTTGACCTTGGACGCCTAGCCTATTCAAAATATTGCAATAGTTTGCGTTACGTTTACCCGTATCTGGATGATAATAATTATTCCCCATATTAAATCTATTAACTTTTATCTCCTAGGCCCGCCGCTCCGGCAGGGAGGGGGAGTTGAAGATAAACTTAATATTAATTAATAAATAAAAAACCTATGTTAGAAAATTTTTTTAATGTTTCGGTCGCATCTAGCCAATTAACTCTTGGTGCAATAGTTATAGATCTTATTTTAGCTTTTGTTTTATCATTTATTGTCGCGGTAGTATATAAAAATACACATAAAGGTCTATCATATTCCCAATCTTTTACCTTCACTCTTATCCTTATCGGGCTTCTTGTTAGTGTTGTTATAATGGTCATTGGCAATAGTTTAGCGGTTGCTTTTGGCGCCTTTGGGACATTTTCATTAATTCGCTTCAGGACAGCCATCAAAGATACTCGTGATGTAGCTTTTATTTTGCTGGTCGTTACTATTGGTCTCTCTGTTGGCACTAGGAATTACCTCATAGCTTTTTTAACAACCGCTTTTGTTTTGGCAGTTGTTTATGGACTGAACAAAATTAATTTTGGCTCAATTAGAAAATTTGATTTTATTTTAAACTTTTCAGCTCACACCGGAACGTTCTCTAATGATAGAATGCGTGATGTTTTTAAGGAATATCTTAAATATGACAATTTGTTAAACGTTACTTCGCGTGAAGGCGGTAAATTTTTTGATTATAGTTTTAATATTAGATTTGTTACAAACTCTGATATGGAAAAATTTCTCAGTAAAGTCAATTCTCTTGAAGGCGTCGAGGATGTTGATTTAATTAGCGCTAAAAATGATATAGAGTATTAAAATTATGGCTATAAAAAACACATAATATTTTTTTAAAAATCCCCGATAAAGGGGATTTTTTGTTGATAAGTGTTAGAAAATAAATAAAGATTAATTCCGAGAATAAAATTTTAATCCGCAATGGTTTGTAAATAACCAAATTTGCTATAAAAGATTATACAATTTATTTTGTCTAATATAAGGCAAATATTAAATAAATTGACACCTATTGACACCTATTGACACCTTGAGATATAATAACAGTATGAATAATAACGAAATAAAAGCAAACGCTGTTTATACCACTTTGGAAACTCAAGAGCTATTAAAAATAAGTAATAGCACTATTAAGCGTTTGCTTAAAAAGGGGCTAATAAAAGCCAATAAAGTTGGTGGCCAATATCGAATTTTAGGTAAGGAAATATTACGTCTGGTATCGCCGGAAGCGGAAAAGCAAGCCATAAAATCATATTTGGGCATAAAACAAAAAGTTGTGGATAAAATTAATAAATGGTAATTCTTAAGAGTTGAATATTTAAAGGGATAAATAAATGCTTAAGGATAATAGGCTAATAACAATAATAAACTTATCAAGGCGAGCCTTCAGTCAGTATAAAAAACAGATTATTATTTTGACGGTCTTGGGTTTTTTAATTGGCTTATTGGAAGGAATCGGCATTAATGCCTTAATCCCTCTTTTTTCTTTTATTATTGGCAAGGAGCATGGCGGGGATGACTTTATATCCCAGACAATTGAAAAGATATTTTTATACGCACATATTGATTTTAATGTAAAATTTTTGCTTATTTTTATTTCTTCTTTATTTATTTTTAAGGCTTTTGTTTTAGTCTTATTTTCTTACATTATTGTTAAGATAACCGCCAGTTATGAAGAGCGGACTAGGAACAATTTATTCAATGCTACCCTAAAAGCTGATTGGCCTTATTTATTAAAGCAAAAACTCGGACACCTTGAGACAATTTTAATGATAAATATAACCCAAGGTTCAAATTTATTGCGCCATATTAGCAATACTATTATGGTGCTTACCAACCTGATCGTTTATATTTTAGTGGCTATAAATATTTCTATTTATATTACTTTAATAACTTTAGTTTTGGGCCTATTATTATTTCTTGTATTTAAACCCCTTATTTACAAAGTAAAAATAATCTCTCATAAATTGGAACGGTTGAATAAAGAAATTTCTCATTTCGTTAACGAAAATATAGTCGGGATGAAAACAATTAAAGCTATATTCGTCGGCAATAAAGTAGCCAAAGCCGGCCAAGAATTTTTCCGCCAATTAAAAGATATGCAAGTTAAGCAAGCTTTATTAAGTAATATTGCAGGAGCTTTTATGCAGCCGATTAGCCTAGTCTTTGTTTGTATAGTATTCGCTTTATCCTATAGAGCCCCGAATTTTAATTTTGCCGCTTTAGTAGCTGTAATATATTTAATTAAGCAAATATTTTCCTATTTTGAACAGTTGCAAACAAAGGCTTTAATTATTAGCAGTTCGGTTCCATACTTAAAGAATGTGCTAGACTATGAAGATCAGGCCATAAGAAACAGAGAAAAGAGCATCGGCTTAAATCATTTTAAGTTTAATAATCTTTTAGAATTTAAAGAGGTAAATTTTTCCTATAATCCCGATAAAAAAATTTTGACTGACTTGAGTTTTAATATTAAAAAAGGAGAGTTAGTCGGATTAATTGGCCCTTCGGGAGTGGGAAAAACAACTACCACTGATCTATTTTTGCGTTTGTTCGTGCCCACCAGCGGAGAAATATTACTTGATGGGAAAAGTATTAGAGAGATCAATATTGAAGAATGGAGAAAAAACATAGGTTATGTTTCCCAAGACATATTTTTGATAAATGATACGATTACTAATAATATTAGGTTTTATGATAGTTCCATTACTGACGATGATATAATAGAGGCGGCTAAAAAGGCCAATATTTATGATTTTATTCAAGGTTATCCGGACAAATTTTCTACTATAATCGGCGAAAGAGGGGTTCTGCTCTCTGCCGGCCAGCGGCAAAGAATCGCCATCGCCAGAGTTTTAGCCCGTAAACCTATAATTTTACTGCTTGATGAGGCCACGAGCGCCCTAGACAATGAATCAGAAGCGAAGATACAGGAAGTAATTAAAAATTTAAAGGGGAAGATAACAGTCTTGGTTATTGCTCATAGGCTATCAACTGTTATTGATTCTGATAAATTAATTGTCTTAAATAAAGGAAAAATTATTGAGCAGGGTAGGCCGCGAGAATTATTAAAAAATAAAAATTCTTATTTTTTTAAAGTATATAACATTAGAGAAGAATAAAAATATGCGTATATTTTTAATTTGGGCCGATAAAGGTCTGGAAACAAAAAATTTAATGTTAGAATTAAAGAAGCATGGCCATGAGATAGTTTATTGGGTCGGTATAAAAGGAGGAGAAAAAGACAAACTGCCCGAAACTATTTTTCATGAGCATTGGCAGGCAGTGGCCGGGTTGCCCGCCGAAAATATTGATATGGCTGAATTTTCACCACCAGGAGAAGATTTAATAGAGAAATTGTATGGGGTAGAATCTATTATTCTAACTATGATGAACAAGCGATATGATAAAATGTGCGTTGATGAACGCAGGCATTTATATTATAATATGCTTCAGTATTGGAGGGGCATAATAGAAAAATACAAGCCAGAAGTAATTATTTTTGCGGCCATACCCCATACTATCTTTAATTACCTCGTTTACGAATTAGCTATTTTTTTTGGCATTAAAACTATTATCATTGAAACCACTTGGGTCCGCGAGAGATCATTAATATATAATGATTTTTGGCAAGGCAATAATAACTTGCAACAAGAATTAAAGAATAATAAGGGCAAAAATTTTCTTCTAACAGATTTGAGTGATGATTTAAAGGAATACTATCAGTTACAAACAAGTAGATATCATGATGCCACCCCTCAATACATGAAAGAGATAAAAATGAAATATTCAATAAATAAATTAATTTTCTTTAAAGCAAGGATAATCATAAGAAGTTTAAAGGATTTAACCATATTGAAGAAGGTTCCATTGTATTTTATAAAATTATTTGGGCAGAATATTAGAAAGGAATACAGGAGTGTTCAAAAAAAATCGAATTTAGCCAAAAAATTCATTTATGTCCCGCTTAATTATCAGCCAGAACGAACCACCAGCCCACAGGGGGGTATATTTGTCGATCAAATTCTGATGGTCGAAATATTATCAGCTGCTTTACCGCCTGATTGGGTTATTTATGCGAAGGAGCATCCTTATCAGTTGCTTGCCCGGGGCCTAAATTTCTCCAGCTCTCGTTATCCGGGTTACTATAGAAAGATTGCCAAATTAAAAAATGTTGAATTAATTCCCGTTGAGACTAATACCTATACTTTAATTGACAAATCTCAGGCAGTGGCTACTGTTACCGGGACAGCCGGTTGGGAAGCAATCTTACGTTCAAAACCAGCCATTACATTTGGTTATCCCTGGTATCAAGACTATCCGGGCGTTTTAAAAGTTAATAATGTTGAATCGTGCAAAAAAGCTTTGCAAAAAGTTAAAGACGGGTTTAAAATAGAACAGCAGCAGGTTATTAATTATTTAAAAAGTTTTGACAGAGCGTCAATTTATGGTTATGTAGATGTCGGGGTAGTAGAGAATCCCCAAATAACAAAGCAAGAAAGCATAAAAAATATTACTCAAGCAATATTAGAGGAGATGGAAAAAATACATGATTAACTAATAAAATAATTATATGTCTATTGATTGTTTAAAAAACAAGATAATTTTAGTGACAGGAGGGACTGGTTCTTTCGGCAAAAATTTTGTCAGGCATTTATTGGAATATCCAGAAGTTAAAAAGGTTATTGTTTTCAGCCGTGATGAATTAAAGCAATCACAAATGCAGTCAGAAATCAAGGATGAAAGATTAAGATTTTTTCTCGGCGATGTCCGGGATTTGCAAAGATTGCAGAGGGCTTTTGACGGGGTTAATATTGTTGTCCATGCCGCGGCCCTGAAGCAGGTCCCGACTCTAGAATATAATCCTTTTGAAGCAGTTAAGACTAATATTCTAGGTAGCCAGAATGTGGCAGATGCCGCGATTGATCAAGGAGTAGAAAAAGTGATATTAATTTCTACTGACAAGGCGGTTCAACCGATTAATTTATACGGTTCAACTAAGCTTTGCGCGGAAAAATTATTTATAAGCGGAAATTCTTACGCTGGGAATAAAACTAAATTCAGCTGCGTTCGTTACGGCAATGTTATTGGCAGCCGCGGCAGTATTGTAGAAACGCTTTTGAAAAGTAAAGATAAAAAAGTATATATAACAGACGAAAGAATGACTAGATTTTGGTTAACTTTGAAGCAAAGTTTTGCTCTTGTTCTGTTCGCTTTAGATAATATGGAGGGAGGAGAAATCTTTATCCCTAAAGTTCCCAGCATGAAGTTGGTTGATTTATTTGAAGTTATTGCTCCCGGGGTAGAAAGGGAGATTATCGGAATTCGGCCGGGCGAGAAATTACACGAAATATTATTAACCGAGGAGGAAGCTATCCATTCAGTGGAATTAGATAAGTATTTTGTTGTTATCCCGGACAATTTTAATATATTTGACAAGGAGAAATTTAATAAATATTTTGAAATGGGACAAAAATTATCTCCGAATTTTAGTTTCAGATGCGATACCAATAAAGATTGGTTGACCGGGGAAGCCTTTAGAGAGATATTAAAAGATGTGTGAAAATAAGAGAAAGAGAAGCGGATAGATAAAAAATATTATTTTTAATTTTTATGGAAAAGAAACTTAAACAACATGAGATTTTCTCAAAAGAAGGGGATAATTGGTTTGGCCGCAATAAAGAAATTTTAATTGATGAAGAGAGCGAAAAAACAGTAAATTATCTTAGCCAAATAATTAATTATCTCAAGGAAAATAAGCTCAATTTTGATAAAGTTTTTGAGATCGGATGCAGCAATGGTTGGAGGTTAAATAAAATTAGGAATATTTTTAAAGCGGATTGCTATGGGATAGAACCGTCTAAATTGGCTTTGCGGGACGGCAAGAAAAGATACCCCAGCCTTAAATTAACCCAGGGGTTTTCTCATGACTTAAGCGATTTTAAAGATGATTTTTTTGATTTAGTAATCATTAGTTTTGTTTTTCATTGGGTTGACCGCAGTAAGTTGCTTCAGAGCGTTAGCGAGATTGACCGAGTATTAAAAAATTTCGGCTATTTAATTATTGAAGATTTTAATCCCGGCAGCGCCTGCAAGGTTCCCTACCATCATTTATCAGACAAAGAAGTGTATACTTACAAACAAAATTATAGCGACATTTTTGTCGGCAGTAAGTTGTATAATATAATTAACAGTAAGGAATATGAATTTCATAAAGGAGGGGGAATTGATAGCCAGAACCTTTGCCACTTTACGGTTCTTCAAAAAAGATTGGAAAATAATTATATCTTAGCCAGGCGGGAAATTAAAACTTAGGGAGTAAAAATATGGGAAATTTAAGCAATTTTATAAAAGAAATTAAAATCGGGCAACGTTTAATCGGGGAAAATCAACCTACTTACTTCATTGCTGACATTGGCGCTAATTTTGACGGCGATTTAAATAAAGCTAAAAGATTGGCTTTAGCCGTGAAAGAGGCCGGGGGAGATGCGGTTAAAATTCAAAGTTTTTTGGCGCCCAAAATTATTTCTGGCAAGGGCTTTGCCTCTATGCAGTTAAAAGGCATACATGGCAGTTGGGGAAGGCCGGTTGACGAGATATTTAAAGAAGCGGAATTTCCAAGAGAATGGCATAAAGAATTTTTTGATTATTGCCGTGAAATCGGCATTATGGCCACTTCGTCGCCCTACGATTTTGAAGCTGTTGATTTAATGGAGCAATGCGGCGTTGATTTTTATAAAATCGGCTCGGGCGACATAACTTGGCACGAAATGTTAAAATATATCGCCGGAAAAAATAAACCAATGATTCTGGCAACTGGAGCCAGCAGCTTGGACGAAGTTGATGAAGCGGTGGAAGTTATTAAATCAACCGGCAACCATAATTTAATTTTACTCCAGTGCATTACCAATTATCCTTCAAAAATTGAAAGCGCAAACATTAATGTTTTAAAAACCTACCAAAATAGGTATAATATTATAATCGGTTATTCTGATCATGCCCCCACGGATATCGTCCCTTTGGGGGCGGTCGCACTGGGCGCGAAAGTGATAGAAAAGCATTTTACTTTTAATAAAAAGGATAAGGGGCCAGACCATTCTCATTCTATGGAACCGCAAGAATTTTCCGATATGGTGAAGCATGTCCGCCAATTAGAAGAAGCTTTGGGCTCCGGAAAAAAAGAAGTGGTTGAGGAAGAATCCGAGACGGTTGTAGTCCAGCGCCGTTCCCTTTATGCCAGCTCCGAAATTGCTAAAGGCGGGGAGATTACTTCAAATAATATTATTGAGTTGCGCCCGGCTTTGGGAATTTTGCCGAAATTTAAATCCCTAATTATCGGCAAAAAAGTTAAGCGTACGATTGAGGTTGGTGAGCCGATAAAATGGGAAGATATCGCTTAAATTAATAAAAATATGGGAGAAAAAGAACTGGATAAAATTAAATTAGCCGCCTTAGTTTTTAACGACCGGATTAAAAAATCAGACGTTGTGGTTTGTCTAGAGGGTGACCACTACGCCCGGCTGATGCATACCCTGGAAGTTTTTCAGGGTGGTTGGGCTGAGAGAATATTAGTTTCCGGAGGATATGAAGCTCCGCCTTTTTCCATCCCGGCCAGAGTGTTGGCCGAAAAATTATATAAAAACGGCATTCCGAGAGGCCGGGTGCTTTTAGAGGAAAAATCATTGAATTCCTATGATCAGGGGGTTGAAGTTATGAAGATAATTAAAGAAAAAAAGTGGAAAAAAATAATTTTAGTCGCTTCCCATTTCCATCAGCCCAGAGCCTACCTCACATTCTTAAAGACCATGAAAAAAGCGGGTCTTAAGATTCAGATTTTTAATTCGCCGGCCCGGGAGCTTTCTTGGTTTAACCTCATTTCTTTGGGGAAGAGCCGGCTGGGACTATTTGAAGACGAGCTTAATAAGATAGACGATTATTCCCGAAAGGGCCATGTGGCTACAGTTAAAGAGGCGATAGAGTATCAAGAGTGGAAAGAAAAACAAAAATAGAATTCAATTACTTAAAATTTTATGGACATAAAACAAGTAAAAAGAATAATGGGGGGTAATTTTATCGGACCGGATGAACTTAAAAAAATAAGCTCTAAATTAAATATTGCTGATCCCCATAAAATGGAAGATTTGTTGCCCGAAATTCCTTTTACCTTAAGCTATTTAGAAAAAGTTTCTAAAGATTACATCTTGATTTTGGGGATACCCGAAGATAAATCTGGCAAAAAATTAACTATTAATAGAATGCGGGTAATATTTGGCCAAAACCCGGCGAAAAAAGAACCTTGCTTTTATAATCAGGATTGGTATCTGGAAGAAAAATTTGCCAAAGATGTTTCTTTAAAGTTTAAATGGTATCTTATAAGAAAAATTGTTATTAAAAATAGCCGGGGGAAAAATCCGGAAGATATTCATTCTCGGCTGAAAGAAAAAGAAAATTTCCCATTAGCGGTTTTAACCGTTTTTGTATTTTTCTCTTATTATTTTTTAAACAAGGGGCAAATTTTATGGAAGGATAATTTTATCTGGTGTTCCGACAAAGATAAAAACGGCGACAGGATTTATACCGGGCGCTATTTAGACCCCAAAAGAATTAATAAAGATGGATTTAATATCCATCGCCACCTTTCCATCCGTCCTTGTTATGGTTTAGCGCCTCAAATTATATGATAACCACAATTATTCAAGCGAGAATTAGTTCAACCAGATTGCCCGGGAAAGTATTATTGCCATTGGGCGGTAAGACCGTCTTAGAAAACGTCGTGGAACGAGTCCGGAAAGCTAAGCTCATAGGCGAGACGGTCGTGGCCACCTCAAACGGGAAAGATGATGATAAAATTGTTGAGCTTTGCGAAACCAGGGGGATAAAATATTTCCGTGGCAGTTTAGATGATGTTCTGGATAGATATTATCAAACGGCCAAGCATTTTCAAGCAGAAAGTATTTGCCGGATTACCGCTGATTGCCCCCTGATTGATCCAGAGGTTATAGACAGGGTAGCTAAAAAATATTTAGAGGGGGAATATGATTATGTTTCTAATACTCACCCAACGGCCACTTACCCCGACGGCCTTGATGTTGAAATTTTTTCTTTTAAGGCTCTGGAAAGAGCTTGGCAAGAAGCGATTCTGTTGTCCGAGAGAGAGCATGTTACCTCTTATATATGGAATAATCCAGATAAATTTAAAATTGGCAATGTAAAAAACAGCCTTGACCTATCAACCTATAGGCTGACCATTGACGAAAATAAAGACTATGAATTACTAAAAAAAATTTTCAAGGAAGTTTCTAATTTGACAATGTTGAATATAGTAAAATTTTTAGATGAACGTCAGGACATAAAAAATATTAACGCCGATATTACCAGAGATGAAGGATATTATAAGTCTTTAGAAAATGATAAAATTAAAAATTATGGAAAAGATTAAAATAAACAAATGGTCGAGAATTATTTCGTTTGAACCTGATGGCAAGCAGGAAGAAATTTGGATATATAAAGATTCTAAAACTGAAAAACGCTATAACGTTGAAGTTACTCTAGGCAAGCCGATTGATATCTTATCTCTTAAAGCAAATATAATCAAAGATTTAGGCTTGAACGCGGACCGAATCAGGGATTCAAGAATTTCTTTATTCGAGAAAGATAATCTGCGACTGGTTGATTTATGCCCCATCTGCGGAAGTGGAGCCAAAGATAGACCGGAAGTTTTTAACGTCTATGGCGCTACTTATGTTAAGTGCGAAGAATGTTCTCATTATTTCGTGAAGAAAAGGCCGACAAAAAACGCTTTAGAGGAATTTTATTCGAAAGACAACCAGTATCAAAGCACTTATACGGACAAAAAAACCGTTGAAACCAGGGTTCAGCAGGTGGCCATGCCAAAAGCAGAATGGGTGATACAAAATTTTGAAAAAATTTATGGCAGAAAGCCGAAATCAATTCTGGATGTAGGGGCGGGAAGCGGTCATTTTGTTTCCGCGTGTAAAAATTTAGGAATAATGGCTAACGGAGTTGAGTTGAGCCAGGCGGGAAGGGATTTTTGTAAAGAAAATTTTGGTTTTGAGTTGTCAAATAAAGATTTTATAGAAGAATGGAAAGAGTTTGCCGATTATGAAGTTATAACTTTTTGGGGGGTAATCGAGCACGTTCCTTATCCTTTAAAGATGTTAGACGCCGCCGCAAAGGTTCTTTCCGGGAAAGAAGGCCTGGTTGTGGCTGAAGTTCCGCGCTGGGATTGTTTCAGCACCGCTGTCCAAAGAATATTTCCCAATTCGATTACCAGGCATCTTGATCCGTTGGGGCATATTAATTGTTTTACGGATTCATCTTTAGCCACGACTTTTAAGAAAAGTAATTTTGATATCGTGGCCGCTTGGTATTTTGGCATGGACATTTATGAATTTATTACCCAAATATCTTACCTGTTGGGGGAAAATAAAATTATTGAAAAAATAGGAAAATATATACCCGCCCTTCAGAATAGAATAGATTTGGCTATGTTGTCAGATGAAATAGTGATGGCCGCCACGCCGACAAAAAAATTAGAAAGATAAAAAAATTATCACCATCCCGCCTCGGCGGGATGGCGGGAAAATATAAAAAATAATATGAATACAAACAAAGGCATCAAATTATGGGAGAAGGCGAAAAAAATAATTCCGGGCGGTTCGCAATTATTATCTAAACGCTCGGAAATGTTTTTGCCGGAGCAATGGCCTTCCTATTTCAAAAAAGCTAAGGGCGCGGAAATTTGGGATTTAGACGGGAATAAATATCTTGACGTTAATGCCAGTATCGGGGCTTGTATTTTGGGTTATGCTGACCCAGAAGTTAACAAGGCCGTAAAAAAAGTAATAGATGATGGTTCAAACTCTACCCTTAATTCTCCGGAAGAAGTGGAATTGGCGGAATTGTTATGCAAATTACACCCCTGGGCTAAAATGGTAAGGTATGCCAGGGGCGGCGGGGAAGCCATGACTGTCGCCGTAAGAATCGCTAGGGCTTATTCGGGAAAAAGTAAGGTTGCTTTTTGCGGTTATCATGGCTGGCAAGACTGGTATTTAGCGGCTAATTTAGCTGATGATAAAAATTTAGACGGGCATTTGCTCTCGGGGCTAGAACCTAGGGGCGTACCAAGAGAATTAAAGGGGACGGCGATTCCTTTTCACTATAATAAAATTGAAGAATTAAAAAAAATAGTTTCTGAAAACAAAAATATTGGCGTAATCGTAATGGAGCCGTTAAGGCATGAGGAGCCAAAGGATAATTTTTTAAAGCAAGTCAGAAAGATTGCCGATAAGATCGGCGCGGTCTTGATTTTTGACGAAGTAACCATCGGTTGGCGGCTCAATATTGGCGGAGTTCATCTTAAATACGGCGTTAATCCTGATATAGCCGTTTTCGCTAAAGGCATGAGCAATGGTTTTCCCATGGCTGCCATTATCGGCCGCCAAGAAGTTATGCAGGCCGCTCAAACTTCCTTTATCAGCAGCTCTTATTGGACCGAAAGAATCGGCCCGGCGGCCGCTTTGGCGACGATAAACAAAATGATTAAGAAAAAGGTCCCTCAACATCTTAATAAGATGGGTAAGTTTATTATTAAGGGGCTAAAACAGGCAGCCAGCAATAATAAGCTAAAAGTCGCGGTCGTTGGACTGCCGCCCTTAATTCATTTTTCTTTTGACTACGGCGAGAACAGCCAGGCAATACGCACCTTATTTACTCAAGAGATGCTGAAAAGAGGGATATTAGCTTCGGGCGGCGTTTACCTTACTTATAGTTTTAAAGAGCCGGAGGCAAAAAAATATTTGCGGGCGGTTGAAGAAACATTCAAATTATTGCGTAAGGCGATTGATAATAATCAAGTTCGCAAACTGCTAAGGGGCCCAGTGGCCCATGCCGGATTTAAAAGATTAGTCTAATTTTATTAAAAATATGATTCCTTACGGCCATCAAAATATAGATGAGGACGACATTGACGAAGTCATAAAAGTTTTAAAATCAGATTGGCTCACCCAAGGGCCGAAGGTTTTGGAATTTGAAAGAGCTTTAGCTAAATATGGCGGGGCTAAATATGCGGTGGCGGTAACTAACGGCACTTCAGCTCTGCATTTAGCTTATTTGGCGTCCGGGTTAAAGCCGGGTGATGAAGTTATTACCACGCCAAACACTTTTGTGGCTACGACCAATATGCTTTTGGCGATTGGAGCCAAACCGATTTTTTGTGATATTAGGGAAGATAGCTATAATATTGACGAGAAAAAAATTGAAAAATTAATTACGGCCAAGACTAGGGCGATCGTGCCGGTGCATTTCTCCGGCCAGCCTTGCGAGATGGAAAAAATTAAAAAGATAGCTAAGAAATATAAACTGGCGGTTATTGAAGACGCTTGCCATGCGCTTGGGGCTAAATATAAAAACAGTAAAATTGGCAGTTGTAAATTCTCCGATCTGGCCGTATTTAGTTTTCACCCGGTAAAATCAATTACGACGGGCGAGGGCGGCGCAATTTTGACCAATAACAGAGAATATTATGAAAAGATACTGACTTGGCGCACCCACGGTATCAATAAAGACGCGGCCGGAAAAAACATTATGACCGAATTAGGTTATAATTACAGAATGACAGATATTCAAGCGGCGCTTGGCGCGAGCCAACTGAAAAAGTTAGATAAATTTATTCGAGAGAGACGGCGAGTTGTCAGCTGGTACGCTAAAGAATTAAAGAATATAAAAGATATTATTTTGCCGGTTGAACTTCCCGGTAATTATTCCAGTTGGCACATTTATGTGATTAGGGTAAAAGATAAAAAAAAGAGAGATGGATTGGCTGAATATTTAAAAATCAACGGAGTTGGGGTTAATTTCCATTATCCAGCCGTTTATAACCATCCGTATTATCGCCGCTTGGGCTATGATTTAAAATTAAAAAATACGGAAATTTATCATCGAACCTGCTTAACATTACCTTGTTTTGTCGGACTTGAGCGCGCAAAGATTTGCCAAATTACCGGCCTAGTTAAAAGTTATTTTACTTTCGGGTTGTCTAAAAAGTAATGTATATATTATGCGGATACTACTGGTCCACCCCAATAATTATCTGAATATTGGCATACCCACCGGTCTGGCCACGCTGGCAGCGGTTTTAAAACAACGGGGTCTGGTTGTTGATTTGTTTGATTTTACTTTTGTTAAGACTGCGTCTTCGGTGAAGCGACCCCTTAATGTCAATCCCGGAATATACTTACCTACCGTTTATACCCTAGAAGATTTGGTGGTTGACGATCCCGTGCAGTCATTAGCTGAAGCTTTTTCGGCCAAACTTAAAGCCTTCAAACCCGACTTGATCGCCATTTCGGCGATGACCAGTTATTTTGACGAAGTGATTGATCTTTTGCGGCAAGTTCCGCCACGTTGTCCGGTGATTGTGGGCGGAGTGCACAGCACTATTTGTCCAAAAGACGTCCTTTTAAAAAAAGAGATTGATTTTATTTGCGTGGGAGAGGGCGAGGAGTTATTGGTAGAATTGAGTTATTGCTTGGCGAAAGGCGGGAACTTTACCGAACTAGAAAATCTCGGCTACAAGAAAAACGGTCGAATTTTCATCAACCGCTGTCGGCCGTTCATTGATCTGAATATTTTGCCGGAGCCAGACTGGTCATTATTTGACCAGCGACATCTCTTCCGGCCCTTTATGGGTCGCGTCTATCGAGGCAGTTTTTACACAATGTCGCGCGGCTGTCCGGGACAGTGCACTTATTGCGTCAACGGCGCCATGCGCGAAGCGCTCAAGGATTGTGGCCGTTATTTCCGTTTCCAGTCGCCGGCCACCACGGCGCGGCAGCTAGGTTATTTAAAAGAACACTACGGTGCTACCTGGTTTAAATTCGCCGACGATTCTATTATGCTTTTTAATGAACAATATTTGGAGGAGTTAGCGGAAAGATTAGAGCCTTTGAGCATCCAGTTTGGTTGTTCGGTTCGTCCCGAAACTACCACCGAACGAAAAGTTAAGTTGCTTAAACGCATGGGTTGCGTGGCGGCTTCAGTAGGTATTGAATCTGGCAATGAGGCCCTCAGGAAAAGGGTGCTTAACCGATATATGAGTAATCAGAAAATTAAACAAGCGGTTGAAATTTTGAAAAATGCCGGCATCAGAGTGTCAACTTTTAATATGATTGGCCTGCCCGGAGAAACCAGAAAAAATGTTTTTGAGACAATTTCTTTAAATAAAAAATTAAAGGTTGAGGCGGCGAATGTTTATATTGTTTATCCGTATCCGGGAACGGTTTTAAGTTGGCAATATAAAACCAAATTTCGAGATGCCACTGGAAAAATTATCCCGGTTTCGCGGGCCTCGTCTTTTGCTTTTTCTACTATGTCGCCGACCGAAGTTGAAGGATTATTGGCCACTTTTGATTTATATTTAAGGCTGCCCGAAAAAAAATGGCCGCAAATCAGGAAAGCCGAAGGAAGCTGTTCGGCAGCAATCAGATTGCGCCAGCAGCTTTATGAGCAGGCAGTTAATATATAAAAAATAACCGCTGGCATAACGGCAAAATCTATGGAACTAAAGTTAATAAATTTAGAACCCCGCCTTTATCGGTCTTGGGATAAATTTTGTGAAGAAAGCGATGATGCTTGGTTTTGGCATACTTCCGATTGGCTGGAATACAATTTAAATTATCAGCCGAAAATGCGTCCGGAAGTTAAATCATTTTTGGTGGTTGACAATAAACGAGTAGTAGCCGTTTGCCCGCTGATTTTAGTAGAGATTGATGGCGTGAAAGAATTTTCTCTTTCCGGAGTTCATGGTCCCATGCCCGCTTTTTCAAATGATTTGCCAAAAAAAGCAAAAAATAAAATTATGAAATTAATTTTTAGCCAGATAGATAATTTGGCTGGTCAAAGCGGAGTCAAGCGAGTTAAATTTAATTTTTCCGTTCTTAGCAAATCTTTTATAGAGACGGCGGAATTAAAATTTAATTTTTCTGAAAAATTTGGCTATCTGAATAATAATTTAAATGCGTTGGTTATTGATTTAAAAAGACCTCTTGACCAGCTATGGAAAGAAGTCAGTCATGGCCATCAGGCGGATATAAGTCGGTCAGCCAAAATTTTAAAGGCGAATATTTTCAACCGGGACAATATTAATGATGAAATTTTTAATGAATACGTTAAGCTCCACCAAAAGGCGGCCGGCCGACAGACTAGGCCGTTGGCTACTTTTGATATGATGAAGAAATGGATTGGCCAGGACAAAGCTTTTCTTGTCGGAGCGAAAAAAAATAACAAATTTATCGGTTTTTCTTATTTTTTTCTTTACAAAAATAATGTTTTTTACGGTTCTTCCTGCAATGATCCGGAATTCCAGCAGCTCCCCATATCCCACTTTATTCAATGGAGCGCCATAAAATTGATGAATGAAAAAAAGTATAAATTTTATGAAATTGGCTGGCAAATTTATAATGAAGGGATGTCAGATTATTCCAGCAAGAAAAGAATTAATATCAGCAAGTTTGAGAAGGGGCTTGGCGGAGAGGTTAAGCCGTTGTTTATGAGCGAAAAATATTATGATAAGTCATTTTTTTTGAAAGTATATAATTCCAGGATAAATCAGTTTGCCCAGACTATTAAATAAAAAATATGGAAAATTTATTAAACAAATTGGTTTTAGGTACAGTTCAATTCGGCTTAAATTATGGCATTAATAACCTAAATGGAAAACCGTCGCGGGAAAAATCTTTTGAGATGCTTGATTTGGCTTATAAAAACGGGATTAAAATTTTTGATACGGCCAATGTCTACGGAGATGCCGAGGAAATTTTAGGCGAATTTATGCAAAGCCGAAACTTAAGCGGAAAAATTAAAATAATAACCAAATTAAAGCCTAATATTATCGCTGAATCGGACGGAGAAATAAATAGTATAATTGAGGCGAATTTAAGAGAATCTTTAATCAGGTTAAAAAGAAATTACGTTGACGGATACCTGTTGCATACACCGGAGTATATTAGGGACAAAAAAATAGTCAGCGCGCTAAGTGATTTAAAAAAGCGGGGGCTGGTAAAAAATATCGGAGTTTCTATATATGAAGAAGTTGACGCGGTTTACGCCGCGAGCTTGGAAGAAGTTGATTATATTCAGGTCCCCTATAGCATCTTTGACCAAAGACTCAATAAAACGGAGTTTTTTCAGCTGGCCAAAAATAATAATAAAACAGTTTTCGCCCGAAGCGCATTTTTGCAAGGATTATTTTTTATGCCGCAGGAAAGAATTCCTTCGCATCTAGAGAAAGCTAAAATTTATTTGAGGGATTTGGATAATATTATCGCCAAATATAATTTATCTAGGCTGCAAGCCGCTTTGCTATTTTCGCTAAAAAATGAGAATATTAATTACATTGTTTTCGGTGTTGACAATATCGTTCAGCTTAAGGAAAATATAAATACAACCGAACAAAATATTGATTGCGAGCGGTGCCTTAAGGAGCTAAAAGACAAATTCATTGATATTGAAAAAAATATTATATTTCCCAGCCTATGGAAAAAGTAAAAAATTTATGTATCATTCAGGCAAGATACGGTTCGACCAGGTTGCCAGGCAAGGTGCTTCTGCCCCTTGGCGGGAAAACTGTTATTGAGCAAGTTATATCGCGAGTAAAGCAAGCTAAGAAAATTGACCACCGCCAGGGCGGGACAGGCAAAATTATTTTAGCTACCACCACCAGAAAAGAAGATGACGCTTTGGAACAAATATGCCTAAGGGCGGGAATTGACTGTTTTCGTGGCAGCGAGGAGGATGTCTTAGACAGGTATTACCAAGCGGCTAAAAAATTTAAAGCTAAAAATATTATCAGAGTAACCGGCGATTGCCCGCTCATTGATCCAGAGATAATAGATAAAGTAATTGATATATATGAAGAGAACGGCGTTGATTATGCCACCAATGTTATCCCGCCGACCTTTCCTGATGGTTTGGATGCAGAAATTTTTTCTTTTGCCGCTCTGGAAAAAGCTTGGCGGGAAACCAAGATGGCTTCGCAAAGGGAGCATGTTACTGTCTATCTGTGGCAGAATCCGGGAATTTTCAGACAGAAGCACTTAAATAATAAAATTGATTTGTCGGCGCACCGCTGGGTTTTGGACAATCCGGAAGATTATGAATTTATGAAACAAGTTTATGTTAAATTATATCCGGCGAAGCCAAATTTTAGACTAACTGACTTATTGGGATTTTTTGCGGACAACCCGGAGATTGAAAAAATAAATAATATGATTAATAGAAATGAAGGGTTGAAAAAATCAATCAGAGAAGATAAAATTATTGATAAATAATTTGATATAATAACATGAAATTTGATAAATCCAAGGCATTACTAAAACAAGCTAAAAAGTTAATCAAGGGTAGAATTTTAATTAATAAATTTTACGGGGACCAACCATGAAAGTCTCAATTTTTCAACCAACTTATCTATCTTGGCTCGGTTTCTATAAAGCCATTGCTTGGGCCGATAAATTTGTTTTTTTGGATGATGTCCAATATGAAAGCCATTCATGGCAAAGCCGGAACAGGATAAAAACGGCCACCGGTGAATTAATATTAACCGTGCCGATAATCAGAAATTTTCCGCAAAATATCAATCGGGTAAAGATAAATTATTCCTGCGATTGGATAAAAGGCCATTTAAAATCCATCCAGATGAATTATAGTCGAGCAAATTTTTTTAAGGAGTCTTTCCCATTGTTGGAGTCTTTTTATAAAACTAAACCGGAAAGTTTGCTAGAGTTGAATGTGGGTATTATAAAGGGGATATGTAAATTTTTAGATATAAAAACCGATCTTTACTTTTCTTCTAATTTGGGCGTGGGTGATTTACAAAAAAATAAAAAGGTAGTGGCGATATTAAAAAAAATGGAAGTTGGTCAATATTTATACGCCGAGGGAGCGTGGGAATATATGGAAAAAGAAATAGATCTTTACCGAAATAATAAAATTCAACTGGTACCGTTAAAATTCGTCCATCCTGTTTATCGCCAGCTATATGGGGAATTTGTCCCGCGGCTTTCAATTATTGACATAATTTTTAATTGCGGAAAAGATAAAACAATTGAGATAATTAAAAATATAAAATTATAAATATATAGCTAACAGTATGATTTATAATTAAATTTTAATAATGAAAAAGCAAAATAAAAATATCATAAAGATTGGTAATAAAATAATTGGAACTGGCCAGCCGGTTTTTATTGTGGCTGATATGTCCGGGAACCACGGTGGCTCATTTCAATGCGCTAAGAAATTAATTGCCGCCGCCGCGGCCGCCGGCGCTGATGCCATTAAGATGCAAAGCTACCTACCAGAAACTATCACTATCGATTGCGCCAATAAATATTTCCAAATAAATGACGGCGGGTTTTGGGATGGGCAAACGCTTTACGCTTTATATAAAAAAGGCGCTACTCCTTGGATTTGGCATTCAAAGTTAAAAAAATACGCCGAAAAACAAGGCATAATATTTTTTTCCACGCCTTTTGACGTTACCGCGGTTAGTTTGCTTGAAAAAATAAAGGTTCCTTTATATAAAATTGCCTCTCTTGAATTATCCGACACTCCGCTGTTGGAAAAAATTGGTAAAACCGGCAAGCCAGTAATTATGTCGCGCGGCACGGCCACCTTAAAGGAAATTAAATATGCCATCAAAACCTTGAAACAATTTGGCTGTCCGCAGATTTGTCTCTTGCATTGCGTCAGCGCTTACCCGGCCAGGCCGGGAGAGATGAATCTTAAAACCATACCCGATATCAACCGTCGCTTAAAAGTCATAGCCGGCCTTTCTGATCATACACTCGGCTATGAAATCAGTTTGGCCGCGGTGGCTTTAGGCGCGTCAATTATTGAGAAGCATTTAGTTTTATCAAGAAAAGATAAAGTTATTGACGCTTTTTTTTCTTTGGAGCCAGCGGAATTTAAGGAAATGGTTTCCTCTATCAGAAAAATTGAGAAATCGCTGGGCAGAGTTAATTATCAGGCGACCAAAGAGGAAAAAGCGGCAGTCGCTTACCGTAAATCGCTGTTTATCATCCAAGACATAAAAAGGGGCGAGAGATTTATTTATAGTAAAAATATTCGCTCTATTCGCCCCGGTTATGGTTTAGAGCCAAAATATTATAAATCGATTAACGGACGAAGGGCAAAAATTGATCTTAAAAAAGGCACCCCGCTTAAGTGGAATTTAATTTTACGATAATTCACATGAAAGTCAAATTAATTTTATTTTCCGAAAAACATTTACCGGCCTCGCGCCGCTGGTTAAACAATAAAGAATTTTGCCGTTTGTTCGGCCGGGTTTATCGTCCGCTTTCGATAAAGAGCCAGAAAGACTGGTATTTTAAGCTTAAAAAGGATAAAACTCAGCTAATTTTCGCCATTGAAGTTGATGATATTTATATTGGTAATATCGGATTAAAAAATATAGATTATCAGAATAAAAAAGCCGAGTATTATATTTTTATTGGCAGTAAAAATTACAGAGGCAAAGGTGTAGGAAAAATCAGCAGCCGAAAATTTTTCGCTTATCTGAAAAAAAATCTGAAAATCCATAAAATTTATCTTCAGGTTGACCAGACCAATATTGCCGCCCGAAAGCTTTACGATAAGTTGGGTTTTAAAGAAGAAGGTATCTTAAAAGATGAACTGCTAAGAGGGGGAAAATATCGGACTATAATCCGTATGGCTTATTTTTTTAAATTGTAATATGAAATTAGTTTTATTCGCGGTAACCGGTTTCGGCAACAAAGTACTCGACGCTTTATTGGCAGAGAATTGCGAGGTGGCTTATATTTTTACGCGTCCCGGCAGAGAACCGTCGCCTTATTACCCGGGAGTGGAAAATTTAATTACCTATGCCGAAAAAAGGGGAGTGTTAATCCACGATGATTTTGACTGGAGTGAAATTAAAAAGAAGATAGAAATGGCGTCGCCCGAATTATTGCTCGTTGCCACTTATCCTAAAATAATCCCGTCTGAGATTATTAAGGCCGTTCCGCTGGCGGTCAACATTCATCCGTCCCTCTTGCCAAAGTACCGTGGCGCGACCCCAATTGACTGGGTACTATATAATAAAGAAAAAGAGACCGGAGTAACCGCCCATTTGCTTGCCGAGAAAGCCGATAGGGGCGCGATTTTAATTCAAAAAAAGATTAAAATTGCCCTTGACGACAATAAGACGACCTTGACCAATAAATTAATCGATTTATATATTTTGGCGGTTAAGGAATTAATTAAGCGGATAAAAGCCAAAAGCCTAAAACTGGAATTACAAAACGAAAAGGAAGCAACTTATTTTCCGCGCTTTGATAAATTAAGCGAGGAGGAAAAAATAAAATTAAAATTGCAAAATAATGATAAAATACGGGATTAAAATTTGGTCAATCAACGAACGTTATTTTACGGAAGCAGTGCGTTTGTATGAAAGGGGCAAGATTGATTTCATTGAACTATATTTAGTGCCTGATAAAATACCCGAGTCGGTTAAAAAGTTTAAAAACGTTGAAATGCAAATTCACGCGCCGCATTCCTCTCATGGATTTAATATCTTTACGGTGAATCAAGCGGGAGTTAATTTTTTTAAAGAACAGGTGGTAAAAACCGCTGATTTATTAAACGCTAAAAATATTATTGTGCACGCGGGAGTGGGCGAGGACAAATTGATTTTTAAGAAAAACATTAAACTGATTGCGGATGATAGGCTGTTAATAGAAAATAAGCCGAAAGTTGGCTTAAATAATGAATTGTGTTTTGGACATTCTTTGGATCAGCTTATTTTTATAAAAGATGAATGCGGGCTTAATATATGCCTTGATTTCGGCCATGCGATCAAGAGCGCCGCCTCAGAGAAAATAAATTACAAAGACTTTCTGAGTAATTTATTGAGTATTTTAAAACCCTCTTATTTTCATCTGTCCGGCGGTTTTTATGATAACGAGCAAGATGAACATTTAAATTTAGACGAAGGTAATATTGACTGTACTTGGATTAAGAATAAATTAGAAAAATTAAGCGAAAATAGTGATATTAGCCTAGCTTTTGAAACACCAAAAGTCGGAAATAATTTAAGAAATGACTTGAGAAATATAGAATATTTTAAGAATTTATAAATTTAGTGGAGAATTATTATTTAAAACACAAATAAAGCCTAAAAAATATGAGTGATTTAAAGGGAAAACGAGTTTTAATTTTTCAACAACGTGCTTGGGGAATAAATATTGGGCATTTTTTAGCTAAGAAACTGCAGGCAGAGGGATGCAGATTAGCCGCCTTAACGTTAAAAAGGACTACGCACGATTTCATTTTAAATCAGAAGGAAGTTAAGTACGATTTAATTGTGAATAACGACGAAATAATGAGCCGACCGAGAGATTATCTGCGGGGAGACACTTATTCCCTTGAGGAAATATGCAAAACATTAGGCGTAGACACTATTTGGCCCATAGTTATGACTTTAAGAAACCATGTTAGGAGTTATAAAGATAAATATTATTATGGATTTAAGCAGAACGTTCCGGATGAAGAAATTATAGATTTTGTCATGGCGGTGTATAAATATATTAATGAAATATTTGATAAATTTAACCCTGAAATAATTATCACCCCCGTTTTTGTTTCTTTGCCCCATATAATGTTCAATCTTTTTGCCGCAATGAGAGGAATAAAAATGATAGCAATTACGGATTCTAAAGTTAGGGGTTATTATATTTTTTCTAACAGCTACCAGGGTGATAAAGGCGATTTTTATGATCGGGTTGATGCGCTTAATAATAATTCAGAAGAAACGGTTAACCGCGATAAAGCTAAAAGATATATAAAAGAGTTTAGGGAAACTTTTAAAAAACCGGATTATTTTAAAGAAATAAACGCTAAAAAATCAATAAAACAAATAATTAGGCACGAGTTATCTCCTTTTTATCATATCTTGCGCTGGTATATAAAGAAGCCTATAAACGTTTTAGAAAGCACGGGTATAACCGTAGATTACCGGCCGCCAAGAATTATTCTAAGAGACCATTATTGCCAGAAGCGATATAAAAAATTTATGGATAATTTTAGTTATTATCCGTTTGAGAAAATAAAAAAATTTGTTTATTTTCCTTTGCAATTTCAACCGGAAGCCAGTCTGGAGTTAGCTGCTCCGTATTTTAGCAATCAAATAGAAACCGCCAGATTAGTGGCTATGTCCATGCCCGATGACTATGTTTTAGTAGTAAAAGAGCATCCAGCCATGGTCGGTTTACGGTCGCCCTCCTACATTGAGAAAATTGCCAGAACAGTTAATGTCAAATTAATTGATTACAGAATTTCAAGTGAGGACGTTTTAAAAAAAGCTGACTTAATAATTAGTCCAAACAGCACCACTCTGGCCGAAGCCGCTTTTTTAAAAAAACCGGCAATCCAACTTGGTGATTTAGGCACAACCTTAAAATTACCAAATGTTTTCAAACATAATCAAACCACAACCCTGCCGGCTAAAATTAAAGAAGTATTAAAGGTTGATTTAAAAACAGAAGAATATGAAAGAAGATTGGAAAATTTTGTGGCGGCTGTTTATGATACTGGGTTTGATTTTAACTACATAAAGGCTTGGGAAGAAGGAGGTGAAGCCATGGAGCCATTATGGCAAATATACAAAAAAGAAATAGAAAAGAGATTAATGCATTAATATAAATATATGACTTTTTTACCGGAGAAAAAGGCCTTGGAAATATTAGGAGGCAAACAGGAGGAAGGTGGTAGCCAGGAAGAAAGAATTATTAAGTTCATGACCGAAGGAGCCGGTTATTGGAACGTGCCTGATAAAGAAAAATGGAAGGGCGTATTTAATCATATCATGTTAGAATATAATGCCGGAATACATATTGCTAAAAGGCTTAAAAAAATAGGTGAAGAAAAAGATATTAATGAATTAAAAAATATTGATGTGCGCGAAGCGGCAACCGCCGCGTTATTGAGCGATATTGGCAAAAGAAGAGCCGAAGAAACGATTATAAAAGGTGAAACCGAAGAAGATACCCACGGACAAATAGGCAAAGAAATGCTAGAGAAAGCCGGTTTTTCTGAAACCGTATCAAGGATCGCAAATTCTCATGACTTTCCCACCTCAAAAGATCAATTGCCTACCATTTATGATAAAATTGCTTTATTTGCTGATGCTATTGCCGGTCAAAAATATATGCTGCCGGCTGAAAGACTTCATGATATTAAACAAAGATGGATTATTCAAAGAAAAGAAAAAGGCGCAGAGCCTTTAATTAGTGAAGATAAATTTGAACAATACAGGCAAGTCGTACAGGAAGTAGCAGACGAGATCTTTAGACTTTTAGGCGAAGATCCAGAAGAATTTATTAAAAATATTCCCCATAGCCGGGAAGAAAGATATATGCGGGCTTTATTTGATAAGAGTTTAGAGAACAGGGGGATACGGTTTGCGGGTAGTTTATATAACGAGAAGTAATAAGTAATAATAATTAACTAACCAATCCAGACTTATGAGCAAAAACCAACCAAGAATCGTCTATTCTTACTATGTTTTAGACATTGTCCACAAAGGCCATTTATTAATGATGAAAAATGCTAAAGCCATTGCCGGCGAAGACGGCAAACTAATCGTCGGTATTTTAACCGATGAGGCGACTATGGAAAAAAAACCAAGACCAATCTTATCTTTTGAAGAAAGAATGGAATTAGCTGAAGCTATAAGATATGCTGATTTAGTGGTGCCGCAGGAGACTTATTCTCCTTTGCCGAATGTTAAAAAGATTAAGCCGGATATTTTAATGGAGAGCGCTAGCCATGACGAAAAAGCAATTGAAGAACATCGCCAATACATGAAAAGCATCGGAGGCAAAGTTGTGGTTTTACCATATTTCCCTAAGTTTTCATCAACAAACATTAAGCATAAAATAAAAAATTCTAACTAAACTAATTTTTGAATTTATGGAAAAATGGCAGAGAAAAATTCTTTTTATCTCATGGCTTACTTACGCCAGTTTTTATTTAGTGAGAGTTAATATGTCGGTTGCTATCCCCGGCATAACGAATGAGTTTGATATTTCTAAAACTAATATTGGCTGGACGTTAACGGCCCTATTCTTCGCTTATGCCGTTGGTCAGTTTATAAACGGGCAAATAGGAGATAAATTTAAAGCCAGGAAAGTCGTTACTATCGGCTTGCTAGCTTCTGCTATCTTAAATATCGCTTTCGGTTTTGTGGGCAATTCTTTAGTTTTAATGTTAGTCATTTGGGGATTAAACGGTTATTTCCAGTCCATGGGCTGGGCGCCTATCGTCAAAACAGTCTCTTGCTGGTTTTCGAGCGAAAAAAGAGGCAGAGCTTCCGGTATTTTAGGCACCTCTTATATAATCGGTAGCGCCTTAGCCTTGGTTTTAGCCGGTTTTGTTGCCGGTCAGTGGGGCTGGCGTTGGGTATTTTTTATCCCGGGCATTATTGCGGCAATAAGCGCTTTGCATTGGTTATTGAGAATAAAAAATAGCTGTGAAGATGTCGGGTTTGAACCAGTAGAAAAAATAGGAGACGATGAAAATTCTCAGATAAAGAAATATGCCGGCGTTAAAGATTCAATTGTTACCATTATTAAAGATAAAAGAGTTTGGTTTGCCAGTTTCAGCCTGTTTGGTTTAAATATAGTCCGTTACGGCTTTTTAGGTTGGGCGCCAACTTATTTTTTTGAGGTTCAACACGCACCTATCTCTTCGGCTGCTTATAAAGCTTTGATTTTTCCTTTAGCAGGCGCCATCGGAGCTTTATCCACTGGGTGGTTTCTTGATAAGATATCAAGGAATAAACAAACCTATATCATTTCTTCAATGTTATTACTGCTGGCGATAGCAGGATTTTTCTTCAGGCAGATTCCAGCAGAAAATTGGAGTTTAAGTTTAGTGGTTTTAGGAATAATTGGCTTTTTAACTTTTGGACCGCACATGGCGATAGTTACCTTTTTGCCAATGAGCTTGGGGAGCAAGGAAAGAGCTTCTTCGGTAGCCGGATTTATTGACGGCTGGGGGTATGTTGGCGCGGCGTTAACGGGCGTTGGCACGGGGTTTTTGATTGACAACTTTGGCTGGAATTACGCGTTTTATTTTTGGATATCAGGCGCCGTCATTGCCGCTGTTTTAGTTATGTTTTTACAAAATAGCAGCCGAAAAACTAAAAAAGAACAACAACATGTCTAAATTTATAGTAAAAGTTTTTAATTTAATATGTAGATCGCTAAGAAGACCTAGAGAGTTTTTTTGCCTTATAATTGAATTGCCAGGGGTTATTATTTTAAATGTTGTTATTAAAAAGGCGCACCGTGACAAAAGAATGGTTATATTAGTTGAATTAACAACAACCAATGAATTTTTTTTCCTAAAACCTGTTTTAGAAATTTTGCATAAAAATAAGGCCCTAGTAATTTTTATATCGCACAGTAGGTTTGTTGAACAACGTCAACTATATCATTTTTTGCGCAATTTAATAAAATCTACTTTTAATAATCCGAAACCCACTCTGATTGATTTATTTTGGAAAAATAGTTTCCGCTATTTAGATTTTTATATTAATGCCACGCTTTCATATGATATTGAAGCGCCAAAAAACGCGCGGCATAAAATTCATTTTCCCCATGCTATCACCCCAAAAAGAAAACATGATATTTTCTCGCCCGTGATTGAACAAATGACCGATATTTTTATGACTGGGAATATTTATGCTCAAGAGTTATCTGCCTATTGCCGTGACAAAAATATTAAAAAAATTCCTGCTCTTCATAAAATTGGCTGCCCCAAAGCAGATTATCTGTTTAATAAAAAAGTTAATAGAGAAGAGTTTATTAAAAGCATAGGCCTTGACCCGAATTTACCTACGGTTTTTTACGCTCCGACCTGGAATCAAGAAGCTAGTATACCCATTTGGTTAGAGCCTATTCTAGAAATCCCGGACAAATATAAGGTTAATCTTATTGTAAAACTTCATCCTGGAGCCTACAATAATCCGAAAAGCAAGAAACTGAGTGGTGGAATAGACTGGAAAACTTTTTTTGAGGCAGAAAATTTGCGTAAAAAAAGAATTTATAACGCCCTGAATGAAGACTCGGCGGAGTTTGTAATGGTAAGCGATATTGCGATTACCGACATCAGTACTATTTGGATTGAATTTTATTTGCTTAGAAAAAATATTATTTTTTTAAACATACCTGATTTTTTCAAAAAGTATGAAAAAAATTCATTAGGAGAATTCAGGGATACTTACGGCTACCTCGTTAAAGACGTTTATGAAATGAACGGTCTTATTGAGGCTATGTTAAATAAAACATTTGATAAAAAAAATCCTCCTTCCTTAGATAACGAATTAATTTATAATAAAGGAGGGGCGGCGCAGGCAGCCTTTGAAGTTATTGAAAAACTATATAAATCATATGCTTCATAGACAGATAAAAAAGTTGCCAAAATTTTTCTTTAACTTATATGAATGGCAATTAATAAGATCATACTCCAAATATCAGCCGATTTTTTATAAAGGGAAATTAGTTATGGGGCCAGACAGGGATTGTTTAGACAGGTGGAAGTTAATTGAAGAGGAAATAAAAAAGTTTAAAATAAAAACAGTTGTTGATATTGGCTGCGCTGAAGGATTTTATGTGTTGCAATCAGCTAAAGAGTGCGGTTGTATTTCTTTAGGGATTGAGGCCGATATTCGGCGTTTAAGTATGGCGCAAAGCCAAATAATTTCTGAAAAAATTATACCCGCCGGATTTTTATTGGCGGAAGTTGATGAACAATTCATAGAAAATATGCCTGCTTTTGATTTAGTTATATTTATGTCAGTGATGCATCACCTGATGTATTCCAGGGGAGAGGAATATTGCCGTAATTTTTTAAATAAATTAAGGGGAAGAATCAACAAAGCAATGATTTTTGAGATGGGGCAATCTGATGAATTAAAAAATGCCTGGGCCGCAAAATTACCCGACATGGGCAGCGACCCCCATCAGTGGATTGCTGATTTTTTGAAGTCAGCCGGATTTAGTGAAGTTACGAAAATAGGTGAAAGCGACTCTTATAAGAAAGATAAAAACAGGGCTATTTTCAGAGTAGTACCGTAGGATTTTTTATTTTTTTCTGCTTGGGAAGATTTTACTAATATTAAGGCAAAAAATATTTAATATGCTAAAAAACGATAAATTAAAAGTCTTGTGTTTAAGCTTCTGGACGCCCCCTGTGGTTCGCCCGCAATCTATTTTAATTGGCAAGATGATTCCCGAATGGAAAAAACAGGGTTTAGATCCGATAATTATCACTTATGATATCTGCGGAGACTGGAAAATAGGCGCACCGGTTTATAAAATTCCTAAATTTAAAATAAACCGGTATTTTAATAAGTTTTTTTTAGTTCGTAATTTTTTTGCCAATAAATATTATAAACAATTATATAAAGTTACGGAAGACGTAATAAAGAAACATAAAATAAATATTATTTTTTCTTTTTCAAACCCCCAAGCCAGCAATATCTTGGGGGCGATGTTAAAAGAAAAATTAGACATTAAATTCGTCGCCCATTTTAGCGATCCCTGGTTTGATAATCCGTATAAAGAGTATCTGGGGCTTGAGAGAAGAAATGTTTTAAAACTAGAAAAATATGTTGTCGCCAATAGCGATAAAGTGGTTTTTACAAATGAGATAGCCCGCAATTTAATTATGAAAAAGTATCCAGCGTCTTGGGCTAAAAAAGCGGGAGTAATTCCCCATTGCTTTAATTTGAAAGATTATCCGGAAGTTCAGAAGAAAGATTCCGATAAATTTATTATAAGTTATATTGGCGCTTTTTATGAAAAAAGAAATCCGGAAATGTTATTTGTCGCTTTAAGAGAGTTAATTAAAAAAAATCCCAGCTTTAAAGAAAAATTTATAATTAAGCTGATCGGTGCGGCCAATGATTATGCCGGTTATAGTACCGAAGGCATAGCCAAGATGGCAGATCTTTATAGCTTAAAAGATAATATAAAAATTATTCCCCCGGTTAGTTATGAAGAGAGCTTAAAATATATGAAATTATCCGATTGTTTGGTCGTGATTGACGCCGATATGCCGGGCAGCCCGTTTTTGCCGTCAAAGGTTGTTGACTATGCCGGGAGCGGCAATATTATTATCGGGATAACCCCGGCCAATAGTCCGACGGCTCAGTTTATAAAAGGTTTGGGTTGCGAATCATTCAATTATGATCAAGCTTATGAATTAGCTAAATATCTTGAAGGGTTAATTTCGGGAGAAATAAAAATAGAAATAAACAAAGAATATTTAAAGCAGTATGATGTGCGAAGCACTACTACTAAATTAATTAATATATTTGATAAAGTTTTAGAGAAATAAGTTATGAAAATTGCTATTATTTTAGGAACCAGGCCGGAGATTATAAAAATGTCTCCAATAATTAGGGCTTGCGAAGACAAAGGTTTTGATTATTTTATTTTGCATACCGGTCAGCACTATAGCTATGAAATGGATAAAAAAATGTTTGAAGATTTAGAAATTAGGGAGCCAAAGTATAACTTAAATGTTGGTGGTCATGAATATCGTAAGCAGGTTGGGCTTATGATTAGGGAAATTATAGGCGTTTTAGCCAAGGAAAAGCCGGAAGTGGTATTGGTTCAGGGGGATACCAACAGCGTTTTAGCCGGCGCCTTAGCCGCCAATAAGCTCGGAATTAAAATTGGCCATCACGAGGCGGGCTTAAGAAGCCACGATTTAACCATGCTGGAAGAAACTAACCGAATCATAACGGACCACATTTCTGATTTTTTATTCGCGCCCACAGAAGATGCCTTAAAAAATCTAAAAGACGAAGGGATTGCTGATGGCAAAGCGGTTTTAACCGGCAATACCGTAGTTGACGCCGTCTTTCAGAATCTTGAATTAGCCGGTAAGAAAAGCGATATTCTGGAAAAAATAAACCTAGAGGGCAAAGATTATATTTTAACTACGGCGCACCGGGCGGAAAACGTAGATATAGAGGATCGTTTGAAAGGTATTTTGGGGGGATTAGCTTTGGTGGCTCGTGATTTTAGTTTGCCGATAATTTATCCGATTCATCCCCGAACTTTAAATAACATAAAAAAATTCGGTTTAAAGATCCCGGCGGGCGTAAAAACAATAAAACCTTTGGGCTATCTGGATTTCTTACAATTAGAGTCAAAGGCAAATCTGATAATTACGGATTCCGGCGGTTTGCAGGAAGAAGCTTGTATTTTAAAAATTCCCTGCGTGACTATCAGGGATAATACCGAGAGGCCGGAAACAATAAAAGCCGGTGTTAATATTCTAGCTGGCGTTGAGCCAGAAAAGATACGGCAATCGGCTAAGAAAATAATTAAAAGCAGAAAAAAATGGATCAATCCTTTTGGCGACGGTAAGGCTGCGGAAAGAATAGTCGGGGCTTTAGCAAACTCTAATAAAAATAAAGATTATTAATGAGTGGAGCAATTTATTAAAAAATTTTTAGTAGACCCCGTTAGCCCCGCTTATCCCGTTAGAAGTTTCACTTCCAATGGGACTAAAAAATTTATTTCTAACGGGGTAAATATAATATTAACAAGATGAAAATAGTATTAATAAATCCGCCCGCTTTATCAGAAAAAGAAGAATTACCGCTTTCTCAACCGCTGGGGTTGGCTTCAATCGCGGCTGTTTTAAGGGAGAAGGGGCATCCAGTTTCAGTAATTGACTCCGTCGCTTTAGGGCGGGAAAAAGCCAGAGCCTTAATTATTAATGATAATACATATTATAGAGTTGGACTTGATTACGAAGAAATAGCTAAACTTGTAGAGCCGGATACTGAATTAATCGGCCTTACCGCTCCTTTCACTCACCATTCCCATGTTGTTAAACCCCTAATTAAGGTTTTGCGGAAACATCATAAAAATATACCTATTATGTTAGGCGGAGTTTACCCCTCAACTATTCCTTGGCACGCTTCTCAAACAGGAGCTCATTATATTGCCATTGGTGAAGGAGAGCCGATTATTACAGCTTTTGCTAACGGGGTGGATATTGGGAAAATCGATGGTTTGTATAGGTCGGAATATTTTTATGGCGCGGATTCTGAAAGTATCCCTGATTATACTATCGGCGTGGTTGATGATCTGAATTCTCTTCCTTTTCCAGCCAGAGATTTATTACCTTTTGATTTGTATCTTAAATCAAAAGGTTCAGGGCGTGGCAAAGGCAAGTTCGGCATATCTATTCATACCTCAAGAGGTTGTCCTTTTGCCTGCGCTTTTTGTTCCGTACATTCTGTTTTCAAAAGAGGATACCGCGCACGGTCAGTTGAAAAAATATGGGAAGAAATGCAAGAAATAATCAATCGTTATAATATTTTTCATTTTGAATTTGAAGATGATAATTTAACTTTAATTAGGGAAAGAGCGGTCGGCTTGTTTAGCAAAATAGCCGATTGGAACAACACTCATGATAAAAAAATTACCTTTGCAACGCCTAACGGCGTAAGAATTGATACCCTTGATAAAGATTTAATTTTTTTAATGAGAGAAGCGGGCTGTGAAAGATTATCATTGGCTCTAGAACATGGTGATCAAGAAATGCTTGATTTAATGAACAAAAAATTAAATTTAGAAAAAGTGAGAGAAGTCGTGGCTAACTGCCAAAAAGCGGGGATAAAATTAGTGATTTATTTAATTGTTGGATTTCCGGGCGAGACCTTGGCGCGTTGGAAAAAGGGAATTAAATTTGCTAAAAAACTTAAAAGAATAAATGGAAATCTCTCCTTTAGTTTACATGCCGCCAAAGCTCTTCCCGGAACTCAATTATATAATTTTTGTAAAAACCATAATTATTTAGCAGGCCCTAATCCGAATGAGATGGTTTTAATTGGTAATATTCCTAATATTTCTACGCCGGATTTTTCCGTTGAAGATATTATAAAGAGAGTTAAAAAAACAGAAAAGATATTAAATCCAACCGGTATATTCAGAAAAAGTTTTTCAAAACTTCAAAAGCTAAGGTTAAAAATAAGTAGATAAATAATTCACTAAACCCCCTTCCTACTCGCTATGGTAGTAATAGTTTTTAAAATAATAGACAGGTCAAGATAAATTGATCTGTTTTTTATGTAAAATAAATCGTATTGAAGTTTTTTTAAGGTGTCTTCCTGGCTCGGGGAATGGTACTCGCCGGAAACCTGATCCCAACCGGTTAGGCCGGGCTTAACCAGCAGCCTTTCATTGTAAAAAGGGATTTTTCTTTCCAGCTCCTCTATTAACTCCGGCCTTTCCGGGCGCGGGCCGACAAAGCCCATTTCCCCATATAGAATATTTATTACCTGAGGAATTTCGTCAATCCTGGTCTTGCGCAGCCAGGAGCCGAATTTAGTAATGCGGTTATCATCTTTGGCGGTCGGAGAAAAATTATTATTTATAACCGTCATGGTGCGGAATTTAATTATTTTGAAAGGCTTCTTGCCCTTGCCGATTCTAGTCTGCCTAAAGAAAACCGGGCCCTGGCTTTCCAGTTTTATGGCTACCCCGATAATCGGCCAGAAAACCAAAGTCCCGAATAAAATTAATAAAGCCAGGATAAAATCATAAAGACGCTTTATAAAACCAAATAAAGATTTTCGGCCTTCGCTTAAATTTTCCAAAAACCACATCTGGTTGATTGATTCAATCGGGATCCGGCCGGTAATGTTTTCGTAAAAATTAGGCAGGCTGGTATAGCTGATCTTTAGGGGCAGGCAGCTGAAAAGAATGGTCCGCAGTTCCTCTGACTGATGGGGGTCGGAAGTGAGAATAATATTAGTAATTTTTTTAGAACTAATTAGGGGATACAAGCGGGAAACGTCATTAAAGATTGGGACACTGTCAATATTCCTCTGCCCGGTATTTTTATCATCAACCACGAAAGCAACGTTAAAACCGAGATGCGGTTTCTCCCTTAATTCTTTTATTAATTCCAGCACCTGGTTATTTAGACCGACAAAAGCGATATTATTTTTCGGCAAATATGATTTTAAAGACCAATTAAAAAATTGCCGCCAGAGAGAAAATAAAACAGCAAAGATGATTACGTAAATTAAAAGATTCCTTTTTGGGGCAATGCTTATCTGCGGCGTTAAATAAAAGAAGGCGACAGACAGCAAGCTGGTTATCAAAAGACCTTTGGCGGTTAAGCGGAAAAAATTTGCGTTGTTGGCAGCCAGATTCAGGTTGTATAAACTAGAAATATAGAAAATTAGAATCCAAGCCGCAAAAATTATAGTAAAAGGCCCGACATGGCTTTGCCAGAGCTCGCTAGTCGGCTTGTTCCAGTAGCGGATTAGAAGCGTTAAATAAAGGGAAAGATAAAGGACCCCGATATCACCGGCCAAAAGGATAATTTTTTTTAATTTATTGTTCATTTTTTAGGTGTTAAATTTAGGTGTTAGGTATTCATAATTTAGCAGACTTTTTGAGAAAAATCAAGCGGACTACAGCTGTTGCGAATTATAAAACAGAATGTTATAATTTAAGCATGCCAGGAAGTAAAAAGCAGGAAAAATTAAATTGGCCCTTGGTCGGCAATAGCCATATCATTGACTTTTTATCTAAAAGCCTTGTTAATGAAAAGATAGCCAATGCTTATATTTTTTTCGGACCGCAGGACTTAGGCAAAGCTACGGTTGCTAATTATTTTGCCAAGAGCCTGCTCTGCCAAAGCAAAGCTAAATTTAGAAAAGGCGAGATTGTTTCGCCTTGTGGCGAGTGCGTTTCCTGCCAGGCTTTTACCAGAATAAAGAAAAGCAATTCCGGCCAGAGCCAAAAGGAAGATGCCGGGATAATCCACGGAGACCTCCACTTAATAGAAAGGGAGAAAGATAAAAAAAATATTTCTATTGAGCAGGCCAGGGAATTCATCAAGGGCTTAAGTTTAAGTTCATTTTTAGGATCTTATAAGGTGGGCATTATAAAGGAAGCGGACAGTTTAAGCCTTGAAGCCGCTAATGCTTTATTAAAGACTTTGGAGGAGCCAAAAGAAAAAGTGGTTATTATATTAATTGCCGCTAATTTAGAATCAATCCCGGCAACTATCGTTTCTCGCAGCCAGGTCCTAAATTTTTATCCGGTTAAGACTGATATTATCCATAATTATCTTGTCGATGAACATAAAGTTTCAAGAAGTTTAGCGAAAAATTTTTCTAAAATTTCTCTGGGCCGGCCGGCCTTGGCGGTTAAATTTTTAAAAGATAAAGATTTTTATAAGGACTACACGGATAAAGCAAAAATTTTTTTGGATTTTGCCAGACAGGATATAAATGAACGGCTGGCCGGGATAGAAAAAATAATCGGAGCCGGTTTTTCCGGGCAGGAAAGCAGCAAAAGAGCCCTTAGAATATTAGAAATTTGGCAGGGGGTGGCCCGCGATTTATTGCTTTTGGATTTAGGGCAGAAGGATTTAATTCAGCACCATATAATGATTGAAGAGTTTGCCCAGCAAAGAGGAAAATTTAACCCCGGAGTTGCGGTTTTAATAAATATGGTTAAAAATTTAGAGGCCGGTAAAGAATATTTAAGAGCCAATGTCAATCCTAAATTGGTTTTAGAAAACATAGCGATTAATATATAGCATAAAGTAAAATGCAAAAATAAAAATGATTAAAAAATTATCTTCTTAATTCCCAATTTCTAATTCACCTAATTTCTAATAAAATGCCTAATTCTCAAATGTCTAATTTTTAATTAGTTCTTAAATTATTTTGGTCATTGGACATTTGGATTTTTATTAGGAATTAGAAATTGTAATTTAGAAATTTTTAATTAAACATATGTTTAAAAACAAACTGAATTTACTAATTATAACGATGGCTATGGCGGTTCTAGTCTCTGGCTGTTCCATTAGTTTTAAGGGTGGAGAAGGTGGCGGCAATGACGGCGGCGTTTATGTGACTGCTAACCAAGGCAATACCTGGGTCCAGAAAGTTTTAATTCCGACCACCAGCGGCCAGCCGGGCAGTTTCGGCAATTTAAGCGCTTCTTCTTTGGCTATGGATCCAAGCGATCCGGGAGCGGTTTATTTCGGCAGCGTAGACAACGGTCTCCTTTATACTTATAATGGAGCGGGAGGCTGGTTTCTGGCCAGCGGTTTGGGAAAGGTGACAATTAATACTATAGCCGTTGACCCGGGCTCAAAATGCATAATTTATGTCGGTATTGGAAATAAAGTTTATAAATCAAACGACTGCAATCGGACTTGGGCCCAGGTTTATTACGATAATGATGTTAACACGAGAGTTGAGACTATCGCTATAGACCACTATAATAGCGTTAATGTTTATGTCGGCACTTCAAGGGGCGAGGTAATACAGAGTTCTGACCGGGGAGGGAGTTGGAAAACTATCGGCCGCCTTGAAAGCAGCGTGCAAAAAATTATCGTCGGTCCGGCTGACAGCCGCTTAATCTTTGCCGCCACGGCTAAAAAGGGAATTTTCCGTTCAACCGACAGCGGCGCCAATTGGGTAAGCCTAGAAGAAAACCTAAAGGACTTTAAAGACATTCTTAGCTTTAAGGATTTAGTTGCTGCTCCTACTGAGAAAGGTTTAATATTTCTGGCGACGAATTATGGAATATTAAAGTCAACCGATAACGGCGATAATTGGACAAAAATTGAGTTAATTACCCCGGAAAAGAAAGCAACCATTAATTCTATAGCCGTTGGCCCGAAGAATTCCAAAGAAATTTATTACGTTACCAATACGACTTTTTACCGTTCTCTAGACGGCGGGACGAACTGGGCGACAAAGAAACTGCCAACTACCCGGGCCGGCTGGAAATTGCTGGTTAATAAGGAGAATCCGAATATCATTTATTTGGGCGTAAGAAAAATAGAGGATAATAGGGGTTTTTAATTACTAATTTATCACCGCCTCGGCGGGATCCCGCCTTCAAATATTATAATAAAGTGGCGGGACAAATTACAATTATTATGAATCAATATTTAAAAACGAAACAAGGAGAATTTACCAAAGCCATTGATTTTTTTAAAAAAGATATTGCCAGTTTGCGCACCGGCCGGGCCAATCCGGCCATTTTGGAAGGAATTATGGCCGAAGCTTATGGCGCCAAGACTCCGCTTAACGGTCTGGCCAGTATAAGCGTAAGCGACGCTAAAAGTTTAGTAATTTCCCCTTGGGATAAGAATGTAATGAAAGACCTTGAAAAAGCCATAGTGGCGGCTAATTTAGGCGTAGGCGTGGTTAATGAGGGGGATAAAATAAGAATAACCGTTCCGGCGATGACCGAAGAAAACAGGCGGGAATTAGTGAAGAAACTGAATGAAAAGATGGAAAAATCCCGTATTACTATCAGGCAGACCCGGGATGAAGTAAAAGAAGCGATAGAGAAAGGCGAAGAAGAAAAGGAAATTGCCGAAGATGATAAGTTTAGATTTATGAAAGAACTTGACGAGGAAGTGGGAAAGAAAAATGAGGAATTAAAAAATATAAGGGATAAAAAAGAGGAGGAAATAATGACGGTATAGTAGGAAGAGTTTGTGCGGGTTTAAACCGTTTATTAATCCTTTAATGCGAATTCTTTCTATGGACTTATATCTTCTTGCCATAATTCAAATGCCGCAAATAATAATTCGTAGCATTCGCATTATGGCGATATCGAGAAGATAGGCACAAAAGAATTCGGATTAAAGGTTCGATGTTCTAAGTAATCAATCTAACCGTGTTGAACTATGATTTTAACAATAATTACTTTTTTAATAGTGTTTTCTCTTTTGATTTTCGCCCATGAACTGGGCCATTTTTGGTTTGCCCGGAAATTCGGGGTTCGGGCGGAAGAATTTGGTTTTGGCTTTCCACCGAGAATTTTTGGCGTCCAGCTTTTAAAAGGAAAAAAATTAGTGAAAGTGGCGGAAAAAGAAAAAATGGAGATAAAAATTTCTGATTTTGAAACCAAGGATGGCGGGGAAATAATAAAAGAAACGATTACGGACGAGAAGCAAGAAACTCTTCAGTTAGTTTCTTTCAAGAAGTGGCGGTTTGTCCGAGGCAGCGGCGATCCGGAAATTAAAGCGGGCGAAGAGGAAATGCAAGCGAGCACCATTTATTCCCTCAATTGGATTCCTTTGGGCGGATTTGTGAAAATCAAAGGTGAAAATGGAGAAGAAGAAAATGAGTCGGACAGCTTTGCTTCCAGGAAAATCTGGCAAAGAGCGACAATTCTTTCCGCCGGGGTAGGCATGAACGTAATTTTAGCCGCAATTTTAATTTCTCTGGGGCTTATGATTGGCTTTCCCCAGGCCTTGGATAATATAGACTCTAGGGCTCGAGTGTCCGATAAAAAAATTCAGATAGCGCAGATCATACCGGATTCCCCGGCCGCTAAAACCGGATTTATGGCCGGCGACACCATAATAACTATCAATGATAAAGCGTTTGTCGCCGAAGAAGAACTGCAAAATTTTGTTGACGGCGAGACCGGGAAAGAATTGGCCTATAAAATAAAACGGGGTCAAGAAGAAATGACCCTTAAAGCCATCCCGGAAATAAGAGAAGAAACCGGCCGGGGAGGCATAGGCATAGCTATAGCGACAACCGGGCTGGTAAAATACCCATGGTATTTGGCGGTTGAAGAAGGGATAAGGGAAACCGGGCTTTTAACCTGGGCGATAATCGTGGCCTTTTATGATTTAATAAAGGGATTGGTTATGGGACAGGGTGTGGCGGTTGACGTAGCCGGGCCGGTCGGCATTGCGGCTTTAACCGGCCAGGTAGCGCATATGGGCCTTATTTATATTTTGCAGTTTACCGCTCTTCTCTCTATAAATTTGGCGATTATTAATTTTTTGCCTTTTCCGGCTTTGGACGGCGGCCGGGTCCTATTTTTAATAATAGAAAAAATTAAGGGCTCGCCGGTTAAGCGGGAATTGGAAGCGGCTGTCCATAATATCGGCTTCGCCTTGCTCATGCTTTTGGTTTTAGTCGTAACTTTCCGGGACGTAGCCAGGTTCGGGGACAATTTTAAAGCGTTATGGGAAAGGGTAATTGGATAACTCCTACGAATTACAAATCAATTATCACCGCCTAGGCGGGATCCCGCCTTCAAATATTATAATAAAGTGGCGGGACAAATATACAAATTATTATAATTTAAGGTTAGCCAATAAAGTTAAAAGTTATAAAGTTTGTAAAGTTTTCTATAATTTAAAATAATAAATAATAAAAAGAATTTTTATTCGTAAATTCGTATAAAATTCGTAATTCGTAGATTATGCAAATTAGGATTAAAGCGACGAAGATTAAATTAACGCCGGAAATAAAAAATTATATCCAGGAGAAAATGGATATGGTGGAGAAATATTTAGGCGATACCCAGGTCCTAAACTGCGACGTGGAAGTCGGGATGTCGGTCGGCGGGCAAAATAGTGGACAGATTTACCGGGCGGAAGTTAATTTAGAAGTGCCGGGGGAATTACTGCGGGTGGAGAAAACCGAGAAAGAAATATTGAAAGCGATTGATAAAGTCAAAGACCATCTGGAAATAATAATTAAAAAATACCGGGGAAAGAGAATTGACAAAAAAAGAAGATAAGCGCTAAGATAAAAAGAAAGGGAGGAAGACTCCCTTCTTTTTTTAGATATTTTGAACTTTGACAAAACGACAAAAAACATAAAAAGCAACAAGGAGGCTGGGAATGAAAACTCCAACATTAGCAATCGGTTCTGGCGGAGATCGTGCCGATGAGCATAGCGGTTTTTCTTCAATTTATGATGGACGCGAAAGACATTTTACGCTAGAAACGTTGCCGCATTCTTGCGCGGTAAAAAACGCCGAAGTCTTAAAAGGAGTATGTTTGAATCTTCGCTCTGATGCGATGAACAGAATTACTGTTTGCGAGAAATACGGTTGCAGCCCGCCGTGGCTAAAACAGGCGAGTGGCGGGGCTCATAATCTTAGCTTAGATGCCGAAGCTGAGAGAGCCAGAAAAAATGCGGCGGCTGATAATGGCGGAAGAGCCGAGGGCAAAGTCAAAACTCCTTTTTCGCTTCCCAAGATTAGAGGAGAGGGCAAGGCAGCGAAAGCTAAAAAGCCGGATGATACCTTAAAAGCCGTAGAAGCAGATCCAGTTGCAGCTGAGGCAGCTCTGGCGGATATAAGGGCTGAAGGAGCAGAGGAAGTCGGGGCTGAAACCCTTGTTCTTGTTCCCGGGGATGGGGAGGATGAAGAAGCCGGCGGAGTTGACGCAATTGAATCAGAAATAGATGCAGCTGTGGTTGTTGCAACCAGGGCGGATATGGGGGTTGATGAAAACAGGGAAGATGATGGGGCTGAAACTTCGGTTTCTACTGCCGAGGATGATTCTGGGACAGGGGAAGGACCTTCATGGGGAGAGGAAGTGGAAAAAATTCCCCCTTCAATTTTAGAGGGGGCGGTTTTAATGAAGATCCCGGTTGATAAGATATACCCCAACCCTGAACAGCCGAGAGAATTCTTTGACAAAGAGAAACTTGGTCAGCTAAGAAAGAATCTTAGAAAGAAAAACCAGAAAGTGCCCGTTACCGTTATCAGAACGGAACAAGGCTTTGAATTAGTTGACGGAGAAAGGAGATGGCTTTCTGCTAAAGCAGGAGGCTTACAAGAAGTTTTCGCAATTGTTCTTGTCTGTTCAGATATTGATATTTTTGAAGAGGCAGCCATTGCTAACCTTGGCAGGGAGGGTCATACTCCGATGGAGTATGCCAAAACCGCGGCAAAGTTGATTGCCAAGTTAGAAAAAGTTGTAGAAAATGGCAAACCATTAAAGAGAGGGGTGATAAATGAAAGAGTGGCAGTAGCGTTGTGCATGTCTGTCCAAACAATGTTGAACTATTTGGACCTTCTTAAAGTTGCTCCTGAAATCCAAGAGCAAATAGTCCTCCATTCGCGGGACAAAGACTCGGGTGTTCCTTCCGGTCTGGCCGTTGAATTAGCCAAGTACATCCCCGATCATCAAAAGCAGAGGCGGTTATTGGAAAAAATTCAAAATGAGGGGATGTCAGTTGCCAGAGCCAAGCTATTCATCAAAAATCATGCCGGGCCAGAAGCGGGGAAACCGGGAAGCAGAAAAAGACAGCTGTCTGACGATTATCCCATTTTTTGCAATTCTTTGAAGATTATGGAAGATAGAGTCGATCTAGCCTTGGAGATGGACGCCCCAAAAATTATCATGCTGTTTTATAGTCGGGATGGTAAAGACAAGGCAAGGGCTCTTGAGCGTTTGGATAGGATTATGAAAAAACTCCAAAAGTTGCGGGAAACTGTCCACAACGAGGGCAGTATCAAAGATGTGGTAACGGACAGTGTTAAAAAGCTTTGGGCGGCTGATAAGCCCGGTGGGCAAGGAGAAACGGAGGAATAATAATAAAAAACCCGCTAGCCAGTAAGGCAGGCGGGTTTTTTCTTATTATTGCTTTTTTTAGGAAAAAGTTATATAATAATTTTGTTAATAATTCTTATCGCGCTGAAAGCGTGCTTTTTAATACATGGGTATTTTAGGAAAAATCTTCGGGGATCCGAATGAAAAAATAGTAAAAAAACTGGAGCCGATTATTAAAGAAATAAATGCTTTAGAGCCAAGGTTTGAAAAGATGAGCGATGAGGAGTTGAAGGGAATGACTGCCGAATTTAGGAAAAGACTGGGAGTGAAAATGGACGTTGCTGAAAAAATAGGATCTCTCCAGGATGACATAAAAAAGAAACTGGATGAAATATTGCCGGAAGCTTTTGCCGTGGTAAGAGAAGCAGGAAAAAGGGTTTTAGGGCAGAGGCATTATGATGTCCAGCTGGTAGGCGGCATAGTTCTTCATCGCGGCCAGATTGCGGAAATGAGGACCGGAGAAGGCAAAACTTTAGTGGCGACCTTGCCTCTTTATTTAAACGCTTTAGCCGGCCAGGGCGTGCATCTGGTAACGGTTAATGATTATTTATCCAGAGTGGGCGCGGGCTGGATGGCGCCGGTTTTCCATCTTTTAGGACTAACGACCGGCGTGATTATCCATGACACTGCGTTCGCTTTCGACCCGGAATTTTCGGATGATTCGCAGTATGATGACCGGTTAAAGCATTTCCGGAAAATAGCGAGAAAAGAAGCTTACCAATGCGACATAACTTATGGCACGAATAACGAATTTGGCTTTGATTATCTGCGCGATAATATGGTGCCGTCTTTGGGGCAAATGGTGCAAAGGGGGCTTTATTATACGATTGTTGATGAAATTGATTCTATTTTAATTGATGAGGCGAGAACCCCTTTGATAATTTCCGCTCCGGCCGAGGAGTCAACCGACAAATATTATAAATTTTCCCAATTGGTGGAGCGCTTAAAAGAAAAAGAAGATTATAACGTGGATGAGAAAATGCGGGCGGCAACTTTGACCGAAACCGCCATTACCAAAATGGAAAAATGGCTGGGCGTGGAAAATATTTACGTCTCCGGCGGGGTTCGCGATGTCCACCATATTGAGCAGGCCTTGAAAGCGCGGGTTTTATTTAAAAAGGACCGGGATTACGTCGTGAAGGAAGGCCAGATTATAATCGTTGACGAGTTTACCGGCCGTTTGATGTTTGGCCGGCGCTACAGCGAAGGATTGCATCAGGCGATTGAAGCTAAAGAAGGCGTGGAGATCCAGAGGGAATCGCAGACGCTCGCGACCGTCACTTTCCAGAATTATTTTCGCATGTATAAAAAATTATCCGGTATGACCGGCACAGCCGTCACGGAAGCCGAAGAATTTTCTAAAATCTATAAATTAGAAACCGTGGTTATTCCCACGAACCAGCCGATGATAAGGAAGGATATGAATGATTTAATTTACCGCACCGAAGAAGGAAAATTCAAAGCTGTGATTGAAGACGTAAAAGAAAGAAATAAGAAGGGCCAGCCGGTTTTAATCGGGACGATTTCCATTGAGAAAAACGAGCTTTTGGCGGAAATGATGAAAAGGGAAGGGCTTGACCCGCAGGTTTTAAACGCCAAGAATCATGAAAAAGAAGCGCAATTTATCGCTCAAGCCGGCCGGTTAGGCACGATTACCGTGGCCACTAATATGGCAGGCCGGGGCGTAGATATAATTTTAGGCGGAAATCCTCCCGATAAGGAAGAACAAAAAAAGGTAATTGAAGCGGGCGGCTTGCACGTGCTTGGCACCGAGCGGCATGAAGCGAGAAGAATTGACAACCAGCTGCGCGGGCGGTCCGGCCGCCAGGGCGACCCGGGCTCTTCCCAATTTTTTGTTTCGACTGATGATGATTTAATGAGAATTTTTGGCGGGGACCGGATGAAGGGCTTAATGAAGACTTTGCGCGTGCCGGAAGACATGCCGATTGAAAACCGGATAGTTTCCAAGTCAATTGAATCCGCCCAGATGAAAGTTGAAGGCAATAACTTTGATATCCGCAAACACCTAGTTGAATATGATGACGTGATAAATAAGCACCGGGAGTCAATTTATCGTAAGAGGAGAGAAATACTGGAATTAGCGGGAGAGAAGGTGGTGGAAGATAAAGAAGGAGAAAAGGAGGAAAACAGCAGGACTTTGTCTGGCATAATATTTGATATGGTGGAAAATGAGATTGAGCAGGTAGTAAGTTTTCATACGGCTTCGGAGATTGTCAAAGACTGGAATTTAAACGAAATTTACGAAGTGGCCTCCACTATTTTCCCGGTAGAAAAAGGATTGAAAAAAGATTTGTCCGCTTTTGCCGAGGATGAGGGCAAATTAAATAAGGCCCGGGCCCGGACAGTGATTATTGAGCATTTAGTGAAACTGGCAGGAGAGAATTACGAAAAGATGAAAGAGCAGTTCAAGGCCATTGGCGCCGGTTTTAATTTTTCCGAAATTGAAAAAGCGATTTTAATCCGTTCGATTGATATGTTGTGGATAGAGCACTTGGATGCCATGGATTACATGCGCCGGGGCATAGGACTCCGCGGCTACGGCCAGCACGACCCCTTGGTTGAATATAAAAAAGAAGCTTATCATCTTTTTAACGAACTCAATAGCTTAATCCAGAAAGAAGTGGTTTATTCCGTTTTTAAAGTCGGGGACATGAACCAACTTAAAGCTCCGAGCCTGGTAGATAGGGCGAAACAGTTCAGCGCCCCGGCTAAAACAATGGACGAGAAAACTTCTTCTTTTTCCGGCTTTAAGCAGGCGGATAAAGGCAGTAATTCCGGCACCATTGATATGGTTAAGCCAAAACAAAAAAATGCCCAAGGGGAGAAAATCGGCCGCAATGACCCTTGCCCGTGTGGTTCAGGCAAGAAATACAAGAAGTGTTGCGGAAAGTAATGCGTAGCGCTAAACAAGAAAATTCCGAGTCTCGCCCCGCCGAAGTCCCACGCTCGGGACGAAGGAGGGTGCGGGAGTGGGAAGAAATATAAGAAATGCTGTGGGAAATAATATGGAAAAGACAACCTCAAATTTCGATAAAGAAATATTGAAAGCAAGCGACGAAGAGCTCAATAAAATTTTGAGCGAGGCATGGAATAAAAAAGATAGCTATGGATATCAAATGGAGTATCAACTTAAAACCTTGATTGTCAGCATGATTAAAAATCAGCGGCATATAGATAGGATTGAAGGTCGGAATCAAACCTTTACTAAAATAATTATTTGGCTGACCGTTGTAAATGTTATTGCTACTATCGTCAACATATTAATTTCCCTGCGGTAGGTTATTGAAAAGCGAAAAATGCCATGTGATTAGTTCTTTGTTGTTATACCGCGTTTGATGTGGCATCCAGGATTCATGCGGTATAACCCTGGATTCCCGCTTTCGCGGGAATGACAGAATGGGGGAACATAAGAAGCGCCACGGGAAGTAGGAACTGAGCAAAATAATTATTATGAAAAATATCGTGAAAAAAGTACTGATTTTAACCGGCCCCGGGGGGTCTGGTAAAACCACAATGGCTGATTTGCTAGTTAAAAGGCGCGGTTTTGTTAAAGTTGACGGCGACAGGTTAGATAGTGAATTTTTTCCCGAAGGGAAACATTGGCTGCCGGAAAATTTTAAAAAATTAAAGCAAGCGCATGATAAAATTTTTATTGAAGTGGAAAAAGCATTTAATCAGGGTGAGAATAATATCGTTCTTGACTATATAATATTTGGCCATTATCTGGAATTTTTTGAAAAATTTAAAAAAGAATTCAGGGATAGTTTAGAAATTAAGGTTTTATTCCCGACCAAAGAAGAAATGATAAAAAGGGACAAAGAGCGCGAATGCTGGACAACCGGGATAGAGCGCATAGAGGCCGTTCGGGCAGAATTTGAAGCAATTAGAAATGAAGCGGGCGGAGATAATTTTATTGACACGACCGGGCAAACGCCGGACGAGACTTTTGAAAAATATTTTAAGGGTTAAATTTTATGATTAGCTATCAGGATTTTGAAAAAGTAGATGTAAGAGTCGGAGAAATTATGAAAGTGGAAGATTTTCCCGAAGCCAAGAAACCGGCCTACAAGCTTACTATAAATTTTGGCCCGGAAATTGGCATTAAAAAATCTTCGGTTCAAATTACGAAGCGCCATACTAAAGAAGAGCTAGCGGGAAAATTAGTTATCGGAGTAGTGAATTTTCCGCCCAAACAGATTGGCCCGTTTGTATCTGAAGTTTTGACTCTTGGATTGCCAGATGAAAACGGAGATGTAGTATTATTGATGCCGACAAAAAAAGTGCCAAAAGGCGGGAAAATGTTCTAAACTTCTGCACGAGAAATAAAAAAAGCCGCGAGAACTGCTGTGGGTATCTAATCCACATCTCGCGGCAGCCCAGCGCATTGCGCCCGGCGGAAAAAGTGGGAGAGGGCCAATCCTCACCACCACCGAGCCAAAATGTATCATAACTATACAGGAAAGGCAAGGAATTAGAAAAAGTGGTCATGAAAAATAGAAATATGAAAATAATTTTAGGCTCTGGTTCAAAATGGCGCAAGGCGATGTTTGAAGAGATGGGATATAATTTTGAAGTTGTAACGGCTGATATTGATGAAAAAGCGGTTCGCAGTGATGATTATTACGCTTTGCCGATTAAGATAGCCTGCGCTAAAGCCGAGGCCATAAAGCAGAAAATTAAGGAGCCGGTTCTTCTAATCACGGCTGACCAAGTTGTGCTTTGCAACGGTGAATTGCGGGAAAAGCCGGAAGATGAACGCCAGGCGCGAGAATTTCTGCGTTCCTATAAAAAATATCCGGCAGAAATTATTAACGCGGTTGTCGTGACCAATACCCAAAGCGGTAAACGCGCGCAGGGGATTGATATCGCCAAAGCTTATTTTAAAGAGATTCCTGAAGAAATTATTAATAAGCTTGTAAAGATAGAAGATATTTTAAACTCGGCGGGCGGATTTTTGGCAGAGCATGAATTATTACAACCCTATCTTAAAAAATACGAAGGCAAAGAAGGAAACAGCCTTGGCTTGCCGAGAGAATTAACCGAGCGTCTTATTCTTGAAGTTCAAAAAATATAAAAAGCATTTGACTAAATTTAAAAAATAAATTAAGCTATTTTCAACACAACCGCACACCAACTTTCACATCAAAAAAGGGGAGGAAATCATGTCTATGCATCCGTCACTAAAGAGCCGTAAGTTCAAAAAACACGGAAAAAACACCGGCGGAAAAAGCTGGAGGGGAGGTAAGTGCTATCGTATTGGGGAGGGGCCCAAACCAAAGTCGGGTACAACAATCACAACTGTAAATCCTCTTCCGGATCATAAATATTAATCTGCGACATATTTTCCCCAATAATAGCCCGTGGCAGAATATCGCCGCGGGTTTTTTCTTTGACTTTTGTTAATTTTTAGGTTATTTTATAGATATGAGTCATACAACATGATTTTTTTAATTTATGGCAGAAAAAAAGAACGAAAACATAGAGAAGAAGAGCCCCCAGCCACAAGGGCGGGGCACGTCTTTTCCGGCTATGGAAGAGGAGGTTTTGAATTTTTGGGAGAAAAATAAGATTTTTGAGAAATCAGTGGAAAATCCCCCCCACCCCCCTTTTCGAAAGGGGGCAGTTAAGGATTATGTTTTTTACGATGGGCCGCCTTTTGCGACCGGTACGCCTCATTACGGCCATATTGTTGCTAGTTTAATGAAAGATATCGTGCCGCGGTACTGGACGATGAAGGGCTATCGGGTGGAAAGGCGCTGGGGTTGGGATTGCCACGGTTTGCCGATTGAAAATATCGTGGAAAAAGAGATGAAGACCAAGAGCAAGAAAGATATTGAGAAAATGGGGGTAGAAAAGTTTAATGAACAATGCCGAAGCAAGGTTTTAGTTTATGCCAAGGAATGGGAGAAAACCATAAGAAGAATGGGCCGCTGGGTGGATATGAAAAACGCTTATAAAACCATGGATCTAGACTATATGGAAAGCGTTTGGTGGGTGTTTAAACAACTTTGGGATAAAGGTTTGATTTATAAAGATTACCGCTCAATGCATATCTGCCCTAGATGCGAAACCACTCTTTCTCAATCAGAAGTGGCGGAGGGGTATAAGATGGTAAAAGATTTGTCCGTGACTGTTAAGTTTAGAGTAAAGCCAGGGCAGATAATAGAAGATCCTTTATCGCCAGAAACGGGTGGAATATGGAAAGTACCTGAAAACACATATTTACTTGCATGGACGACAACTCCTTGGACGTTAATAGGAAATGTAGCTCTAGCGATAGGTGCAGGAATTCCTTATACTTTGTTTAGTAAAGATAATGAACATTTTCTTGCCTCAGATGTTCTTGCTAATAAGGAAAAAGAGAAAGATCCAAAAATTAGATTTGAAAGGATGTTTACGACTTATGATTTAGCCAATCTTGGATATGAACCGCTTTTTAATTACTATTCTGAAGATGAAACGCTTAAAAATCGAGAAAGAGGGTGGAAAGTGTACATAGCTGATTTTGTAACAACTGAAGAAGGCACGGGCATTGTTCATATTGCGCCGGCTTTTGGCGAGGATGATATGAACTTGGGTAAAAAAGAGAAACTGCCTTTTGTTCAGCACGTCGGCATGGACGGAGTTATTAAAGAAGAAGCAAAGGATTTTGCCGGCTTGCACGTTAAACCGGCCGATGATGTTATGAAAACCGATGTAGAGATTATGAAATATTTAGCTGGCAAAGGACTTTTATTTTCTAAAGAAAAATATGAGCATAGTTATCCGCATTGCTGGCGTTGCGAAACGCCTTTATTAAATTACGCCACCTCTTCCTGGTTTGTTAATATTTCCAAGATAAAATCAAAAATGCTCAAACTGGCTAAGAAAATAAATTGGGTGCCGGCTCATATTAAGGAAGGTAGATTTGGCAATTGGCTGGAAGGGGCGCGGGATTGGTCAATTTCGAGGCAAAGATACTGGGCTTCGGCAATTCCGATCTGGGAGTGTTCCTGCGGAGAAAGAAAAGTGATTGGGTCGGTTGAGGAACTGGAAAAACTGAGCAAAGAAAAAATTACGGATTTACATAAGCATATAGTTGATAAAATCACTTTCGCCTGCAAATGCGGCGGAGAAATGAAGCGCATCCCGGATGTAATAGATTGCTGGTTTGAATCGGGCTCAATGCCTTACGCGCAGATGCATTATCCTTTTGAGAATAAAAAGAAATTTGAGGCCAATTTTCCGGCCGAGTTTATTGCTGAGGGCGTTGACCAGACAAGGACCTGGTTTTATTATCTTCATGCCATTGCCACCGGCATAAAAGGCAGCCACGCTTTTAAGAATGTCATTGTTAATGGCATAGTTTTAGCCGAAGACGGCAAAAAAATGTCAAAGCGGCTAAAAAATTATCCTGACCCGATGGAGGTTATGGATAAATACGGAGCTGACCCTTTGCGCTATTATCTTTGCGCTTCGCCGGTTATGAAAGCGGACAACATAAATTTTTCCGAAAAAGATATGGCGGAGCAGACAAGATTTTTTAATATCCTCCTTAACGTTTTATCTTTTTATAAAATGTTCGCGGTTGATGTGAAAATTGAAGATTTAGAAAAGAAAGATTTGGTTAATGTTTTAGATAAATGGATAACCGCCAGATTAGAGCAAACCAAGCAGATTATTACGGAAAAAATGGATAATTATGACTTGCACGCCATTCGTGAAATTCCAATTTTTATAAATGATTTATCAACCTGGTATGTGCGCCGTTCAAGAGACCGTTTTAAAGGAGATGATGAAGTAGATAAAATGCGGGCGTTAAAAACTTTACGCCGGACTTTATATCACTTAGCCCGGATTATGGCGCCGTTTTTGCCTTTTACAGCTGAGCATATTTATCAGGAATTAGGCGCAGACGTTGAATCGGTACATCTTAAAGAATGGGCTGACGTGAGAAAAGAGTGGATTAATAAGGATGTCCTAGAAAATATGGAAATGGTAAAAAAAATTGTGGAATTAGGATTGGCGAAAAGAGATGAGGCCGGAATTAAAGTTAGACAGGCTCTCGCTTCGCTTAAAGTCAAAAGTCAAAAGTCAAAAGTCAAAATCGCTGAAGATTATGTACAATTAATAAAGGATGAGATAAACGTGAAAGAAGTGATATTCACTGATGGAGATGACTTGGCCGTTGAACTTGACACGACTATGACTCCGGAATTGATTGCTGATGGGATTAAACGAGAATTGGTAAGAGCGATAAATAATTTGCGCAAAGAAACGGGAATGACAATTCAGGACCGGGCCGCGATTTATTATGAAACAAAAAATAAGGAAATAAAAGAGGTGTTTGAGAAATTCGGCGAAGAGATTAAAAAAGATACTTTGGCTGATGAAATTCATGCGGGTGAAAGCGGCGAGATGATTAAAATCAACGGAGAAGATGTTGGCCTAAAAGTTAAAAATTTGAAATTGTAGCAATATGGTTGGTAAAAAGAATTTTTGTCAAAATTGCGAGGAAATATGCTGTTCGGTAAGCTATGTCCAGATATCGAAAGAAGAGATAGAAAGATTTAAAGATAACATAGTTTGCCTTGATGGAATTTTTTTTCTCAAAAATGTCGGGGGAAAATGCGTTTTTTGGAAAAAAAATAAATGCGCTTTAAGCTACGCGGATAGGCCCCTGTCCTGCAAATTATATCCGATCGGCTTTGTTTTAGAAAACGGAAAACCGGTAGTCAGTATTGAAAAAAGTTGTTCTTTGGCGAAATTCGTGGATATGAAAAAAGAAGAACCATTAATTCGCAAGGCGATAGAATTGGGCTTAGATAAAGGCATCGCTATATCTGAAAGGGATTTTTAGTTATTTTTGAAGCGATAATTTTATGAAAATTGAAAAAAAAATTTGGCCAGAATATTTTCAAGAGATTATGGACGGTAAGAAGAAGTTTGATTTACGATTAGGAGACTTTAATGTTAGCGAAGGCGATATTTTGGTTTTGCGGGAATGGGATCAAAAGAAAAAAGAATATACGGGGAGAAGTCTAGAAAAGGAAGTGAAATATATTTTAAAAACAAAAGAGACGAATTTTTGGCCGAAAGAAGAGGTTGATAAATATGGTTATCAGGTTATTGGTTTTTAATATTTATGAAGAAGAAGATAAAAACTTTAGTATTACTGTCTGGCGGGCTGGACTCAATGCTGGCGGCGAAAATTTTAGCCGAGCAGGGAATTGAGGTGACCGGACTTAGTTTTATCAGTTGTTTTTTCGGAGCGGGAAAAGCCGAGAAAACGGCACAGCAACTTGGCATTGAACTAAAAAAAATTGATTTTAAAGAAGAACATCTGGAGATGGTAAAAAATCCGGCTTCAGGTTATGGAAAATGCCTTAACCCTTGTATTGACTGCCACGCCTTAATGATAAAGCGGGCCGGAGAAATAGCAAAAAAAGAAGGTTATGACTTTATTGCTACGGGTGAAGTTTTAGGGCAGAGGCCGATGTCGCAAAATTCCGGCGCTTTAGAAAGAGTGAAAAAGCTGGCCGGGGTAGAAGTCCTGCGGCCTTTATCAGCTTTAGTTTTACCGGAAACGGAAATAGAAAAGAAAGGACTGGCAGACAGAAATAAATTATTAGATATAAGCGGGCGAAGCAGAGAAAGACAAATGGAATTAGCGAAAAAATATGGCCTTACTTATCCGTCTCCGGCCGGAGGATGTTTATTAACCGATCCGGCTTTTAGCCAAAGAGCGCGAGATATGATAAAAAATTGGCCAAAATGCGGACCGGAGGATATGGAGTTATTGAAGCACGGGCGTATTTTCTGGGCCGGAGGAAAAACTTTAATAGCGGTGGGCAGGGATAAAGGAGATTGTGAGGCGCTGGAGAAGTTGGCAAAAACGGGCGATATTTTGATGGAATTAGAGAGTGAAATAGGACCGCTCACGGTTGTGAGAATTTTCAATTTTAAATTTTCAATTTTAAAACAATTTTCAATTCTTAAATTACAAATTCCGGAAAAATTGGATGTTAGCGGATTAAAGCTAGATGAAGTAAAAGATGAAGAAGAAATTTTGCGATTAGCTGGATTATTAACCGGCTGGTATGCGACCAAGGCGAGAGGGAAGACCGTGAAGTTATCCGCCTTCGCTAAAGCTACGGCGGACAAGGGAAGTAAAATTTCTATGAAAGTTAAATAAAGATGATAAAAGAATTTATAAAATTTGACGAAAATAGAGAAGATGAGAAGCGGTTGGATAATATTCGGGAGGAAATTTTACAATTGGGCGATATTAAAACAATCACCAGAGAAGAAGTCAGGCGAATAAAAGAAAAATTATTAGCCGAAAATCAGGGCTTTGAACAAGAAATTGAATTTATTTTTTCCGTTATTGACCAGATGGTTGACCAGGTTGAATATGATAAATTAAAAAGTGAGAACGGAGGTAAAATTGAGGGTCAAGTTAGCAAGAGATTAAATACCTCATTTGCCGAATCTTTTTTCCTGGAAACGGCATATATTATACAAAATAAGGATAACAGAAAATATTTATCAAACTTATTTGACTTATGCCAGGCAACTACGGAAAAATTAAAGGTAACCAAGGAATGGCAGAGGACTAAAAACGGTTTAATCGGCCAGGTTGGTGTTTGCAATTTCATGGAAAGATATGGCTTATCGCCCAGACTGGCCACGCCCAAAGAAGATGCTTTTATGAAGGTTGATTTTTGGGGGAAATCAGAGCAAGGTGAAACTTTAGCGGTACAGGGGAAGAGCCTGCGGTCTGCGGAACGGCCCGCTTATTTAGATTCAGACAGTAAATTAGAAAAGTGGCTCGGCCAGGAAGAGATGAGATCAAGGAAAGGGGGAAATGGAAAAGTTTTAAATTCCCTCCATAAGGTGGAAGAAGATTATAGAAGAGTTAAAAAATTTTGCGGCGATCAACCAAATACTAGAACGGTGGCGATTATTTTGCCCAGCGAGTCATTAGATCCGATTAATGGCGCGCTGGATGAAAAATATTTTGAAAATTTTAAATTAAATAATTAATAAGCCAAAAAAGTTATGAAAAAGTTTTTAATCGTCCTGGTAATCGTCGTGGTTATTGTGGCCGGCTATGCTTGGAGCCTCTATAACAAGATGGTTACCGGATCGGAAAACGTTGATAACGCCTGGGCGCAAGTTGAAACCCAGTATCAACGCCGTTTTGATTTAATTCCGAATTTGGTTGAATCAGTTAAAGGAATCATGGCGCAGGAAAAAGAAGTTTTTGGTAATATTGCCGACGCCAGAACCCGATATGCCGGCGCTACTACCATTAATGACAAAGCCGAAGCGGCTACCCAAGTGGAAAGCTCTTTAGCCCGTTTATTGGTGGTTATGGAAAATTATCCGCAGTTAAAATCAGCGGAAAATGTCCAGACTTTGATGGTCCAGCTGGAGGGGACAGAAAATCGGATCAGCGTAGAGCGCAAGAGGTATAATGATATGGCTAAGGAATTTAATGTTATGGTTAAACGCGTTCCGGCCAAATGGTTTGCCTCCATGTTTTCTTTTGCGGAAAAAACTTATTTTGAGTCAGTGACTGGTTCGGAGAATGCACCAGCCGTAAAGTTCTAAATTGCAATTTCTAATTTCTAATAAAATTTCAAATGTCTAATGTCAAATTTTTAATTATAATTTTGAGCATTAAGCATTTTATTAGAAATTAGGTGAATTAGAAATTAGGAATTTTTATTCTAAATGTTTAAACTATTTAGAAAAGTAATATTTGTATTACTATTATTTTTTGTGGCGATACCAGCCCTGGCTTATTACAATCCGGGAACGCCGGCTGGTTTTGTTAATGATTATGCGGGGATGATGAGTGAAAGCGAAAAGCAGAGTCTGGAAGCTAAATTAGTTAATTTTGAAAGCCAAACCAGCAATGAAATTACGGTTGTAACCATTCCCAATCTGGACGGGGATACGATTGAAAATTTCGCAGTCAAGCTTTTTGAAGATTGGAAAATTGGTAAAGCCAAAAATGACAATGGCATTTTGCTTTTAATTGCCAAAGAGGATAGGCAGATGCGGATTGAAGTTGGATACGGCCTGGAAGGCGCTTTAACCGACGCTCAAAGTTTCTGGATTATTGACGATTTAATGAAACCGGCTTTTAGGGAAGAAAAATATTACGAGGGTATAGACCAGGCAGTTGATAAAATCATAGCGGCCACTCAAGGCGAATACGTGCCGGAAAGTAAGCCGGCAAAAGGGTTGAGTTCTAACGCTTGGGAAAATATTTTTTGGTTTGGGCTTTTCGCCATAATGTGGATTGCGAGCATCTTGGGCCGGAGCAAGTCCTGGTGGGCCGGCGGAGTGGTTGGGGGCGTAATTGGCGTAATAATCGGGATAGTCAAGGGTTTTGCTATTTTTGGCCTGGTTGCTTTGGCGATTTTAATCCCTTTCGGCTTGCTGTTTGATTTTATCATTTCCAAGAATTACGCCAAACATAAAGCGAGCGGCACAATTCCCTGGTGGATTGGCGGAGGACGCGGGGGCGGAGGCGGATTCGGCGGCGGAGGATTTGGCGGATTCGGCGGCGGATCGTCCGGCGGCGGCGGGTCTTCTGGATCGTGGTAAGTTGACATAAGGGGAATATTCGTATATGATTTATAAGATTTGGTAGATGATAAACGCTTCGCTAGGACTTATCCCGCCTAGGCGGGATAACCAAAAGTAAGCAAAAGTTTCGGGGGCCTCAATTCGCTATCACGTTGATTAATCTTTAGATATGCTCGCCTTGGCGCTGGAGTTTAAGCCCCCGAACCCCATGGTGATTTTTAAGAGTTTTGAAAATTTATAAATTAAAAATTGTTTAAAAATTATAAAATTACAAAATTGAAAATTAATAGTGTTACATGTTTCATGCTGCATGTTTCGTGAAAAAATATGAATGTACAACAAATCTACGACTTAGCGGTGAAGATGGGCATTAAGGCTGACCTTCGCGGCGAAAAAGATGTCAGAAAAAATTTGGAAAGGATAAAGGCCAAGTATGAGAAAATGGATAAGGAAGCAAAGGCTGAATTTGATAAGGAGAAGTTAACCAATCCTTACAGTGATTCCCGGATTTTATTTTCGGGCGGCGAAAAAGAGATAAAGAAAGTTTTAATCGGAGTTGATATGGAGGGGGCAGAATTGCTGTTAGCCGATAAATTAGGCGATATTGATTTGGTAATTGCCCATCATCCGGAAGGGCCGGCCTTGGCTGATTTGCACGGCGTAATGGATTTGCAATCAGAAGTTTTGGCCAAGTACGGTGTGCCAATTAATATTGCCGAATCAGTCATCAGACCGAGAATTTCCGAAGTTGGCCGCGGTATTTCTTCGGCTAACCATAACCGTTCGGTTGATATAGCAAAAATTTTAGGTCTTAATTTTATGTGTATTCATACTCCTTGCGATAATTTGGGAGCGAATCATTTGGTAAAATTAATAAACAAGAAGAAGCCCGAGTTTGTGGAAGATGTTTTAAAAATGTTAAAAGAAATTCCGGAATTTAAAGAAGCAGTTAACCGCAAAGCCGGGCCGAAGTTATTTGTCGGCAATCCGGACGATAGATGCGGCAAAGTCGTGGTAACGGAATTTACCGGCGGCACGTCAGGGTCAAAAGATATTTACGAAAAGATGGCGCAAGCCGGCATTGGCACGGTTATAGGCATGCATATGAGTGAAGAGCACAGGAAAGAAGCGGAGAAAGCTCATATCAATGTCGTGATTGCCGGACACATGGCTTCTGATTCTTTAGGCTTGAATTTATTTTTAGACGAGTTAGAGAAAAAAGGCATTAAAGTAGTGCCGGTTTCCGGGCTGATTAGGGTGAAGAGATCGGGACGTTAAGATTCTTGAGATTCTTAAGATTTTTAGGATTTTTAAGATAAAGTTATCAGGCAGCTCGTTTCGGCGGGCTGTTTTGGTAAAAATCAAGATGAAAATTATAAAATCAAAAAAGCCGGAATTGATTGCGCCGGCCCTCCTTCGTCCCAAGTACTCGGGACTTCGGAAGGGCTACTACTGTGCGACTTAATAATAAATATAAAATGGCAAATAATATTAAAACAAAACTGGAGCTAATTGCGCCGGCCCGCCTTCTCCGCCAGCGGGCGGATTCGGCGAGGCACTTGCTATGCAAATTAATAGTAAATACAAAATGAGAAATAATACTAAAATAAAACCCGAGCTAATTGCGCCGGCCGGGAATTTGGAAAAAATGAAAACCGCTTTTGCTTTCGGAGCGGACGCGGTTTATTTAGGCATACCGGATTTTTCTTTACGCGTCCGGGTTAATGATTTTACTTTAGCCGGAATCGCTAAGGCCGTAGAATATGCCCACGGGGTTAGAAAAAAAGTTTACGCGACAGTTAATATCTTTGCCCATAACAAGCATTTGAAAAAATTGCCTGGCCACATAAGAGAATTAAGAAAAATAGGGGTTGACGGTTTGTTTATTTCCGACCCGGCAGTTTTATTTGAGGTAAAAAGAATCTGGCCTAAAGCAAAAATTATTTTAAGTACGCAAGCTAATTGCACGAACTGGCAAGCGGCTAAATTTTGGCTTAAAGAGGGAGTAAAAAGAATAATCTTAAGCAGAGAGTTAAGTCTAGAGGAAATAAAAGAAATAAAAAAACGAGTGCCGAAACTGGAATTAGAGTGTTTTATCCACGGGGCCTTGTGTACGGCTTATTCCGGCCGGTGCTTTCTTTCAAAATATTTTAATGACCGGAATGCCAACTTAGGCGACTGTTCCCAGCCCTGCCGCTGGAATTATTTTATATCCGCAGAAAATCACGAAACTTTAGAACTGGTGGAAGAAAAGCACGGCAGTTATCTTTTGAATTCTAAAGATTTGTGTTTAGTTAAAAAGGTTCCGGAATTGATTAAGGCAGGCATAAGCGCTTTCAAAATTGAAGGCCGGGCTAAGAGCGTTTATTATTTAGCCAATGTCGTCGGGGCTTATAGAAAAGCGATAGATTTGACTTCGGGAAAAATTAAAGGCGGAATATTAAAAAAGGAACTGAATTTTTTATATAAAGAACTGGAAGAAAAATTATATCACCGGGGTTATACTAAAGGCTTTATGTTCGGGGAAGGCGAGACCGCCCAGAATTTAGATAATTCGCATAAGATTCCGGAGTGGGAATTCTGCGGCCAAGTCGTTAGTCAATTTTCAAATGTCAAAGGTCAATTGTCAATCAAAGTACATAATACGATGAGGGTTGGAGACGAGATAGAGATTATCCGACCGAGTTATGATATAATAAGATTAAAGCTGAAAAAGATGATAAATGCAGAAAATGGCAAGGAAATAGCCGAAGCGCATGGGGGAGGAAGCGAGGATGTGGTGTTTTTGGAAATAAAACAAGATGTGCCGGAGTATAGCGTGGCGCGAAGACGCATGACTTAAATAATTTTCAATTTCTAATTTTAAATTTTCAAACAATTTTTATTTTTTTTATTTTTAATTATTTGTTGCTAAGTTTAGAAATTGTAAAATTAGGTCATTGAAAATTGTTTAGAAATTAAAAATTGAAAATTAATCAAATATGATTTCATACTTAAAAGGAAAAATTTTATCTAAGGGGCAAAATTTCGCGATTGTAGAAGTTAGCAATGTCGGCTATAAAGTTTTCCTTAATCCGACTGTTTTGATTAAACTGGAAAACGGAAAAGAGACAGAATTTTACACCTACCAGTATGTGCGGGAAGACGCCTTGGATTTATACGGATTTAAAAATCCGGAAGAATTAGAATTTTTTGAATTGCTTCTTTCCATTTCCGGAATCGGGCCGAAATCAGCTTCGGGGGTTTTAGCTACGGCCAGCGTCGCTAATATTAAGGAATCAATTTCCCGCGGCGACCCTTCTCTTTTAACTAAAGTTTCCGGCATTGGCCGGAAAACCGCGGAAAGAGTCGTGCTCGAATTAAGGGAGAAAATTGACCGCTTGTCTTACGCCGGCAAGGCTAAAGGGGGCGACGGGGCAGCGATAAGCGGAGAAGAGATAGACGCTTTGATGGCTTTAGGTTATTCTATGTCGCAGGCGCGGGAAGCTCTAGGGAAGGTAGACGCAAAAGTTAAAGATAGCGGAGAAAGAATCAGACAGGCTTTGAAGAAGATGGGAAGATAATTAATTTCAGATTTAAGAAGAGGTTAAATTTTTGAAAAAACTATCGGAATCGACCGGTGGTTTTTTCTTTTTGACCCCACACCACAAAGGGTGCGGGGCGAGATGAAGCAATGTGGAATTTAAAGTTTTAAGACAAGCTATGCGTTTGGTATATTGGATGTACCTGATTTTTGACAAGAAGGCGATTTTAAGATAAAATAACTGTATATAAATGAGTCTTAAAAATAGTGCTGTATAAAACTTTTATACAGATATAATCATATGCTTCAATCCAAACTTTTTACTAAAACCATAAAAGAGTTGCCTAAGGACGAAACCAGTTTTAATGCCAAAGAATTAATTAGGGCCGGCTTTATTGATAAGGTGGCGGCCGGAGTTTATTCGTTTCTGCCTTTGGGCTTACGCGTCCACAATAAAATCTGCCGGATCATCAGGCAGGAAATGGACGCTATCGGCGGGCAGGAAATTTTAATGCCGGCTTTAATCCCGAAAGAAGCCTGGGCGACAACTAACCGCTGGGAAAATTTTGACGCCTTATTCAGGTTAATCGGGGGAGATAAAAAGGAATACGGACTGGGAGCGACGCACGAGGAAGTCGTAACGCCCTTGGTAAAAAAATTTGTTTTTTCCTATAAAGACCTGCCGACCGCCGTTTACCAGATTCAGACTAAATTCAGGAATGAGCTTCGCGCTAAAGCCGGTTTAATAAGGGGCCGGGAGTTTTCTATGAAAGATTTATATTCTTTTCATACAGACGAGAAAGATCTGGAGAAATTTTACGAAATAGTGACAGAGGCTTATTTCAAGATATTCGCTCGCTGCGGTTTGGGCAACCTTACCTATTTAACTTATGCTTTGGGCGGGACGTTCTCTAAATATTCCCACGAATTCCAAAGTTTAGCCAAAACCGGAGAAGATACTATCCATATTTGCCAGAAATGTAAAATTGCCATAAATAAAGAGATTATCGAGGAGCAAAAAGTCTGCCCAAAATGCGGAAAAAAAGATTTTACCGAAGAGAAAGCGGTTGAAGTGGGAAATATTTTTAAACTAGGCACCCGTTTTTCTAAGCCCTTTGGTTTGCAATACATGGATGAAAAAGGCGGAAAGCAGGATGTGATTATGGGCTGCTACGGTCTTGGCCCCAGCCGGGTGATGGGAACGGTTGTGGAGGTTTGCCACGATGAGCAAGGCATAATCTGGCCAGAAGAAATCGCGCCGTTTAAAGTCCACCTAATTGAAGTAAGAAGCAAGGAATCAAAAGTTAGAAAAGAAGCGGAAAAATTATATAATGATTTAAGAAAAAATGGAGTTGAAGTTTTGTATGATGATCGGGAAGGGGTGAGCGCAGGAGCAAAATTCGCGGAAGCGGATTTAATCGGCTGCCCGTATCGGCTGGTAGTGAGCGAGAAGACTTTGGCGAAAGATAGCGTGGAAGTGAAGAAACGGAATGAAAAAGAAGTGGAGATGGTGAAAATTAGCGAATTAGTTAATTGGTTAATTAAGGGTTAGGATTCTTAGGACTTTTAGGATTTTTGAGATTCTTGGGAATCTCAAAAGAATTTCATAAGAATCCTAAGGATCGCAAAAATCGTAATAATCCCATAAGGAAATCATGTTTAATAAAATTTTGGGAAAATTTAGCAAGGATTTGGGCATTGATTTGGGTACAAAAAACACCCTGGTTTATTCTAGCGATAAAGGCATAGTTATAAATGAGCCGTCGGTGGTGGCCGTCAACATGCGGACAGACGAGGTTTTGGCCGTCGGCGAAGAGGCGAAAAAGATGGTTGGAAAAACTCCGGCTCATATCCAGGCCATCAAGCCTTTGATAGACGGAGTTATTTCTGATTTTGAAGTGACGGAAAAAATGCTGAAATATTTTATTGATAAAGTCCACAGCGAAAGTTTTACGCTGGCGCCGCGCCCGCGAGTCGTAATCGGCATTCCTCTAGATATTACCGAGGTGGAAAGAAAGGCGGTGGAAGACGCGGCTAAATCCGCCGGCGCCCGCCAGGTTTTTTTAGTGGAAGAATCTATGGCCGCGGCGATAGGCGCGCGCCTGCCGGTTCTGGAGCCGACCGCCACGATGATAGTTGATATAGGAGGCGGGACAACGGAAATCGCCGTTATTTCTTTAGCCGGGGTGGTTACCTGGAAGTCTTTAAGGCTCGCCGGCAATGAGCTTGATAATAACATCGTTGAATATATCAGGGAAGAATTTAATATTTTGGTCGGAGAACAGCTGGCGGAAGAAGTAAAAATAAAAATAGGCTCGGCCACTCCGCTAAAAACTTCCTTAGAGATGGAAGTTCGGGGGAGAGACTTGATTAACGGTTTGCCGAAAGCGGTAATTATAAATGACAGCCAGGTAAGAGAGGCAATGAGCAGAACTATAAAACAGATTGTGGATAATATAAAAATCACTCTAGAAACAACTCCGCCGGAATTAGTTTCTGATATTTATGAGCATGGGATATTTTTAACCGGAGGCGGAGCTCTTTTGCGCGGCATTGATAAAGAGATAGCCCAGCACACCAAAATTCCGGTTCGAGTGGCGGATGATCCCCTGACTTGCGTTGTGAGAGGAACAGGGATTCTTTTGTCCGATCCGGAACTTTTAGACAAGGTGGCTTTGCCGAGCAGCGAGGAGCTTTAGATAATACCTGCCTGCCGGTAGGCAGGAAATAATATGAAAATATGAAAATAAAATATAAAATTTTTTATGGCAATTAATTATTGTTTAACCTTGAAAATATGAAAGATAATTTTGCCGGGGTAATTATCGGGGAGAGTCTTGAAAATAAGGACATTTTAAAAAAGGTTAAAATTTTAAAAACAAAAGTTGAAAAAGTTTTAGAAAAGCATAAAACGCCATGGATAAAACAATGGACTTTGTGTACGGTTGAAATTCCGGAGAACGAGGCTAAGAAAATCGCGGAAGAAATAAGCAGGTCTTTAGATTCAGAACATAACTGGTATGCTGATTTTAAAAATAATACCCGCCATTTTATAATCTTTCGCAACAAAATTTTTAATATAGACAGGCAAAATCAAGAACAATACAACCAGGCGAAACAATACGGCATTTCTTTAGGGATACCCGAATACCAAGTTGATTTTCATCCAGAAATAAAAGAATGGAAGAGATAATTTTTTAATATTATTTGTGAATTCGTGCAAGATTTGTGATTTGTAATTATGTTAAAGATAAAAACAAAAAATAATATTTTTATATTTACGGCAGTTATCGGGCTGCTTATTTTTTTGCATTTTATTAAAGTTCTGTCTCCTCTTGAAAATATAATGGCGCGGGCAATAAGCCCAATTGCCGGCCGTCTTTATTCCGCAAGCTCTTCTCTGCGGGTGGCGTTAAGCGAACGGACAGATAAAGAAGAACTGCTGGCTACCACAAAAGATCTTCAAGCGGAAATAAACCAGGTGAAGGCGGAAAACGCCAGGCTTAAATCGATTGAAGAGGAAAATAAGAAGTTGCGCCAGTATTTAAAATTTTCCACAAAAAATGAATTTAATTACATTTTAACCAATGTTATTTCCCGGGGGATATTGGGTGATCCGGTTAGCGGAGGGCAAAGTTTAATTGTTGATAAGGGGGTAGCAGACGGTTTGGCTCCCGGTTTAGCCGTGGTAAATAGCGAGGGGATTGTCGCCGGCAAGATAGCTGAAGTAAAAGAGAATACGGCAAAGATTTATCTTGCTACCGACAGTAATTGCAAACTAGCCGCGGCGGTCCAGGGGAGCGAGGGCCAGCCAGGCAGCGCAAACAAAACCGTTGGCATTGCGGAAGGAGAATTGGGCCTGACCATAAGGATGAATTTTATCCCCCAGGCAGAAGAAATAAAAGTTGGCGATACAGCAGTCACCTCTGGGCTAGAGGAGAATATTCCAGCCGGCTTAGTTATAGGCAGAATAGTCGAGGTGGACAAAACCAGCAATGAAGTTTGGCAAAGGGCGACTATCGAACCTTTAATTAATTTAGATGAGTTGACAATAGTTTCGGTTTTGCGGCCGCGGGAAAATTAAATCTTAAGTTATGTACCTAAGAATTTTTTTGAATTTTATTTTAATATACATTTTATCTGTCGCTCAGGTATCTTTCATTGCCGCCCTGCCTTTTGGAATAAGCCATTTTAATATAATATTGGTTATTCTAATTTTTATTCTTATGCTTAGCGGCTTTAAACTGTCTTTGTGGTGGGCATTAGGCGCCGGGTTTTTGTTAGACACCTATTCCTTCTTGCCTTTCGGCGTTTACTTGATTTCCTTATTTTTAGTTGTTTTACTGGCTAATTTTTTACTAGCTAATTTTTTTACCGACCGGTCTCTCTATTCGTTTTTAGCTTTAACTTTTTTTTCCACCCTTTTTTATAGCTTTCTTTTTTATCTGCTGGCTTATTTATTTAGTTTTCCGGAGATAAAGATAAACGTTTTGTGGGGGAAAGAGTTTTGGCTGGCTTTAGCTTATCAATTATTTTTTAATTTATTATCTGTATCCCTGCTGTTTTATATTGTTAGTTTTGCGAGCAAGAGATTAAGGCCGGTATTTTTAGAGCGGTCTTCTAATAAATTTTAAAATAATAAAAATATGCGCTGGTTTTTAAATCGTAAAGTCGAATATTATCCCTTTGATACTTATTTGGTAGGCCGTGGCTATACCAAAGAAATGGAAAGGGATTTCGGCTGGGCTTTTAAAAACGTGTTTTTTTATTATGTCGGGGATCTTGAATACTCCTACCGGTCGATTGCCGATATGGAATCATTAAAAAAATATTACCGGAAACGGTTTAATGCCCGATTGGTGCAGAAATTCAGCTTAATGATTAAACAAAGGTCTGAAAAGATGCTTTCTATAACCAAAAAATGTTTTGGCAAAGAAACTGATTTTATCCCTTATTTACCAAAATTATTTCAGAGCGTTTATGATTTATTAGCGGTTTTTCAATTGCCTGACTTAGCCCAATACCTAATGCCCGAAGCGGATAAGGGGTTACTCAAAAAATTCGGGTTGTCCAGGGAAGCGGCAGTTAAAAAGCTTTTGGCCTCGGAAAAGATTTGGCGGGGGAGATTGGGCGAAAAACTTAGTTTGCCTCCAAAGCAGGCTCTAATGCTTTTGCCGCCAGAGGTTTTAAATTATGCCAGGGGCGGTTGTCTGCCTAAAGATTTTTATAAGAGAAAAAGGGCGGTTATTTTATTTTCCAAAGGTAAGGTGAAAGTTTTTTGGAATAAAAAAGCCGATGAATTCTTCCGCCGGGAAACAGGCGGAGAAAAAAAAGACATTAAGCATGAACTAGCCGGTAATCCGGCCTATCCGGGTGTAGTTATTGGCAAGGCTTTTATTGCCTTGCGGCCCAGTGATTTTAAAAATATTCCCCAAGGAGCGATTTTAGTTTGCTCAACCACCAGATACGATGTTGTGCCATATTTAAAGCGGGTCAGGGGGATTGTCGCTGACCAGGGCGGAATTACTTCTCATGCGGCAATCGTTTCCCGCGAATTAAAGATTCCCACTATTGTCGGGACTAAAAATGGCACCGATTGTTTTAAAACCGGGGATAAAATAAAGTTAGACGCGGAGCGGGGAATAGTTAGAATTTTAAAATAAAAAAACGGCGGATGTAGAGCAATCCGCCGTGTAAAGTGCAAGAAGAATGGAGTTAGACTTTGTGCCCATCTTCTTTTGCGTCATCGAGAATAATGCCTATCACCATCAGTTTGGGAGTAATTTCCCCGTTGTCATAGATGGAGAGGGAATAGATAGCGCCGCTATGGCATTCTTCTGCTTCAATAAGGCCCTTAAATACCCTGATAAGAGTGGGGCGGCCAGAAGTGATGACGGACCCATGGGGGAGACGCTTGAGAGCATCCCTAGCCGCTTGGGCAAGGTCATCGCTGGATAGGAATTTATCCGGATAATCGACAAGAGTCCCATCCGCCAGGATTACCTTTTTTTCTCCACCGATTTTGGTGAGAGTGGCTGGTCCTCCCCAGACGTCGGAGAAGAAGATGTTTTTCAGCTCGAAACCAAGGCATAGAGCAACTTCAATTTGCCGTGCTCCTGTCCCACAGAAAACTTGGCTCGGGCGACCATTCGGGAGAAGGTCTTCAAGGATGGGCCTAAGATTTCTGATCCTTGCTTTTCCCTCGTCAGTCATACCCGGGTTGGGGCCATCTGTTTTTTCCCCATGAGTCACTAAATAAACTATTTTCACCACTTTCATCACTTCCCGCCTTTCAAAAAAGTGTGATATAATTCAGTTATAATGTACATTATTTAATATAATAAAATAGCATATATTAATAAAAATGTCAAATCCCATATCCGCCAACTGGCGGGGGGCAAAAAAGAAAATATGAACCCCGTTAGAAATTTGGTTAGCCAGAAAAAATAACGAAGTTTTTAGTGGGGAAAAGATATTTTACAAATAAATTAAAATATTTTTATGGTGAAAAAAAATAACAAAATTTCTAACGGGGCAAGATACGACATAATTACTATTGGCGGAGCCACCGAAGATATAACTTTTTATACCCGTGAAGGAATTTTAATAGACAATAAAAAGGATATTCTAAAGCAAAAGTTATTGGCTTTTGAATATGGCGCCAAAATGAAGATTGACAAGTCTTATTCCACTTTTGGCGGCGGGGCGGCTAATGCCGCGGTTAATTTATCCGGCCTAGGTTTCCGAGTGGCAAGTTTAATCGCTATTGGCGATGACGAAAGAGGCAAAAGAGTTTTGGCTAATTTAAAAAAACGCAGAGTGGACACAAAATTGGTGCAGAAAATAAAAGGTATTGAAACCGGCTTTTCTTTTGTTTTGATTAATCCGGAAAAAATAGTTTTTTCCAACCGAGCCGCGAATTCGGAATTAGGAATAAGGAATAAGGAATTAAGAAGCCTGAAAAATACTAAGTGGGTTTTTGTAGCTTCTTTGTCGGGAAAATGGGAAGAAATTTTAGCTAAAGTGTTTTCCGCCAAGGGATTAAAAATTGCCTGGAACCCGGGGCATGTCCAGCTTGATAGCGGCGCGAAAAAATTAAAAAAGTTTATATCAAAAACAAATATCCTATTCGTTAATAAAGACGAAGCGATTGAACTGGTGGTATCAGACCCTAGATATAAAAATAAAAGCAACGGATTTCTAAATAATATAAAAGAGTTGCTAAAAATCATAAAATCCTGGGGTCCGGAGATTGTCGTGATAACTAGCGGTAAAGACGGGGCGGACGCTTATGATGGGCAAAAATTTTATCATCAGAATATAATAAGAGAAAAAAAACGGGTTGATACGACGGGTGTGGGCGACGCTTTTAATTCCTCTTTTATAGCCGGCTTGGAAATTTATAAAGGCGATATTGCCAAAGCCATGCATTTGGGGATAAGAAATACCGCTTCGGTTATAGCCGAGCAGGGAGCGCAGAATGGATTACTGACGAAGAAAGATTTATAAATTAACCTGCCCTGCCGGCAAGGCAGGGATTTATGAATATGATTGAGGGAGTTGTCATCAAAAAATTAAATAAGAATGAAGATGAACGGGGCTGGCTAACGGAAATTTTTCGGCAGGATGAAGATAATTTTTCGCCGGTGATGAGTTATGTTAGTCTGACTAAGCCGGGCATAACACGTGGGCCGCATGAGCATGTTAAGCAAGCCGACCGGTTTGTTTTTACCGGCCCGGGAGATTTCTTGCTTTATCTTTGGGATAAGCGGGAAAATTCCGGGACTAAGGGCGAAAATATAAAAATAAAAGTTGGGGCGTCAAACCCAACTTTAGTGATTGTGCCGCCCGGAGTGGTGCATGGTTATAAATGTATTTCTAACGAAGGGGGAATGAGTATTAATTTACCGGATAAATTATATAAAGGGCAGGGGAAGATCGAAGAGGCTGACGAAATAAGGTGGGAAGGCAAAGAGGATTCGCCTTATAAAATCGTATAACGCCTTATGGATAAATTTTTTCGAGAAAAATTAAGATTAATAGAAGTAAACCAACTTTTGGTAAAGGGACGCTGGCTTTATGTCAGCGGCGTTGTTTTAATCGGCCTGGCTTCAAAGATTACCAGCAGTTTATCAGAAAAAATTGTTGATGCGCCCAATACTAATTTTCCTCTGTTCTTGATGATTTTCATGGGTTTATGCGCTTATGGCTTAAACATCATATTTTTACTTTATTTGCGGAAACCGGAAAAAATTTCTCTTGCCGGAATTAAAATTATCAGTTTTTTCAATTTAACTCTTGATTATCTTTTTTATATTTTAATAATTTTTTATGCCGGGGGCCTGACCAGCATCTCTTTCCTTTATTTTTTCTTTAATATTATCGCTTCGGCTTTTTTCTACTCTTTTGCCGGAGTTTTAGTTATTTCCAGCCTCGCCAGCGTCTTGTATGGCGGTTTAATCTTATTGCAGTATTTTGAAATTATTCCTTTCTTCTCCCGCTATAATTTAGCTTATGAATACGCCTTGGCTTTTAATTATTCAGCGGTTATCACCAATCTGATTGCTATCATCTTGAGCTTTTATATCGTGGGGATGTTTGCCGGGTTAATTGCCCGGGCTCTGCGAAACAGGGAAGAGGAAATTAGAGAAGAAAGAGATAAAGAGAGGGCGATTCTGGCTAATTTATCCGACGGCTTAATTTTTATCAACCGGAGAGGAATTATTGAGGCGGTTAATCCTAAAGCGGAAAAATTATTGGATTTCGGAGCTAAAGAAGTTTTGGGTAAAAAAATAAAAAATATAGACAGAAGCAAAGCTAACTTATTGGAAATTTTTAAGGATAAATATAAGAAAAGAGGAGAGTTGCAGCCGGCCGGCAGAAGCGAGGAAGTCTTAAGAATTTATACGGTTACGATTATAGACGAAGAAAGTGAATTAATCGGAACCGCGAAAATAATTCATGATATTTCTCGGGAAAAATTCGTTGATAGAATGAAGTCAGAATTTATAATGATTGCCGGCCACCAGTTAAGAACCCCGCTTTCCGCCATTAAATGGGCTTTCGAGTTGCTTTTAAAAGGCGGTTTCGGCAAGATAGAACCGAAGCAGAAGAAAGTTTTGGGACAATGCGTTGATTATAACGAAAAGTTGATAAAAATGGTGGATGATTTGCTGGATATTTTTTCCATAGAACAAGGTAAATATTATTATCAGTTCGTAAAGACCGATTTGGGCGGTCTCCTGGAAGAGGCGAGCAAGCGCTATGAAGAAATGGCGGCAGAAAGAGGCATAAAATTTAATCTCACGATAGAAAAAAATTTGCCGGAGGTTAAAATTGACCCTTACAAAATAAAATTGGTTTTGGTCAGTTTGATTGAGAATGCCGTTACCTATACGGATAAAGGCGGCGAAGTAAACATTGATTGCCGCATTAAAGACGGAAAAATATTTATGGCCATTAAAGATACCGGCATTGGCATATCAAAAGAATCGCAAAGCCAGATTTTTACAAAATTTTTCCGGGGAGCCAACGCTTTAAGTTTTCAGCCGGAAGGCAATGGCCTGGGCCTGTTTGTGGCGAAAAATATTGTCGAGTATCATGAAGGTAAAATTTGGTTTACGAGCGAAGTGGACAAGGGCACGACTTTTTATGTAGAATTGCCTTTAGACCCGCTTATTAATCCTAAAAAAGGAGAAAAAGATTTAATAAAATCTTAAATATATGGATTGTATTTTTTGTAAAATTATAGCCGGCGAAATCCCGAGTTTTAAAGTATATGAAGACGAAAACATTTTAGCTTTTTTAGATATTGCACCAGTGAATCCTGGGCATACTTTAATCGTGCCAAAGAAACATTATGTTAACATGGAGGAGATTCCTGAGGGCGAGTTGGTCCGGTTGGCTGTAGCTGTTAAAAAGATAGGGAAAGCGATGAAAGATGGTTTGGGGGCAGAAGGGTATAATATAATGGAAAATAATGACCCAATTGCCGGCCAAATCGTCCCTCATCTTCATTTCCATGTTATTCCGAGAAGACGAGGCGATGATTTGCATCTTTGGTCGCAAGGAAAATATAAAGAAGGGGAGGCGGAGGAGATCTCAAAAAAATTATCAATTATCAATTAATAATTTTCAATTATTTATTAAAAAATATGAAACTATTAATTACCGGCGGAGCCGGGTTTATAGGAAGTAATTTTATTCATTATTGGTTAAAAAAATATCCGGATGACAAAATTATTAATCTGGATATTCTGACTTATGCGGGGAATTTAGAAAATTTAAAAGATATTGCCAATAAGGCTAATTATAAGTTTGTGAAAGGTGATATAGGGGATTTAAAGAATAATATTGATTTGCTTAAGGCGGAAAAAGTTGAGGTGATTGTGAATTTCGCAGCCGAATCACACAATGGCCGGGCTATGGTGGAACCGGATATTTTCGTTAAAACCAATGTCTTGGGCACTCAAATGCTCTTGGAAGCGGCTAAAGAAGCCGGGTTAATAAGATTCCACCATATTTCAACCTGCGAAGTTTTCGGGGACTTGGCTTTAGATGAAAAGCGGGCCTTTAAAGAAAGCGATCCTTATACTCCTAAAACCCCCTATAACGCTTCTAAGGCCGGAGCCAATCACGAAGTAATGAGTTATTTTCATACTTTTAAATTACCCATAACCATAAGCCATTGTGCGAATAATTATGGACCATACCAATTTCCGGAAAAAGTAATTCCCAGATTTATTTCTGATTTAATTGATAATGAGCCGATTCCGCTGTTCAAGAGCAGCTTAAACAAAAGAGAATGGATTCACACCGATGACCATTGCCGGGCGATTGATATAATTATTAAGAAGGGTAAGATCGGCGAGGCTTATAATGTCGGCACGGGTGTTGAAAAAAGCATTGAAGAAATTGCCGGAGCGGTGTTAAAGAGATTGGGAAAAGATGAATCCATGAAGAAATACGTGGAAGACAGGCCCGGACATGACCGCCGGTATCTGCTTGATATTGCCAAAATGAAAAATGATTTGGGCTGGGAACCAGAGATTGAATTTGAAAAAGGCCTTGATGAAGTAGTTGAATGGTATAAGCAAAATGAATGGTGGTGGCGGCCGCTTAAAGGCAAGGGTTTTGTGGAGAATTATAAGGAAGTGAAAAAATAGAATCGCATATCGCATAACGTGGAACGCATAACATTATAAACTTTTGACTTAGTTATTATGAAACGAAAAATACTTTTGGGCCTGACAACTACGAAAAAGTCAGACTGGAGAAAAAAAGTTAAAGAGATTGATAAATTGGGGTTAAAAGAAATCGCTCTTTTTCCTACTTGTTTAGAAATTAAGGAAAGGAGAGAGTTTTATAAACTACTTGAAAAAACCGGGCTGGAAAAAATACCCTTTGTTCATATCAGGCATGATCCTGAAAAGTGGGAATTTGCCTACTTGAAAAAAAGATTCGGCACTAAGGTTTTTAATACCCATTTTGATAGTGTGAATGATAAATTTATCGCCGAAAGCAAAAAATATTTAAAACAAATTTATTTAGAAAACAACCGTCCTTTTCCTGATAATTTAATGCCTTTGTTGGATATTTTTGCCGGCCTTTGCCTTGACATTAGCCATTGGGAAGATTATGGAAGATTGCAGAAAATTGCCGCCTATAAAAAATTGCCAAAACTTTTAAAAAAATATAAAGTCAGATGCGGCCATATATCCGCTATCAGAAAAAAGCCTTTTTATGAAGGGGATGATGGCAAGAAAGAGAAGTATTACAATAGCCATTGGCTGCAGGATTTATCCGAATTGGATTATGTTAAGAAATATGTAAAATATTTACCCTTGATTTGTGCGATTGAATTGGAGAATTCCTTCAAAGAGCAGATGGAAGCCAAAAAATATTTAGAAAAGATTATCCGCCGATAACTTGGCAAAATTAAATAGATTGGGTATAATATAAGAGAGTCTAGCAAATGGCTCGCAGCTTTTTACAAAGAAGCCTGGAAGCACAAGCTTTCCAGGGAACATTCACGTCTTTCCTCAAGGAGGAACAGATGAATATGACCCTTCCCGGCGCCCACGGCAATCGCGGGCGTCCAAGTTTCAACGGTTTCAACGCTGTCAACGGTGGAAACGGTGTCAACCGCGGATTCAACCAGGCGAACTCTCTGAACGTCAAGGGCGTGTACAACAAGGTCTGATCATCCGAGAAGGGCTCTAAAAGGAGAGCCAAAGCGGGAACCATTACGTGGTACCCGCTTTTAATATTTAGGCGAATATTAGCTTTAAGTTGTAAAAAAAATTAAATGTTGCTATAATAAAAATATGGCTAAGAAGATATTTATAATTGAGGACGATGCTAATATTTTATCAAGCCTGCAGGCGAAATTCAGCCTGGAGGGGTTTCAAGTCGGGACAAGCAGCGGCAATACGGAGATTAGCGACCTACTTGCGGGGATAAAGAAATTTAAGCCTGATTTTATTATTTTAGATTTAATTCTGCCGGCCGTAGACGGCTTTGAGGTGATAAAAGCCATAAAAGCGGACGAAGAAATTTCTTTTCCGCCTATATTTATTTTTACTAACTTAAGCGACGAGGATAGCCGGAGCCGGAGCACAAACCTGGGAATAAAGCATTATTTTATAAAAAGCGATTTTAATATTGATGAATTTATTTCTAAATTTAAAAAAATTATTGCTAATATAGAAAAAATAAAGTAAAATTTTTAGGATTATGAAAATAACGGGGAAAAGGATAAAAATCATATTAATATTTTTAGCAGTAATTGCGGCTTTGTCCGTATTTTTTATTGTGGGTAAAAAAGACAAGACGGAATATACAACGGCGGCGGTAGCCAAAGGCAAATTAACCCAGACCGTTAGCGAAGTGGGCACGGTTAAGTCCTCCCAGGAAATTGAATTAGGTTTTTTGCAAAGCGGGAAAATCGGAAAAATATTAGTTAAAATAGGCGATAAAGTAAGCGAGGGCCAGGTTCTGGCCGAACTGGATTATAACTCGTTTTCCATAAAAGAGCAGGAGGCACAGGCCAATTTAGACGTGGCTAACGCTAACTTAAATAAATTACTGGCTGGCGCTACTTCTAGGGAAATCGCCGTTTCCCAGGCCCAGGTTGACCAGGCCAAAGCGACTTATCTAGCTAACTTGGAAGAGCTGGATAAAATCGAAAAAAATACGGCCGAAGACATTTCCCAGGCGGAAAAAAGTTTGGCTGATTTAGAATCAAACCAGGCGGATGATATTACTTCTTATGAACAGGCCATAGCTTTAGCCGAAACTGATTTGGCTAGCGCCAAGAGCACTTATGAGCAGTCGATTAATAATAAAAGGAATGTAGCTTTAACGACCATTGATAATAAATTAGTGATTGCCAATACCGCTCTGGACAATATAAATACGATTTTAAACGATAACGATATTGAGAGTGTTTTAAGCGTTAAAAACAAAATTTATTTAACCAATACGGAGAATTCCCATGATGATGGTCTTGATTTACTTACAGCAGCTGACAACAGTTTAGCCGCGGCTAAGCAAACCCAAACTAACACGGCCGTAATTACGGCCAGCCAGGATTCCCTGGCCACTTTGAATAAAACTTTTGAAGCCCTTGATTATTGTTATAAGGCCTTAGAAAATAGCGTTGTTTCTTCGGGTTTTACCCAAACTGAATTGGATGCTTACAAAACTTCAATCAGCGCGCAGATTACGGCTATCAGTACGGCGATTTCGGCTGTCCAGACGGCCCAGCATAATTTAGAGGACGCAGTTTTAACCTACCAAACGGAAGTGGCGGGAGCTAGTGACGATTTAGCTAAGACAAAAACAGACCTGGCTAATGCCATAAAGTCAGCTAAGAATTCTTTAGCTTCTGTCCGGCTGGCCGGGGAGCAAAAGATAGCGGTCGCCCAGTCAAAAGTTGATACTAGCCAAGAGGCTTGGCAGGTGGCAAAAGCCCAATTTGAAAATCTTAAATCACCGGCTCGTGTTCAGGACGTTTCTTTGTATCGGGCCCAGGTTAAGCAGGCCGAAGCCGCTTTGGCTCTAGCGAAAGAGCAAATTGAAGATAGTATTATAAAGGCGCCGATTGGCGGGACGGTCGTTAGGATTGAATATGAATTGGGGGAGCAGGCAACGGCGGCCAAACCGGCCATAGCGGTTTTGGGCGAGAATAATTTTGAAATTGAAGTTGATATTTCGGAAGCCGATATTGCCAAGATAAAAAAAGACAACTCGGTCGAAATTACTTTGGACGCTTTTGGAGACGGGGTGAAATTTACCGGAAGAGTCTATTCAATAGAGCCGGCGGAGACGGTTATTCAGGATGTAATTTATTACAAAGTTAAAGTGCAGTTTACGGAGAAAGATAAGGCGAAAATGGCCAGCATAAAATCAGGCATGACCGCTAATGTTGTTATTACCACTAATTCCAGAGATAACGTTTTAATAATGCCTTCCCGCGCGGTCGTGGAAAAAAACGGCGGGGATAAATACGCAAGAATTTTAGTCGACGAAAAAGTCATTGAGGCGCCGGTCGTAATCGGTCTGCAGGGAGATGAAGGTATGGTAGAAGTTTTATCCGGAGTTAAGGAAAGCGACCAGGTAATAACTTTTGTGAAAAACGGCAATTAAAATCCCGCACCTTTTGGGCGAAACGTTTGCACGTTAAATATTTTAAATAGCTAACTGCTATAAAGTAATAGATTATAATGATTAAATATTTTTAAGATATTTAATCGCCCAAAAGGTGCGGGATAAAAAAAGGCGGCCCACTTAGTGTGAACCGCCCGATATCTTTTGTGGAAGCCTAGAGGTTTACCACTTCCACTTTTTCATCAGAATAAATCCTCCGATAGCTCCGCCGTCAACAACCCAGGTGGAGGTTCGGCCGGTGGAAATATACTTATCCGTGAGTTTTCCGTTCTCGAACCCCCAATAAGGCAAAGTATGCTGATTATAACGGGGGTCGTTGTAAGCAGAAAATCCGCCCTTAACGATTTTCGTGGTGATATTAAAAACCACAAATCTTATCATTCCTCCTTCGCTAAGGTCCTGGAGTCCAACTTTAAGCGGTATTTTTTCTATGAATACCCGTCGGGCGAAGCTTAGCGTGGCCATAACGGCGCAAAAGTGCTGGCAATTATTCCAGACATGCCAATCGTCGTCGCCGGCAAAGTATTTCATATTCCCATGTGAATGGACTTTGGCATCGGCTATGGAATTAAAGAAAGACTGGGCAACCATCCAGGCCAGAAAACCGTTATTGCTTTCCGTTGTTATTTTTGTGACGACATTCACCAGCGGTCCGTTCCAGGTTTCCTTGACTTTATTCCAGGTTTCGTTCTCCAAGATAATTGCCTTGGGGTAAAGATTATATGACAGAGAACAGAAAGAGGGTTGGTTTTCTCCGGCTTCGGTCAGATTGGGAAACGGCCTTAGCGGAGAGAAATTTGCGAGGGGAATGCTACCTTCGGAAAAATGGATTTCCGCTTCTGTTTCCGGGAGCTCGGGGAGTTTTAGCCCCAGACTCCAGGCGATTGTCCCGAGTTGAAATAAGGACAGAAATGCGAATGAGAATAAAAGTATCTTTTTCATGGCTTTCCTCCAGGGGAAATTGTAAGTTTTAAAGGTCAACAGAATAAATTAACATAAATATAAACAAATGTCAACTCCCTTGATTCAAGTAAAAGATTTAAAAAAAGAATATCGGACAGACGAGGTCGTGACTAAAGTCTTGCACGGCCTTTCTTTTAATATAGCCAAGGGCGAGTTCGTAGCGATTATGGGGCCGTCCGGTTCCGGCAAATCCACTTTAATGCATATCTTGGGGTTGCTTGACCGGGCGACGAGCGGAACTTATGAGCTGGAAACGGAAAATGTAAATAATTTAAGCGATGATGAGTTAGCCGGTCTGCGCAATAAAAAAATTGGTTTTGTTTTTCAGGCCTTTAATTTACTGCCGCGCACAACTGTTTTAAATAATGTAAAATTGCCCCTAGTTTATTCGGAGGACAAAAATGATCCAGATAAAAGAGCGAGAGAGGTTTTGGAAAGTGTGGGCTTAGGGCACCGGTTAAATTATTTTACCAACCAAATCTCCGGCGGAGAAAAGCAGCGGGTAGCGATTGCCCGGGCTTTGGTCAATAACCCATCGGTAGTTTTTGCCGATGAACCGACCGGAAACCTAGATTCAAAATCCGGCGTTCAGGTAATGGAAATCCTGCAGAAGTTGAACGATGCCGGCAACACTATAATTTTAGTTACCCACGAAACCTATACGGCCGAGCACGCGGACAGAATTATAAAGATAAGAGACGGTTTGATTTTTGACGATTCTAAAGTGGCAAACAGAAGGATAGCCAGGGATGGGGAAATACTTAAATAAATTTTCAATTTTAAATTTTCAAACGATTTTTTATTTTTTAATTATTTGTTTCGTTAAATTTAGAAATTATAAAATTTGGTTATTGGAAATTGTTTAGAAATTAGAAATTGAGAATTAGAAATTATTTGTGATTTATGTTTTCTCTAATCAGGCAATGCATTAAGAATTCTACCGCTTCGCTTCTAGCTAATAAGGTTAGAAGTTTTTTGACGATGCTCGGGATTGTGATCGGAGTCGGAGCGGTTATTATCATAATGTCGGTCGGGGCCGGAGCCCAAAGCTTGATTTTAGCCCAGGTTAAGAGCCTGGGCACGAATTTAATCGGGGTCCTGCCGGGCCAAGCCGAAGACGAAGGCCCGCCGGCTTCGGCCATGGGCATTGTTATCACGACCCTCACCTATGAAGATGCCGTGGCTTTGCGGGATAAAAAAAATGCCCCCCACATTGCCGCCGTGGTAGCTTATTCTAACGGCGTAGGTACGGCCAGCTGGGGCTCCCGCACTTATGATACTAATTTAAGCGGCTGCACTTTTGATATGATGGACGTGGAGGGGGGAGAAGTGGAAAAGGGTCGCTTTTTTTCCGAGGAGGAAGAAAAAAATTTAGCCAAGGTAGTAGTTTTGGGCAGCACGGTCAAAAATGAACTTTTCGGAGAATCGGATGCGACGGGTCAGAGAATTAAAATAAAAAAGCATACTTTTGAAGTAATCGGGGTCATGGCCGAAAGAGGGACAGTGGCTTTTCAGGATTATGACGATAAAATATTTTTGCCCATCCGGACGATGCAGAAGCTGATGCTTGGGGTTAACCATATTAATATGATCAGAGCCAAAGTTGACTATGAAGAAAATATTGCCGAGGCCATGGAAGAAGTAAAAATTACTTTACGGGATAAACATAATATTACTGACCAAAGCGGCACCAATGATGATTTTACGGTCAGAAGCGCGGCGCAAGCTCTGGATATGATAAAAACCGTTACCGATGCCTTGCGTTACTTTTTGGCGGCGATGGCGGCCCTGTCTTTGCTGGTCGGCGGAATTGGGATTATGAACATAATGCTGGTAAGCGTGACGGAAAGGACAAGGGAAATCGGCTTGCGCAAGGCGGTCGGCGCCACTAATTCCAATATTTCAAACCAATTTTTAGTTGAAGCCGTTTCTATAACCTTAATCGGCGGAATAATCGGCATAGTTGCCGGTACCGTTATTTCGTTTTTAGTTTCTGTCGTAGCTAATTTTTTAGGTTACGATTGGAAATTTTCTATTTCTTTGATTTCCATTATCCTGGCCGTGGGAGTTTCTTCTTTAGTCGGTTTTGTTTTCGGTTTGTATCCCGCCCGCAAGGCTTCTCACCTTGAACCGGTGCAGGCGCTGCATTACGAGTAGTCGCATAACGCATAACGCATTTTTGTCATTCCGACCCGTAGGGGAGGAATCCCTTAAGCATGGCGACATTAATGTTCGTGCTATTTTAAAACTCGAAGGGATTTCTCACCCCGAAGCGTCGGGGTTCGAAATGACAAATAAAAAACAATGAATATAAAGTCTACAATTAAGATTTCTTGGCAGGCGATGCACGCCAATAAAGTCAGGACCGGCCTGACGGTTTTAGGAATGGTTATCGGCATTGCCAGCGTCATTATTGTTTTTTCCGCCGGCGAGGGTATAAACAACCTGATTTTAGGCGAAGTGGAATCCTTCGGCGGTTCGGACATGGTAGAGACGGAAATAAAAGTCCCTAGCACGAAAAAGGGCACGGCCGGCGAGGCCCAATCCGGAGCGAATTTAGCTACCGGCGTGCAGGTGACGACTTTGACCTTGAAGGATATGGAAGACATCGATAAATTGCCGAATATAAAACAAAGTTATGCCGGTATAATGGGGCAGGAACAGGTAAGTTACGGCAATGAATTAAAAAAAGCTTTTTTGTTCGGGGTCAGCCCAAGTTTTATAGATATGGATAAGAGCGAAATTGATACGGGGAGATTTTTTACCGAAGCTGAAGATAAATCTTTAACGCCGGTAGCGGTTCTGGGCTCTAAGATGAAAGAGAAATTATTTGGCGACTCTGACCCCATCGGCCAGTTTGTTAAAATCCGCCAGAAAAAATTCAGGGTTATCGGAATTCTTAAAGAAAGGGGAGCGGTGATGACTTTAGATTTTGACGACTTTGTCTATGTGCCGGTAAGGACTTTGCAAAAAAGAGTTATGGGCATAGACCATGTCATTTTTTTAATGCACCAGGTTAATGATACTAATTTACTTGATGAAACTACTGAAGAAATGCGCGCTATTTTAAGGGAAAACCACGATATTCCTCCGCCGGAAGAAGCGGTGACGACTATATTCGGTTCAGGCAAAGACGATTTCCGCGTGACCTCAATGGTGGAATCAATGGACGTTATGAAAACCGTTACCGGCGCCATTACTTTATTACTTTTGGCAATTGTGGCGATTTCTTTGGTAGTCGGCGGAGTGGGGATTACCAATATTATGTATGTCATAGTGACCGAGCGGACAAAAGAAATTGGTTTACGCAAAGCGGTCGGCGCGAAGTACGCGGATATTATGTGGCAATTTTTAACCGAATCAATTTTAATTACCATTGCCGGCGGAGTGGTTGGAATAATTTTAGGCGTGGGCGTTTCCCTCCTGGTTTCTTTGGGCGCTAGTTATTACGGATGGAATTGGGGATTTAGCGTGCCGCTTAAGGCATTTATTGTTTCATTGGGATTTTCTTTATTCTTTGGCGTGGCCTTTGGTTTGTACCCGGCTCGCAAAGCGGCGAAATTAGAGCCGGTGGAAGCCTTGGGTCATGAGTAAATAGTACGAAAACACAAAAACACAAAAAAGATTAAATATTTTTTAAATTAAAACGCCACGGGTTCTTCGCCCGTGGCTTCTTCGTATCCCGCCGTTTCCAGAAATTTTTTTAGTTTTAAAAAGTTTTTATTAAGTAGCGGCTTCGCCTTTCTTTAAAAAATTTTTCGAAATTTCAATGCGCCGAAACGGCGGGATATACCGATCCGCCCAGCTGCTTGCGAGCAGCTGGGGGCTTCCGGTATATAAAAAGACGGGCTCGGTGTAAAACACACACGAGCCCGTTTAACATAAAGATAAGGGATAAAGCTTACGTCTCTCGGTAACTTATTCGCTCCCAGCGCTTATGCGGTGCATTGGAAAATAATTGCCAATACTTCCTCTGGCAAAAACTCGTCAAATTTTTCTTCGAGCCTTTCCAAGTTCACCGGGCGGATGAGGAGATATGGCCAACAGAGTTGGTCAACGCTGAGTGCCGTGTGCCAGCTGGAAAAATCGACGTTCGAAAAGATTATTGTCCTTTTTTCGGTCCCGACGGTTATTGTCCGGTTGAGTTCATTGAAGCTCACCCGTCCGTTAGTGGACCGTTCGATCAATTCCATTTGGTCTTGGCAGCCGGTAAACGTTCGGGGCAGAACCAGAACAGGGGACAGGCAGTCCGCTGGCGTAGGTGGAAGAAACTCCGGATAAGATCCCCTGTTGACAAAACTCCACAAGAGATCGAGATATCTTTGTTTTTCTACTCGGGTCCCAGGATTCTGGAACAATCCAGCCCGAAAACATTTTTCCATCTGGCTTGTTATAAAACCACGCATTTCTACGAACTTGGTTCCTCCCCCGCGTTGCGCAAGTGTAGGCATCATTTTTCCCGCCTTTCTTTGTTGGAGTGTCAGTTTCTAGAAATCATTTGATTCTTTTATAATCTATTTTTGTAAGAGCAATTTTATTTTTTAATAAAGATTAAATCAGGTTAACATATTTTATATTTTTTGTCAATTTTTTAAATAAAAAAGGCAAATCATTAATGCGATTTGCCTTCCTTTTTTTCTTCTTATTTCGGTATGCGGAACAGAAATCCATCGGCACTTGGTTCTTCTCCCGTAAATATCTTTACCGGCAGGCTAAGAATATCTTTGCCAAGAGTTCCGTTTTTGCATTCGTGCAATTTTACTTCTCCATCCGAAATGGCCGGATTAGCGATTGCCAAAATTTTCACGAGATGAAATTCTCCCGGATTAGCGCCATCTCCGCCCTCGCCCGTAAATACATGGATTGTCCGGCTTGGCTCAATCATCCCGACCGTTATTTCACGGTACCCAGCCAAAAATTTCTCCCTTGTCATCGTTTCCTCCTTTTTGTAGTTTGGGGAACAGGCTTGTTTTTAACAGTTTACTAAAATATTTTTTTCTTGTCAAATAAAGCTAAAGTTGCTATAATTTATGTATATTTTTGACTGCGAATGCTACCTGTCTCGCCGGCAGGCGGGCAAATTTGGCGTTCGAATTATAAAGTCTTTATGTTTAAACTCTCAAAATCAAACAATATAAACTTGGTTGGAATTTACGAAAAAGCCGAGGATTTAATTGCCTCGGTGCCGTTTATTAAAAAACGGAGAAGAAGGAGAAAATTTTTAGAAATTTTAAAATATTTCTTTTTTTGTTTTATTGGGTTGCTGATTTTCTCTATTATTTTGGGCGCGGGTGTTTTTTTTAATTTCCGGCAGGTTTACAGAAGCGCGTCTATCGCCCGGGATAATTTAACACAGGCCATTAGTTTAGCCGGGGAAAGGGAATTTGCCGCGGCTCTGGCCGCTTCAAAAAAAGCAGAAGAGGAATTTAATTTGGCTTCTCTCCATCTAAAGTCAGTTAATAGCAATTTTTTTGTTTCTCGCCTTCCGTTTCTGCAAAGCCAGATTAATGATTTAAACTATCTGGTAGAAGGCGGGGAAATTTTGTCTAAATCGGTTTATCAGGCCGCCGCTCTCGGGCAGGAGTTAGATATTTTATTCCTTAAGCGATTCGGTTCAAGTTTCTCTAAATTCAGCCAGGAAGAAAAAGGAGAGATATTAAAATTAATTTATGAATCAGGCCCGGAACTGGCCGGCCTAAAAGCTAATCTAGATTTGGCCCTTATTAGTTTAGACCAGATTCGTTTTAAGGGAATATTTGGGCTCCTGGAAAATAAAATAAATAAAATAAAGTTAGAGCTTAAAAACGGCAGCGCTTTGCTGGAAAGAGCGGTAACGATGACGGAAATTTTACCTTTTTGGGCGGGCTACCCAAACAAAACCAGTTTTCTGGTGCTTTTACAGAATAATGACGAATTAAGGCCGACCGGCGGATTTTTAGGCACCTACGGTATTCTAGAGATAAAAGATGGGGAAATCGTCCGTTTTGATACCCATGATATCTATCACATGGATATGCCGGTTAAGGATAAGATTAATATCGTCCCGCCTGAGCCTTTAAAGAAATATTTAGAAGTGGATAAATGGTTTATGCGGGACGCTAACTGGTCGCCGGACTGGCCGACCGCCGCTTCTCAAATTGAAGAGTTTTATAAAAAAGAAGATTCGCTGCTGCCGCCGGCAAACCAGATTAATAATTTTTTCGGAGAGTTTTCCGGGATAATCGCCATAACGCCGAAATTCGTTACCGACCTTTTAGCTATAACCGGGCCGGTTTTTGTTGGAGGAGAAGAATATAACAAAGATAATTTTCAGGGCTTATTACAGTATAAGGTGGAGGCCGGTTATGTCCAATTAGGCATTCCTTCCTGGCAAAGGAAAGAAGTAATCGGAGAATTGGTAAAAGAGCTAAAGATAAAATTATTTGATTTGTCTTTTTCTTCGTGGCGCCAGGTTTTAACCGGTTTTGAAGAAAATATTTTAAAAAAAGATATTTTAATATATTTAAAAGATGAGCCGGCGCAAAAGTTAGTAAAAGATTCTGGCGGAGCCGGAGAGATAAAGGAGGCAAGCGGCGATTATTTAATGGTCGTGGATGCCAATTTAGCCGCTTTAAAAACCGACGCTGTGATGAGCAGAAACATCAGTTATGAACTTGAGCAAAAGGATGATGGCTTATTTGTTAAGTTAAAAATTAATTACGCCCATAATGGCGGATTTGACTGGCGGACAACCAGGTATAGAACCTATACGCGGATTTATGTTCCGGAAGGGGCTAAACTAATTAAAGTTAAGGTGGACGGCAAAGATAAAAATATAAGCGAAGTTGATATTGCCAAGGAGTTTAATAAAACTGTTTTTGGCGTTTTTGTTTCCATTGAGCCGGGCGAGATTGGCAGTTTATATTTTGAGTATAAATTGCCGGTTGATTTAGAAAAATTGGTTAAAAACGGAAATTACAGCTTATTTGTCCAGAAACAACCCGGCAACAACGTGGAAAATTTAGCAGTTGACTTAAAGCTTAAAAATAAGGTAAAATCATATAATCCGACTGGCTTTTCTGCGGCCAGGATCGGGAGCAATGAGATAAGGTGGAAAAGCGACCTTAATACTGACAAGATATTTGAAATAAATTTTTAATTATGTTTATAAAACGAATAGGCATTGACCTGGGAACAACTTATACTTTGGTTTATCTGCCTAAGCGCGGTATTGTTATTAATGAACCTTCGGTGGTGGCAATCTCCATGGAAGACAGAAAAATTTTAGCCGTGGGCAATGAAGCCAAAGATATGCTTGGCCGCACTCCCGATACCATTATTGCCTTAAAGCCGCTAAAGGACGGGGTAATTGCCGATTATCGCACGACCGAGGCCATGCTTAGGTATTTTATAAATAAGACTTTGGGCGGGATTCATCTTTTTCGGCCCGAGGTTATGGTGGCGGTGCCGGCCGGAATTTCTTCAACCGAAAGGCGGGCTGTCACCGAAGCGACAATCGCGGCCGGAGCTAAAGCCGCTTATATAATAAAAGAGCCGATTGCGGCGGCGATCGGGGCTGATATCCCGATTGGTTCGGCTTCCGGGCATATGATTGTGGATATTGGCGGCGGGACAGCGGAAATGGCCGTTATCTCTTTGGGCGGGATTGTGGCTTCAACTTCGGTCCGGGTCGGGGGCAATAAATTTGATGAAGCTATCTTGGAATATATCCGGCGGAAATATAATTTAGCCATTGGCGAAAGAACTTCTGAGGAGGTAAAAATAAATATTGGCTCCGCTCTATTTCTTGAGGATAAATTAACAATGGAAATACGCGGCCGGGATATTATTACCGGCCTGCCGCGCGCCATTAATGTTACCAGTGACGATGTCACTGAAGCCATTCAGAATGAATTAGAAGCTATTATTTCTGCGGCCAAAAGAGTTTTGCATAATACTCCGCCGGAATTGGCAGCTGATATTATGGATAAGGGCATGGTAATGGCTGGAGGCAGTTCACTCCTGCGAAATATTGACCAACTGCTGTCCCGCACTACCGGTGTCCCGGTTTACGTGGCGGACGAACCGCTTCTCTGCGTCGCTAAAGGGACGGGGATAGCGCTGGATAACTTAGATAGCTATAAACGCAGTATTCTCGCAACGAAGTAATATCCCCGTTTTGGATAAACTTCTAATATTTACATTTTAAGTCGGTTTAATTTTCAATTTTAAATTTTCAATGAATTTTTAATTTCTTAAATTTGAAATTGTTTAAAAATTACAAAATTAAAAATTTTAAGTTATGCTCATAGGCATTGACGCTTCCAGGGCTAACCGAGACCATAAAAGCGGTACGGAATGGTATTCGTATTATTTAATTAGGTGGCTGGCGAAATTGGATAAAGAAAACCAATATATTCTTTATACGGATAGACCGCTTAAAAATGGGTTATTGGATTTAACCACTGATCAATATCTTCCCAATCCGGGGCAGGTAGGAGTTAAACCCGATAAAGCCGGCTATCAGGCGATAAAGAGCCCTTATAATAATTTTCAGGCCAAAGTTCTTAATTGGCCTTTTAATTTTTTTTGGACCCTGGGAAGATTATCCTGGGAAATGTTAATTCATAGGCCGGAGGCTCTATTTGTACCGGCCCACAGCTTGCCTTTAGTTTTTCCCCAAAAAACAATAACTACCATTCACGATATTGCCTTCGAAAAGAATAGTTTCCTGTACCAGCCAGATAATATTGGGCCAGAGGGAAAATTTTTAAGAAATACTCTTTGTTTTTTTGTTAGAATTTTTACGGGAGGAAAATATAGAGCTAACTCCACGGATTACTTAAAATGGTCTACGAAATTTGCTTTAAAGCACGCTCGAAAGATAATCACCGTATCTAATTTTTCCAAGGATGAGATATTAAAAATATATAAGACCAAAAGAGAAAAAATAAAAGTAATTTATAACGGCTACAATAGATCGCTCTACCGAAAGATTGACAGTCAGGAAAGAATAAAAGAAATTTTAGATAAATACGGGATTGAAAGCCCTTTTATATTATATGTCGGCCGTTTGGAAAAAAAGAAAAATACGCCGGCTTTGCTTGAAGCTTTTTGCCAGATGCGCGAAAATAATAAAAATATAAAACATAAGTTAGTTTTAATCGGGGATGCCAGCTTTGGTTATGATGAAGTGAAATATGTTATAAGGGAATTTGACTTGGAGCCAGAAGTAATTATGACGGGCTGGGTGGAGGAAGAAGATTTGCCTTATATTTATAATGCCGCTACGGCCTTTATTTTTCCCACAAAGTATGAAGGTTTCGGCATCCCTTTGCTTCAGGCGATGTCTTGCGAGGTGCCGATAGCCGCTTCCTCCCTGTCGGTTTTAAAAGAGGTCGGAGGAGAGGCGGTTTTATTTTTTGATCCAGACGACACCAGCTCGATAGAAGCGGCCTTAAAAAATATAATAAAAGATGATAAGTTAAGGGAAAGCTTAATAGAGAAGGGCAGGGAAAGGGTGAAAAATTTTAGTTGGGAGAAATGTGCGCAGGAAACTTTAGAAGAAATAAATAATTTATGATTTAATTTTACTCCAATACCGCCTTTGTGCTATAATAAAGATGTTATTTACCCCGTTAGATATCATCTTTTTATTTATATTGGGTAAATTTTACATTGGTGTTTTTTTATCTTATTTTTATGCGAAAATTACCGGTAATATCTAATGGGGTTGTATGTTTTTTGTTTTTTCCGATTTTGCTTTGGTTTTTGTATTTTTGTCCTGTTTTAGCGGAAAAAGAAGGTGCTCAGGGTTTATCCGTGAAGAAGGAGGAAGGCAATAAAACAGAGGATATATTGGTTAAATTTAAGGGAAAAGACGAAATTAAAATAATAAAGATAATTGGCGGGGACAATTTTTATAAAACTTTAGATGAGTATAATAGCAATCCGGAAGTCCTATACGCTGAGCCCAATTATCTTTATCATCAGGTTTCCCTTATCCCAAACGATCCTTATTATGATAACCAGTGGTATTTGCAGAAAATAAAAGCCCCGGTTGCCTGGGAAAATATAAACCAAAGTCCGAAGGTGATTATTGCTATTATAGATTCCGGGATCAAGATAGACCACCCTGATTTAGCCGCCAATATCTGGAGAAATATTGATGAGGTTCCGGGCAACGGGATTGATGATGATAAAAATGGCTTTATTGATGACGCTAATGGCTGGGATTTTATAAACAATATGCCCGACCCCTCGCCTAAGTTTGAAGCGGGGTTTACTGAGTCGGGAATTTTGCACGGCACGATTGTGGCGGGCATAGCTGCGGCCGTTGGAAACAACGGGGCGGGGATAACGGGGGTAGCCTGGAAAACTTCAATTATGCCGCTGCGGGTTTTAAATGATAATGGCGAAGGCAGAACCAGCGAAGTCATCAGAGCGGTTGACTACGCCATTGCCAATGGCGCTGATATTATAAATTTCAGTTTTGTCGGTTTCGGCTACAGTAAAGCTTTGCACGAAGCCATAAAGAGAGCTTATGATGCCGGCATAATTATTGTGGCCGCGGCTGGCAATGAGCAAGAAGGGGGAGAGGGGTATAATTTAAGCAGTACGCCGATGTACCCGGTTTGCCATGACGGGAGTAACGGGGAAAATATGATTATTGGCGTGGCCGCCACTGATACCCTTGACCAAAAGGCCAGTTTCTCCAGTTATGGTTTTAACTGTGTCGACATCGCCGCTCCGGGCGTAAGTATTTTTGGCACGGCCGTTTATGAGCCGACCAAGGGCCCGTTTGATAAATATTATAATGGCTATTGGTCAGGAACCTCAATGGCTACGCCGATGGTTTCGGCCGCCGCGGCTTTAATAGAAGAAGCTAATCCAAAAATCAGCCGAGATGGAGTTATAAATATTTTGTTGGATAATTCTGACAATATTAGCCGGCTTAATCCTGGTTTTTTAGGCCAGTTGGGAAAAGGCAGATTAAATATCGCTTTAGCCGTTGCCAAGACCATTGAGGAGCTAAAAAAAGAAAAAATGAAAATATTGACAGCTCCTTTTTCTAATTATTCCAGCCAGGTGAAAATTGCCGGTTATAATGGTGAAATTGAGAAAGAATTTTTGTCATATGGGGAAAATTTTCGTGGCGGAGTTAATATTGCGGCCGGAGACGTCAACGGCGACGGCCAGGATGAAATAATCGTCGGAGCCGGAGTTGGCGGTGGCCCGCATGTCCGCATATTTGATTATTCGGGCAAGGTTTTAGGCCAGTTTTTCGCCTATGACAAAAATTTTCGCGGCGGAGTTAATGTTTCCTCCGGGGATATAAACGGAGACGGAATTGATGAAATTATTACTGGTAGCGGTCTTGGCGGCGGCCCGCAAGTCCGGATTTTTGACGGCAAAGGCAAGGTTTTAGGCCAGTTTTTCGCCTATGACAAAAATTTTCGCGGCGGAGTTAATGTCGCGTCCGGAGACGTCAACGGCGATGGCAAAGACGAAATTATTGCCGGCGCTGGAGCCGGCGGCGGCCCGCAAGTACGCATTTTTAATTCAGCCGGTGTTATAGAGGGACAATTTTTCGCCTATGCCCAGAATTTCAGGGGAGGGGTGAGAGTAGCGGTAGCTGATATTGACGGCGGAGTAGCACAGAAAAAAGACGAAATTATAACGGCTCCCGGCCTTGGCGGCGGTCCTCACATCAGAATTTTTGATAACCATGCCAATTTAGCCGGTCAGTTTTTCGCCTATGATAAAAGTTTTCGCGGCGGAGTCAATATTGCGGCCGGGGACATTGATAATGACGGGCTGGCGGAAGTTATTACCGGCGCCGGACCGGGCGGAACCCCGCATGTCAGAATTTTTGAAACTGATGGCGAGTTAATCGGATCTTTTTATGCTTATGAAGATAAATTTAGCGGCGGGGTTAACGTGGGAGCGGTGGCGGTTAAGAATTAGGTATTAGGTGTTAGCTGTTAGGTGTTGGGTGTTAGTGGGCGTAATTGAAAATTGATAATTAGTATATGGTTTAAGAATTATGATTTATGAATATAGGGAAAGAAGTTAGAAAAATTGTTAAAAATCGCGCCAGTAAAGAGGATTGGAATTTTCATATATTGTTAGTTGTAAAATATGCTTTAATTTTAGCTAAAGATTATAAGATAGACAGAAAACAAGTGGAATTAGCCGCTTTGTTGCATGATATCGGTCGTCTCCCTTATTCTGACAAAAAAGACGAGACTCATCATATAATCGGGGCGAAAGAGGCAGAAAAAATTTTAAGGAAATTAAAATATTCGGGGAATAAAATAAAGGAGATACAAAGAGTTATAATCTGCCATCGAGGTAGTGATTTCATAAAACCTAAAACTGTCCTGGAAAAAATAATTGCCAATGCCGATGCTATGTCCCACTTTGATACCTTGCCATTATTTTATTATTGGCGGGCTAAAGGATGCAATTCTTTTAATGAGGTAACAGATTGGGTGGAGAAAAAATTATCAAGGAGCTGGCAAAAAATAACTTTGCCGAGGGCAAAAAGCATAATAAAAGAAAGGTATTTGTCAGATAAGAAAATATTGGAAAGTTTAAAAGAATCTAAAAATTTTTAATTTTTTATTTTTAGTTTTTTCCGCCAAAGGCGGATCAGCCTCTGGCTGAAATTTTTTAACCATATGTCTAAACGCGCAATCTTTGATAAGAAAAATATTTTAGTGACCGGCGGGGCCGGATTTATCGGCTCCCATCTTTGTGATGAGCTTGTTAAAACCCGCAAAGTTATCTGCCTTGATAATTTTTCTTCGGGCGACGAAAGAAATATTGACCATTTATTGGCCGACCCTAATTTCATGTTTATCCGACATGATATATCAGAGCCGATTGATTTAGAAAAACTGCCGGAACTGCAGAAATTTAAAATCCAGTTTCAGGGCATTCAGGAAATTTATAATCTGGCCTGCCCGATGTCGCCTAAGGATTTTAATAAAAGTAAAATTGCCAATATCTTGGCTAATTCTTACGGGGTGAAAAATATGCTTGATTTGGCCCGTAAATATGAAGCTAAGTTTATGCAATTTTCTTCTTCGGTAGTTTACGGCCCGAGGCGGGGAGAAAATAAAAAAAATAAAGAAAGTGACCTAGGGACAGTCGATATGCTGTCGGAGCGAAGTTCGTATGATGAGGGTAAAAGATTTGCCGAAACGATTGTTCAGAATTACAAGGATGTTTATGGGATTGATACAAAGATTGTCCGTATTTTTAGGACTTATGGCCCGAGAATGATGCTTAACGACGATCAGATGATCCCGGATTTTATAAGGGACGCTCTAGACAATAAAGATTTAAATATTTTTGGCGACAAAAATTTTTCTTCTTCTTTCTGCTATGTGAGCGATGTCCTTGATGCCGCCATAAAGATGATGGAAAGCGATTTTTCCGGCCCCTTAAATATCGGCTCGGATATGGATATTAATTTAACCGATTTGGCGCAAAAAATTATAAATATTATCGGTTCAAAATCGAAAATTGTTTATGCGCAGGAAAAATTGTTTATGACGCCTTTGTGTCTGCCGGATATTACGGCGGCTCGGGAGGAACTGGGCTGGATGCCGGTCGTGACTTTAGAAAAAGGGCTGGCAAAAAGCATTGATGATTTGCGCGCCAGCAAAGGCTTAAAGGGGGTAAAGCAGGTGGTTTAACGTAAATAATAAAATAATATAAAAATAAAATAATAAAATAAAAAGTAGACTAATTTTTATATTATTTTATTAGTTTATTACTTTATTTTTAAAAATATGGCTATCAATTTGTCCCAAGGGACAAGCAACCAGGGGGATGGCGCGATAAGCGCTTCAAAGCCGGATAAAGACAAGGGCAATGGCCAGGAAGATAAGAAAAAAAAGCCGGAATCCGGAGGGTCGATAATGGGTAAAGTCAATAATCTTCTTCTGGTTTTTTCCCGGGTGCCTTTAAAAGAAAAATTATTCTTTGTTCAGTATCTCGGCATAATGCTTAAAGCAGGCATTTCTTTGGCAGGCGGCTTAAAAACGTTAAGCGCTCAAAGCGCTAATAAACGTTTTGCCAAGATTATCGGAGAGATTGCTGTTAGCGTGGAGAAAGGAACGAGCTTTACCGAAAGCTTAAAGCCCCATCAGAAAATTTTTGGCGAATTGTTTATAAACATGGTTGAAGCCGGCGAAGTTTCCGGTAAATTAGAGAATGTTTTAGTTCAGCTTTATACCCAGCTAAAAAAGCAGAACGAACTGATTTCTAAAGTAAAGGGCGCCATGACTTACCCGGCCGTTATTATTGTGGCGATGGCTGGCATCGGCATATTTATGATGGTAAAAATAGTGCCGCAGATGATAGGAATGTTAAAATCTTTTAACGCTGAATTGCCCCTGGCCACTAAAATTCTTATTACCGCAAGCGACGCTCTTGTTGCTAATGGCCTACTGGCTGCCGGGATATTAGTGGTTTCTGTTTTAGTTGTTATCCAGATTATGCGCACTTACAGAGGCCGATATTATTGGCAGGCGATAGTTTTACATATGCCGATAATTTCCCCGATTGTGAAAAAAGTAAATTTAGCGAAATTTTCCCGGACAATAAGCACTTTGCTTAAAACCGACATAATGATTATTAAAACTTTTCAGATAACCGCCAATGTTTTGGGCAACCTTCATTATCGCAAAGCGGTTAACGAAATGAGCGAAAAAATAAAAAAAGGCAGCCAAATAAATGAAGTCGTGTCGGCTTATCCAAAATTATTTCCGCCCGTTGTTAACCAGATAATTTCAGTGGGCGAGCAGACAGGCGAATTGGATAATATTTTAGGCGAATTAGCTGAATTTTACGAAGGTGAAGTCGATAAAATAATGGACAATCTTCCTTCCATTATAGAGCCTTTGCTTATTTTAATTTTAGGCTGCGCGGTCGGCGGTATGGCAGTGGCGATTATTATGCCTATGTATTCTTTGGGTTCAGCCATTTAGCCAAAATAATTTTAACTAAAAGTTATTTTGATATCTTTTAAATGAAGGAGTATATTTTTAAAAAAAACCAGGGTTTTTCTTTAATGGAGGTTTTGGTAGCTTTCGGCATTATTGCCTTGATGGCGACTATTAGCATTCCTTATATCAGGCAGTATCAGCCCAATTTAAAGCTTAATGCTACGGCCCGCGATTTAACCTCTGATTTGCGTTATGCCCAGCAGCTTACCATTACGGAACAAGCCGTATATTTCGTTGATCTTAATTTAGACGATGACAGTTATCGAATTTTAAAAGGCGGTGTGGCTACCACGACCATAAAAACAGTTGAATTTGATTCAAGCGTTAGCTTCCAGCAAATTACCGGCCTGACAGACAACGAAGTGGTTTTTAATTTTTACGGCGGCGCAAGCGAATCCGGCGAGATTATTTTAATTAACTCTAACGGCAAAACGGCTACGATTAATGTTAAGCCATCTGGCTATATCCAATTAGAGCAATGAGTTATGAATTATAGAGAATTATTAAAACAACGGGGCGGATTTTCCTTGATTGAAGTCATGGTGGCTTTTACGATTTTATCCGTGGCTTTTATCGGCTTAGTTCAGGCTTTTCCTTTTGGTTTGTCTATAAATAAAGAAGCGGAGAATACGACGGAAGCCTCTTATTTAGCGCAGAGTAAGATCGAGGAGTTAAACTCTTTAGGATATAGCGATGTTAGCGTTGGCACCATTGAAGCAAAACATCGTTTGTCCGATGACCCGAGCAATTATTTATATAATTATCAGAGGCAAACGACAGTAAGCTATGTTGACGGCGATTTAAGCGAAGTCGGGGAAGACCAGGGAATGAAAAAAATTTCCGTTACTATTTATTTTATAAATGCCATATCTAAAACGGAAAAAAGTTTTAATGCGGCAACCCTTGTAAGCGAAAAATAGCAAGTAGCTGTTCGGTTGCGGGAGGTGATTTTATGAAGAAAAAAGTTATAAATAAAAATCAAAAAGGCTTTACCCAAGCAAATACCGCCAAGGGAAATTTGGCGGGGTTTACTCTGCTAGAAATACTAGTAAGTCTTTCTTTATTTACCCTGGCTATTATTTTAGTCGGTTCAATGTTTTCCTTGTCGCAGAGATCATATAATAAAGGAGCCGGCAAGGGCGAACTAGTGCAGAACGCCAGAGTTTCCCTTGACAGGATATCAAGAGAATTGCGCCAGTCTGTTAATATTGTTACGGATCTTCCCGAAACAGACACCGACCCCATGGATCCTCCAGCCGAAGAAATTTTTTTTCAAGATGGTCATAATGCGAGCCAGATAACTTATTTGCGTTATTATTTGGACGGCGCCGACTTAAAGCGGTCTTATGTTGTTTATTATTTTTCCGCTGAACCAGAAACCTACGTAACTTATGATAGCGTTGACCAAGACGGCTATTCCCCGGAAGAGTTAATCATTGAAGACCGGATAGTGGGGGAATATTTTGACCAGTTGCAATTTTGGGGAAGCAACAGTTTGGTCCATATTTCCATGGCTTTAGCCAAAGGCCAAGATTCCTTTAATATAAATTCCAGTATTTTTAAAAGGAATTAATTTTGTCTACGAATTATCACCGCCTTAGCGGGATCCCGCCCACATAAATTATAATAAGGTGGCGGGACAAATCTATTACAAATTTACAAATACGCTGTAAGATGTTTTGTAAGAATTCGTAAATTCGTGAAAGGATTTGTCGATTTGTGGGAAAAGTAAACATTTATAACCGGAGTAAACTAAAAATTTGGTGAAATTACAAAAAGGTAAAAAGTTATATTTTAAAAAGAAGAAGTGGAAAATATGTCAAGAGAAATAAAAAATAATAAGGGAGTGGCTCTTCTAATAACGATTTTGCTAATGTCTTTAATTTTATTTTCCTCTTTATATTTCCTGAGCTTTTCTTTAACGGAGAAAAAAATTTCTCATAGCCAGGCTTGGGGAGCAAAAACTTATTATTTAGCGGAAGCCGGCATTAATGAAATGATTTGGAAATTAAAAAATGATGCAACCTACGAAAATAATTTTGAAACTGACTCTGACTGGACAGCCGAGTTTACTAGAGACGATCCGTTTGGAGCAGGCAGCGGTTCATATACGGTTAGTATTACAAATTCTGATCTAGCAACTGGTGAAATAGTGTCAACCGGATCAATAGATGTGGGGGGCGACAAAACAAGTTATAGGGTTATTAGGACCAGTATTTATAAAGCATTAGCTGGGGGTTTAGAGGGTAATTTAGCCACTTTTGGTAACCATGATATAAAGACAAATCATAGTAATGTAAATTTCTATGATGGCAATACTTATGCTAATCATGATGTTGATGTTGGCGGGTTTAGCGAAGTTTTTTTTGCCGGTGATGTAATGGCTAAGCATAGTTTCGAAGTGGATTTTGAAGCGTCGACTACTGTGGCCGGAAATATATATGTCCCTTACGCAGGCGAAATAGAAATACCAGCTGTTGATTTTCATTCAAGCGATCCTAATTCTTATAAAAATAAAGCTGATATTGTTTATGATGATGATGATTTTAAAGATTTAATGTGGGCTAATCAAACTTTAACTTTAAACAATGATATTACTTATGTGGACAAAGATGTATTTTTAAGGGGGGGGCAGACTTTAATTGTGAATGGCTTGTTGGTGGTAGAACATGATTTTGAAATGGGAGGAAACGAATGCTGGAATGATCGCTGCGGCAATAATACAATTACTATTAATAATACCCCGGGAAAACCGGCTGGAATTCTAGCTAAACATGATATTAATTTTAAGCAGTATATAGGAGATGTTAACATAGACGGATTACTTTATGCTAGCCATGATGTTAAAATAGATAATTTAGCCGCTGGCGATGATTTTAATGTTAACGGGGCAATTGTCGCTGGGCATGATTCAGACTTTCTTAGTACTCCGCGCGCAGTAAATATTTATTACGATCCCGAGACTTTTCCTGGTATTTTCAGTTCAGCTGATTTCTCGCCCATTATAACACTTGAGCACTGGGAGGAAGAATATTAGAATTAAGCTAATTGTGGTATAATTATAATATGAATGTTGTTAAGAAGTAATAATTAGAATTAGTTTATTGGAATAATTTTTAATTTTTAATTTTTAATTTCTAATTGATGTTATTCTCTAAAAATTCACTTTATCCCCTGGGCTTAGATATTTCTGATTTGTCTTTAAAGCTGGTTCAGCTTAATAAGGTCGGGGGAAAAATAAAAATTCAAGCTTTGGGGAAAGTTAGCGTTCCGGTCGGCTTAATCGTGGAAGGAGAAATAAAAAATGAAGAGGAAGTGGCAAATATAATAAAGAAGCTTATTGATAAGCCCAAATACGGGAAAGTAAGCTCGGATATGGTTGTGGCTTGTTTACCGGAAACCAAAACTTTTATTAAGCTGATTGAAGTGGAAAAAACCCCGAATAATTTAGCGGATGTAATCGAAACGGAAATAGAAAAGTATGTGCCATTTTTATTGGAAGAGATTTATTACGACTGGCAGGTCATTGAAGAAAGAGACGGCGTCCAGCTAGTTTTAATCGGAGCCGCCCCGAAAAAAATCGTTAACCAGTATACCAACTTGCTGGATAAAGCTAAATTGTCGGTTGAAGCTTTGGAAATCGAGCCCGTGTCTTTGTGCCGCAGCCTACTGCCAGAGGAGCTGCCTGGCTTTAAAGGCGAGTTTAATAAAAACTACGCCGTGATTGATATTGGGGCAACGCGGACGAGCATGGTAGTTTATGCTAAGAATACCATACTTCTTGCGGTAAGCGTGCCGATTTCCGGGGAAAAAATAACGGCCAATATCGCCGCCAGCCTCGAGATTGAAAAAGACCAGGCGGAAAAAGCTAAAATAATCTGCGGTTTGGACGAGGCTAAGGCCGGCGGAATAATAAATAAGGTGCTGGCCGGGATGATTAGCGATTTAAACGAAAAAGTTAATGAAATTTTAGAATTTTACGGCAGCCATTTTCCAAAATACGGGCCGATAAGCGAGATAATGCTTTGCGGCGGCGGCGCCAACATAAAAGATATAGATAAAATAATCAGTAAATTTTCCTCTATAAAAGTAATTAGGGGCGATGCTTTGGTTAATTTAGGGGAAGCTAAAAATAAATTTTCAGAATTGCTTTCCGAAACTTACAGTCTGGATGTTAATCTGCCTGACGGCAAGAAAAAGCAGGAAAACGGCAACTTATCAATTACGCAGGATTCAAGCCTTACTTTTGCCACGGCTATTGGTTTGGCCTTGCGGGGCATATTTATTGACAGGTTATAATTCGCAGGGTGCTAACTTTTCAATTTGATATTAGTTAATAAATCACAAGGTGTAGATCCCGTAAATATGTTAAATCTCAACCTGGTTTCCCAGGAATTAAAACAAGAAATAAAACTGAGGCATGTTTATAAGATGCTTAAGCAGGCTAGTTATATCCTTATTATAATTACGATTTTTATAGCGGTCGTGATGCTGGTCGCAAAAATAATTTTACAGAATAATTTTAATAAAATAGTGGAAGAGACGACCTTAATTACTAAGGACAGCCAGGGGCAGAACTCTAAAATAAGAGAAATAAATACCCGCCTGTCTTTTGTGGAAAAAATCCAGAGTAGTTTTATTCCCTGGTCTTATCTTTTTAAAGATTTGGCGAGTTATGCCAATAGTGATATCAAGTTTTATTCAATAAAAGTGAGCCAGGAGAAAAAGGAGATAGAGTTAAAAGGGATAGCTAAAACGCGGGAGAGTTTGCTGGCGCTTAAAGAAGGCTTGGGGAAGTCCGTTATTTTTTACGAGTTGAATTTCCCCATGAAAAATATTTTAGAAAAGAATGATATAGATTTTGATATGAAAGCTAAAATTAATTTAGAGAATATTAATAAATAGTTTTGGAGGTATTTTTGAGGAAAATTGATAAAATTTATAAAATTATGGCATTTGAGAAATTAATAAAATTGGATTTGAGGAAGAAGATGACCCTAAGTATTGTCGGATTTTTTATATTTATTTTTATCGTTATTTATTTTGTCATTTTCCCCTCGGTAAGAGACATAAGAAATATAAAAAATGAAATTGAATCGCAGCGGCAGGAGCTGGAGAGAAGATACGTAAAGGGGCAGAGTTTGAGGAAGATGACGGAAAAATTAGAACGGGCGGCAGAAAAAATTTATGTTTTGGATCAGGTATTTATCGGGCAGGATGCAGGACTAGAGTTCGTGACGGCGCTTGAGGGAGTGGCTGAAAAAAATGGCATAAACCAAAAAATAAATTTATTGTCCCAAGCCCCGGTTGATAATGGATTTTATAAGATGGTGCCCCTGCAGCTTTCCTCCCAGGGTGAGGCCGCTCGGCAGATGAATTACCTTGTTAGTTTAGAAACTCTTAATTATTATATAAATATTAAGTCTTTAGAACTATCTTCCGGTTCGACGGCTGTCCCGGCCGGAAATCCAGGAAGCGGCTCTTACGTAAACTTGTTTGTCTTGGCTGACACTTATTGGCGCAATAGCGATAATTAACAATTTTTTGGCAACTTTTATGTTCAACCTGTTAAAAATTTCTGTGAGTAAAATATTTGTATATTTTTACGCTTCCATAGCCGTTCTTAGTTTAGTAATTTTTGCCTGCGTTTCTTTATTTTTGTATAAGAATTTTTACCAGACGATTACCAGTTCCGCGGAAGTCTTAGTTTTGCGCCGGGAAGTGGCGATAGAAGACATAGATATGAATAAATTTGAAGAAATTGTAAAAAAGATAGAATTAAAGACTGAAGCAAGGCAAGCCGGGTATCTTGTTAATTTCCGTTAGGATTTTTATTATAAAAAAACGTGGGGTAGTCGTGTAAATTGCCCCACATTTTATATTTTAAATTATTGAAAATTGGCGATTAATTCTTTAAGATAATAATTTAAACCGAATTTTTTTATTTTTTTTCCGCTTTTTCCCCCGATTTTACGCAAAAATTCCGGATTATCCATCGCCCATCTCATCTGGTGCATTAAATCGCCTTCATTTCCGGCTTTAAATAAGATGCCGCCTAATTTATGGACTAACTCGGGAATTCCGCCGAGGCGCGCGGCTATAATCGGCAGGCCAGAAGCCGCGGCTTCGTAAATTACGGTAGGCGAATTTTCATAACACAGAGAAGGGACAATTAGGCAATTAGCTGATTTCATCAGCTCTTTCACTTCTTCTTTATCTTTCCAGCCCAATAATTTTATATATTGATTTGTTTTAGCCAGTTGCCTGGCTTTTTTTAGTTTTGAGCCGGTTCCGGCTATAACTAATTCAAAGTCGCAACGACTGAAATTTTGGCAAAGGATAGAGAGGGATTTTATTAAGAATAATATGCCTTTATGTTTTTCTATCTGTCCGACGTAAAGAAAGCGGAAGACCTCATTCACCCCTCTCTCGTTCAGAAATACATCACCCCTGCCCTCTCCTAAATAGGAGAGGGAGCCCGTCGTTTTCCCCATCTCCTGTTTAGGAGAGGGGGTTAGGGGGTGGGGTGTGGGATGGATGGAGGGGATGAGAATATCAGGAATGGGATTAGGTAAAATAATTTTTTCAGAATGGCTAAAAAAGTTTTTCTCCTCGTGGAGTTTTATAAGCCATTTTGACGGCGAAATTACTATCTCCGGAGAATTGAAAAGCCAGCGGCAAAGACTAATATATAATTTAGCGGGGAAACTTTTTAGCTGTTTTTCTCTGCCACAAAGTATTAATCCGGAAGGATGTAAAAGCTGGGCATCATGCAGAACATGAATATGCTTTATTTTTAGGCATTTTATGACATTGGGAATTAAATAGCTAAGACCCTTTAAATTATGAGTTATAACTACATCCGGCTTTTTCTTTTTTAAAATGGATTTTATTCTGAAGTAATTGCCGACATCAAATATGTCAAGCAAATGCCAGGGCAGGCGGAGGATTTTAGGGATTTTGTTAAGATTATAGTAAAGCCCTGGTAGGTAGTATAACTTTTGACTTTTGACTTTTGACTTTTGACTTTTAAATAATGGTTTTGTAGATATTATAAAAACTTCATAGCCGGCTTTAATTAGGCCTTCGGCCTGCAGTTCTACTATCCGTTCGGCTCCACCCTTAGCATAAGGCTTATATAAATTGTTTATAAGGCAGATTTTCATACTCCTACGAATTATGAATTTTTTATCACCGCCTAGGCGGGACAAATTTACAAATCGCTATTGACAAAAAGATTATTATAGATTAAATTAGACTATTAAACTGTCCTTTTTATAATGACATACAATTCTAGGAGAAGAGGCAAAAGATGGAAAATATAGTCATCTGGCTGATAGAGTTATTAAGTCCCTTCCAACGCCCTTACATTTTGGTAAGAAAGAATCTTTTGCAAGGCACATTCACTTTTTTTGAAATTCAATCTGTTCCTTTGTCTGATACTGAAGGAATGAAAGTTTTGGGCTGGAAAATAACAAAAAGGGAGGATAGGCGATATTTGGCCGAAAGATTAAGTGGTAGTTTTCAGATAGAGGTTTGGGAAGAGCTTCCTTTTATGTGTCCGAAACTTTTCAGCATTTTCATAATTTCCCAGGGCCGTCTGTTTGAATATATAACTATGAAGAAAAACTGAGAATGAAGGGAGGAATCGTAAGGCATTTTTCTCCTTTCATGGCCGCTGGTTTGCAAAACAGCGGTCTTTTCATTTTATAACCTTGTTTAATTTTTTTTTAACTTCTTCCCAGCTATATTTTTCTAAAGCTAATTTTCTTGCTTCTTTTCCCATTTCTTTTCTTTTTTCCTCGTTAGATAAAATTTCTTCTATTTTATTTTTAAGATCATTAGCATCGCCTGGCTTGCATAACAAACCCTGTGTTCTATCTTGGAAAACCGTTCTTACTCCGGGTAAATCCGAAGCAATAACTGGCACTCCGCAAGCCATGGCTTCCAGCAAAACCAAACCGAAAGCTTCGTTTTTATTAATTGATGGTAAAACAAATAAATCGGCTTGTTGGTAAACTCCCGGCAATTCTTCGTCTGACACTTTGCCTAAAAAATTAACCTTATCTTTTATATTTAATTTTTCCGCCAATCTTCCATATGACATTTTTAAATCTCCGTCGCCAACAATTCGGATTTCGGATTTCGGATTTCGGATTTCGGATATTGCCTTGAGAAGGATATTAACCCCCTTGAAGTAATGGGCTTTATCCAGAGCGCCGACAAAAAGAATTTTTTTTGTTTCGCTTTCTTTCTTTATGGCTGGTCTAAATTTATCTGTGTCTACGCCGAAAGGAATTTCTTTAAATTTAGCCGGATATTTTTTATAGATTTTAGCAATATCGCTATTTTTTACATAATCCAAGCTGGCGCAGGTGATTGCGTCAGCTTTTTTAAAAAGAGAATTTTTAATTATTCTAGCCGGCAGAGAAAGTATTTTGGCAAAAGGAGAAAGGCCGGCTACGTCCATGTGAAAATGGATTATAAGTTTAAATTTTTTAGGTAATATTGTTTTAGCCAGCCAAACTAATTCAGCGGCTCCGAAGAAAGGATAATGGAGGTAAACAATATCAAAGCCGCGCAATTTAAAAAGTAATTGCGGCAAAAAAGCGCCCAGACCCATTTTTAGCCAGGGTTTTAAGAGAGTAATTTTAAAATTGTGTTTTTCCTCTAAGATTGGGCCGTAATCAGGCGTAAAAACGGTCATTTCATTTCCCGTTTCAGCCAGTATTTTAGAAAAATCATAGGCGACGTTTCCGATTCCGCTTTTATAAGGAGGAAAAACGCAGACGATTTGCGCTATTTTCATATTTTTAGTATAGACAATAAAAGCGTGATTTACAATAACCACGCCTTATTCTCGAAAGATATGAAATAGGATTATTTATTTTTATCATCCAAAGATATTTTTCTCACTATTTTCGTTATATCCCTTTCCATTTTCTCTAGCCTTAACCTTAATCTGAAAATAAAATAAAAGAGAATTACAACGGCGATGTAAATTAAAATATCAATACCGGATCCGGAAAATCCGAGATTGGCCGCTAACTTATCTATCCATTTTAAAACTATGATAGCGCCGGCGGCGAGGAGCCAAAAAATGAGCCAAAAAATAAATTCATTGGCGTTGATTTGTTTTTTTTGCTTTTGCCAAAAAAGGCGTGCCAAGAAGAAAGCGATTATTATTAAAGCGATTATTTGTTGAAACATACCTGTGGGATTCTTAGGATTTTTGGGACAAGGAATTTATAAATATCGCAAGAATCTCATTAATTAATCAGTCTGGATAGTATTAAATCCTTTATTATTTTAAGGCCGCCGCTAAAACGTTGGCCGAAATTATGATAAATGACGGTTACCGGAATTTCTTTTATTTTCAAACCGCTGGCAAAAGCTTTAGAAATTATTTCCGTGTTGTGGGCCATGCCGTCCTGCTCAATTTTTATCTTGTCAGCCGCTTTTCGGGATAAAGCCCGGAAGCCATTTTGCGGGTCGGTCAGGCTAGAGCCGGTAAATATTTTATTTATCAAATGGGCCAAGGGGATTATAACATATTTTTTAAAAGGCGGCATATTTGATTTTTTTCCTAAAAATCTTGAACCAAAAACAATATCGGCTTCGCCCGCTTTTATAGGAGCGATAATATCATTAATTTCTTCGGGCAGAAACTGGCCATCGGCGTCAAAATGGACAATTATATCCGCGCCAGCCCTTAAAGCATATTTATTTCCAGTTTCCAGCGCTGCTCCTTGCCCGCGGTTTATGATGTGAGATAAAACAACGGCGCCTCTTTCTCTTGCCAATTTTTTAGTTTCATCATTTGAGCCGTCGTCAACCATCACAACTTCGTCAACCATCAGTTTTACTTTATCTATTACTTCGCTGATAGTCTCTTTTTCATTGTAAGCGGGAATTACGCAGAATATTTTCACACATTTTTTGTCATTTCGAACCGCCAGTTGGCGGTGAGAAATCTATAATACCTTATAAATACTGCTGACATCATATCATAGATCTCTCGTCTTCCCGCAACTGCGGGAATCCTCGAGATGACAAGTAAAAAATTAATTATTTTATTATTTTATTTTTATATTATTTTATCCTTTATTCTTTGGTCACTCTCATTATTTCCTCAATCGTGGTAATGCCATTTTTGGCTTTAATAAAGCCGTCTTCTACAATCGCGAGCATTCCTTGTTTTTCCGCCTGAGTTTTTATTTCATTGGCATTAGCTTTTTTAAGAATGAGGTCGGATATTTCTTTTGTGATTTCCAGGGTTTCATAAATGCCAATTCGGCCCTTATAACCGCTGTTATTGCATTTCTTGCAGCCCTTGCCGCGATAGAAAAGAACGGATTCTAGCCCTTCTTTAGAGCTGACAATCGCTTTTTCTTCTTCCAGGGTTTTTAATAGATTTCCGACATTAAGAAATTTGTTTAATTCTTCTATGGCCTGCTTGTCCAGGTTGAAGCTCTGGATGCAATTGGGGCATATTTTCCTAACCAAGCGCTGGGCGACAATAAGGTTGGTGGTGGTGGCGACCAAAAAAGAGGGCACGCCCATATCGCTTAAACGGGGCAAAGTCGTGACCGCGTCGTTGGTGTGGAGGGTAGAAAGGACTAAGTGGCCGGTCATCGCGGCATGGACGGCGATTTCGGCGGTTTCCTGGTCGCGGATTTCTCCGACCATAATTATATTCGGGTCTTGGCGCAATAAAGCCCGCAGGCCGGTAGCGAAAGTAAAGCCGATTTTTGGGTTAATTTGCGACTGGTTTACTTTGGGCATGCGGTATTCAATCGGGTCTTCAACCGTGGAAATATTGACTTCCGGGGTATTTAGAATATTAAGAATGGTATAAAGAGTGGTGGTTTTGCCAGAGCCGGTTGGTCCGGTTACCAGGAGCATGCCGTGCGGTTTTTTCAGGTTTCTTTTAATTATTTCCAGGCTGCTGGGCTGAAAGCCCAATTGCTCAAGATTTAAAATTTGGGCTTTTTCATTAAGCAGGCGCATGACAATTTTTTCGCCGTCAAAAGTCGGGATAATGGAAACGCGGAAAGAAACTTTATATTCCTCGTTGGCAATCTTAAACCGGCCGTCCTGGGGCAGGCGGTGCTCATCAACTTTTAAATTGGAAAGTATTTTTATTCTGGCGACGATGCCGGATTGTGCGTTTTTCGGCAGAATCATAACGTTGTGGAGAATGCCGTCAATGCGGTAGCGGACAATAATATCTTTTTCCTCCGGTTCAATATGAATATCGGAAGCTTCCTGAAAAATAGCATATTCCAGCAAAGTGTCGACAATCCTTACGACGGGGAGGTCTTCTGCCAGTTTTTTTAAGTCTTTTTCGCCCTCTTTGCCGTTTTCCGCTTTTCCCGTTTCTTTAGTCAGGTAATCAAATTCAGCTTTTAAACCCTTATGATACTGTTTTAAGTTATCTTTTATGCTTTCCGGCGTGGTCAGATAAATTTTCGGCTCAAGGTTAGTTTTTTTCTTGATAAATTCAAAAATTTCCAAATCATCCGGATTTAAAGTGGCGATTTTTATTTCTTTGTCATCGCCGTCAAAAGCGATTAAATCATGAGTAGTAGCAATCGGCTCTGGAATGCTAAAAAGAATATCCTTGCGGATAGCCTGGCCCTTTAAATTAACGAACGGAACTTTAAAATATTCGGCGGCGCTTTCGTAAAGGGAGAGGGGAGTAATAACCTTTTTTTCCATTAGGTAGCTCTCTATGTTTTTACCGCTCGTTTCCGCTTCCTGGGCGAATTTATCAAAGTCGCTTTCGGACAGAATTTCGGTTTTAGCCAGGATGTTTTTTATTTGTTTTTGAGATAACATATAATCAATTAACAATTATCAATTTCCAATTATCAATTTCTAAACCCCTAAAGATTATGGATTAAAGTATATAATTATTATAACATATTTATTGGAGTAATAACAATAATGACAGTAAAAAAGGGATAAAAAAAGCCCGGTCTCAGATGAGACTCGGGCTGTGGAAATTTTACTTCGCGGCTTGGTGCGCGAGAATTTCCCTTACCACCCTTGATGGGTCAGGCGAAATTCAGGGCCAAGCCGGCGCCGACAATCCCCATCGCATTCATCTCCGCGTTGTAAGAGGTTGTCGGTGGTCGGGTCATCGTCGCATCGGTCGTCGCATCGGAAGTATTCAGCGCGTATACGGTCGGGGTGTTACCGGTCTTCAGGTCGGTGCCGGTGTTCCCCGCGGTCCAGGAGGCAGCCAGGAGGTTATTGTTCGCGTCGGCCACAAGGTCGTTCGCGCTGGTATTCTCCTGATTTTTCGCCTGGTTGTTCATCTGCTGTCCGCTTGACAGTACTATCGAGTATTCGATCGCCGTGTTGGTGATGCCGGAGGCTGGAAGGGTATAGATCGCCGAATTCATAGTCGACAGGACGCTATTCGACGTTGGTGCACCAGTGTTTGCGACGGAGGAATTGATCGGCTTTTTGAGTACGTTCGTCGCGGTTCCGGAGAGATCGAAGTTGGGCGCCATGACGTAGTCGGCCAGACCGTTGGTATAGACAGTCGCGTCGGCCGAGGTCTCGATTTTCAGGACGAAGGCGACCTCCGAGTTTAACTGTTGAGCGTCTGCGCCGTTCGAGCCGTTCGTCAGGATAATGCCGGAGACATTCTGCTTGAAGGTGTTGTCGACCGAGGAATTGGCGTTGATCTGGAGAGATCCGTCCGTAATAGCCGCATTCCTCATAACCAGGTTCGCGCCGTCCACGTTCTGTCCGCTTGTGTTTGTCTTGTCGGCTGTGGAGGCGATATTAAAGGTGATCTGGGCCGGCGTCAGGTTCGCGAGGTCGACCTTGAGATCCGCACCCGAGTTGGTGGTGACCATGAATGCCACGTCGAAGTTGTAGCCGGCATTGGTCGCGTCCATGATGGCATTGGTATGGACGATCTGGTCATTCGGGGTAGCGACGATTGCAGAAGAGTTCCCGTTATCGATGATGGCCGGCGGCGACGTTGATGCCCCGAAGGCGATCGATACCGAGGTCATAAACAGGAGTACGATGACGAAACCCAGGAATCCTTGTGATGCATGTGTTCGTTTCATGACGTTTTTCTCCATTTCTTTTCCGCGGAAATGTGGAGTTTTTGAAAATAGAAGATACTGTTTTTACTTTACTGCTACTGCTGATTTTTACTATGGAGACTCCATCTTCCATAGGGTTTTAGTTTGAAAGGAACCACCCTGTGGATAAACAACAGGGGAAAAATAATGTTATTTATAATATACCCTAAAATAAGAAAAAAAACAAGGGTTTTGAGATAAAAAAGAATAAAAAAAGGCCCGAAGTGTTAGTTCGGGCCCCCAAAGATTGAATCACGGTTTGTCCCGTGAAATCTGCGTTGAAGCCATCGGCTTCTAGGCAGCGTTACGGGCCAAACCGTCGGCGGCAATCCCCAGCGTAATGTCCGAGTTGATGGGTGTCGCCGGTCGGGTTGTCGCATCGGAAGTATTCAGCGCGTATACGGTGAGGGTGTTACCGGTTGCCGCCTCGGTACCGGTGTTCGCCGCGGTCGAGTTGGTGACGTTGTCCAGATTAAAACCTTCGGCGCCGGTCACAACGTCTTCCGCGTAAGCTCTGCCCTCCTTATGATACACCGCGGAGGGTGAGGTCACCGAAAAGGTATTGTAGACGGTGGCGGAATTGGTTGGCGCTTTGAGCTTTGCCGTCGCGACCGCCACGCATTCTCCGCCCGGGCTGAAAGTCCCGACGGCGGAGCTTACATCATAGAATGTACCGAGCGCCATCACCTGGGTCGACTGGACCGTTCGTACCGCGACCGCGATGGCGTTGTTCACGTTGGTGTTGTTCGACGGGAGCGCCACAGCTATATTCGTATAGATGGCGTTACCCGTCCGGGTGTTGCTCTTCTGGTTGATCGAACCGGAGGTGTTGTTGGCGTCGAAAGTGGCCGGATTGGTCGTCGTCAAATTCGCCGTAAACACCGCGGAACTCATCTTGTTGTTCGCGTTGGTCTTGCCTTCAGTATTCAACTTGTTGTTCTGCACACCGATACCGTCCGTCGTCGCGCCGTTCGTGGCCATATTGACGGAGGTTACGTTGTCGCCGATGGTAACCGTGGCACTCTGGGCCATGACATTGTCGACGATGGAGACGTTGTCGATGGTGGCCAGGTTATCGAGGGTGGCGCCGACGGTTCCGTTTGTTCCCGCGATCTGCATGCTTTCAAAGGTGGAGTTCGAGATGGTCGCCGCGGGCGGAGAGGTCAGAGCCGTCGCCGAGATCGGGATCGTCACGAACATGGCCAGGAATATGGCCAAAAACAGGGTTAACCGTTTCATACTTCCTCCGTTCTTTCCGGAAAGAAAGTTTGGGGAGTTACTGCGAAACTTCTGCCTGTTGCTTCATCTACTTGCTAATAAATCAGCTGGTAGATGATGAAAATTTACTGCTGGTTAACCTCCTTTCCTTGGTGGGTTGTAATGAGCCATCTGTGGATAAAAAATGTATATATAATAGAATAATACCCTAAAATAAGAAAAAAAACAAGATTTTCGTATATTATAGATTAAAATTAGTTTTTTGTCAACCCCGTTAGAAACTTGTTCCGTAAATATGTTATTTCTAACGGGGTAAGGCATGTTTCTAATGGGGTCAACAGGTATTTAAGTTTTAATAAAAATATGATAAGGTTTAAATAGCTTTTAGCTTTTAGGTATGTTTGATTTATCTAAAATTGACGAAAATTTTTATTTACTGCGCCAGAAATTTTTTGGCGCCTTCTCTTATTTGTCCGGCTATTTTTTCATCCGGCTTTATTTTATATTCCTTTTTGGGGCGAACCTCCTAATCTGGCTCGCTGCTTATTTTATTAACGCCAGTGTAAGCCAGGATTTAGTAGTCCTCCATTACAATATTGATTTCGGGGTTGATCTAATCGGCAGCGTTAAAAGGATTTATATTATACCTTTGCTCGGCCTTATAATTATTCTGGTCAACGCGGTTTTAATTTTTATCTTTTCCCGCCGCCAAGACTTTAAATTTTTTTCCCATCTGTTGCTGACCGCCTCCTTGGCTGTTAACCTTTTTTTGCTTATCGCCTTGGGTTCAATTTATTTAATAAATTTTAGATAGAACGCAAAAATTTTAAATAACAAATTTTAAATTTTAAATGACGGCGAATAACAAAACTAAGAAATTAAAATTTTAAATTTAAAATTAAATATTCATTAAGTATGCAGGAATTCTATATTATTAAGATTCTTTTTTTATCAACCTTGGCTTTTGTTTGTGCCTTTGCTCTTACTCCGGCCCTGACTCATTTTTTGTATAAGTACAAATTAGGAAAAAAAATCAGAAGCAATGGGGAGACGCCGATTTTTACGAAAATGCATGCCCATAAAGCCGGCACGCCGACCATGGGCGGGCTCCTTATCTGGGTAACGGTTTTAATTTTTTCTCTTCTGTTTTTTTATTTAGCTAAGATTTTTCCGACCGATTTTTTGAAGAATTTGGATTTCCTGACCCGCAGTGAAACTTTGCTGCCTTTAGGCGCTTTAGTGGCCACGGCTTTGGTCGGCTTGTTTGATGATTGGCTGGACGTCCGGGGCAAAGGAATTTTTGGCGGCGGCGGGCTGACAATAAAATACCGTCTTTTAATTTATACGATTATCGCTATTTTTGTCGCCTTGTGGTTTTATTTTAAGCTGGACTGGACAGTGCTTCATGTTCCTTTTTTGGGAAATTTTGAAATCGGCTGGTGGTATATTCCTTTTTCTATTTTCGTGATTGTCGCCACTTCTTTTTCCGTTAATGAGATTGACGGCCTGGACGGGTTAGCGGGCGGAACCTTGCTCGCTTCCTTTTTAGCTTACGGAGTTATCGCTTTTGCCATGGCCAGGTATGATTTAGCTACTTTCTGCGGCATAATCGTCGGGTCGCTCTTAGCTTTCCTTTGGTTTAATATCATGCCGGCTCGGTTTTATTTAGGGGATACCGGCGCCATGAGTTTGGGCGTGACCTTAGGCATAATTGCCATGCTTACTAATTATGTCCTCTTACTGCCTATCATCGGCCTTTTATTCGTCGTTGAGGCCTTGTCCGTCATAATCCAGCTTAGCTCAAAAAAGCTTTTAGGCAGAAAAGTTTTCCTTTCCGCGCCAATTCACCATCATTTTGAAGCTTTGGGCTGGCAGGAAGCTAAAATCGTTATGCGTTTTTGGGTAATTGCCGGCATAACGACCGTGATTGGCTTAATTTTATTTTTATTGGACAGAATGATGTAAAAACATGGCTACTTTAAAACAAGCTATCAATAAATTATTGGAACCGCGGGTGGGCGAGCATGAAGGCGATAGGAGTTTGATTATTGCCGTTGGCGTCATAATTATTTTTGGGCTGATTATGCTTTCAAGCGCCACTTCGGCCGTGGCTTATGCTAAATTCGGCAATAGCTATTATTATTTTACCCATCAGCTATTCGGATTATTTCTAGGGCTTATTGCCGGTTTCCTTTTTTCCCGTTTGGATTACCATCTTTGGCGCAAATATGCCCTGGTTTTTTTAATTTTTTCCATTGTTCTCCTGCTTTTGGTTTTTATCCCCGGGCTGTCGGCTTCTTGGGGAAAATCGCGGAGCTGGATTAATGTTTTTGGATTTTCGTTGCAGCCGTCTGAGTTCGTAAAACTTTTCTACCTTCTTTATCTGGCGGCCTGGCTTGAATCGCGGGGAAAGAAATTAAGCGACCTGCATCAGGGTACCGGCCCTTTTGTCATAGTTTTGGGGGCGATCGCCTTTTTAATGCTGCTGCAGCCGGATATCGGGACTCTATCTATTATTGCCCTTGTCTCTTTAATTGTTTATTTTATCGGCGGGGGAAAAATTTTTCATATTCTGGTTATGATAACCATCGGCGTTCTGGCTTTTGCCGTCATGGTCCATTATAAACCTTACCAGATGGATCGTTTCCGGTGCTTGGCTGACCCGGGTTTCAGCAGCAATGATATTTGCTATCAGGTTAACCAGTCTTTAATTGCCGTTGGTTCCGGCGGATTTTGGGGCCGGGGGCTAGGAGAGAGCCGGCAGAAATTTATGTATTTGCCGGAAGTGAGCGGCGACTCAATTTTTCCTATCATTGCCGAAGAAACCGGCTTAATCTTCAGCGGGCTGTTGGTAATTTTATATATCTACGTTTTTTACCGCGGTTATTTAATCGCTAAATACGCGCCTGATATGTTCGGCCGGATTTTGGCCATAGGCATTGTAAGCTGGATTGTTATTCAGGCGATTTTTAATATTGGCGGCATGGTTAATCTTCTGCCCATGACCGGCGTGCCTTTGCCCTTTATTAGTTATGGCGGGACAGCCATAATTTCGTCTTTGGCCGCGATTGGGATATTAATTAATATCAGCAAACATACGAAGATGGGGGTTAGGTGTTAATTATTTTTTCATTTTTGTCATCTCGACGATCTCGTACCGCCGAGGCGGGACGAGGGAGGAGAGATCTGTAATAGGATGTTAGCGGTGTTGATAATGTATTATAGATTTCTCCCCGCTCAATGCGCTACGCTTATGAGCGGGTCGAAATGACAAAATATATACTTTAAAAATTAAAAAAAGACCTACTGTGTTGCTTAGTAGGTCTTTAAGAAGAATCCTGGCAGACTGGGCCTGTGCCCTTACCAGTTTTGGCGCAAATACAGACGCCGGAGTATAAGCCATTTTCATTCGCTTTCATCCATGGCAAATACTTTAAAAAATAACCGCATTTCATGCATTTTTCCGGATTCACTCCCGGATAGGCATTTTTAACAAGAGCAGTAGCGGCCATAATTGCACCTCCCTATGTAAAGTTCAATTATCTTTTAGCCAAACATAAAGATGATACAGCAAAAAAATAAAAATGTCAAAGTACTTCTAACTGGCGGGGGAACCGGAGGCTCGGTTTCGCCGCTTTTGGCGGTGGCTTCCGGACTTCGGATGTCGGATGTCGGACTTCGGACATATGAATTTTTGTGGGTGGGGACAAAATTTGGTCCAGAGCGGGAAATGGTTGAGAAAGACGGTATTAAATTTATAGCTATACCGAGTGGAAAATTAAGGCGTTATTTTTCTTTAAATAATTTTTTAGATCCTTTTAAGATTATTGCCGGATTTTTTAAATCTTTTTTTATAATTTTAAAATTCAAGCCGGATTTAATAATGACGGCTGGCGCTTTCGTGAGTGTGCCGATAGTTTGGGCGGGTTGGGTTCTGCGCGTACCGATTTTGGTTCATCAGCAGGACGTGCGGCCCGGCTTGGCTAACAAATTAATGGCGTTGTTTGCCCGCGTGGTTACCGTAACTTTTGAAGAATCATTGGCTAGCTATGGGAAGAAAGCGGTTTGGACAGGAAATCCCGTCAGATTTCAGATTTCAGATTTCAGATTTCAGATTGACGAATTTTGTAAGAAATATGGATTAAAAAGGAACTTGCCAATAGTCTTAGTGGTTGGAGGGGGAACCGGCGCAGAAGCAATTAATAAACTGGTTTGGGAGAGTTTGGATGAACTAGTAAAAATTTGTCAGATTATCCATATAACGGGAAAGAAAAAGGGAATCAGGAATCAGGAATCAGGAATCAGGAATTATGTTTCTTATGATTTTCTTGAACATGAAAAAGTGATGGGGATTATGCAAGCGGCGGATTTGGTGGTTTCGCGAGCTGGGCTGGGATTTTTGACGGAAATTTCCTATTTAGGAAAACCGGCAATTATAATTCCGATTCCGGATTCGCACCAGGAAGATAATGCCCAAGTATTTGTTAAAGATGAAGCGGCGATAATTTTAGACCAGAAAAAATTGACAGCAAAGGATTTTGCTAATAAGATAGGAGAATTATTAAAAGATGAAACTTTACGCCGTAAGTTAAGTAACAATGTGGCCGAGGTTATGAAGAAGGGGGCGAATGAAGCGATTGCGAAAATCGTGGAACTGGTAGCACGCAACGCCTAACGAGTTTTACGGAAATAAAAAAACCGCCAGCGAAATTCCGGCAGTCTGTCTCCCCCTATAAGAGGAATTTTGTTATATTAACGTATAAAGCGTAAAGCAGAGCTAATAGAGAAAACGCAAAGATGGCAATGTAATTCCACTGGGCCTTGCTTGACCGCAGGCTCTTGGCAATATAGAGCAGAACGTTGCGGTCGCCCTTATTAAGTGGCTTATCGTGGTATAATTTATAGATAATTTTCCGTTCAATGATTAATTTTTTCCGTTTGTGCTCTATGTTGTAGCGGTGGGCAAAGTACCAAACAAAACCGATAGTGCCGATGTACCAGGCAATTTCTACCCAAAGCGCCGAGTAAAAGTTTAAGACGACAATGATGCGGTAGGCAATCGTAGCGATAATGCCAACCCAAAATACAAGCAGGCGGTAGGATTTGTGCGAAGTTTTCATTTTCTTTTTTTCGGGCATATTTTAGCAATCAATAAATATTAAAGAGTATTGATTATTTATTGCTTTATTTTACCATACTTTTCAATTATGAGAAAGAACGCATATTGCATAGTTAGGTAAAATATTAAAATTACTTGTTTTAAAATGAATAATACAACGGATTATAAAATAATTGTTCGCGCTCAAACTGCCGATGAAGAGTTTAACTATCTTATCAAAGTTCTCGGGAAAATGTCGTTTTATAATGAGCATGGCTACAAGATACCGATTCCTGATCATCCATTTTTTCTAAAAATTTCCAATAATCTTGATTTGCTTAAATCGTTGGATATGGAAGAAGCGAGAGATATATTTAAAAGAGAAGTATATGATTTAGATTATTTTAAAAATGGATTGAAGACCGTAATCAAAGGAATTAGTTTAGCTGAAAAAGCGATAAAAAGAATGGAAAAATGGAAAAGCTGGGGATTTAAACTTTTTCCAAAATATGAAATTAGGCTGACGGCCTATGGACCGGGAGGATCATATGATTTTGATGCGGGGGATATTATTATAAAAACAAAGAAAGACGGCATATTTAAGCGTCGCAATCCAATTCATACTATAGTCCATGAAATTGTCCACATCGGAATTGAAGAGTGCATTATAAAAAAGTTTAAACTAACGCATATTGAAAAAGAGGGACTTGTGGACGCAATATGCGCAAATTATTTTAAAGATATTTTAATTGATTATGCAATACAAGAACGCGGTGATAAAAATATCTTTAATATTATTTCTGAAAATAGTATAGAAAACCTGCCAAAAAAATTGAAGAATACAAAAAAATAAAGATTTTATAAATATGGCTCAAATTTATCAGACAGAAAATTTTATTGTTGAGGCCGTCGAACAACCACACGTTACTCGCACCGATGGCGGTCATCTGAAAATTTCCCCCAAAGTGAGACTTATTGACCGTACGCAACTTTCACCTAAATTGGCGATTGAGCTTATGCGATTGACTATGCTGGTTGGCAAAGCAATGACCATCGGCCTAAACAATCGAGGAATTGATGTGGGCAGGATAAACTATCAAGACAATGGCAATTGGAGCGTCTTTAAGCCGGAAGGTCCATATTTGCATATTCATTTGTATGGTCGAGCTAAGAGCGCTAAAATTCATAAGTGGGGCGACGCTTGTAATTTCCCACATCGTGAAACTGGATTTTATGATAAATTTGAGCCTTTAGATAATAAAGATATTTTAGAAATACAAAAACAAATTGAGATTTTGTTACGGCAAGATAAATATCAAGCTTCGGAGTGGGGGCTTTAAAAAATTAAACATCGCATAACGTGGAACGTATAACATTAAACTGTCATTCCCGCGAAAGCGGGAATCCAGGAGTGAACCATACGAATTAGACTTTGCAGAAAAGAAGATTAAAATCACGCAACCCTGGATTCCGGCTCGGAGGCCGGAATGACAAGGGGTGGGAATGGGAGATAGTACGGAATATCCGATTCGCGAGCTAAATAAAATTATTTTTTATAAAATATATAATGGATAATCTTATGGAAATATTATCTTTAATTTTTTCACTGTTAGCTTTAATCGTTTCTTCTTTTATTGCAATCAAAGGTTGGATGAGAAATAGAACCATTTACAATCTTGAATTTCATGAATTTTTACCAGACAAGCTTAGAGATGTTGGCAATAAAACAATTCGTGAAAAACTTAATTCCGGTGATTATACAATATTGCATGCAAATTATACAGGCGCACAATACAATGTGTTGCTAGGTAAATTAAAAAAATAATTTTATTCTTAACGCTCACTCTCCCTAATTCAGCCACTTTTTAATTATAATAATTATAAATTTATGGAATATTTTGATTGGCCATTTATTATTAATGTAGCAATCGGTATCATTATTGGTGGTATAGTTTTATATTTACTTAAGGTTGCAGAGGAGTTAATTGTGGAAAAGTTGATGGACAGATAAAAGTAGACAAACTTTAGATATGCCGAAACGTTAGGCGAAATAGTTATTAAGAAAGGAGAAAAAATGATTTAAAAATAGGGCATATACATAGTAGTGTTATGCGTTGCGCGTTATGCGAATAATATGGATTTATCCAAGATAAAAAACATATACATGATCGGCATCAAAGGCGTGGGCATGACTATGCTCGCGCAGTTTTTGGCTGGCAAGGGTTTTTCCGTAAGCGGATCTGATATAAAGGAAAAATTTATGACGGATGAAGTTTTAAAGGATGCCGGCATAAAAGTGATAGAAGGGTTTTCTAAAGATAATCTTCCGAATGACGTTGATTTAATTATTTATTCCACGGCCTATAACGGAGAAAACAATGCGGAAGTGGCTAAGGCGCTAGCTGGTAAAACCAAAATCTTAACTTATGCCGAGGCCTTAGCGGAATTTTTTAATTCCCATTTTGGCATAGCGGTAATCGGCTCGCACGGTAAAACTACGACCACGGCCTGGCTTGGATTCGTGCTCTCGCAAGCTGGCCTAGAGCCGAACGTTTTAGTCGGTTCCCGCGTTCCCCAATTTAACGGCTCCAGTCTGGTTGGTAAATCAGATTATTTGGTAGCGGAAATTGATGAATACCAGAATAAGTTTAAATATTTCCAGCCCCGGGCCACAATTCTTACCAATATTGATTATGACCATCCGGATTTTTTCCCGACCAAGCAGGATTATGAAGACGCTTTTATAAAATTTATTGAAAAGCTTCCGGCTCGCGGTTTCCTGGTCGCTAATTTTGACGACCCTGCCATACGCAAAACCGTTAATGTCAATTGCCGGGCTAAAGTAATAAGTTATGCCTTAAACGAAGTGGCCGATTATGTCGCTTATGATATTAAACAGGGAGCGGGAAAGCAATTTTTTAAAGTTAAGTTCGGTCTGGATGAAGAGGAAGCGGAAGGAGAAAGAGACGACCTATTGGGAGATTTTTCTATTCAGCTTTCCGGAGCGCATAACGTTTCTAACGCTTTGGCCGTGATTGCGGCAGGGATTGAGCTGGACGTTCCTTTAAATCTTATCAGGACTTATCTTGAAGAGTTTTCCGGCACGGCCCGGCGCATGCAGGTTTTAGGAGAGTACCGGGGAGCGACGATTATTGACGATTACGCCCATCACCCCACGGAAATAAAAGCGACCTTGGCCGGCGCCAGGCAGATTTATCCGAATAAAAAAATAATTGTGGTTTTCCATCCTCACACTTTTACCCGCACCAAAGCTTTGCTTGATGATTTTTCCAAAAGTTTCGGACAGGCGGATGAAGTGATAGTTTTGGATATTTACGGGTCGGCGAGGGAGAAACAAGGCGGGGTTAGCAGTAAAGATGTAGTGGAGAAAATTGGAATCAGGAATCAGGAATCAGGAATTAAGCAAAAATTAAACTATATTTCAACTCTTAGCGAATGTGAGAAGTATTTGCGGGAGAAGGCGGAGAGGGGAGACGTTATAATTTTAATGGGAGCCGGAGACGTTTTCCGCATCGGGGAGAACTTGGTAAAGGGCTAAGATTGAAACCTTTTTACTGATTTTACGTATATTTATAGAGGGAAAGAGAAATTCCTCTTATTTTTATTGGTTGTCATATTTATGATTGAAAAAGAATTAAATCTAAAACTGGACAGAAGGCCGATTAATATGCGCCAGTTTTGGCTAAGACTGTGGCGGTTAATCGCGCCGGCGCATAAGCAAATTATTTATTTGCTTGTTTTAACAATGTTTTTAGAAGGATCTAAATTCATCGGCCCATATTTAGTTAAAAGAATTATTGACTTAATTACCGACTTTAAAGTTGAGTATATAGAAAATATAATAATTTTGATTATTTTGATATTAATTTCCGATTTGTTAGTCAACCTCATAGATTATTTCGGGGATAAAAAAATATTTAGAATTATTGTCGGCGTGGAAAGGTATTTATCAATTAACGCCCAGAAGAAAATGGTAGAGCTGGGGCTGGCTTACCATGAAAAAGAAAATACCGGCAATAAAATTTTTAAGATTCATAGGGGTATTGATAAGATAACCGACCTGATAGGCAATTTTTTCTGGGAAGTCGGGCCGACGATTATCCAGGTGGTTATGACCGGAGTTATTTTATTTTTGGTTGACTGGCGTTTTGGCTTAATTTTTTCCCTTTTTACCCCGGTTTTTATTTATCTGACCGCGAAGCTGAATAAAAAAATTTCTCCCTTGCGCCGATTGAGGCATGATTTGTACGAAGAAGCCGCCGGCAAAATGACCCAGACAATAATAAATATTAATACCGTGAAATCATTCGTCCAGGAGGAGAGAGAGGTAAACGAGTTTAAAAAGATAAAAGATAAAAGCAAGAAAGTCGCGCTGTTCGAATTTTTTAAGATGCTTAGCTATAATTATTCCCGCAGCGCGGTTATAACCGCCGGCCGGGTTTTAATAATACTTTTCGGCGTTTATTTGGTTTGGAACGGCGGCATTACTATCGGCAGTTTAGTCTTTATAATTACGATTTCGGAAAAGGCCCTTGTTTCCCTATTTAGAATTTCCCGGCTTTATGACCGGATTATGGATTCAAGCGAGGCGATTGACCGCCTTTATAAACTGGCTAATCAGGAACTTGATATTATTAACCCGGCTAATGGCCTTAAAGTGAAAGACCTGCGGGGCCAGGTTGAGTTTAAAGGCGTAACTTTCATTTATAAAGACAGCCGAGTAAGGGCGCTTGATAAAGTAGATTTTAAAATAAATTCCGGCTGCACCACGGCTTTAATCGGCCCGTCCGGCGGCGGAAAAACTACGGTCGCGCGCCTGATTTACCGGCATTATGATCCGCAAAGCGGGACGGTATTTTTGGACGATAAGAATTTAAAAGACTATGATTTATATGAGTTTAGAAAATTTATAGCGATTGTGCCGCAGGAAGTAGAAGTTTTTAATACGAGCGTAAAAGATAATATTTCTTACGCCAACCCGGGCGCTAGCTTGGCGGAGATCAAGGCCGCGGCCAAAATTGCCAATGCCGACGAGTTTATTGACCAGTTATCGGATAAATATGAAACTTTGGTCGGGGAACGGGGGATTAAACTCTCCGGCGGGCAGAAGCAAAGAATCGGCATTGCCCGGGCGGTTTTGGCTAATCCGCGGATTTTGATTTTTGACGAAGCGACTTCTAATTTAGACAGCAAAAGCGAAAAATTAATTCAGGAAGCGATGGAAAAAATTAAACGGGGCAGAACCGTAATAGTTATTGCCCATCGCTTAAGCACGATAAAGAAAGCGGATAAAATTATTGTTTTAGAAGACGGGAAAGTGTCTGAAGAGGGCAGCCACTATGAGTTAGCCAGTAGAAATGGCGGCTTGTACGCCGAACTGTTAAAGTTGCAGAGGATGGGGGACGTGGACTAGCGATTTTAGAATTAAGATTTTAGAATTAAGATTTAAATAAAAAAACGCTCGGGTGCTGCCTGAGCGTTTTTGATGGGTCAAGGGCTGGATTTTTATCTGTTTTTTTGGTAAAATTTGTAGTAGGATTATTAAGATTTTTGGGATTCTTAGGATTTGTATGGGAAATATTCAAAAAGACATACCTTTAGCCCAGTTTACCACTTTCCGGATTGGCGGGCCGGCTAAGTTTTTTATTGAAGTAAAAGAGAAAGATAATTTGCTGGAGGCGATAAAATGGGCTAAGGAGAGTAAAGAAAAATTTTATATTTTGGGCGGGGGCAGCAATATAATAATAAACGATAAGGGAGTTGACGGTTTAGTGATAAAAATGGCTAATGATAATATTACGGTTCATGGCGAAAGAATGGAGACCGGAGCCGGAGCGACTTTAGCCCGGGCTGTGCTCCTCGCCACTGGTGAAAATTTGTCCGGTTTGGAATGGGCGGCCGGCATTCCCAGAGCGACAATCGGCGGAGCGATTCGGGGAAATGCCGGCGCTTTTAGCTTGTCTATGGCTGAAGTAGCGGAGACGGTTGAAGTCTTTAATGTTAAAAAGGAAAAATTTGAATTATTCAGCCATAAAGACTGCCGGTTTGATTATCGCGAAAGTATTTTTAAGAAAGATAATAGTTATTTAATTTGGAACGTTGTTCTCAAACTGGAAAAGGGAAATAAAATCCAGATTCAATCCGCGGTAAATAAATTTTTAGAATCAAGGCAGAGCCGGCAGCCAAAACTTCCCAGCGCCGGTTCGGTTTTTAAAAATTTGCCGCTTGATTATTTAAAAGAGAACAATGCGAACATAGCGGACTTAGCCAACAAGGCCGGCGTTGTTAAAGAAGGCAAAGTCGGAGCCGGCTGGCTGATAGAGCTGGCTGGGCTTAAGGGCAAAAAAATCGGGGGAGCAAAAGTGAGCTTAGAGCACGCTAATTTTATTGTTAACACCAGCCAAGCCACGGCCGAAGATATTGTGATGCTAATTAGTTATATTAAGCAGCAAGTCAGGAACAGGTTTAATATCCAGTTGCAGGAAGAAGTACAGTATTTAGGGTTTTGAGGCGGGATTCTTGAGATTATTAAGATCTTTAGGATCCTTAGGATTTAATTTTCTAAATTTTTGCAGGGCAGGATAGCCCTGTTTTTTATTATTTGCGGCGGAGAGTTATTTTATAGGAGATTTTGCCGAAGTATAAGTTTTGTTTTCTTGCTTTTTTGTTTTTTTGATACGCCTTGACACATATAAAAATTTATGCTATATTACCAACATAGTAGACAAGATACTTAAGTTTATTAGGATATTTTTACTAATATTAGCTAAAATTATAAATCACTTTTTTATTTTAAAACCCCTTGCTTTTATAAATTTATGGATAATATCTCAATCTTGGACAAAATAATCAATAATCAGAAAGCCGAAGAAATAGCGAAATTAAATGCGGTGGAAATCGTAAATAATTTGCTGGGCGAACTGGCGGACAGGGAAAAAGACGTCCTTACCCGTCGTTTTGGTTTGCATGGCCAGGGCAAAGAAACCTTAGAAAAGGTGGGCCAGGCCCATAAGCTTACCAGGGAAAGAATAAGGCAGATTGAAGTTTCCGGCATAAAGAAACTGCGCCAGCTGGAAAAGCTCGGGAGTTATGTTGATATTTTAAAGAAAGTAACTTCGCAGCTTCTGGAAGAGCACGGCGGGCTTATGGAAAGGCAGTATCTGCTTAATGCTTTAGCTAAATTTTCCTTAAACGGCGACGGCCGGGAAAAAGACGAGGAGCTGATCCATAAAAGCCACCTTGATTTTCTTATTTCTAAATTATTGCCGGAAGAATTTGAAGAGGTAAGCGACTCCGAGTTATTTTTGGATTTTTATAAATTAAGATATCAAACTCTTGATCATTTAGAAGAGTTATCCCTTGAATTGATTGAGAAGATAGAAAGCCTTAAAAAAATATTTAATACGGAAGAGATGATAGATATTTTCACTAAACTGGAAGGCTATAATAAAAATCGTGAGAAATTTAATATTCCTTACAGCCTTGATATCTCAAGAATTTTAGGCAACAATTCTTTTGCGGAAAAATTTGAGGTCATAAACAGCCATAAAGTTTTATATTCCCTCCTGCGGGCTTTAAGGAAGGTTGAGCAGAATAAATTCGGCGATTGGGGAATTTATGACTGGCGGGAAATAAAACCGAAGACCATAAACGATAAGATATACCTCGTCTTAAAAAACCATGGCAAGCCGATGCATTTTGCCGAGATTGCCGACCATATTAATCAGACCGGTTTTGACAGCAAAAAGGCCAATGCCGCCACGGTCCATAATGAGCTTATTCTCGACGAGAAATATGTTTTAGTCGGACGCGGCCTTTATGGCTTAAAAGAATGGGGGTATAAAGAGGGTACGGTCGCTGACGTTATAAAGGATATTTTAACCCAAGCCGGCAAGCCCCTGACTCGCGACGAGATTATTGATAAGGTTTTAGAAAAACGTTTGGTAAAAAAGACGACTATAGTTTTAGCCCTAATGAACAGGGAAATGTTTGAGAAGGCCGGGAATAAATACCAGTTAATAGAAAGCTTAAAGACGGCTGACGTAAACAAATAAAAGTTAAAATATATATAAAAAAATCGTTCCCTCATCAGGGGAGCGGTTTTTTTGTTGGAAAGCGGCAATTATGGTAGAATGATAAAAGAGGCGATTTTATTAATATTTTATATATTATTCAAATTTAAAAAAATTATGCAAAAGCTAAAATTTAGAAAAATGTTTGCGGTTATGACATTTTTTATTGCAGTAGCCGTCGTTAGTATTTTAGCCATTCCACAAGCTAAGGCTGCCAGTTCTACCTCACCCTCCATCACCGTTTTGAGCCCGAATGGGGGAGAGCAGTGGGAAGCAGGAAAAAACTACACCGTTCGATGGAATTCAACCGGAATTTCTCAAGATGCAAGTATTAGTTTGAATCTTTTAAATAGAACGGCTAAAACTAATGTCGGGTCATGGATTACTATGGTTCCCCAGAATACTGGTTCGAGTGATTTCGTTGTTCCATCAAATGCGGAGCCAGGATCAAGCTATGAAATGCTCATCTCTGTTTGTAGCTCCATTAATGGGCAAGATGTCTGCGCAGATGAACGGAACCAATATTCGGGCGTTGAAGATAGAAGCGACAACTATTTCAGTATTATTGCGGCATCTACTGCCTGTACCGATTCCGGCAAAGAGTGCAGTTATCCGGAAACCTGCGGCGGAGGCGGAACTCCTAATGTTTGCGGTCAGGGTGATTATAACTGGTATACGGGCAACTCAGGAGAGACATGCGACACAGTATGCAAAAACAAGGGATTAACCTGCCAGGCAGTTGACGATGACAAGAATTGTACAATCGGTAAATATTTTGATCCCGGCAACAACTGCGTTTGCTCAAAAGATAACGCCGGTGGAGTTTATGGCTCTCCCTATTATGCCACTGGTTATAACAATTGCCACTATTTAGATATTACTCCGTCATGCACTAAAGTTAATAATGTCTGCGCCACTTGCCATCCTATATGCGCTTGTGCGGGATCCAGCAACCAGACGAAGCCGGATTTAACCGTAACTAGCATTAAGTTTGAGTCGCCAAATAATCTAAAAGGCGAAGATGGTACACTCTCTGTTGTGGTTAAAAATTTGGGCAGTGATTTGTCTGGAACAGCAGGATTATTGAGTTGGTACAATAATTTTTCAGCCCAAAATTTTGTATTTAATAGTGCTACGCCGTCTATCTTATCATTTAAAAACGACAGGGATGTTTTAACCGCTTCAAAACCGTTAAATACAAATGAGTCAGTTACATTTTCCTGGCTGGGAAATTTCAATACGTCCGGAAATATTTATCTCCATTTTACCGTGGATAATAGCAATGAATTGGATGAGTCGAATGAAAAAAACAATACCTTATCGACAGTGATTCAAATAAAAGAAAATTCGCAAGACACAACGGAAGTTGTTAAGGATGAGCAGGTTGTAGAAATTGACTACAAGGCTAAGCTTTTGAATAAGGACGAATTCAGCACAATCCTCTCTGAACTTAGAGAGCTTCGTAATATAATTAAAGAACAGAATGCCAAAATTAAATATCTGGAAAAATTAACCAAGAATGTAGAAAAATTATCCACAAGAATGGAAAGCGCCATTAATAATTTTATAACCTATGGCGTAGACGCTAACACTCAAAAACTCGGAGAAGGCGAGAGAGCGGCGGTTATATACTCATATAAAAGCGCTTTTAGTAAGCTTCCGGAAACCGAAGTCGAGCTAGCAGACGCGATTAAAATAGCCAATGGCCGGTGGCCGAGCATTACTAATGACGAGGCCGAGAAAAAAGCCAAAGAGCAGTTTCAAAAGATCTACCAAAGAATAGCCGACATGAACAACGCTAATGATAACGCCGCCGTAACCGTCATGGCCTACGGTCTTCGCCAAAAAGCGGAAAATAGGAATTTAAATTCAGAAAAACAAGGGATAAAAATTTTTAAGAATATTTACGGCCGCGCTCCAAGCTCAACAGAAGATTGGAATATAATGCAGGCAATTACTTATTCCGGTTCGGCCAGGGGAATTGATTCTGACGGAGATTTATTGACTGACGAGAGAGAGGCCGAGCTGGGGACTGATCCGAAAAAGAAAGATACGGACGGCGATGGGTTTATTGACGGGATTGAAGTAGCTAACGGGCACGATCCATTGAATAAGTAATTTTAAAATTCAGGAAAATATAAGAAAAACCGCCTCCTTATCAAAGGGGCGGTTTTCGTTTGTCTAAAAATGGCAAAATATGGTAGAATATAGTTAGCTATAAATTTACGAATTTGCTAATTTTAGGGTTGGTATTTAGTGATTAGCCGTGGGTTTATTATATAGATAACCTTTATTTTTGATATAATAATTTTTAATTTCCGAATTTTTAATTCCGGATTTTCGGAATTGAAAATTGTGAATTGAAAATTGAAAATTGGTTGATGGATATTGTCATAGATTTTTCATCTGTCTACAATTTTTTTAATACCAGCCCGGATTTACTGATGTGGCGGACTTTTTTATTGTTCGGCTGGCTGCCGATTTCTTTGGCTTTCCTTTGGGGCGCTAAAGAAAGTTGGATTTTTTACATAAAGACTCAATGGGATAAGACAAATAAATATGTTCTTTTAGCCGTTGATATCCCGCGCAATAACGAGCAGACGATTAAGGCGGTGGAAAATTTATTCACTTATATCGGCGGCGCCCACAAAACCCATACTTTAATTGAAAAATATTGGGAGGGACAATTTCAAATACCTTTCAGTTTTGAGATTATTAGCATAGAGGGTTACACCCAGTTTTTAATCCGCCCCCACGTGAAATTCCGGGATATGGTGGAAGCCGCGGTTTATTCCCAATATCCGGATGCGGAAATTACCGAAGTTGATGATTACACCGAGGGCATGCCCGATAAATTTCCGGACGAAGTTTATGATATCTGGGGGTGCGAATTTATCCAGGCTAAAAATCCTATCTATCCGATTAAGACTTATGAAGAATTTGAGCAACAAATGGGGCCGCCCGAGGCCCAATATAAAGACACCATGGCAACTTTAATGGATTTATGCAGCAGTTTAAAAAAGGGCGAACAGTTTTGGTTCCAGATATTAATTAAGCCTATGGGTTTTGACTGGCCGGAGGAAGGGGAAAAAGAAGTAAAGAGAATTTTGAAGGAAAAGCTGCCGGCTACTTTCGCCAATAATGTAATAGATGGAATTATTGGTTGGATGGGAAATATTAGCGAATCTATTTATAGTATTTGGGGGGATATTGAGGAAAAAGACGAAAAAGACGACGCTTTAAAAATGATGAATTTGAAGCCGAAAGAAAAAAAACAGGTAGAAGCTATTCAAAACAAGACCAGTAAATTAGGTTTTCAATTTAAATCAAGGTTTATTTATGTCGCCAAAAAAGAAATAATGAACAAACCTAAGGTCAGGGAAGGATTTATCGGCTATATGAAGCAATTTATGGATTTAGACCTGAATAATTTAAAACCAGACATGGATTTAACGGCGACCTCTGCAGATTATTTTTTTACGGAGTACCGCGCCAATGTAAGAAAGAATAAAATTATGCGGGCTTATAAAGGCAGGAGCACTACCCGCGGAAGAAATATGGGCATAATGAATATAGAGGAGCTGGCCACTCTTTGGCATTTCCCAATAGAGTTCGTGGTTAAAGCGCCGATGATCCAAAAAGCGCCGGGAAGAAAATCCGGTCCGCCCATGCAACTGCCGATTGGCGAAGAAATAGTAAGCGAAGCTACGCTTGAACCGGAGTTTATGGAAGAGGGAAACAAAAATAAGAATGGAAAAAAAGAATTACGGGACGAAGTTATGACTAAAGAGGAGAATAATCCGAAAAAAAATGCTTCCCCGCCGGCTAACTTGCCGTTTGCCTAAAAAATTAACTGGGATTCTTGAGACTCTTAGGATTATTAGGATAGTGTTATTTTCAAAATCCTAATCCCGAGTACTCGGGACTAAAGATCCCATAGTTTAACCTTATGGATGTAATCCAAAGCATAATTTTAGGAATAGTTGAAGGCTTAACCGAGTTCTTGCCCATTTCTTCAACGGCCCATTTAATAATTACGGCCAAGCTTTTGGCTATCGGCCAAACCGAGTTCGCCAAGAATTTTGAGATCACCATCCAGCTGGGCGCGATTTTAGCTGTGGTATTTTTATACTGGCAGAGGTTCTTCAAAGATCTGGATTATCTAAAAAAAATAATTATGGCTTTTCTGCCGACGGCCGTAGTCGGTTTTATCTTTTATCAAATTATAAAGAATTTTTTAATGGAAAGTCTTTCGGTTATTGCTTTGGCTCTGCTAATCGGAGGTATAATTATTATTGTTTTTGAAGCTGGCAAAGGCAAAAGAACGGCGGATAATGGCAGCGATGCAATTACTTACAAGCAAGCTTTTTTAATAGGACTGTGCCAGTCAGTGGCAGTAATCCCTGGAGTTTCCCGGGCCGCGGCTACGATTATCGGTGGCTTATCGTTAAAACTTTCCCGCCGGGCAATCGTGGAGTTTTCTTTTCTCTTGGCGGTGCCAACGATGATAGCGGCGACTGGTTACGACTTAATTAAAACCGGGTTTAGCTTTTCCGGCCAGGAATTAGGAGTTCTTCTGGTCGGTTTTATAATTTCCTTTTTTGCCGCTTTGGCCGGCGTAAAGTTTTTCCTGAAATTTATAACCAAATACAATTTTTTCTACTTTGGGGTTTACCGAATAATTTTAGGGCTGGTAATTTTAGCCTGGCTTTGGGTTTAGCGGTTTTAAATGTAAGATATTGCGCTCAGGGCAGAGTATGCCCTGAGTTTTTAGTTATTGACGACAACAAAGAAATATGCTAATATTTTTTAATGCTCTTTTTAGATTGGAATATTAAGGCATTCATCAAAATAGAAAACAGAATCTCAAAAAACAAACTTTCAAAGAAGGGGGAAGTACCGTGAGAAATCTTCTGGCGGCATTAGCAATTATCTTTTTTCTGCTGCCGATAGCGGGTAAGGTTGCGGCGGAAGAGGATATCGTTATCATCGCCTCGGGTTGTGAATTAAACGAGGTTGATAAAAAAATCATTAAGTCGACAATAAGGACCGATAACAGGGGGTTGCCTGTAAAGGAAGTTATAATCTTGGTGGACTCGTACGATTTCAAGAGATCAGACGGGAGCCCGGAAAAAAGAAATTTTACAACCGTCACAGTAAATGGCGAAGCCAGTAGTGATTCCTTCGAAGGAAAAGATCTCTTCTCTGGAACGGCTAAGTCAGTTAGTTCGATTAAAAGAGCGTTGAAATTTGCGCTCCAGAAAAGGAACGAAAAGCAGGCGGCTGGGAATAAGGCCGGCGATAAGGCGGTTAACTCCACCGGCTCTGATGCTCAGATGAAACCTGACCAGACGAAGAACCAGGGCCAGGAAAAATCCGACCTCGTGACTGCCCCAAAAGTAGAAAAATCAAAAGCAAAGTTCAAAATCATCAAAAAGCAATGACCTTTCCCGTCCTTGCCCATACAACCTCTATAACTTCAGCCGAAGCATTATAGAGGTTTTTTTATTTGCCAATCTGTTTATAGCCTGGAGCCAACAAAAGCATTGAGCTTATCCAACAATAATGGTAAAATAAATTCAGATAACCAAAACAGTTTTTCTGTCTGTTTTTTGGTATAGGGAATTTCTAAATATGAATAATTTAGTTAAAAAAATAGCTAATTTCCTGGATCTAAAAGAATTAGGCAAAAGAGCCGCTACGGTTATTGTTTTAACTCTGACCGCAATTATTACGGTTTGGGTTTACGCGGCGTTTGTTGAGCCTTCAGTTGGCCCCAATTCTTCCGACCAGGATTTCGCCCAGAATATTTTAGGCAATAATGACGCTAATAACGATTTTAGCTCTTCTAATGTCGCTTCTAACGCCGACGGCAGTATTATTGAAAGAGAAGAGTATATCCAGACAGGAATCGGCACCAATGCGAGCGCGACTACGACACCCTCCGCAGCTTCCTCGCTTTGGAGCGGGTTGAAGTATATAGAAGGTAATATGTTGAACAAAAAAAAGTATTATTTGACTTCGGCCACGATGGAGGGCGGTGGGCCTTTGACCGCCTGCGCCTCTGGGTACCACTTCGCTTCATTATGGGAATTAATTGATCTTAATCAACACACTTACAACTCATCTCTTGGGATGTATTTGGATGATTCCGGGTTGTATGGTCCTCCAGTCGGCACACTCGGGTGGATCAGGACCGGTGGTGTCTCTAATACCACAGTTACTGTAGGTACGGGAAATTGCGCCGCCTGGACATCAACTAGCGGAGCTCATTATGGAACTATGGCAAGGATAACAACATCATGGGCAGGGGGCGCCACAACCATCTCTCCTTGGGAAGGCGACATAGACTTTTGCAACACACAGCACAGAGCGTGGTGCATGCAAAATTAATAGGATACCCTTAGTAGATAGAGGATTAATACTTGCTTAACGGTTTACCTTTGGTATTAATTGTTAAATTATTTCCGCAGTCTTTTCACGGGGACTGCGGTTTTGTTATAATTGAGATTAAAATTATCTCATTTGCCAACACTGTCCTTCTTAGGTATGATAATAGATGAAATAAAGGTTATTAATTAACGCCCGATAACATGAAATTTGTCCATCTCCATACCCATAGCCATTATTCTTTGCTTGACGGCTTAACTAAAATAGACGAACTCGTAGCCGCGGCTAAAGAAGACGGAGTTCCCGCTCTGGCTTTGACTGACCACGGGGTTATGTATGGCGCGATTGAGTTTTATCAGAAATGCAAAAAAGCCGGGATAAAGCCGATTATCGGGGTTGAAGCATATCTCGCGCCAAAATCCCGTTTTGACAAAAATTCCAGGGCGGATGAAAATTATTACCATCTGATTCTCTTGGCGAAAAATAATGAAGGTTATAAAAATTTAATAAAACTCACGACGATCGCCCATCTCGAAGGGTTTTATTATAAGCCGAGAATAGACTGGGAAGTTTTAGAAAAATATCATGACGGCTTGATCGCCTCTACCGCCTGTTTAGGCGGGGAAATACCCCACCTCATTTTATCGGGCAAACTGGAAAAAGCTCGGCAAAGGATCATTGAATATAATAATCTTTTTGGCCAGGATAATTTTTATTTGGAATTGCAGGACCATCCCACCCTAGATGGTCAAGGCGAAGTTAATAAGAAATTGATTGAGTTTTCCCGGGAATTGGGGGTCCCTTTAATTGCCACCAATGATATCCATTATTTAAAGAAAGAGGACGACGAAGCGCAGGATATCCTTCTTTGCCTGCAGAATAAAAAAAAGAAAGAAGATAGCGACCGAATGAACATGACCGGGGTTGATTATTCAATGCGCCCGGGCCGGGAAATAGCCGAAGCTTTCCGCGACGTGCCGGAGGCAATCGCCAATACGGAAAAGGTCGCTCTAGCCTGCGAAGTAAATATTGAATTAGGCAATATTACTCTGCCTTTTTTTGAGGTGCCGGAGGGCTATAATGAAATAAATTATTTAGGGGAACTATGCCGGCAGGGCCTGGATAAAAGATATGGAAAAAATTACGAAAAAGTTGGCAAGGAGATAAGAGAAAGAATGGATTATGAATTGTCCGTGATTGAGAAAGTGGGCTTTTCTTCTTACTTCTTGATTGTGGCGGATTTCGTTAATTGGGCGAAAGACAACGGGATTGTCGTTGGTCCGGGCCGAGGTTCGGCGGCCGGCTCTTTAGTCTGTTTTTTAACCGGCATAACGAACCTGGATCCCTTAAAATACGATTTGCTTTTTGAGCGTTTCTTAAATCCCGACCGTATCTCCATGCCGGATATAGATATGGACTTTGCCGATACCGGGCGGGATGAGGTAATCCGTTATGTGGAAGAGAAATACGGGAAAGACCATGTTTCCCAGATTATTACTTTTGGGACGATGGCGGCCAGAGCCGCTGTTCGCGACGTCGGCCGGGTTCTAGATTATCCCTATGACTACTGCGATAAATTAGCCAAGATGATCCCGATGTTTTTAAAAATTGACGAGGCTTTGAAAAATGTTAATGAGTTAAAAGAGATATATAAGAACGAAGAAGCGGCCCGGCGGATTATTAATTATGCCAAACGCTTGGAAGGCGTGGCGCGGCACGCTTCCACCCATGCTTGCGGAGTTCTTATCACTAAAGAGCCACTCACTGATTATGTACCTTTGCAGTACGCTTCTTCGTCCGACCGCAGCATAGTTTCCCAATACAGCCTGCATCCGATCGAGGATCTGGGCCTCTTAAAGATGGATTTTTTGGGGCTTAAAAATTTAACGATCATTGAGTCGGCCATTAAGATTATAAAAAATACCCGCGGTTTTGAGATTGATATTAATGATATTCCTTTGACTGATAAAAAGACTTACGATTTATTCCAGGCCGGAGAGACGACCGGGGTATTCCAGTTTGAATCATCCGGCATGAAGCGGTATCTCAAGGAACTTAAACCCACGGAGTTTGAGGATATTGTCGCCATGGTGGCCCTGTACCGGCCCGGTCCGATGGAATGGATAGAAGATTATATCAACGGGAAACATAACCGAAAAAAAGTTTCTTATCTTCACCCCAAACTCGAACCAATCCTTTCCAAAACTTACGGCGTGGCGATTTATCAGGAGCAGGTTATGGAAATCGCTAAAAGTTTAGCCGGGTTTTCCATGGCCGAGGCGGATGTTTTAAGAAAAGCCGTTGGGAAAAAGATTTTGGAACTTTTAGCCAAACAAAGAGAAAAATTTGTTGACGGCTGCGTGAAGAACGGCATTGCCAAGGAGCAGGCGGAAAAGATTTTTTCTTTTATTGAACCGTTCGCCGGTTATGGCTTTAATCGAAGCCACGCCGCCTGCTATGCTTTAATCGGCTACCAGACCGCTTATTTAAAAGCCCATTGGCCGGCGGAATTTATGGCCGCGTTGCTCACTTCCGACCAGCAGAATACGGACAGGATTACTATCGAAATCGAAGAGTGCCGGAAAATGGGGATTAACATAATGCCGCCCGATATAAATGAATCTTTCGCTTCTTTTACCGTCGTGACGAGCGGCACAAAAGCCAACCAGGCGGTCGGGGAAGCCGAGGAAGTTAAGACTATCCGTTTCGGTTTAAGGGCCGTAAAGAATGTCGGCGAGAATATTGTGGGGGTAATTATAAAAGAGAGAAAGACGGAAGGGCCTTATAAAAATATTTTTGATTTTTTGGCCAGGGTGACTGATAAGGATTTAAATAAAAAGTCTTTGGAAAGCCTGATAAAAAGCGGCGGTTTAGACCAATTTGGCGAGCGCGGGCAGATGCTTGCCAATATTGACGGCTTGCTTAGCTTTAATAAAGAGGTGAGCAAAGCCAAGGGGAGCAAACAAAACAGTTTGTTTATTGACGCTCCCAGTTTAAATAAGGGAAATGAAATAAAGCTGGCCCCAGCTCCGCCGGCCGGAAACCGGGAAAAGCTTGATTGGGAAAAAGAATTATTGGGTTTTTATATTACCGAGCATCCGTTTTCAAGCTATGAGAAATATTTGCTAGATATAATTGTTCCTTTAGCCGAACTGCAATCAGCTTTATTGGAGGACCCGAGTTCATCCGGCATTTTTCCGGGGAAAGCGAATTTTTCTTCCGGCCAAAACGGAAACGGCGAGCTGATTAATATTTCCGGAATAATTACCAGCATAAAAAAAATAACTACCCGCACGAATGAATCAATGTTTTTTGTTAAAATAGAAGATGCCATAAGCAATGTGGAAGTTTTGGTATTTCCCCGTTTGCTAAAAGAAACTGCTTATATCTGGCAGGAAGGGAAAGCGATTATCTGCCAGGGAAAAATTTCCACTAAAGACCGGGAAATAAAATTATTGGCCAATAAGGCCGAAGAGCTAATTTTAGAAACTATTGAAAATTCCATAAGTAATTTTAGGAAAAAGTCGGCTAGTAACGGTTTTACTAAGAGAGGAAACGGGAATGGTTTAGATAGCCGCAGGGAAAAATTCGCAGATAAAGCAGCGCCCCTTCTTCCTCCTAAAGCTGCCAGCCGGCCCTTGGGGTTAATGTTTAAAAAGGGTTTGGATCCGGAAGAGCTTGAAGAGCTTAAGGGTATATTTTTAAGAAATAAGGGAGAGGATAAGGTTTATTTTATAATCAGAGATGGCCAGGGAAAAAGCGTAATGGAAACAGGTTTCCGCGTAAACAATAGTAATTATTTAAGGGAAGAAATAACCGGTTTGTTTGGCGGCAGCTTAGAGGTTGTAGACAAAAAATAAAAAGTTTGTTATATTATTAGTGTAACTACGAATTATCACCGCCTAGGCGGGATCCCGCTAGCAATAAATAATAAGGAGCGGGACAAATCCGCTACGAATTTACGAATTTTGGCAGAAAAAGTTCATTCAGTATTCGTAAATTTGTAATAAATTTGTAATTCGTAGGGAAGTAAACATCTATAAACCGCGTTAACTTGAAAATCAGTCGAGAGTATAATACTGCTTAAGTCGTGTTAATAATATTAAAATAAGGAGGAATTATGCCAAAAATAAAAGGAAAAATAGAGAAATCTTCCCTTTCAAAAAAAAACAATAAAGAAGCCGCTCCTTTAGTTGTTGAAGAGGAGGCCAAGTTTCCCCTAAAAATAGGCCAAGTTTACCAACCGTCTTCTTCTGTGGATAATGCCAGTCCTGGCCCTAAAAAGCAGAATAAAAATCCTAAAAAATTAGAATCAAGCCCGCTTCGGCCGCTTAAGCGACCCCGCTTAGGGGGAGAGGCTGGCTCAGCCTCGTTAAGTCTAAGCGAGCCAGCCGAAAAAGAGGCAAAAAAAAATATGAATCCTCCAAAAATAAATTTATACCGCAAAATAGCCCTGAGTTTTATTGTTTTAACGGTTATTTTACTGGGTGTTATTTTTTATTTTTCTTTCGTTAAGTTAAATATCGTTTTGATACCGGCGCAGGAAAGGTTAAGCGACAGTTTATCCATAGATATTTATGGGAGCGGCAGCGAGCCGGCCGTATTAGAGAAATCTCTGGCTGGCATTGTGGAGCAAACAAGCATTGAGGAGAAAAATACCTATTCCGCCAGCGGATCAGAAAAGATCGGCGAAGAAGTGACAGGCAAGGTTACGGTTATAAATAATTACAATAAAAGTCAGCCGTTGGTGGCGACCACCAGATTGCTGTCTTCGGATAATAAATTGTTCCGGATAAAAAATACAATCAATGTGCCGGCAGGAGGATCGCAGGAAGTAGAAATATATGCTGATCTAGTCAATGAAGATATGGCTATCGGCCCGACAAAATTTACGATTCCTGGCTTATGGGCCGGGCTGCAGGATAAAATTTATGCTGAAAGCAAGGAAAAATTTGTTTATGGGCAGCAGGCAAAAAAATATATTCAGCAGTCAGATATTGACCAGGCGACTAAGGATTTAAAAAGAAGCCTATTGGAAAAAGCAAAGAACGAAATAGGCGAGAACTATAAAGGTTATAATGAAGTTATTTATAGTGTTGATGAAAATACGATCAGCACCGAGGTCGGCGGGAAAGTGGGCGAAGAGAAGGATAAATTTGATGTAAGCATGAAGGCGATGGTAACGATTGTCGCTTTTTCGGGCGACGAGGCGGGGAAAATGGGAAAGGAAAAATTAGCGGAAGTGGTGCCGGATAATAAGGAACTCATAGAATTTAAGCCGGAAGAGGCAAGTTACAGTTTAAACAGTTTTGATGTGGCGGCGGGCCGGGCAACGGTTAACGCTACTTTTGAAGGCAAGATGAGCTTAAAAAGCGAAGCGGATATTATTGACCGGCAGAAAATCGTTAATTTAACGCGCGAGCAACTAGAAGATTATTTAAGCGGCTTTAAGGAAATTGCCGGTTATGAAATTAATTTCTTCCCGTCTTTTATAGACAAGGTGCCGAATTTAGCAGACAGGATAAATATAGAAGTTAGGGAGTAAAGAGCTTATTATAAATTAAAGTAAAATATATGCTGAGAGAAAAAGGGCCGGATATGCCTTCCGGCAAAGAAGAATGGAGGAGAGAGTTAGAATTAAGACGCCAAGGTTTAGATCAAGCAGATCAGGAGTTATTAAAGAATAGCAGTCCGGCCAATTCAGAAGTTCATAATAAACATTGGAAGACGTTTAACAGGGTAATAACTATTGATACTTTTTTGGAGCCGGGCAATAGTGGGTTAAGCCGGGACGAACTAATGGAAAAAGTTCATAGTAATATGGGCACCGCGTTTATTAAAAGTGTGTTTGAAGAAGAGATGGATGAAATAGAGAAAGTGTCAGGGATGGAGAAGGATGAAATAGAGAAAATAAGAGACGTCGCTTAATAAAATTTATTATAATTTATCCAAGAGGCGATTGCCGTGGTTACCAGCCATGGTGTTACGTAAGCTACGTAATATCCCGAGTACTCGGGACTAAGCCAAGAGGGTAAAGAAAGAGTGGTCTTGTTTCTAGCGAGACAATCTGGGTGGAACCGCGGAATTAAAAACTCCGTCCCGGTGTGTTAAATTATTTTAATACATTGAGGCGGGGTTTTTAAAATGAATAATTAATAATGAAAAATAAATAATTATATGATCGGGTCGATTTTAAAAGGTGAAAAAGTGATATTGAGGCCGATAAAAGTCAGTGAAGCTGAGAATTTTTTGCGTTGGTTTAAAGATTCTAAAGTTACTAGGTTCCTTAGGATAGAAGGAGGGGATTTAAATTTAAAAAAGGAAAGGGATATTATCAAAAATATTAGAAAAAATAAAAATAAAATGGTGTGGTCTATTTATACTAAGGAGGGTAAACATATTGGCGACTCGGGGCTGCATGAGTTAGATTTAAAAAGAAATAAAAAAGCTACGTGGGGAATTGTAATCGGCGAAAAAAATTATTGGGGCCAAGGATATGGCACCGATACTTTGAGGACCATTTTGAAATTTTGTTTTACTAAATTAAAACTAAACAGGGTAGAATTGTCTGTTTATCCTCCGAATATAGCCGGTTTTAAATTATATACTAAATGCGGTTTTAAAAAGGAAGGGATAAAAAGAAGATCTATTATGAAGAGGGGAAAATATTTAGATGAGATAATTATGGGGATATTAAAAAAAGAATTTAAAAATTAACTATAAAAATATGGATAAAGAAAAAAATTTAGAGATTATTCGGCATAGCTTAAGCCATGTTATGGCCGCGGCGGTTAAGGAGTTTTGGCCAAATGTGAAGTTCGCTATCGGGCCGGCGTTAGAAAACGGCTTTTATTATGATTTTGATTTTGGCAAAGAAAAAGTAAGCGAGGAAGATTTAGCCAAGATTGAGAAAAAAATGGAGGAGATTATAAAAAAAGACCTGAAATTTGAAAGGTCAGAAGTAAAAATTAATGAAGCGATTGCCAGAGAAAAAAAATCCGAGCAGATTTATAAGGGAGAACTGATAAAAGATTTAAAAAAAGACCCAGCCTTCGCTAAAGCCTCGGCGGGCAAGGGGGGGGAAGTTAGTTATTATAAACTTGGCGAATTTGAAGATTTATGCCGCGGACCGCACGTGGCTTCAAGCGGAAAGCTGAATAATGCCGGCTTTAAACTGACTAAACTGGCCGGAGCCTATTGGCGGGGAGATGAAAAAAACGCTATGCTTACCCGGATTTACGCCGTGGCCTTCGCGAATAAAAAAGAGCTGGGAGATTATTTAAAGATGATGGAAGAGGCAGAAAAAAGAGACCATCGTAAATTAGGGAAAGAATTGGATTTGTTTGTGTTTTCCGATTTAGTCGGACCAGGTTTACCGTTATACACTTTTAAAGGCACGATTATTCGCCGTGAAATTATTAATTTTTCTAATGAGCTCCAGCGTGAAATTGGCTACCAGGAAGTGCATACGCCGAACATGAACAAAGCGGAACTTTTTAAAGTATCAGGCCATTATGATAAATACAAAGAAGATATGTTCCGAGTTGTTTCCAATTATACTGATGAAGAATATTTTCTCAAGCCCATGAATTGCCCGCAACACACGCAGATTTACGCCTCAGAAATGAGAAGCTATCGCGATTTGCCTATTAGGATAGCGGATTTTGCGAATCTTTATCGTGACGAAAAGCCCGGCGAGCTTTCCGGCTTGATTCGCCTGCGCTCATTCTGCCAGGACGATGGCCATTGTTTTTGCCGGCCGGATCAGATTAAAAAAGAATTTCAATCTGTCCTTGGCGCCATTAAAAAAGCCTTGGCTGTTTACAAAATGGATTATCATATTCGTCTATCCCTCTGGGACCCAAGCCAACCGGATAAATATTTAGGCGAACCGGCAGTGTGGGAAAAATCTCAAGCGATATTAAAAGATATTTTGGAAGAAAATAAATTAACTTATATCACCAGTATCGGCGAGGCGGCCATTTATGGCCCAAAAATGGACATTCTAACCAAGGATTCGCTCGGTCGTGAATGGCAAATATCCACTATTCAGCTTGATTTCATTATGCCGCAAAGATTCGGCTTGTCTTATATTGACGAGAATGGCAAGCAAAAGACGCCGGTTATGATCCATCGGGCGATTGTGGGCTCGCCAGAAAGATTTTTAGGCATTTTAATCGAGCACTATGCCGGCGCGTTTCCGGTCTGGCTTTCGCCCGTTCAGGTAAAGATTATTTCTGTCGGAGAAGGCCATATTGAATTTTGCCAAAAGTTGGCCGGGGATTTTAGAGAAGAAAAAATAAGGGTAGAAGTGGATGGAGACAATGAAACCGTCGGCAATAAAATCAGGAAAGCGGTTGGCGAAAAAACACCTTATGTTTTAGTAGTCGGGGACAAAGAAATGGAGTCTAAAAAATTAGCGGTGCGCGACCGGGGGTCTAGAGAAACCAGAGAAATAGAGAAAGATAAATTTATTGCTGAAGTGAAAGAAAAGATTAAAAACAGGAAATAAAAAATTTTGAAAATAAAAAAAGCCCACCGGTTAAAAACGGGTGGGCTTTTGTATTGATTTGCATCAAGATGACAAAAGGTCAAACTCTTCCGCCAAAACCGAAGCGGCTTTGCCCAGGTTTTGGGCAGAAATCGCCACGGTGATACTGATCTGGCTGGTGGAGATAAATTCAATGTTTATGCCATTTTCCCCCAGGACCCTGAATAGGCGATAGGCGAAACCTGATGTTTCTTTCATATCCATATCAATAAGAGAAATGGCGACGAGCCCTTGGCGTAAAACAGTTTCCGTCCCTCCGGTTTTTTCCATGGTCGGGGCAACTCTTTCCGCCGCCGTTGTTTCCAGAAGAATGGAAATTTGGGTAGTTTCGCCCCCCTGGCCTTGAGCGATGTCAATTACGTTTATTTCTCCAAAAACGGAGAAGACTTCCGCGGCCTTCCCCGGCTCATTGGGAATGCCAGAAATAAGGAAGCAGCTGATCTCCTTTTTTATAGCTATTCCGCTTTGGCTGGCGGTTTTTTCCAGATCGGCGATATCACCGCTGGTAGCGGTGACCAAAGTTCCGCCAGTGCTTTCCCCGATACTAGGAGAAAGTAGAACTCTGATATTCACGCCATACATCTTGGCCAACATAACAGACCTGTCCCTTAGCACTCCGGCTCCGGCCACAGACATAGCGATCATCTGCTCATAGCTTATGGTATAAAAACGGCGGGCGTTAGGGACTAGACGCGGGTCAATGGTATAAACGCCATCAACGTCTGTGTAGATTTCACAGACGTCAGCCTTTAAGACAGCGGCCAAAGCCACGGCCGTAGTATCAGACCCGCCCCGGCCTAAAGTAATTATATCCAGGCCGTTTTCGAAGATGCCCTGAAAGCCGGTGACAACAACTACTTTTCCTTCTTTCAGCAGTTTTTTTATGGGAGACCCTTTTTTTAAGGCCTTTATCCTTCCTTCTCCGAATTCGCCAGTAGCCACAAGACCGACTTGGCCTGCCGTCAGGCTTTCTGCCGGCACGCCAATATCTTCCAGGGCGATGGCGAGCAAAGACGCGGATTGCACTTCCCCGGTCTGAACAAATTGATCTGTTTCTCGCTTTTTAGGATCACGACTTATTTCTTTGACTAAAGCGAGAAGCCTGTCGGTTTCATCTCCCATAGCAGAGACGACGACAACAATACCGCATCCATCTTTTCGGCAGCGTTTTATATGGGCTGCCACCTTTTTGATTTTCCCCGCGTCGGCCAGCGAGCTGCCGCCGAATTTCATTACTGTAATCGGCATACGAGGCATAAGCCCCTCCTATTTTTAAGGGTTTTTTGTCGAATGAGCGTTATAAGATATTATCATCTAAATATTCAAGCGTCAATTGTGTTATTATCTAATATGCTTTATAATATAATCATCTCTAAAATTAATTAACATCTACATGGAAATAAACAAAAGGCCAATTAATATTAATATTTCCACCGTCACCATTTTAAAAACCATTCTTATTATATTAGCGCTTTATTTTTTTTATCTGGTAAGAGATATTTTGGTCATTATTTTCATTTCTTTAATACTGTCCAGCGCTCTTGAGCCGTGGATTAATTGGATGCATAAGAAAAAAATACCCCGCGGGATAGGCATTATTATCATTTATTTTTCTTTATTTATCATTGTCAGCTCCGCTTTTTATCTTATTATTCCGCCGATTGTGGCTCAAGTTAAAGAATTATCGGTAACTTTTCCCTACTACCTAGAAAAAGTAATTTCCGGGGTTTCCGCTTTAAAAGAGTATGCTAGCCAGCATGGCGTTTTAGACAATCTCAAAGGCAGTTTAGACGCTTTCGCCGCTAACTTAGAGGGAGCGGCCGGCGGAGTTTTTTCTACCGTTTCCGGAATCGTGGGCGGTGTTCTTTCTTTTTTTCTGATTTTAGTCATGACTTTTTACATGGTGGTTGAGGAAAGCGCGATGAAAAAAATTATCTGGTCAGTGGCGCCGGAAGAGTATCAGCCTTATATTATGCAGCTTATCAGCCGGATGCAAGGGAAAATCGGCTTGTGGCTCCGCGGCCAGTTAATTCTTTCCTTGATAATATTCACTTTAACATTTCTAGGGCTTTCTATCTTAGGGGTAAATTACGCTTTGACTTTAGCTTTAATCGCCGGGCTGACCGAATTTATCCCTTACTTGGGGCCGATCTTGGCGTCTATCCCGGCCATATTTTTGGCTTTTACCCAGTCGCCTATGCTCGCTTTATTTACTTTAGGCCTTTATTATATTATTCAAATGATGGAGAACCACATTATTGTGCCGAAATTAATGCAAAAAGTGGTGGGTTTGAACCCGATTGTGAGCATTGTGGTTTTATTGGTAGGGTTTAAAGTCGGCGGTATTGTCGGAGCGATTCTGTCCCTGCCAGTCGCCACCGCTATCGGCGTTTTTTTGAAGGATTTATTTGAAGGGAAAGGAGTGAGGGAGGATGTCGCAAAATAAAATTCCTAATTCACCTAATTCACCTAATATCTAATTTCTAATAAAATTCCTAATTCAAAAATTTCTAATGCCAAAAAATTTTTAATTTAAGAATTAGGCATTAAAATTTTTATTAGGAATTAGGTGAATTAGAAATTAGGAATTAAAATTTTTTAAGAATATGTCCAATCGTTTTTCCGTCATTTTAGATAATTTAATCGTTTATTTAGTTAAGGGCTTGGTTTTCCTCCTGCCTTTATTTTTTTTACCCTGGACGCTTGAGTTTTTTGAATTTAACAAGCAGGTCTTGCTTTGGCTGGTAGCGATCCTTTTGGCTGTTTTGTGGCTTGTAAAGATGGTTTACCCTGTTATAAATTTTAACGAGAGTATCATTTCTAACGGGGCGAGGTTTGAAAAGCAAATAATCTTAAAGCGCACGCCTCTTGATATTCCGATTCTGACTTTTTTAATCATCACCATGCTGGCCGGTATTTTCAGCCAGGACCGATTTTCTTCCTTTTTTGGTTATTTCGGCGCCGCCGGCAATGCCTGGTTTGGCCTTTTGGCTTTAGCTATTTTCTATTTTTTAATCGTCAACCTGGCCGGTACGGACAGGCGTCTAGCTCCTATTTCTTTATTAAAACTGCTGTTCTATTCTTATGGCTTAATTCTTCTTTCCGCCTTTCTTTCTCTTTTCGGATTATGGGATAAGCTGCTTCAGAAAACAAATACTTTTTATTCCTCGGGCTTTAATTTTCTCGGCGGCTCTTTGGAGATGCTAGCTCTTTACAGCGTCGTGATGATGGCCGTACTATCGGGAGTAATATTTTGTTGCCGTCAGGACGGAGCAAACAAAGCAAGCATTTGGCTGTTTAAAATAATTTTATTCTTTTCTTTAGTTTTTTTGGTAATAGTGAATTTTTCTTTGGCCTGGCAGGGATTGGCAATCGTCGGCTTTCTGTTTATTTTTTTAGAATTCAGAAACGCTGGTTTTAAGATTGGCGGGTTAAATAAAAGAAGGGTTTTATTTTTCTCTCTTCTTGTTATTCTGGCCGCTATCTTCTTGATTTTTCCCGCCCGTTTAAATGGGGAGGCGCAGTTTTTAACCGGCCAGGACCTGTCTCCGGAAGTAAATATTGGCTTTAAAAATACCGCTTCCGTTACTTTTGCGGCTTTAAAAGAGAATATAGTATTGGGCAGCGGACCCGGGACATTTTCCTATATTTTTTCCCTATATCGCCCGAATAGTTTAAATAGCACAGACCTTTGGCAATTCAGGTTTGACCATGGCGTTTCCTATATTCTGGAGATGCTCGGAACTACTGGAATTCTGGGAATTTTAAGTTATCTCTTGATTCTATCCTCCCTTTTTTATTTATTCTATATCTTTTTAAAAAGAGGGAATGGGGGAGAGGGGAACGGCTTAGTTTCCTCCCTCTTAGTAGCGCTATCAGTTTTAATTTTTTTCCAGTTTTCCTATTATACCAGCACTTCCATTTTGTTTTTATTTTGGCTGATGCTCGCTCTTTTAATGGTTTCCTGGCGAGCCTATCCGGGCTGGCTGATATTCAAGGAATTAAAATTAGACAAAGGCGGAAATTCTTTTAAGATATTGGAGCTGGCAGTGTTTTTTCTTTTTTCCGCCTGGCTGATTTTAGCCGGTTTTACCGTTCGGTATTGGCTAGCTGATTTTTATGCCCGAGCCGGAGGCGAAACCAATTTAATCAAAGCCGCCCGGTTAAATCCTTATTGCCCCGATTATGATATTCGCTTAACTAAAACTTATTTAAATGAAATAAGAAACGAGGCTTTAAAACCGGCTGATTTCAGGGATGACGAATTGATTCAGAAGTCGATTAACAGCAGTGTGGCCTGGGCCAAGGAAGCTGCCAGAGTCTGCCCTAATTGTGTAGCGTCCTGGGAAACTTTGGGAATGGTTTACCGCGATATTGGATCTTTTACCCAAGGCAGCGAAGCCTGGGCGGCTAAAGCTTTTAGCCAGGCTTCTTCCTTAGAGCCTTCCAACCCGGTAATTATAACCGAGTTAGGCAAGGCCTATTTGGACGATAACAAGTTAGCCGAAGCTGAGCAATCCCTAAAGAAAGCTCTGGAATTGAAAAGCAATTATCACGAAGCGGATTTTGCCTTAGCCCGGCTTTATGGCCAGCAGGGCAAAACCGACGAGGCCTTAGGAATCTTAGACGAACTAAGTAAGATTTATAAAGACGAGCGGATTTACTATGAACAGGGCCGGCTTTATTATAACCGCGGGGAGACTGACGAAGCTTTAGACAGATTTTTAAAAGTAATAGAAATTAATCCAATTCATTCTAATGCGCTCTATAGCATTGGCTTGGCTTTGGAATTAAAGGGAGAAAATAAACTGGCTTTAGAATATTTTAAAAAAGTTTTAGAGCTTAACCCGAACAATTCAGAGATTAAGAAAAAGGTGGAGGAGATGGAGAAGTAGGGACTAGTTAATTAGGTATTAGGTTTTAGGTGTTAGTTTATTTTTTTGTCATCTCGAGCGTAGCGAGAAATCTGTAATATCCTGCGAACGATAAGGACAAAGTGTTATTGCCGTTATTCGCGTATTATAGATTTCTCTCCCGAGTGCTCTCGGGATCGAAATGACAAGGGGTAGCGGCGATGTACTGAAATAGAGACTAAAAAATTTACAAATAAAAAAAGAGCACCGGTTCCGTTGTTTGGACTCGGTGCTTTTTATTACCGTTTTTGACGGTTAGCGGGTGAATGTTAAAATAGCTGTGAGATTACCTCTCTCAAGTCCGTTTCGACCCTTTCGTGCCAGGGACGCAAATCCGGTTCGAAACGCTGTTGCAAGAGGTGCTGGATACCCATGATATAGCGGATTGCGATAGCTGCGCGCTGCTCGTCAGAGTATCCCTCTTTCCCCTTTGACATGTCGCGGGCGAACTCTTTGGAAAAAGACTTCGGGACTATTATGACCCGGCTATTCACGACATAGTCTTTTTCCGTGATTCCTGGTTGTGTCCTTTGAAGATACTCAACCAGTCCGCTTTCATCACCGGCGAGGAAAAGTTTTTCCTGGGCGAGGTAATCTACGAGATCCCAGTAGCGAGCCGAATTCATGGTATAAAGCTCATCCTTCGAACAGAGCACGCCCAAATAATTATAGCCGTGTTCGGTTTTAACATCGACGAGAATGATCCCGCGCTCGAGAAGATAGGCCATCACCGCGCCGAACGCAGCAAGTGATTTATTCCTGAGTCTGAAGTAGGCCACGGGGGTGCAGATCTTCATTTTGAACAAATATCCTGGTTCCACCGTAACATCATGGGATGCACTCTTCGTCGAGGGCGTGTCATAAATGGACGGCGTAGGCCCGTTCGGATACAAGTCGTCTGGAAGATCATAGCCGGCGAACTTCCTCAGCTTTTGATTCATGTAAGCGTGATAAAGCGAAGTTTCGGTCGTAGTTTTTGCCATGAATGCGCGAAGAACGTTTTCGAAATCCATACCCGTAACCTGTTCGGACGCGATGACCACGGAACCGGGCGGTAAACCCAGCTCAAACTGCGAACTGGGGAAAAAGGGAGTGACCAGACGACGCATGTGATCATGGTTCAGCGCCAAAACTTGGTCATTGAACGGAATACGGCCTCGGCCAATATCATGAGTTGAAAGGCGGTTAGACCGCAACATGATATAACCGGGGATTTTTTCAGCTCTTGTGAGCAGTGGCGGGTTTTTGAAGGAAACTCGGACTTTGGGCTTGTTATCGTCCGCCGTATCAGTGAAAGCGGTAAATTCAACCGGAAGACCTCTGAGTTGGTCCAGATAGTAAGGTTCTTTGTCGGCCGGAATAATGAATTCGCCCTCGCCACCGTTAATACAGTCGGAAACTTTACCAGGTTTTACAACGAAGCCGTTGAGGATAGGGAAAACACCAGCATTCAAAATGTCTTGTGCGGTAACGGGTTCCCCCTCTTTTGCCATGTAGGCGCGAACAAGTTCACGCGCCTCTTCTTCGGAAAGATATTGCATGCGTTTCTCCTTTCATGTCGCAGGAATGTTTACTCCTGATCAGACGAGGTTTCAACGTGAATTTTCGGTGGGGGATTGAATTCCTTCAGATATTGGTCCAGCACATGTCTTACAGCGGCATCATTGATACCGAACATTTGAGCCACGATAAACGCGGCATTTGTCAAGCCGTTTTTACCGATACCAGCCCACAACACTGTGCTTCCTTCAGGTCTTGCAACTGCGCATGCGATAGTGACATAAGCGGGAATAGTCGATGAATTCAGAGCAATACCGATGACCGGAACTGTGCGGGTAATCGCGGCAATAGCTCCGGGGAGAGCGGGATTTAATCCGGCAGCTGCGATGAAAACTTTTGCGCCATTTTCGGCTGCCGATACGCAGTATTTTTCCAATTCCTCCGGATTCCGGTCGGCGGAAATATACGAAAGATCCCATTCAAATCCCATTTTTCCCAGAGCTTGCAACAATTTTGATTCATCAAGAACCGGTCGATCATGCGGACTTCCAAGCACAATTTGAACATCCTTAAATGTGGTGTTCTGATCCATCAGATTGCCTCGCTTTCGGTTAAAGTAAAGTTTGTGCAAGGTACGTTGACTGCTTTATAGGTGAATTGAATTATTAAGTTCTAATGAGCGTTAAAACAAAAAAGCCGACCCTCCTTGGTTAGGCTTATTTCTAGTTTTTTCTTATTTCACTTTAACAGACTTCTTATAAAAAATCAACTACCTCACCCTCCACCTCGGCGAGCCTTCGGCCCGCTTCGCCAAAGCTCCAGCGAGGCGAGCGAGACGGGCCGCCCCTCTCCTAAGTAGGAGAGGGGATTGTTTAGGAAATAAAAAAACGGCGCCTGGCTTATAGCCTGGCACCGCTTGGAACAAAAAGAGACTTCTTAGGTGGCAGGAATTATTCGACTTAATTCCCGCCGATATTTTCGATAGTCTCTCCTTAACAATTGCATTTCCTGGCGTACGAGTTTATGAACCGGGGCGACCAAATTCTTCGGTTCAAGGAGAGCGTCCAATTCTTCCATTTGCTCTTCCGGAAGGGAAAGATTTTCCATCGCCGCATCAAGACCTTGACGAAATTCTTCAGCATTCGCATAGCTTCCGTCCGGATTAATCGCGATTTCCTGGATGGTTCTGTATGCGTCTCCGGAAATCCCCATTCTTTTTAGCACGGTTTGTAGACTGCTGCCGGCCATGCCAGGGTATTCGCGGAAGAATGCGCCAATCTTCCTTTGATTCGGGTGATAGTTTTTTAGCTCGGTCCGAATTCGGCTGAAGGCGATAAAAATCGGCATAAAATATCCGCCGATATTTCTGAATAGGTAAGATCTTTTCATGTCGCCCTGATGCGGATATTTCGGCAGTTGTTTCGCGAGAAGGTGAAGATTGCTTATGGCCTCTTCAAGCATGCTGATGCCGCCTTCCATACCCCACGCATTGCTTTTGCCTGGCATCAGGGAAGAACCTTTTCCGCCCTTCTTTTTTTCTTTCACGAAGAATTGGGAAGGACAGCTTGCCAAACTTACAAAGTCCGCCGTGAATTTAATCACTTGTTCAAGAATATTCGCAATTGTGGAAAAGATTTGCGCTTCCCGAACATAGGAAACGGATTGATTCTGCATGCGATCATAATGAAGGCCGAAACTTCCAACATAACTTTCCGCGAATCGCTGCCAATCAATGTCGGGGTATGCTGCGTAATGGCAAGTTAAGTTTCCGGTCGCCCCGCCAAAATTGCCGGTAAACCGTTTAAAACCGTGGCCATCTCTCAATTCCCTTGTAAGAGAATTTATGGCATATAAAACGGTTACTACTTTTTTGCCGAGAGTCCCGGGCTCTGCCGCCTGCTGGTGGGTAAAATCCCCAAGAATCAAGGGCTTACGAAAAGTTTCATACAGATTGATGTATTTCAGCAAGTCATCGCAGAATTCAAGAAGTGCGGGAATGAAATGGCCGTACACGAGCCTGTTCCCGATGATTCCGAAAACGTTGCCCATTACCATTTCTGACGTGTTAGCGAAGTGAACGCCATCAATATGGCTCTCAAGCCGAGGAAACATTCTCGCAATGAGGATCTTCAGGTAATCGGTGGCTGCGGCTGTATCGTGCTCCGTGAACTTTTCCATAAACTCCGCACGAAATACGTCTTCGGCCGTGTTGCCCAAATTCCGAATGCCATTAGTTTCCTCCTCGGTCAGTCCGGGGATGACTTTTCGATGGCTGAATATTCCTTGGTAGGAACGCAATTCTTCGCTCAAGGCAATAAAATATTCAGCCGCGACCCGGAATCTCAAAGTTCCGACCGCCCTCCCCGAAGTGATGTCATGAAGAAATATTGCATTCTTCAGATATCGTCCTAAACCGGGGATCGGAGATTCCAGCCTCAAACGCTCCGCCTCGTCCGGCACTTTCAAGAATAGATCTTCCAGAGTCGGAAATTTCGGGCCGTATCCCTTAATCATTTCATCAACCAAGCTCATATTAATCTCGCTTTCAAATAGAGTGAATGTGAATGTACAAAAAAGCCAAAATCCCTCTTTAGTTTGGCTTTGTTAGATTTTTAACTTTATTCTGAATTCTGCATTCTTAAATCTGAATTCTGCATTCCGATGTGCCCAGGGAGAGAATCGAACTCTCATGGACTTGCGTCCACACGATTTTGAGTCGTGCGCGTCTACCAGTTCCGCCACCAGGGCCTTTTGATTTTAGATTTTAGATTTTAGGATTACTCCTCTTTTTAAGCCATTGGAGATGTGAATAAAAATGGGCTTTAAGCCCTTTCACAATAGTTTGGCTGTTTTCAGTATAATAAAATTAGATTAAATTGTCAAAACGGTGCGGATAAGTTATAATAATGGGGTAATACCAAAAAGTTCAAATGGCAAAATCAAAATGACAAATCAAATCCAAATGGCAAATGATAGAATAAATAATAGGATATATGATTTAGAAGAGAGGACAGCGAGAGTTGGAGAGGATTTGATAGAATTTGCAAAAAAATTAGAAAAGAATTCGATTAATAATCCATTAATTAGCCAAGTAGTCAGATCGGGCACGAGTATGGGAGCTAATTATATGGAGGCTGATTGCGCAGATTCTAAGAAAGATTTCATTTATAAAATTTCTTTGTGTAAGAAAGAATCTAAAGAGACTTGCCATTGGTTAAGGATGATTGCTAAAGCGAATCCAGAATGCCTTAATCAATGTCGGAAATTATGGCAAGAATCCCATGAATTAACTTTAATTTTTTCTAAAATAATATTATCCAGTAAAAGTAAATGATTTTTTAATTTTTTGATTTGGCATTGATTTGACATTAGGATTTTGACATTAATTAAGTATGGGAAAAATTATCTCTATTGTTAACCAGAAAGGCGGGGTAGGAAAAACTACGACGGCTGTAAATCTGGGCGCTTACTTAGCTTCTTTGGGCAAGCAGGTTTTATTAGTGGATATTGACCCGCAGGCCAACGCCACTTCCGGTCTGGGAATTGACCATAAAAATTTAGAAAGCGGAATTTATGAAGCGATTATCGGGGATAAACCAATATTTGAAATTATAAAAAGAACTTTGCAGGAGGGGTATAAAATCGCGCCTTCAACTCTGGCTTTGGCCGGAGCCGGCGTGGAGCTGGTTAATATGGAAAATCGGGAATACCGGCTATCAAGAATTTTGGAACACATAAAGGATGAATATGATTATATTATAATTGACGGACCGCCTTCTTTAGGACTGCTCACTATAAATAGTTTAGTGGCGGCGGATGAAATTTTAATTCCGATTCAGAGCGAATATTACGCCTTAGAAGGCGTGGGGCAACTGCTGGAAACCATTGGCTTAGTCCAAAATAACCTAAAGCCGGAGCTGGGGATTATGGGAGCGGTAATTACTATGTATGACGGAAGAAACCGTTTGTCTTCTTCGGTTATGCATGAATTATACCAATATTTTCCTAACCGCGTTTTCCGCTCGGTAATTCCCCGAAGCGTGAAATTAGCCGAAGCTCCAAGCTATGGCCGTTCAATCCTTCATTACGACTCGGGGTCGCGGGGCGGGAAAGCGTATGAGAGACTGGCTAGGGAAGTAATAGACCTGGAAAGATAAAATGTAGTATTTGGGATTTTTAGGATTTTTACGATTCTTGAGATTCTTAAGATCCTAATAATCCCAAGAATCCTAAGAATCACAATAATCTTATTTTAACATTTTAAATTATGTCTAACGGACTTGGTCGGGGGCTTGGCTCCCTTATACCGCAGAAAATAAAAAAGATAGACGCTTTGCCCGAAGAGGGCTTAAGCGTGGTTGATGTTACTTCCGAAGACGACCGGGGAAAGGTGCTGGAGGTGGAGCCGGATAAAATTAAAGTTAATCCCATGCAGCCGCGGAGCCAATTCAGCGATTTTAATATGGATGAATTAGTTGAATCAATAAAAGAATACGGAATTATCCAGCCTTTAATAGTTACCAGAGCTGGCGGCGATAGCTACGAACTGATTGCCGGGGAAAGGCGTTTGCGGGCGGCCAAACAGGTGGGTTTAAAAAAAGTTCCGGTGATTGTCCGCGATGCTAATAGTCAGAGAAAATTAGAAATGGCTTTAGTAGAAAATTTGCAGAGAGAAGATTTAAATCCGATTGAAGCGGCTTTGGCTTATAAAAAATTAGCGGATGAATTTAACCTGACGCAGGAAGAAGTAGCCAAAAGAGTAGGCAAGTCCAGGTCGGCCATAAGCAATTGCCTGCGTTTTCTTAATTTGCCGGAAGAAATTCAACAGGCCTTAGTTGAGGGGAGAATTAGCGAGGGACATGCTAAATATTTAATCGGCCTTGACTCCGAAGCTAAGCAGATGGCTTTGTTTAAGAAAATTCTTCGCCATAACCTTACCGTGAGCGATACGGACAAAGAAGCTAAAAGAATGGGTGGGACTAAGCAGGCCCGGGTTAAAATTGATTATGCGGATAAAGACAGGGAATTTTCTTTGCGGGAGTTTTTCGGCGCAAAGGCGGAGATTAAGCGCAAAGGAAAGGGCGGGCTGGTCGTTGTTAGTTTTTTTAGCGATGAGGAGCTAGAGAATATAATGGGAAAAATAAAATAATATAAAAACAAAATAATAAGATAATATAAAAAGAGCCGTCTGTTAAGGCGGTTTTCTTTTAGGAAGTTAAAAGTTTATAAAGTTAAATTGTGGGATCTTTAGGATTCTTACGATTTTTGGGATTCTTGGGATTTTTTAAAAACTCTATCTTAAGAATCCTAAGAATCTCAAGAATCCATAGGGAGAAAAGCGTTAGGTGTTATACGTTATGCGAAGGTATGTTATAATATAGGCATGCAAAAAAATAAAGAAAAAACAAAGCGCATCGGCATTGACGCCCGCTTTTATGGTCCGATTGGCAAAGGTTTAGGCCGGTATACTAAAGAAGTTGTGGATAAGGTAGTGGCTTTAGACAGAGAGAATGAATATGTAATTTTTTTAAGCAATGAAAATTTTAGTGAGTTTGTTTCTGGCAATCCGAAAGTGAAAAAGGTTTTGGCCGATGTGCATTGGTATACTTTAGCCGAGCAAATCATTATGCCTTATTTAATTTGGCGGGCGCATTTGGATTTAATGCATTTTCCCCATTTTAACGTGCCGGTCCTGACGCCGGTTAAATTTGTCGTTACTATCCATGATTTAATTTTAACGAAATTTCCCACCGTTCGGGCTACGACTTTAAGCCCGCTTTTTTATAAAATAAAAAACCGGATTTATCGGATGGTTATTTGGCTGGCAATAAAGAGAGCTAAAACCGTCATTGCCGTATCGCAATTTACTAAAGATGATATTGCCGGGCAGTTTAAGATCAAGCCGGAAAAAGTGGTTGTTACCCACGAAGGAGTTTCCAGTTTGCTTAATAGAAAGTCAGATGATTTTCCCCATGACAAAGAAACGCCTTTAGGTTATAATATAGGCAGCCCCTTCTTACTTTACGTGGGCAATGCTTATCCTCATAAGAATTTAGAAGGGTTGGTTAAGGTTTTTTCTGTTATCCATGGGAAAAGGTCTGATTTGAGTTTAATTTTAGTCGGCAGACAGGATTATTTTTATAAGCGGGTCAAAGAGTTTACGGAAAAATATTGGGGTGAAAAAAGTCCGGTGGTTTTTCCCGGCTTTGTGCCTGATAGGAATCTGAAGCTTTTATATGGCCAGGCCTTGGCTTATGTGTTTCCTTCGTTTTATGAAGGTTTTGGCCTGCCACCCTTAGAAGCGATGGCTTGCGGCTGCCCGGTGGCAAGCTCTAATAAATCCAGCTTGCCGGAAATTTTAGGAGAAGCGGCAATTTATTTTAATCCGGAAGATGAGAAAGAAATGACGAGGCAGATTGAGAAGATTGTAGGGGATGAAAATCTGCGGCAGGAATTGACAAAAAAAGGTTATGAACAAGTAAAAAAATATAGCTGGGAGAAATGCGCGAAGGAGACTTTAGAAGTTTATAGAGAAGTTTTTAAGAAGTGAGAGCAAGGCCCTTGATGAAATTTTTGCCGGAAGCATTTGCCGCCATGAGGGAAGCGGCGAAAACTTTAATCATTTTATTATGAATACTCAAGAAGCTTGGGGAAAACAGCAAGAGATAATTGAATATTACAAAAAAAATGACCCAGGGATTCTTGAGCGCAAAAAAGGCTGGTTAGAAGATAAAATATTTAGCGAGATAGGTATAGAAAATATGCCAGACAATAGACCGGCTGGTTATTTACGACTTTTTCTCCAGGATTTTATTGTTGAGGAAAAAATAAAGGATAAAATAATCAGAATTAATGAGCTTAATAGTATAAATAGTAAGCAAACAGTTACTGAAAAAGAAAAAACTTTATATGCTCATTTAGTTAAAATAGGTATTCCGACCAATGTGGCCGTAGAAAGAATTTCGGAATCTTTAAATTATGAAAAGAAAAAAATTGGATTTGCGGGCCTAAAAGATGCGGATGCTATTACCGCTCAGCTAATAGCCATGCCGAGAATTAAAATGTCCGTTAATGAGATCGAGAAGATTAAAATCCAGAATGTTTTACTGACTAATTTCCATTATGCTCCCGGCTCATTAAACCCCGGTGATTTAGACAGGAATGTTTTTACCATAACTATTCGGGCTAAAGAGAAAATAGATGAACAAAATTTTAGTATAAAATTGAAAAATATTGAAAAGTATGGAATCTTAAATTATTTTCAATCACAGAGATTCGGAGGTTTAAGATTAATTAGCCACAAGCTTGGCAAATTGATTTTACAAGGTAATTATGAGTCGGCAGTTAAATATTTTCTTTTAAAATCCAATGAATATGACATACCCTTGGTGGCTGAATTAAGAAAGAGCGCGGAGGAAAAATACCCGGGTTGGGGGAAGATGATGGAAATATACGAAAAATTTCCTTATTCATTTTTTAACGAGTTGAAGGCATTAGAATATTTAAAAAATAATCCTAATAATTTTATCGGCGCCTTGATTGAAATAAATGACCAGACGAAGTTATGGGTTTTTGCTTATTCAAGCTGGCTTTTTAACAAGTTTCTTTCTGATTATTCAAAAATTAACGGCTGCGTTAAGGAAGAGTTTCCCATATTATTTAGCAGTAATCCGGAGGACTATAAGAGCTTTAAGAAATATCTAATTGAAGATGGAACATTAGATTTTGCAAAAAATTTATATCCGTTTAAGTTTATTCAGTTAAAGAAACGTTTAATATCAGGGAGAATATTCCCCGAGGATATAAACTACAAAATATTTAATGGCGGAGCAGTAATAAATTTTTCTTTGCCAAAAGCCTGCTACGCCACTACGTTTCTGTCTAATTTATTTGAGCTTACGGTCGGATTGCCTATCCCGGAATGGGTTAATACCGAAGAAATAGACCCAAAGGAAATAATCGGGCAGGGGAGTATTGCGGAAGTAAAAGAAAAGTTTAAGGATTGTTGGTATTCGAAATTAGACCAATTATAATAATATTCTAATATAATAATATTATAAAAAAAGAACACCCCGGGGTAGACTTTTAGCATGTAGTTTCCACGCTATTGTCCGCCCAGGGGTGTGTGGTCGGTTTTAAACTAACCGATATGTATTCCCGTCGATGCCGAGTTCCGCCGTTGTCTTCGTCGGTTTCGGCTGGTACGGCCCGGTGAGATTCACCGTATCAAGCCGGAACTGGCCCGGTCCGTCTTGCTTGTAACGCAGATTGCACCAGACCGAACAGTCTGCGAAACAGTAGTTGGCGAGAAGGTCTTTCACGGCCGGAGGGATGGGAAGCGCGTCGCCTTCCGCGCTGAACTGGAAAGTTTGAACCGGCTTGCTCTTGCCCTCCATTTTTTGGTAAAAACAGCCGGTGTATTTCAGTCCGAGTGCCTGCAACTCGGCGACCAGGTTGGTGATCCGTACGCCGGTTTTTTTCTGAAACAGGCAATAACCGGTGTCTGCCTTCCGCCGGTAGGCACCCGGGTTGAGACCCCTTCTGGTTGCTTCAGCGGTGTGGGCTGTTTCAATCCTGGTATCATCACGTTTTTTCTCTTCCACTCCGAGGACCGGGCCAATGCCCAGTACCTTGACCAGGACGATTGTCCGTGGTTTGGTGAAAACCGGCTGACGTTTCTTGGCTTCCCCTGTCGGTGCTTTAATTTCTTCTCTCATGACTTCCTCCGATGTGTGTGGTGTTGCGGTTTGGAACGAGGATTATTTATGTGTCTCAGATAATGTTTCCAATCCATGAAAAGAACGTAACATTACATAATATCACATTTTATAATTATTGTCAATAGTTTTATATAAAAAGTAGTATTTTTAGCTAATATTGGGTAAATTAATGAAGAGTGATGATAAAAAACTAAATATTTTGTCAGTCAGAAAGGAAGAAAGGTCTTCTCGTTTTGTCATTGATTTAAAAAAGGCGGCAGAAGAGGAAGAGGCGGGGAATAAAAAGAAAGCTGATAATTATGGCCGAGGCGATTTTTTTGACAGACTGGCGGAGTTTGATTTTAAAGAATTCTTCTCAAGAGGCGGTAGCCTGAAAAAAGAATTTTCTGAATTTTTTAAAAATTATCGCGGGGATAAAACCAATATTGCCAAAGGAGCCGTTAAATTATTAGCCGCCAGCAAAGTACCGCTGGGAGCGAAAGAACCTTTTATCTTCGGCTCGAAACTGGCGATTGAATGGCTTGATATTTATAGCGGGAAACTAAAAGATCTGGCTTTTTTCAGCTTAATTAAATTTGTCTTCGTTATTTTCTTTAAGATAGCCGGCTGGCTTTATAAATTTTGCTATAGAGTCGGCTGGCTGGCTTTATTTCTAATTCGGTTTTTATGGTTAGTTCTTTATGAACTTATCGGTTTGGTTTTTTCAGCTATCTACAAATTTTATTCAGGAGTTAAATTTATCAGCCAATTTTTGTATGTGAATTTTAGGGATTTTATCCAGGAGATTTTTGGGATAATAAAAAGATTTATTTTTTTATTGTCAAAAGAATTAAAAATAGGATGGGGTCAATCGTCGGTGAAGGCTAAAAATGTAGTGGAAACCATAAAGAGAGAAAAAGCGGCAATTAGCCAGCGGCTAGAAGATAGTTATGAGGAGAAGAAGGCAGAGATATTAGTAAACCCCGTTAGAAAAATACAATTTTCTAACGGGGTAAAACCAAGGTTGACTTGGCGGCGTTCGGTTTTGGGTTTTGCTTTGGTTTTATTGATCTTAGTTTTGCCTTTTAAAATTTTTGCTTATTATAAATCACTTGATTTAGAAAAATTGAAAGGCAAGATACTCGGCGCGTCTGAAGCCGCCCTGGGCGACTTGTCCACGGCTTCGCAATCAGCCACCCGACTTAATTTCGGCGAGGCGAGCGATAATTTCTCCAAAGCTGGTGAAAATTTTTTAGAGGCGCAAAAGCAGGTATCGGAAATAAATGATGTATTTTTTTCCTTAGCTTCCCTGGCGCCCGGAGGGGAAATAAAACTGGCGGGAGAGGGCAAGAAAATTTTAGCTGCCGGACAGGTCGCCTCAAGTTTGGGTGAAAATTTAAGTTTGGCGATGCAAAGTTTATTTGAAAATAATGGTAGGGATATCCCAGAGATGATAAACAGCTTTACTCAGTATGGGAAAATAACCGCCGGCGAAGCCGCTGATTTAAATAATAAATTGGAAGAAATTGATATTAATGCCTTGCCTGACGAATATAAAGATAAGTTTTTATTTTTGCAGGAAAAAACAGAAGTTTTAGAAAAGGGATTGGCTGAGTTTATTGGTTTAATGGACAAGTTGGGAACCTTTTTGGGGACTAATCAGGATAAGCGGTATTTATTGGTTTTCCAGAATAATGCGGAAATGAGGGCGAGCGGAGGATTTATCGGCAGTTTTGCTTTAGTAGACATGGCCGGCGGGAAAATAAAAAATATAGAAGCGCCGGGCGGAGGGAGTTATGATACCGAGGGGGGCTTAAGGGAATTAGTGGCGGCGCCTGAACCTTTGCATTTAGTTAATCCTTTGTGGCATTTTTGGGACGCTAATTGGTGGCCGGATTGGCCGACTTCGGCTAAAAAGTTAATGTGGTTTTACGAAAGAAGCGACGGGCCGACGGTAGACGGAGTTATCAGCTTTACCCCGACGGTTTTAGAAAAACTTCTGGCCATAACCGGCCCGATTGATATGACCAAGGATTACGGCGTGACTTTAACCGCGGAAAATTTTTGGCTAACTACGCAAAAGATCGTTGAAGAAAAACCTAACCCCGAGGAAGCCGATAAGCCGAAAAAAATTATCGGGGATTTGCTGGATAAAATCATTGAAGATCTGCCGGCGAAATTAGATAAAGAAAAATTAATTAAGATTTTGGCTCTTGCCGAAGAAAGTTTAAGCGAAAAGCAAATTTTATTTTATTTTACTGACGAAGAGCTGCAAAAAGAAATAGAGAAGCGGGGCTGGGACGGAAAAATAAGGGAGGCGGGCAGGGATTATCTGTCAGTGGTTAATACTAATATTGCCGGCGGTAAAAGCGACAAACGAATAAAAGAGAAGATAAATTTGGTGTCAGAAGTTATGCCCAATGGCTCTGTCATCAATACTTTAAAAATAGAAAGGAGCCATGAAGGAATAAAGAATGAGCCGTTTGCCGGCGTGAGAAATGTGGATTGGCTAAGAGTTTATGTGCCTTCGGGGAGCGAACTTCTGGAGGCGCAAGGATTCAACCAGCCGGATGAAATTTATTTTGAAGAACCGGAAGATGGATGGACAAAAGACCCCCTAGTTTATCAAGAAGAAACAACCGCCAAAGTTCATGAAGCGAGCAAGACAAAAATATATAATGAAAGCGACAAGACCGTTTTTGCCAACTGGTCAATGGTTGACCCGGGGAAAACCGCGACAATTTATTTAAAATACAAACTACCCTTTACTTTAAAAGAGGAAGAAAAGGGAGATGGTTTTATTGATAAAATAAAAGTGCTTCTTAATCCTGACCAGAAAGAGCTTATGCCCTATACTTTGTTCGCGCAAAAACAAGCCGGCTCTTTAGGAAGTGAAATTAACACCAGTTTAAAACTGCCTGATAATTTTAAAATAGTCTGGAAATATCCGGCCGGCTTGTCTTTAGCGCCTGGCGGCTGGCAGATAAGTGATAAATTAAATACGGATAAATATTGGGCGGTGATGTTAGAAAAACAGGACTAGAAAATTTTTTTCTGTCATTGCGAGTCCCGAAGCCTCGGGACGAAGCAATCTCTGGTTAAATAGAAAAACATGTTAAACGAACGATACTATTTTGTTTATATAAACACCAATAAAACCCACAACGTTTTTTATACCGGAGTGACCAATAATTTATTAAATAGGAATTACCAGCATAAGAGCAAAGAGAATAAATTAAATTTCACAGCCAAATATAAGGTAAATAAATTAGTCTATTGCGAGACGTTTTCCGATATCCGTGATGCCATTGCCAGAGAAAAGCAAATCAAAGGTGGTTCCAGAAAAGATAAAATCAACCTTATAATTAAATTAAACCCGGAGTGGAAAGATTTAAGCTTGGATATGTAAAACCAGAGATTGCTTCGTCTCCCGCCTCGGCGGGATCCTCGCAATGACAAGGGAAAATAATGGATAAGCAAACCCTGAAAACTAAAATTAAAGCCCAAGCCAAGAAAATCGCTTGGCGGGCAATCACCACGGTTATTTTAACTCTAACCGCGGTTATTACGGTTTGGGCTTATGCCGCGTTTGTTGAACCCTTAGTCGGACCGAATTCCTCTGACCAGGATTTTGCCCAGAATATTTTAGGCAATAACGACGCTAACAATGATTTTAGTTCTTCTAACGTCGCTTCTAACGCTGACGGCAGTATTATCGAAAGAGAAGAATATTTGCAAACCCAAATCGGCACTTATGCTGACGCCACGACTACGCCGAGTGCGGCAAGTTCGGTGTTCGCGGCGTTGAAGGGATTGGATTCTTCGTATCAGGAATACACTAGCGGAAGTGGGAACTGGACGGCTCCGGCTGGTGTCTATTTGATTAATGTGCTCCTTGTCGCCGGAGGCGGAGGTGGCGGTTCTACAGTGGCAAATTCAGGAGCAAGTGGCGGAGGCGGAGGTGGTGAAACTTTTTCTATGATGAATTATAAAGTTGTGCCCGGAACTGCTTATGCATATGCAGTAGGCGCTGGAGGTTCCGGAGCAACAGGAAACGACGCGGATGGTTCAAATGGCTCAACCTCCACCTTCATGGGTTATTCTGTTGCGGCTGGTTATGGTGGGAAGAGGGGAACGGTTATGACCGCCGGAAATGGTGGCGGGGTGGGTGGCGGAACAGCCGGCGGTACTCCAGGAAGTGGTACGACGATGGGAGGAGCACTTTTTTCGAGGACTGGCGGAGGAGCAGGGAGCAATGGCAATAGCGCCTCCGCCGCTGGAAGCAGTATCGGTTCTGGCGGTGGACTAACGGCTCCGGGCGGCGCAAGCTATCGTTCATCTCCGGATGGTCCTTATACGAATGGGGTTGGAATAAATGCACCTGCCAATAGTGGTGCCGGCGGCAGCGGAGCAACTAATTCGAACGCAGGCGGGATTTTGCCTGGAGGAAATGGTGGTTCTGGTTATATTTTAATAACTTGGTGAGTAATAATAAGTGCAAAAATTAAAAGAGCTTCCTTTTGTCATTGCGAGGAAGGAGTTCCACAGAATTGCGGGACGACTGACGAAGCAATCTAAGGTTAGCTGGAAGTAACAAGAAAATTAAAAAACATCATTTTATCCGAATAAATACTAATGATAGACATTTAACAGAATCAGACTTTATACCTTTAAACCAGAGATTGCTTCGGCTCCCGCCTCGGCGGGATCCTCGCAATGACAGGAAGTATTATTTTTGAGATTTACATTTTAAATTTTATATTTTATGCCAAACACAAATAAAAATAATAATGATGATTATGAAGGAAAAATAAAGGTGAGAAACGGCAATTCCGGCTTGTCTGAATTTGTAAAACGCCCCTTGCCGACTGATGATGAAATTAAAGAGTTCGAGGAGGTTATTGGAGAAGAGGCGCGGGAAGGCGAAATTGACGAGAGTTTGTCGGAAATTTATCAGGATGAAAAGGGCGATATGGTGGATGTCATGAAGCTTAACATAAAAAAGAAACGGGGATTTTTCTTTAAGATGCTTAATCTTATTTTTTTTCTGGCGATTTTAGCCGGCGTGGGCTACGGGTTTTATTATTATATTTTCCGCGGCGGCTCTGACGCTACGGCTTTGGATTTATCTATTTCGGCTCCGGAAAAAGTTATCGCCGGAGAAGAATTTTTTTCCGTTCTTTCCTACAAGAATTTAAGCCGGGCTGACGCCAGCCAGGTAAGGATTGAGGTCACCTATCCGGATAATTTTATATTTTTAGACAGCCAGCCGAAAGCGGCAGAAAAAGATTCGGTTTGGCAATTTGAAAAACTGGCGACCGGGGAAAACGGCGAAATAAAAATAAAAGGTAAAATAGTTAACGGGAAAGAGACAAATAATATAATTTTAGCCAAAATAACCTATACGCCGGCGAACTTTTCTTCCGAATTTAAAAAAGAAGCCTCCCAAACTATTTTAGTTGAGGATATCGGGATTGATATAAATTTTGATTATCCTTCCGCCGTGCTGGTCGGGCAGGAGAACGAAATCGCCGTCAAAGTTAGGCTTAAGGAGAATAATTTCCTGCCTCAGTTCAAACTGACCATTGACCCTTTAGAAAATATGGAAATTATTTCCGCGGCCGTAACGGAGGCGGAAGAGAAGAAAGAAGGCCAGAATTTAAAAATAGAGAAGGTGAGAGCCGGCGTTTATAACGTGAGCGAAATAGGTGCGAGCGAGCAGGAATTTAAAATAAAATACAAACTAAGCAAAAAGATGGCCGATGAGCAGGAAATTGTCATGCGCTTTGCCAATTTAGCCGAAGACGATAAAACCCGCTCTTTCCTGGAAAAGAAAATAAAAATCGAAGTGATGAAAAGCGATTTAAATCTGACCTTAATCATAAACGGCTCAAAAAATGACCAGGCGGTAAATTTTGGCGACCAGCTTAACTATTCCCTTGTCTATAACAATAAAGGCGAAACCAGCATGAAAGACGTGGTGTTGATGGCGGTTTTAGAAAGTGATTTTCTTAATTGGAAAACCTTAAAAGAAGAAAATAACGGGCGGGAGAAAGGCAATTCTCTTACCTGGACAAAAGAAGAAATTCCGGCTCTGGCCGAGTTAGAGCCGAACAAAGAAGGAATAATAGATTTTTCTATTGATATTGTTTCTTTGGAAGAAACGCAAGCTATGGCTAGCCGGAGTTTCCAGATAAAAAGCTATGTCCAATTTAGCATTGGCAATAGCGAAGAATTTAAAGAAAATCTTGATAACCGCAGCAATACGATTATCAATAAAATTAATAGCGACTTATCTTTAAAAGAAGAAGTAAGATATTTCAGCGCCGACAATGTGCCGGTAGGCAACGGGCCTTTACCGCCTAAGGTCGGGGAAACAACGAGTTTTAAAGTTTATTGGACTTTAGGCAATAATTTGCATGAGTTGAACGACGCGAAAGTGGAAGTTAGCCTGCCGGAAGATGTAAGCTGGAATAATAAAAACCGGACTTCGGTCGGCGCTATTAACTATGACAGCGATTCCCGCAAGGTTACCTGGCAGATAGGCCGGTTGCCGGTTACGGTTTATCGGGCCGATGCCGAATTTAATATAAGTATCACACCGGCAGATTCTGACAAAAACAAAATTATGGTCCTGTTGCCCGAGGCTCGCGTTACGGCGATTGACAGCGAAACGGGAGGGGCTATTACCAGCACGACTAAAGCCAAAACCACAAAGCTGGAAGATGACGAAATCGCGGGGATGAGCAGCGATGGACGGGTGGAATAAAGAATTTTTAATTTTATAATTTTCAATTTTTAAACAATTTTCAATGGTTTAATTTTTAATTTTTAATTCTCTATGGTTATGAGATTGGGGAAAATTATAAGAACGCCGCATGGGAGTATCATAACTCCTTTTTTTATGCCGGATGCGACGCGGGGTTTTGTTAAATTAACTGATGGCGAAGAACTGGAAAAAGCCGGAGTTAAAGCCTTGGTGATAAATACTTTGCATCTTTATCTGCAGCCCGGGATGGAAATTATAAAAAAAGCCGGTAATATTCACAAATTTATAAATTGGAACGGGCCGATTTTGTCTGACAGCGGCGGATTCCAGGTTTTTTCCTTAATCCATAAAAATCCGGTGATGGGAAAAATTACTGATAAGGGGGCGGTATTTAAGTCTCCTTTAGACGGCTCCCAACATATTTTAACGCCGGAGAAATCAATTCAGATTCAGTTTGATTTAGGGGTTGATATGATGGTTTGTCTGGATGATTGCCCGCCGAATGATTTTAGTCGTCCCGATTTAGAGAAATCAGTAGAGCGGACAATTAGCTGGGCGAAAAGGTGCCGGGCCGAATATGACGGGCAAGTTAAGAAGAGAAAAATGAAAGCAGGAGAGAGGCCATTATTGTTTAGCGTTATCCAGGGCGGAGCCGAATTGGATTTAAGGAAATATTGCGCGGAAGAATTGGTTAAAATTGGTTTTGACGGATATGGCTTTGGCGCCCGGCCGGTTGATAAAGACGGGAAGTTTCTAGGCAAAGTTCTACAATTCACGGCTGATTTAATTCCGAAAAATTCTATTCGTTTCGGCTTGGGCATAGGATTGCCGGAAGATATTGTTCGCTCCGCGGCTATGGGTTGGGATATTTTTGATTGCGTAATTCCGACGCGCGAGGGCCGGCACGGTAAGCTTTTCCTTTGGAAAGAAAATCGCGTATCAAAGAGCAATTTTTATAGAACGATAAATATTATCAATGCGAAATTTGCAAAAGATTTTTCGGCGATTAATAAAGATAGCAAATTGCCGGAACTGCGGCAATACACTAAAGCGTATTTGCATCATTTATTTAAATTAAAGGAGCCTTTGGGAGCCAAGCTGGCGAGTTTGAATAATTTGGAATTTTACATGGAGTTAATGGATAAAATAAGAAAATAGAGAAAAAAAATTTAAAATAAAAAAATTCCCCCTCCCGCGTATTTCTTGCGAGAGGAGGAATATTTATGCCAACACTCCAATCCTTTTAGAATGATGGCTTTTGATTATCGCGCAGATTTTTTCTGCGAGATATTGATCATGCAACGGATAGTGGGGGAGCTCAGGAAGGAACTCCGGGGTAGTTCCCAAGCCTAAGGCTATAGCCCTAGACACACGTGGTGTCACCATTCTGTCTTTACCGCAATATATCATGTTTATGTCGCAAGTAAGGCCATGGACAGAAGTGATGGGGTCTTTTTCCATCAATTGCGATAACATACTGCCCGAAGCCCAACGAGCACCAGAAACGATTCTATTCTTAATGTCTGGCGGCAAGTTGTGCCCGATAGCGCGTATGGTCTGCCTTGGTGTACGCCTGATGGGTTTATTTTCCCAGCCTGGCCTCAAAATGATTGGCAGATAGTTTAGCAGAGCGGACCAGCTAAAACCATTCACGCCGAACTGCGGTGCCGGGTTGATGAGAATTATTCGCTCGATTTTTTGGTTCTTTGAAGCGAGAATTTCACCGATAAGGGCGCCTAGAGAATGGCCGATGATGATTATTTGCCCATCAATCTTTTCGATAAATTCGTGCTGCAGATGAGCAATCGCATCTTCAATTCTGAATGGACCAAGATGGTCATCTGGCTCTTCGTCTATACTCGTTTCATGATAAGGCAAGGTGGGGCAGATGATATCCGCATTTGGGAATTTTTCACTAATATTGTCAGCCAAGAATTTAAAGCACCTTCCCCACGAAAACATGCCGTGCAAGAAAAGAATTGTCAAATCCATGACAGTCTCCCTTAGTGACAGTTGTTATTTGTTGGAAAATATTTTTTTGTTCCAAGAAAGGAAAGAGCAATGTTTTGTGTTAATATATTAATACATTTTTTTGGTATTGTCAAGTTTTCTGAAAAAAAACGGCGGAGTTGGTTAGAAGTCTCCGCCGTGTGTTTTTAGCCGAGAATAAGGCCGCGATTACGCATTTCCTGGAGGATAAATCTTTCCTGGATATGAGCAGCCTGGTTGAACAGCAGGGGGTTACAATACTTGGGGTTCTCGCCTTTTTTGAGCCTGGAGATGAGTTGGTCAAGACCCCAGGCCTCCGGAGTATACCAAATTCTTCCATCCCCAGGTTTTACCGAGAAAAATTGACCGGCTTTTGTTGCTTGCCGCCAGTTATTAACCCGTTCATTCAGCGAGCCTTCTCTAGAAATAAGCTCTTTAACTGTCGGGGCCAATTCATCCCAGGCCTGGCATTTGCTTCCCTGATCCCCATAGGCAGGGCTGGCGTTAAGCACACGAATTAAAAATTCATATGCTTTGAAAGCTGCTTCAAGAAAGTCTTCAATATTGTCTCTGACAACCGGCCGCCTATCCTCGGTCTCATATTTAAGGCGTAAATAAGGGATATCTGCCAGCGTGCCCAGAGCACAGTGACCCACGGGGATGGTTTCAGCAATTGATCCCTGAAGTTTTTCCCGAAAATCTCTGAAAACATTCAGGAATTGTTCCGCAACTGATTTAGACCGCCCCTCGATTTTAAGCGAGCCGTTTCTGATTTTGTTGCTTTCATGGCTCAACCCGATGAAATCCCAATGCGAATAGGAATCGCATAAGGCATGAAGGGCAATCCCGACAAGATGAAGGAAAAACGGTTCGCTCTTATAAAGAAGGACATTGTCGAGCAGCAAGGGGATTAAGATCCCGTCTTTCTGGCACCTCATTCTTTTGAAGGGGTCACCAGATTCTTTGCCGTTCGGCAGAAAATGAAATTCTGTCCAAGGCCTTGACCTTCTTTGGGTCTTGAATATTTTCAGGTCAAGCGGCTTGTGGGACGTGCCAATCATGTTAACAAGAAAATTGCCGGCACGTACCAAATCGTTGCACTCCGCAAAATCAACATTCTGCGAGGAGTGAGCGATTAATCTGGCTGCCCAAGGGTAACATCCGATTGCTCTGGCCAGAAAATATATTTCGGAAAAATGCATATCGGTCTGCATGGCTAAACTCCTCGTATCTGAATTTCGTTGTTTTTCTCGGTTTTTAAAGGTACATGTTTAACATTCCTTTATATCATATAATTTATAATTTGTCAATACTTTTTAATTTGTTTATTTTTAATAATTTTGGCTAAAATTAAATATAATATAGCAAATTTGTTGACTTTTAAGTTGTCCAGTGCTATGTTATTTGTATAATTAGCCCTTTAAATTCCAATAATATCAGGGTAAGCGAATAGTCGATCGCTTGAGAAAACTTGAGCGGTAGGAAAGTCCGGACTCCCGCCTACGCTAAAGCTTCGGCGGGCAAGTCGTAAAGATTTTGCCTGCTAAGTGATTTAGTTAGGTGCCATGGCAGCGGGTAACGCCCGCCAGAAGTAATTCTAGGGAAAGTGCCACAGAGACTATACTAATCAATGCGAAGCATTGGTCAAACGTGAAAAGTTCTAGGGTGTGTAAATTGATCTCGGATATCCGTTTAATTTACGCTACTTGGATCGTCCTCTGGCAACAGAGTGACGTGGTAAACCCTGCCTGAAGCAAGAGCAAACCCCGCTCAGAATGTTAAAGCATTTGAGCGGGATGAAAAGTGGCTCGCTTGATCCCGAGAGCGATTTCGGGACTAGATAGATGACTATTTAAAACAAAATCCGGCTTACAGCTTGCCCTGATATTAGTGGAATTTATTTTCGCAAACGCTAGAACGCATAACACATAACGTTTTATAATTAGAACGTTATTTATGTTATGTTTTAGGCGTTAGGCGCTAAATATTATGAAACGCAGTGAATTAATTTTTACTTTTTTGCTGGTGCCTCTGGATTTTTTAATGATAGTTTTGGCCGGCGTTTCCGCTTACTATATCCGTTTTTCCGAATTTACCACGGGGATAAGACCGGTTATTTTTAATTTACCTTTTTCTTCTTATTTTAAAGTCGTCCTGTTGATTTCTCTTTTGTGGATAATTATTTTTGCTTTGTCGGGGCTTTATAATATAAAAGATGCCCGGAAATTTATAAAAGAATTTTACCGAGTCGTGTTGGCTTGTTCTACCGGTTTGATGTTAATAGTAATTTTAATTTTTGTCAGGCGGGAATTATTTGATTCCCGTTTTATTGTTTTAGCCGGCTGGATATTGGCTATTTTTTACGTAAGTTTTTCCCGCGCCCTAATCAGGGGTTTGCAAAGAACTCTTTTCTCTTTTGGTATTGGCGTCCATAAAATTGTTTTAGTCGGCAACAGCCAGACGACAGACACTTTAGTCCGGGAATCTTTCCGCAATAAAAAGTCCGGCTATGAAATTGTAAAGCGTTTGCGTAATTTTAATATTGAAGCGGTTGAAGAGCTGGCTGAATTTTTAAAAACTTTTCGTCAGGGGGGCCAAGATATAGATGAAATAATCCAAAGCGACCCCAATTTAACTAAGGGGGAGATTTTGCGTTTATTTGATTTTGCCGATGAGCACCATATTACTTTTAAATACGCGGCCGACCTTTTAGGCACAAAAGTTTTAAAGACCGAGGTGGCGGAAATTGCCGGCATCCCAATTGTGGAAGTGAAAAAGACGCCGCTGGAAGGCTGGGGCCGGATTATTAAAAGAATTTTTGATGTTGTTTTTTCTCTTTTTTTCATTATCCTTTTCAGCCCGATTTTGATTATTACGGCCTTAGCCATAAAATTAGAATCAAGAGGGCCGATAATTTATAAAAATGAAAGAGTGAGCAAAAATGGAGTCTTTAAGGTTTTTAAATTCAGGTCAATGTCAATCCAGTATTGCGTCGGCGAAGATTATGTTAATAGCGAAAGGGCCGTTAAGTTTGAAAAAGAGCTGATCGAAAAACAGAACACCAAAGAAGGCCCGGTTTATAAAATTGCGGCGGATCCGAGGATAACGAAGGTGGGAAGATTTATAAGGCGCTGGAGCCTTGATGAATTGCCGCAGTTTTTTAATGTTCTATTCGGCAATATGAGCTTAATCGGCCCCCGGCCGCATCAGCCGCGGGAAGTGGCTAAATATGAGCGCCACCACAAAAAAGTTTTAACCATTAAGCCTGGCCTTACCGGATTGGCGCAGATTTCCGGCCGGAGCGACCTGGGCTTTGAGGACGAAGTAAAGTTGGACACCTATTATATTGAAAATTGGTCTCTTCTCTTTGATCTGGGAATATTGTTGCGGACGCCGTTGGCGATTTTGCGGCCGAGGAAGGCGGAGTAGCGGAAGATTTAAGAATTATGAATTATGAATAAAGTGAAAATAGAATCAAAAAAATTAACTTATCATTCTTAAATCTTAATTCTAAATTCTTAATTTATGCGCGTAGCTTTAATTCATGACCATCTAGCCCAAGACGGGGGCGCGGAAAAAGTTTTAAAAGTCCTGACGGAAATGTTTCCCGAGGCGCCGATTTATACCCTGCTTTACGAGAAGAAAAACGCCGACAAATATTTTAAGAACCGGCAGATAGAAACTTCTATTATTCAAAAGCTTCCGGGCGGGATAAAGCATTACCAGTGGTATATGCCGTTTATGCCTATGGCCGTAGAATTTTTTGATCTGCGGGAATATGATTTGGTGATTTCCGACACCAGCTCTTTTGCTAAAGGCGTCATTACTTCAACTGATACTCTTCATATTTGTTATTGCCATACTCCGACCCGTTATCTTTGGGATTATACCCATCAATACATAAACGAACTTAAATACAATAAATATTTAAAAAAAATAATTTCTCTGATTTTAAATTACATCCGGGTGTGGGATAGAGAGGCGGCGGATCGGGTGGATACTTATGTTGCCAATTCCGAGACCATAAAAAAAAGAATTAAAAAATATTACCGGCGGGAGGCAGCCGTAATTTATCCGCCGGTAGAGATTGAAAATTTTCATATTTCCGAAAGCCAGAAAGATTATTTTTTAATTGGCGGCCGGCTAGCCCCCTATAAACGGGTGGATATTGTGGTGGAAGCTTTTAAAAATTCAGGTAAAAAACTTAAAATTTTTGGGGACGGGGTTGATTTAGAAAGACTAAAAGAAATAGCCGCTGGCAGTAAAAATATCGAATTTTTAGGCCGGGTCAATGATAAAGCTAAAGCGGAGTTATATAGCAATTGCCAGGCATTCTTAAATCCGCAGGAGGAAGATTTCGGCATTACCGTTGTCGAAGCCATGGCTTCCGGCCGGCCCATAATCGCTTTTCGCAAAGGCGGGGCCACTGAAACCGTGATTGAAGGAAAAACCGGCATATTTTTTGACGAGCAGACGCCGGCGGCGGTCGCCGAAGCTGTGGAAAATTTTAGCGCTAAAGAGTGGCAGCCGGCTGAAATCCGCAGCCAAGCCGAGCGGTTTTCCGTGGAAAAATTTAAAAGAGAACTGGGAAGTTTTATCGAGGAGGAATACAGGAAGTTTAAAGAGAAATAGGAAGGAGGCCCCTAAAAATATGAAAATCGGCATTGATATAAGAACTTTAATGGAAAAGGAATATAGCGGCGTGTCAGAGTACACGCTTAATTTAGTTAAGGCGATTTTAGAGCAAGACAGGGAAAACGAATATAAATTATTTTATAATTCCGGCCGGAATATAAGCGGGAGAATGCCCGAATTCAAATATAAGAATGCGCAAGTAGTTAGTACTCACTATCCCAATAAGATATTCAATTATTTAATGCAGAAAACTTTGCGGCAGCCGAAGGTTGACCAGCTGCTTGGCGTGGACGTTTTTTGGCTGCCAAACCTTAATTTTATTTCCCTGTCCCCTAAAGCGAAAAAAATACTAACTGTGCACGACTTGTCTTTTCTCCGTTATCCCGATTTTTTTAGCTTGCGGAGAAATTTGTGGCATTATATAATTGACATTAAGAAACTGATAAGAGAGTCTGATGAGATTATAGCGGTTTCAGAAAATACAAAAAATGATATAATAGAGCTGGGAGAAATCAGCGAAAAGAAAGTGAAAACCATTTATTCCGGTGTCGCCGAAGAATTCGGGGTTATTGATAAAAATAACGAGGCCCTCCGGGAGGTTAAGGAAAAATATAATTTGGCGGATAAATTTATTTTATTTTTGGGGACGCAAGAGCCGCGCAAGAATATTATCGGTTTGATAAAAGCTTATAATGAATTTAGGAAGAATCGGGCCGGCGGGAAGGAGGAGGTAGAATTGGTAATAGTCGGCGGTAAGGGCTGGAAAGAAAAGGGAGTCGTGAATGAGTGGAAGAAATCAAAATACCAAGGGGATATAAAATTTTTAAATTATATTCCCCGCCAAGACAAAGTTTATCTTTATAATTTAGCCACAGTTTTCGTTTACCCCTCGTTTTATGAAGGATTTGGCTTGCCGCCCTTAGAAGCTATGGCCTGCGGGCTGCCGACCATAGTCGGTTTTTCTTCCAGTCTGCCGGAAGTGGCCGGCGGTGCGTCTTTGTTGGTTGATCCGTATAAACCTCAAGAGATCGCTCAGGCGATAGAGAAAATTTTGTCAGACGGCAATCTTAAAAATAATTTAATAGAAAAGGGCAAGGCGAAAGCTTCAGAATTCAGCTGGCAGAAAGCGGCAGGGGAATATCTTGATGTTTTTAGAGAATTTTCAAAATAATAAAATAACAAAATAATAAAATAATATAAAAAGTAGTAGAAGGTATTCCCACTGAATTTTTAAATTATTTTATTATCTTATTTTTAAAGTTATGACCGGACTAAAAAATTTGATATCGCTAGGGCGGGCGGGCAAGAAGACGGAAGGAAAACCGGCAACTAGATTTCTGGATTTTATTATTATCAGTTTAATTGTCCTGACGTTTTTCCTCTGCCCCTTATTTTTCTCCGGCCAGGCGCTGTCGGGCTTGGGTTTTGAGAAAATAATGTTATTTTATTTTCTTGTTCTCATCGCTATTGTTGCCTGGGTAACGAAGGGGGTTTTAGACGGGGAGTTAGAGCTAAAAAGGACGCCGCTTGACTGGCCGATTTTACTTCTAGTGGGGGTTTTTATCATAGCCACAATCCTTTCTATAAGCCCGAAAGACAGTTTAATAGGCACTTATACAAATTTAACAAAGGGGCTGGCGGCAGTAATTATTTTTTCCTTGTTCTATTATTTAGTCTCAAATAATATCAGTCCAAAGAGGATAAAGGTAATATTTTGGTCGTTAATCATTTCTTCCTCTCTTGTGACTTTTTATTCTCTGTTTCAGCTACTGGGGTTTTTTGTCCTGTCCCTGCCTTTCACGCAGACGATCAATTTTAATCCCCTTGGCTCTTCGTCTGGTCTGACAATGTTTCTCGTTTCGTGCCTTCCTTTTTTCATCATAATAGCTTGCCAGATAAGGGAGATTCATCCTCGCCTGAATAAGGCAGCCGCGGCCTTCATAAAAATCCTGATTATTTTAACGGCCCTGGCGAATTTAACTATTTTAGTCCTTCTTAACGGGTTTACTTTCTGGCCGGCCGCTTTAGTGGGGGTAGTAATTATTTTGATGTTTTTTTTGGCCAAAATCATATCTGTGGCAAGCAGTAACTTAATTATCCCCCTGGCCGCTTTTCTCCTTATTATTATTTTTTTAGTTTTAGGCAATTTTAATGTAAAGAGTCTGGATCTGCCGGCAGAAGTGAGCCTTTCCCGCAGCGCTTCCTGGGATATTGCCAAGAATAGCTTAAAGGCAAACCCGATATTCGGTTCCGGGCCAGCCACTTTTTATTATAGTTTTTCCAAGTTTAAGGGAATTGATTTTAACGCTTCGCCTTTGTGGAATGCCCGTTTTAATAGCGGCAGTGGAATCATTTTCGAATTGCTGGCTGGTATTGGTGTAGTCGGGGCTTTGGTTTTCATAGTGGTCGGCTTAATAGCGCTGTCTATTTGTTTTCTTACGCTCCTCAAAATGACCGACAAAGAGCTCCAACCCATCATTCTAGCTCTATTCTCCAGTTTTATAGTAATAATTATTTTTGCCCTGCTTTTTTCCTTAAATAGCAGCCTGATATTATGGTCGGTTCTGGTTTCCTGTCTGATGGTCTCTTCCGCTATTCGGCTCTATCCGGAAAAATTTAAGTCCCTGAAACTTTCCTTCCGGTCTTCGCCTAAGTACGCCTTAGCTTTAGCGGCTATATTTTTATGCGTAAGCGCTGGCGTGGTTGTTCTTTTTACTATGGGAATGAAAATGTATTTGGCTGATGCCCATGCCAAGAAATCTTTGGCGATTGAAGATGCTAACGGCAAAATTGTCGAGCTAAGAAAGGCGGTAACTTTATTCCCTTATGAAGATAGTTATTATATGGAATTAGCCAGTAATTATATGATCTTGGCCAACCAAGAGGTTAGCGGCGGCGGGGACCAGGTAAAAATTGAAAATAACTTAAGCCAGGCGATTGAGATGGGCAAAAAAGCCGTTGAGATTTCTCCTAATAAGGCGGCCGCCAATGAATCTTTGGCCCTGATATATGAAAATGCCAGTTTTTATACAAGAGGCGCTTTAGAATGGGCGGAAAACCTTTATAACAAGGTGCAGGAACTGGAACCGGATAATCCAACGCCATTTTTGCGCCTGGCTTTGATAAACATGGCCCGGTCTAACGCCCTAGAGGATAAAACTGAAAAAGAGTATTATATTAATGAAGCTATAAAAAAATATGATGAGGCCATAGGAAAGAAAAGCGATTTAGCTCCGGCTTATTACGGTAAAGCTGTTGCTTATGAGAAATTAGGCGATAACGATGAGGCGATTGAACAGCTTAAGAAAGCCGTAATTTTAGTCAAAGACAACATAGATTATCGTTTTGAATTAGGCAGATTATATTTTAACCGCGGCGTTTCCCAACTTGACCTATCGCAAAGCGCCACTAAAGAATTAACCGAAGAAGAAATAACTAGTGGCGAGGAGGGGGGCGAGGAATTGAGCGTGGAGTCAAGCCAGCCAGCCGGAGCAGTTATTAGCCCCAATGATGATTTGATTTTGGCTGAGCAAATTTTTTACAGCGTCTATCAATTAAATCCGAAACATGCCAATGCCCTGTATAGTCTAGCTCTTCTTTATCAGAAATTAGGCGAGAACGATAAAGCCAGGACGGCGGTCGGGGCTTTACTCCCCGTAATAGCCGATGATACCAAAGCTGTCCAAGCGGTCCAGCAGCAATTTCCGGGGCTATATTAAGTGATAGATTTTAGTAATTAGGTTTTAGATATTAGTCAATAATAAAAGGCGTTTTAATTATAAAGAACGTCTTTTATTATTGGAGTTGATGAAAGAGATAAATACGGATATAATTCAATTATGGCTGAAACAAAAAACAAAAAAATTATTATGGCGATGTCCCCGCGCAAATCCCTTCGGGATTCTGCGGGGCAAGCTGGCGGCAATAAAAAAAAGCACATAATTATAGCGATGTCGGGCGGAGTTGATTCTTCGGTGGCTGCAAAATTATTAAAGGACCAGGGGCATGACCTTTTGGGAATCTTTTTGCATTTCTGGAAGGATGAAAATAATCCCCCTAACCCCCTTTATCAAGGGGGTGCGGCAGAGAATAAATGCTGTTCGCTTGAAGCTTTAATGGACGCCAGACGGGTTTGCTCCAATATCGGCATACCTTTCTATACCCTGAATTTCAGCAGTATTTTTAAAAAAGAGGTGGTCGATGACTTTCTTGATGAATATAAAAAGGGCAATACTCCTAATCCCTGTATCCGTTGCAACAAATTGGTTAAGCTGGGTTTGCTTGTCGAGCGAGCGAAAAAATTAGGGTTTGACTATGTGGCCAGCGGCCACTATGTGAAAAACCAAAAACCAAAAACCAAAAACCAAAAATATAAATTATATAGAGCGAAAGATAAGAACAAAGACCAATCATATTTTTTATACACTCTGACGCAAGAGCAATTGGAACATCTGCTTTTCCCTTTGGGGAATTATATAAAAGAGGGGGTGAGAAAAATAGCCGGAGCTTCCGGTCTGCCGGTGGCAGCGAAAAAAGAAAGCCAGGAAATTTGTTTTATTTCCGGCAAAAGCCACAATGATTTTTTAAAAAGATATCTTAAATTAAAACCGGGGCCAATAAAACTATTACCTCACCCTGGCCCTCTCCTAATTAGGAGAGGGGAGGAGCTCCGCCAGCCGGCGGAGCGAAGGGGTGAGGTAATTGGTAAGCACCAGGGTCTGCCTCTTTATACCATCGGCCAAAGGAAGGGAGTGGAGATCGGAGGTGTCGGCCCGTTTTATGTAGCTAAATGCGATTATAAAAGCAATACTTTGTATGTGGTGAAGGACGGCGATGACCCGGCTCTGTATGATAGTAAACTAATAGCCGGCAATGTCAACTGGATAGCCGGGCAAGAGCCAAAAATACCTCTTACCTGCGAAGCGGTAATCAGATATAGGCACAAACCCACGAAGTGTAAAGTTACAAAGTCAAAAGTTAAAAGTAGTTATATAGTAAAATTTAAAAAGCCGCAGAGGGCGATTACGCCTGGGCAAAGCGTAGTTTTTTATAAGAAAGATGAGGTTTTGGGCGGCGGGGTTATTAGTCCTTAGGTGTTAGCTTTTAGCTTCTAGAGCGGTATTTTGTATCTCTATTGTTTTATGGTATAATATTATTATTAAGATTCTTAAGACTCTTGGGATATTTATGATTTTTGAGAAACTCGGAACTTTGAAATCCTAAGAATCTTAAGAATCGCGATAATCCTAAAAATCTCAAATAAAAATTCCCCATGCTTCCAAAAAAATTCTCTCTACTTCTAATCTTCTCTATTATCCTAACCCTAGGCCTATCCATATCCCTGGGTTCTCTTTTGGCGGCCTGGACGGCCCCGGCTTCTAGTCCTCCGGAAGGTAATATTGCCGCCCCGATTAATACGGGCGCGACTTTACAAGCAAAACAAGTCGGTTTGTGGCTTAACTATTTACCATTGGATGAGGGTGGTAGCGCCAACGGTTTACTTGTCCAATATGGCAATGTCGGCATTGGCACAACCACCCCCCAAGCTAAATTAGAAGTGGTAGGCAATATTATTGCTGATGCCCCAACGGCCAGTAATGAAGTAGCGACAAAAGGATATGTGGACGCATCGGGAGGCAGCGCCGGTCTTGATCAATATTATGAATCCTGGTGCGCGGCTCACCAAGGCCAGAAATGCGCGCGAAGCGGAACTATGGATTATAAATGTATGGGTGATTTCTGCACTAAAGCCGGTATTTCCAATGATATGGATGAAGATGGAGTTACGGGAGCGACTGATTGCAATGACAGTCCTGGGAGTGGCTCGACCATCGGCGCGGCGGCTGACGGCACTTGCGATGGTGACGCGGATGGCAAAATTGACGTATCCGCCTATCTCACTACTCCCAAGCCGGCCGAGGCTGATTGTTACGACAGTAATCCGGCCAAATATTCTTGTTTGAGCAATGGCACGACTTGCAGCAGCGGAATTTATTGCGCTTCCACTTATTGCGTAGATGGATATTGTTGCGAGAGCACCTGCACCGGCCAGACTTGTCAGACTTGCGGAATCTATTCCAGCGCCGGAGCTGGTAAGTGCGGTTATGTAAATAATTCTTTGCAAGATCCGCATAATAACTGCAGCCAAGGCTCAACGGCCAGTGATGGGTGCAGTTCTAATAATTGCAGCGGTACTGGCTATTCTTGCGGCACGCCGCAAACTTCAGGATATGGCGGTTGCCCAACATGTGGATATTGTAATGGCGCGAGCATTGCTTGCACGGCTTATATTAATGGTTTTTATGACTCCAGGTTGCAGGGATGCAAAACCTGTAATGGAACCATAGGAGGTTTTAATACTATGCCCGATACTAATTGGGGCGCTAACCAATATAACTGTGCTGGTTCCTCTTCCCGTTGCGTTTCCGGAAATTGCCGGGCTTGTGACGGTTATCTTTATAGCGATGGTTGCAATGGTTGTGCGGGCCAGGGCGGACAAGCCTGTTGGCGCGCTATAATGCAAGGATCATGCGATGATAGTTGTAATAACTATGGCGGCTGTATCGCGGGAGGATGGAATGATGATGCTAGCTGTTCAGTTTGCAAGCACATAGAACCCGCTGCTACAGAATGTATAACTCATCAGTATGATTTTTTCCCTGCCAATTATTATTATAATTTTAGTTACGGTTCCAGCACTAAATACTGCTATCGAAGGGATACTGCCCAGACTCCCAATATTAATTGTAGTCTTTCCGTAAGCCCTTATTGTTCCGGAGCGGGGTGCAGTGGATACATAAGGTTATGTGTGTGTAAGTGGTAAGTTTATTATAAATATTACATAAAAATGCTTCCAAAAAAATTCTCTCTACTTCTAATATTCTCCATTATTCTCACTCTGGGATTATCCATATCTCTAGGTTCTCTTCTAGCGGCCTGGACCGCTCCGGCTTCTAGTCCTCCGGAAGGTAATATTGCCGCTCCGATAAACACGGGTGCGACTTTACAAGCGAAACAAGTCGGTTTATGGCTTAACTATTTACCATTAGATGAGGGTGGTAGCGCCAACGGTTTACTTGTCCAATATGGCAATGTCGGCATTGGCACAACCACCCCCCAAGCAAAATTAGAAGTAGTAGGCAATATTATTGCTGATGCTCCGACGGCCGGCAACCACTTAGCGACTAAGGCTTATGTGGATGCGGCCGGAGGCGCTGGAGGTGAATATGTGCAGGGAAATGCGGTTTATTTTACTTCTGGCGGTAATAATTATTATTGCTCCCAACGTTCCGTAAGTTCAAGCGGGGTGGTTACCATAAGCAACGTAAACGAGGGGCAGCCTTGTGATATCAATAAGGTGTGTAATTCTGGGCGATGCTCATCTCTCGGTGAATTCGCTACGGCCTGCACTACCAGTTCCCAATGTTCTTCCGGTTATTGTGTGGATGGATATTGTTGCGATAGCGCTTGCAGCAGCGTTTGCCGGGCCTGTAATGTTTTTGGCAGTTCCGGCATTTGTACCAGTATCCCGGTTGGCACAGATCCGGCTAGTGAATGTTCTTTGGTTACCTGTACTAATTATATATATGGCGGGACAAACCCTTCATGCTATAAATATGCTAGTGCCAACTCTAACAATGGTATGTGCAACGGAGCTGGTGCTTGTTATACTTCATCGGCTGATTCCTGCACCGGTCAAGGGGGAGCGACTATAACTTGCGGTAACACTGGCTGCTGGAAAGCCTGTGTGGCTGATGCCTTAGCGACTTCTTTTGATAATTATAGTGAAGTTTGCCATACCTCCGGTACTCAAAATTGCACTAGCGGTCTTGTCTGCGATGCTACTGGCGCCTGTAAATCAGGGGCCGGAGCGGTTTGCACAGCTGATAGCCAGTGTGGTAGTGGCTATTTATGCGGTGTTGATGCCGATGGCGATAGATATTTAACTAGTGCCACAACCGGTACTTGTGTTTTGGGGACAGCCCATATTGATTGCTGCGACTCCGATTCCGGAGTACATCCGGGTACTGGGATTAGAAGCACTGCAAGTGCATGCGGTGGATGGGACTTAGATTGCAATGGATCAGTGCAAAAAGATTCTTCGTGTAAGACATGTACGTCTTGTTCCTTGTGTGGCACCTCTCGTTCGGCTTCATCTGTAGGACAATCCTGTGTGAGTTGCACGGGAGCATCTACTGTTTATGATGGGTGGTCTCATACTTGCGGCGTTTCAGCCAATTGCGGACAAACTTTCACTCAAAGGGGTTGCAGGCCCAAGGCCGTGAGTTGCCCCACTTGTTATAGTGATTGGCAACCTTGGGGTTGTTATCTTCATGATGCAACCGGTTGTGATGTTTGGGGGCCAACCTTTGGAATTTATTTTTGGCAAAATGATTTATGCGATATTGGAGCTCAAACTTGCGGATGTAATTAGCATTTATTTTTTAAAGGGCAGAGTATTTAGGGTATGATAAGTTTATTATAAATATTACATAAAAATGCTTCCAAAAAAATTCTCTCTACTTCTAATATTCTCCATTATCCTTACCCTAGGATTATCCATATCTCTAGGTTCTCTTCTAGCGGCCTGGACCGCTCCGGCTTCTACTCCTCCGGAAGGTAATATTGCCGCTCCGATTAACGCCGGCTATACTGCCCAAGCTAAAAAAGGCGGTTTAATCTTAAACACTGGCGAAGGCGGCGAAGCTATGCTTAACGGCTTGATAGTTCAATTTGGCAATGTCGGCATTGGCACGACCAGCCCCCAAGCTAAATTAGAAGTAGTAGGCAATATTATTGCCGATGCTCCGACGGCCGGCAACCACTTAACTACCAAAGAATATGTTGATGCCATAGGCGGCGGTAGCTGTCTAGACCAATATCAGCATTCTTGGTGTACCGATCATCAAGGAGAAAAATGCGCTCGGAGCGGCACTATGGACTACAAATGCGTAGGCGATTTTTGCACTAAAGCCGGAATCTCCAATGATATGGACGGCGACGGGATAAGTGGCGCAACCGATTGTAATGATAATGACCCGACCATTGTCGCGGCCACTGACGGCACTTGCGACGGAGATGCGGACGGGAAAATTGACCAAACCGCCTATCTTGCTACCCCCAAACTAGCCGCGGCCGATTGTTATGACAGTAATCCCGCTAAATATTCTTGTTTAAGCAATGGTACAGTTTGCAGTAGTGGAATTTATTGCGCTTCCACTTATTGCGTAGATGGGTACTGTTGCAATAACGCTTGTACAGGAAGTACCTGCCAGACTTGCGGGATTTATTCAAGCAACGGAGTCGGCGCCTGCGGTTATATAAATAATTCTTCGCAAGATCCTGATAGCGAATGCAGTCAAGGTTCAGCCACTGGCGATGGCTGCCGTTCTAATTATTGTAGCGGCAATAGTTATGCCTGCGGGATTCAAACCAGCGGAAATGGCGGATGCCCGGCTTGCCAGACATGCGCTGACTCCGATATTGCTTGCGAATATGAGACCGTCAGCACCGATCCTGGTGATCGATGTCCGGCCATAACCTGTATGAATTATATTTATGGCTGGTCCGGAAATAGTTGTTTAAAATATTCTTCAAATACAGCCAACAACGGGTTATGCGACGGAGCTGGATCCTGTTATGGCGTAGCTAGTTCCTGTTCAGGCGCCGGGCTAATTTCTGCTTCTTGCGGGAACTCCCAATGCAATAAAGCCTGCGTCGCTAATTCCTTAGCCACTAGTTATGACACTGCGGCCGAAATATGTTATGTGAATAATGAGCCAGCTTCTTGCTCTACTGGTTATTCCTGCAGCCCAACTGGCAGTTGCTGGGTGGGAAGCTATTATATGTTTATATCTAATTGGTCAGGCTTGGGAGGAGCGGTCGGGAGCATAACCAATGCCAATAGCATTTGTAATTCTGACGCGAATAAACCGTCATCAGGAGCAAAAGCCGGAACCTATAAGGCCTATATTGGCAATGGCGGGGCTTGGGACGGCCAGGGCATGGACCCGAATAAACAAATAAAGCGGGCCTCGGATGACGCATTAATTGCAAACAATCATGCGGATTTTTCCGATGGATACTTAATAAATCCTATAGCCGCCTCTGGCCAATATTGGACAGGATTATCAGGCGTTTGGTCGCCGGGGACTTACAGTTGTAATGGATGGACGAGCAGTACTTGTTGCACTACCCCGCAGGATATTGCTTGGAGCGGTTGCGCTTGGTATACAGGGAATAATTCCGCTTATGTGAGTTGCACTACCGGGTGGTGCAATGAACCGCATAATTTACTTTGTTTTGGGCCATTTTAATTAATCGATATTTATATATCCATGCTTCCACGTAAATTTTTTCTACTCTTAATCTTCTCCATTATCCTCACTCTAGGCCTATCCATATCTCTAGGCTCTCTTTTAGCTGCTTGGACCGCTCCGGCTTCTAGTCCTCCGGAAGGTAATATTGCCGCTCCGATAAACACCAGTAATGCGGGTCAGGCCAAGCAAGGCGGATTAATAATAAATACGGGTGATAGTGTTAATGGTCTAATTGTTCAATATGGAAATGTAGGCATTGGTACGACTGATCCACGGGCTAAGTTGGAAGTAGACGGCAACATTATTGCTTCTGCCCCGACTGCGAGCGACCATTTGGCGACTAAAGGATACGTTGACGCGTCTGGCGGAGGGGGTTGTTTCGACCAATACCATTATCCCTGGTGCACTACTCACCCGGGAGAAAAATGTGCCAGGGTTGGCACTATGGATTATAAATGCGTGGGAGATTTCTGTACCAAAGCCGGTATTTCCAATGATATGGATGGAGATGGGGTAAGCGGAGCAACTGACTGTAATGATAACGACCCGACTATTGTCGCGGCCACTGACGGCACTTGCGATGGTGATGCGGACGGGAAAATTGACCAAACCGCCTATCTTGCTACCCCCAAACTAGCCGCGGCCGATTGTTATGACAGTAATCCCGCTAAATATTCTTGTTTAAGCAATGGTACAGTTTGCAGTAGTGGAATTTATTGCGCTTCCGGCTATTGTATTGACGGAGTTTGTTGTAACAACACCTGCGAGGCTACCTGCGCTGCTTGCAATATGGCTGGCAGTATTGGTACTTGCGCAAATATTCCTAATGATTCAGATCCTTTTAACGAGTGTGCGGCGATTACTTGTTCTAATTATGTATATGGCGGAACGAGCCCGTCGTGCTACAAGTATGCTAGCGCCACTTCCCATAACGGTATGTGTAATGGCGCGGGCGCTTGTTATACTCCCGTATCTGATTCTTGTTCTGGGCAGGGTTCGGCGACTATAACTTGTGGTAGTACAGGTTGTTGGAAAGCCTGCGTGGCTAATTCTCCCTCTACTTCTTATGATGCTTATAACGAAGTTTGTTATACTGATTTCCTGCAACGTAATTGTTCTTCTGGGTATTTTTGTAACGCTAGTGGTGGTTGCAGTTTAAAACCGAACGGAATTTCTTGCAGTTCGGCTTCCGAGTGCAACAGTAATTATTGCGTTAACGGCGTTTGTTGTAATTCTGCCTGTTCAGGAAATGTTTGCCAGAGATGCGATAGTTACTCCAGCGCCGGAGCGGGCACTTGCGGAAATGTAATTACTGATTCCCAAGTCACGGGTTGCAATGGTTCAAATTTCTGCAATGGAGCGGGAGCCTGCTTATCATGTTCCTGGACATATGTTACCGGCTGGCATTCATCTTATTGTGTAACAGGGTCAACGTTTTATTGCCGGCCCAGCACGGTTAATCGCCAGGGTTATTATGCTCCGCCTCCCTATTCAATACCGTCAGTAACAAATTATATATGGTCCGGAGAGTATTGGAACAATGTGGATTGCCCTGCTTCCGAATATACGACCATAAAACTTCAATGTGTTTGTTCTGCCATTTAATTTATGCTTCCTCGTAAATTTTCTCTACTTTTAATATTTTCCATCATTCTCACTCTGGGATTATCTATATCTCTGGGCTCTCTTTTGGCTGCCTGGACAGCTCCGGCTTCTTCCCCTCCGGAAGGTAATATTGCCGCTCCGATTAATGCCAGCTATACTGCCCAGTACAAGAAAGGCGGCTTGATCCTAAACACTGGCGAAGGCGGCGAAGCTATGGTTAACGGCTTAATAGTCCAATTCGGCAATGTCGGCATTGGCACAACTAGCCCGCAAGCCAAATTAGAAGTGATAGGCAACATCATTGCCAATGCTCCTACAGCCGGCAACCATTTAGTTACCAAGAGCTATGTGGATGCTTCCAGCGGCAATTGCATGGACCAATATTATGAGGCTTGGTGCGCGGCTCATCAAGGGCAAAAATGCGGCCGGAGCGGAACGATGGATTTTAAATGTGTCGGCGATTTCTGTACTAAAGCCGGGATTTCTAATGATTTGGATGGCGATGGCATAACTGGCGCGACTGATTGTAATGACACTCCCGAGATTGGTTCGGCTATTGGCGCGGCGGCTGACGGCACTTGCGACGGAGATGCGGACGGGAAAATTGACCAAACCGCTTATCTCACTATTCCTAAGCCAGCCGCGGCGGATTGTTATGACAGCGACGCCAGCAAATATTTGTGCTCAAATAATGGAGCGGCCTGCACGGTTGGGACGACTTGCTCTTCCGGATATTGCGTAGACGGATATTGTTGCAATAGCGCTTGCGGTTCGGCTTGTTCCGCTTGTAATGTTGCCGGTAATTTAGGAAGTTGCGTTAATGTTCCTGATAATACTGATATTAACAATGATTGTCCTGCCATAACATGCAATCAATATATATGGGGTGACGTTTTTGGCGATCCCTCTTGTTATAAATATGCCGCGATTCTTCCTCATAATGGAATGTGCGATGGATTAGGCGCTTGTTATTCCGTGCATAGTTCTTGCCAAGGCCAAGGCACGGCAAGCGCAACCTGTGGTAGCATCGGATGTTGGAATACCGTCTGTAGGGCAGATTTGCCGGCTTCTTCTTGCGACCAAGCAAGTGAAATTTGCTATGTAGATAACGCAACTCACGGTTGTGTTGGCAATCTTGTCTGCGACGCGACTGGCACCTGCAAATTATCCCCAGGAGCGGCTTGCACAGCGGATAACCAATGCGGTAGCGGCTATTATTGCGGAGTTGATGGCGATAACGATGGATATTTATCAAACACTACAACCGGCACATGTATGCCAAAAACTCATGGCGATTGCTGCGATACTGATTCCCGAGCGCGCCCTGGCATAGGATATACCTATGAAACCGCGAATAATTGCGGCAGCTTTGATTATAACTGCGATGGGCAAGCGACAAAAGATCCAAATTATTGCCGATGGGTTACCGGTTGCAACCTTTCGGGGTCATGCTATCTTTGCTCGGGAACATATAGCAATTTTACTATAACCTATGGGGAAGCCAGTTGTGGCCAGACTTTTAATGCTTCGTATTATAACCAAGTTAGAATTTTACAATATTATCCTTCTTGCGGAACACAAAGTTGGTACGATTGGTATACTGGTTGGGGTTGGGGCTCTTCCTCTTGCAGCGGCAGTAACCAAGGGCTTTTATCCTGCCAGTTAGTTCCTGGATCTTGGTCAGGACAATGCCGGTGTTATTAATTAAATATTAAAATAATCTTAACAATTTTAATAATTTTGGATTATTTCAATAAAATAAATGCTTCCAAAAAAATTCTCTCTACTTCTAATATTCTCCATTATTCTCACTTTGGGATTATCCATATCTCTAGGTTCTCTTCTAGCGGCCTGGACCGCTCCGGCTTCTAGTCCTCCGGAAGGTAATATCGCCTCTCCGATAAACACGGGTGCGACTTTACAAGCGAAACAAGTCGGTTTATGGCTTAACTATTTACCATTAGATGGGGGTGGTAGCGCCAACGGTTTGCTTGTCCAATTCGGCAATGTCGGCATTGGCACAACCACCCCCCAAGCTAAATTAGAAGTGGTAGGCAATGTCATTGCCTCAAGTATTAATGCTTCTGGCAATATCAGCGCTACCGGGAATATTATTGCCGCTGCCCCTACGGCCAGCAATCATTTAGCTACTAAGAGTTATGTGGACAATGTCGTGGCGGCCGCTAGTGGCGGGGGAACAGGCACTTATATGATGGGCAATAGCAGCCAAGTATATGGATGTTTTGCCAAATATATCTGCGAGAATTTTGGTAATTATCATCTTTGCGGTCCAGATGAATGGACCGGCCGTTTACGCGATCCTGCTCATTGGGTGGCAAATAGCAATATTGCCATTGGCGGGTGGGTTGATACAGGCACTAATACCAACGATGGCGCTGCTCCTGATTGCGGCGGTTATTCTACCTCTAATTGCTGGTTTGGCGCCGGTCGATATGGCACGACAGTTGAATTTAGCGCAACTGATGGCTGGAAATATTATAAGAGAGATTGCTATTCAGGAAACCGTCCGCCGTTATGCTGCAGTAATTAATTATTTTAAATAAATGCTTTTCCGCAAATTTTTTATAATTTTATTTTTAGTTTTATTTCTAACCGGCTGTTCCTTCTCTGATAAAGATACAGCTGACCAGCCGGAGAATATCTGTGTAACCCAAGCGGAGAAAATAATCCAGGGCGACTCCATGGCGCCGATGCTAGCAAACGGAGAAAGTATTATTTTGTTAGAGAATTATTATAATTGCGGTTATCCAGTAGAGAGAGGCGATGTTGTCGCTTATAATTATGGAGGCAATGAAAATCCATTAATAAAAGTTGTTAAAGCCACTAGCGCCGATAAAGTAGAAATCTTTGGCGGCCGGTTAAAAATCAATGATGAAATTATGGAAAATTCCGCCGGGCAGGAATATAATTTTACGGAAAAAGAAAGAGAAATAATGAGTTTATATATAAAAAACTGGCATATCCCGCAAGATTCATTTTTAATCTTTGGGGATAATATTGGCGATTCAGCCGATTCACGTAAGTTTGGCGCCGTGTCGATTGTTGACTTTCTGGGCGAATTTGTAGTTAAATAAAAAAGAGGCAATTGACAAGAATTAAATAATGTTATAGTTTATTTATATGGCGGATAGCCATTTTTTATTTATTATTTAATAATCTCTCATATTCTGCTAATTTTTCTTTGTCCCGATTATTCGGGGTTCTCGCAGAATAGAGGCAAAATTCCGTTCTTGATATTAAGACATAATGTCAGACGGGATAAAAAGAAAATTATGGTAAAAATTCCAAGTTTAGAAGAGATGCTTAAGGCTGGTATGCACTTCGGGCATCACACCAGCCGCTGGCATCCAAAAATGAAGCCTTTTATTTTTACTTCCCGCAAAGGCGTTTATGTCATTGATTTAACCAAGACGCAGCCAATGCTGGAGACGGCTTTAAATTTTATAAAAAAGCTGGTCAGTGAAGGCAAAGTAGTTTTATTTGTCGGAACCAAGAACCAGGTCAAAAGTCCTTTGAAGAAAATGGCCGAGGAAACAGGCATGCCTTACGTATCGGAAAAATGGCTGGGCGGATGCCTGACTAATTTTTACATTATCAAAAAGACGATAAAAAAATATCAGGATTTAATTGACAAAAGACAGACGGGAAAATTAGAGAAATATACAAAAAAAGAGAGAGTGGATTTTGACAAGGAAATTGGCAGATTAGAAATAAAAGTCGGAGGTTTAGTCGGTTTGAGTAAAATGCCGGACGCTTTGTTTGTCTGGGACATTAAAAAGGAGAAAACCGCGGTCGAGGAGGCCAGAAAGAAAAATGTTCCGATTGTCGCTGTCTGCGACACCAATGTCAATCCCGAGCCGATTAATTATATTATCCCGGCTAATGATGACGCCACCAAAGCTATAAAATTGATTCTTAATTCAGTAAGGGGGGCGATAGAAGAAGGCAAGCAAGAAGCGGGAAAAGATAAAAATTAGCAAACTCAATAATTTAATAAATTGGAATAGTATGGAAATAAAAATGGAGGACATAAAACGGCTTCGCGAAAAAACCGGGGCCGGTATGGTTGACTGCAAGAAAGCCCTGGAAGAATCCGGAGGCGATATAGAGAAAGCGGTAGAAATTTTAAGAAAAAAAGGAATAGCCAAGGCGGCTAAAAGAAGCGAGCGGGAAGCCGGAGAAGGTATAATTTTAGTGGCGGCTAATGACGCCGGCACCGAAGGTTATATTTTAGAGATTAATGCGGAAACTGATTTTGTCGCCCGCAATGAGAAGTTTCAGAAATTAGCCATGGCGATCTTTAACCTTATAAAGGATAAGAAGCCGTTGGGAATGGAAGAATTATTGAATCTTGATTTGGATAACGGCACGGTGAAGGAGGATTTAGATAATTTAAGCGGAACCATCGGCGAAAAATTAGAAATCAAAAGATTTGATATTATAACTGGTGCTACCGTCGCGGCTTATTCTCATGCGGCCGGCCGGAAAGGGGTTTTATTGAGTTTAAATAAGGCGGGAGAAAACGAGCTGGCTAAAGACATAGCCATGCAGGTAGCGGCTGCTAACCCCCGCTATTTAGACCGGGGACAAGTGTTGCCGGAAGAGATAGAAAAAGAAAAAGAGATTTACCGGGAAAATTTGGCAAAGGAAAATAAGCCCGAAGAGATGATTGAGAAAATAATTATTGGGAAATTGGATAAATATTTTGAGGAAATTTGCCTGGTAGAACAGGAATATATAAAAGATGACAAAAAGAAAGTGAAAGATATTTTAGGAGAGGTAAAGGTAGAAAAGTTTATAAGATACAGCCTATAATTTTCTCTGTTTATATGAAGGTAGCTCAAGTACAATTTGTCCCTTGGGACAAAGTATATAATTTTGACCCGGCCAATTTAACCTTATCCGTGGGTGATAATGTCATTGTCAAGACTGATTTAGGTATGGAAATTGGGAAAATCATTGGTTTTACTGAAGCGGAGGAGGCAGAATTAGCAGAAGAGAAAAATTCCGATAAAGAAAGCGAAGAACAGGGGAAAGTCCAGGAAGCCAAAAGGGTGATAAAGCCGGTGATACGAAAAGCCACCTCCCTTGATTTGGGGAAAAGGGTTGGTTCAAAAGAAAAAGAAGAAGCTTTAGTATATTGCAGAGAAATGGTAGAAAAAAACCAGCTGGAAATGAAGCTGGTTGACGTTAATTTTTCTTTTGATGGCTCAAAAGTGACTTTTGCCTTTATTGCCGACGGCCGGGTTGATTTCCGAGAATTGGTTAAAGATTTAACCCGCCATTTTAATAAGACGATAAGGCTGTACCAAATAGGCATCAGAGACGAAGCTAAAATAAAGGGTGATTACGGCCCTTGCGGCCGGCAATTATGCTGCAAAAGGTTTTTAGGGGATTTAGCTTCCATAACTTCCGAAATGGCCGAGGTCCAGCAGGTTGTCCACCGCGGCAGCGAGCGCATTTCCGGCATGTGCGGCCGTTTAATGTGTTGCCTGGCTTTTGAAGAAAAGGGTTATGAAGAATTAGCCAAAAATATGCCTCCTCTCGGGACTAAGGTGAACGTTGACGGGAAAAAGGGGATAGTTGTCGGCCATCATATATTAAAGCAGTCAGTAAAAGTCCAGTTTCCAGGAGAAAAAGGAGAAGCTGGCGCTATCGTAGAAGTTGATTTAAACAGAAACAAGAAGAAATAATTGATATACAAAAAATACCCTGTGAAAATAGGGTATTTTTTTATTTTTTTTTATTTTATGCTATAATATTTATATAATTATTAAGAAAAATACTATGAACCCCGTTAGATGTTTAAGTCCGGCGGGGGTCATGAAAAATATATTCACCCCGTTAGAATTTCAGTATACGCTTTCTATTAGGGGTGAATCTAAGTAATTAAGGCAAAAATGTATGAAAAATTTTAATTTTATTAAAACTTCTAACGGGGTAAAAACATCTAACGGGGTGAATATCGCAATTAACGGGTTCGGGAGAATCGGCCGGACCACTTTTAAGGCCTTATTAGAGAGGAAATCTGGCAATAAAATCGTTGCCATTAATGATTTAACTGATGTCGGAACTTTAGCCCATTTATTGAAATATGATACCTGCTATGGCAAATATAGGGCTGGCATTGGCTATAAAGGCGATAATTTGATTGTGGCCGGGAAAAAATATAAAGTTTTAGCAGAAAAAGAGCCGGCTAAACTGCCTTGGCGAGATTTAGACGTGGATATTGTTTTGGAGTGTACCGGCAGGTTTACAAAAAAGGAAGAAGCTGCCGCTCATCTTAAAGCCGGGGCGAAAAAAGTGATAATTAGCGCTCCGGTCAAATCGGAAAACGTTAAAACAATTGTTCTGGGAGTTAACGAAAATAAAATAAGTAAAAGCGATAAAATCATTTCTATGGCTTCCTGCACGACTAATTGTTTAGCGCCGGTGGTTGATATTATCCGGCAGAACTTCGGTATAAAAAAAGCCATTATGACCACGGTCCATTCTTATACGGCGGATCAAAACATTGTGGATGGGCCGCACAAGGATTTGCGCCGGGCTCGAGCCGCGGCCGCTAATATTGTTCCGACCACAACCGGCGCCGCCATTGCTACTACTAAAACCATCCCGACTCTCGCTGGTAAATTTGACGGCTTAGCGATAAGGGTGCCAACGCCGGTAGTTTCCTTGTGCGATATTGTTTTTATAACCAATAAAAAGGCAGAAGAAAAAAAAGTGAACCAGGTTTTTAAGAAAGCGGTCCGGAGCGCTAAATACAGAAATATTTTAGAAGTAACCGAAGAGCCGTTAGTTTCTTCTGATTTTATCGGCAATCCGGCCAGCGCGATTGTAGATTTATCTTTGACCAAGGTCATTGGCGGGGATTTAGTCAAAGTCGTGGCTTGGTATGATAACGAGTGGGGATATTCCTCTAGACTAGCCGAGTTGTGCGAATATATAGGAAAGAAAAAATTGATTTAGTTTTATTAAATTTTGGAGGTTTAATTTTTAATTTCCAATTTTTAATTTTTAAATAATTTTTAATTTTTTAATTTTCAAGTCATTGGAAATTAAAAATTAGTTGATGGATATTTTAGCCAAAATAAAAAAGGCTGGTTTGGTTGGCCGGGGCGGAGCTAGTTTTCCCACGGCGGACAAATGGGAAGCGGTTAAGAAAGCCAAAGGTGCGAAGAAATATGTGGTTTGCAATGCTTCCGAGGGCGAACCAGGAGTAGCCAAGGACAGTTATATTTTAGAAAATTTTGGCAAGGAAGTGGTTGATGGCATAAAAATAGCCATTAATTTTCTGAAAGCCGAAAGGGCCTATATTTATATTAACCATAATTATTATAAGAAATTTAATAAAATTTTAGCTAAAATAATAGGAAAAGCGCCGATTGAGTTTTTCATTAAGCCGATTGGTTCCGGTTATATCGGCGGGGAAGAAAGTTCAATGCTTAATGCCATAGAAGGCAGGCGGATTGAACCGCGACTCAAGCCGCCTTTTCCTACCACAAGCGGCCTTATGCGGTGCCCGACTTTAATCAATAATGTAGAGACTTTTTATAATATAAGCTTGGTGGCGGCAAACAAGTATAAGAAAGAAAGATTTTATACAATTAGCGGCGATTGTTTGTGGACCGGCGTTTTTTCTTTTCCGGAAAACTGGACAATTGAAAAAATATTAAAGGAAACTAAGAATTACCCGAAGTTTCCTTTTTTTGTCCAGGTGGGCGGGGAAGGCTCGGGGGAAGTTTTAAATAGCGGCCAATTAAGGCGGCCCGCTAGCGGCGCCGGTTCAATTACCGTTTACAGTATTTTAAAACATAAGCCGGAGAATTTAATAAAGAATTGGCTTGATTTTTTCCTGGCCGAATCCTGCGGGAAATGCACGCCCTGCCGGGAAGGGGTTTACCGTTTAAGAGAGATAGCGGATTTGCCTAATCCGGATTGGCGGCTTTTTGCCGATTTACTTAATAATTTGGAAGAAACCTCTTTTTGCGGTTTGGGCGGCGCCGTGCCAGTACCGGTTAAATCATATACAAACAATGTTTTGGCAAAAATGCCGGAAAATAAAGTTAGTTTTAAAGGTTTGGATAAAAAGACTATGGCCAGCTGTCTATTGTATGAAAAAGATAAGAATAAAAATTAATGGCAGAGAGATAAACTGCCTGCTCGGAAAAACTATAATGGAAGTAGCGCGGGAGAACGGTATTTTTATCCCCGGGCTTTGTTATCATCCGGATTTTCCCGTTAAGGGCAATTGCCGGATTTGTGTTGTAGAAATCAGGGGCAAGAAAAAACTTTCCTTATCTTGTAAAACGAAAGCTGAAGATGGTATGGAAATATGGACTGATACGGCCAGGGTTAAAAAATCGCGTAATTTAAATATTGAACTGATTTTTGCCGAACATATTGAAAAATGCCCGACCTGCATCTGGAATGTCCATTGCGGCCTCCTGGATTTAGCGGAAAGGTATAAAATTGAAATAAAGCGTTTTCCTGACCGCAAAGGGAAAAGAAAAACTCATAAATTCGCCAATGCTGTGGAAATTGACGGGACTCAATGCATTGATTGCCGCAATTGCCTTGACGCCTGTTCGCTTTTGCAGAATATTAATTATTTAGAGCTACAAGGGAAAGGAATTGACCAAGAAGTGGTTCCGGTTAAAAACAAGAAGATAGATTGCATTTATTGCGGGCAATGCGCGGTTCATTGCCCGGTCGGAGCGGCCCAGGAGCAGAGCCAGTGGGAAATGGTGGGGAAAGCCATAGCCAGTAAGAAGAAAATTGTGGTTGCCCAGTTTGCTCCGTCTATTCGGGTCAGTATCGGCGAAGAATTTAATTTGCCTTATGGAGAAATTTTAACCGGACAGGTGGTGGCCGGTTTGAAAGAATTGGGATTCAATTATGTTTTTGACGTTAGTTTCGGGGCTGATATGACAACTATGGTGGAAGCGCAGGAATTGTTGGAGCGTTTAAATAAGAAAGGAGTTACGCCGATGATAACTTCCTGCTGCCCGGCTTGGGTAAAATATGTTGAATTTTATCATCCCGAATTAATTCCTAATTTAACTACGGCCCGCAGCCCCCAAATTCATACCGGCGGAGCGGTAAAAACTTATTGGGCGGATAAAATGAAAATTAACCCCAAAGATATTACGGTTGTTTCTGTAATGCCCTGCACGGCTAAAAAGTTTGAAGCCACGCGGCCGGAATTAAAAGCAAAAGGCCTTTTCCCCGTAGATTACGTTTTAACTACCAGAGAGTTCGCCTGGCTTCTTAAAAAGAACCATATTGATTTTCCTAAGTTAAAGCCGGCTAAAGCCGATGATATTTTAGGAGAATATAGCGGAGCCGGCGTTATTTATGGTGGCAGCGGCGGAGTGATGGAGTCGGCTTTGCGCACTGCCCAATTTTTAGCCTGCGGAAAAAATAAAGGAAAAATTTGCCAAACTCAGCTTGATTTTAAAGGGGTGCGCGGACTGGCTGGCGTAAAAGAAACGATTATATCCGTGGCGGGCAAGAAATTGCGAGTGGCCGTAGTGAACGGTATCGGCAATATAGAACCGGTGATAACCAATTTAAATAAATATGATTATATAGAAGTTATGGCTTGTCCGGGCGGCTGTATTGGCGGCGGCGGAGAGCCAATTCCAACTACAGACGAGATTAGAAAAAAGAGAATGGCTGCTTTGTATGAATTAGATAAAAGCAAAAAAATAAGAAAAGCCCATGAAAATAAGGGAGTCTTAGAAGTTTTAAAATGGCTGAAAGGGCAAGGTAAATTAGAGCATCAAATTTTACATACGGAGTATAAGAAAAGAAGTTAGAAATTAATAAATACATGATTTACATTCAAGAACAAACTATGACTCGCGTGGATGCCCGGGCGATAGCGCAATTTTTAGGGTTGGCCGGCGTGGCTACGCTTCTGCCGTTTTTTATTCATCTGCAATGGATAACCGGCCCGATTATTAACGCTATTTTAATTTTAATCCTATTTTTAGTGGGAATCCGCAGCGCTTTGGTAGTCTGCTTAATTCCTTCTCTAATGGCTTTAGCCGGGGGTTTGCTGCCAGCAATTTTAGCGCCGGTTATACCTTTTATTATGATTAGCAATGTTATTTTTGTCTTAAGCATTGAGTGGATTTATAATCAAAATAAAAATGAAGTTAGGGGCTATTGGCTGGGAGTTTTAGTCGGCGCTGGGTTAAAGTTTTTATTTTTATTAGCTAGTGTAAATCTTATCGGTCGGCTATTAATAAAGCAGGAACTGACGATTAAAGTGGCGCAGATAATGAGTTGGCCGCAATTTGCCACGGCCGTAGCCGGCGGTTTGATTGCCTGGTTAGTGCTAAAATGGTTAAAGAGATTTTAATATATGGAAAAGAAATATCCTCGCGTTGGTGTCGGCGTAATGATACAAAATGAAAAAGGCGAAGTTTTGATGGGTTTGCGTTTGGCTCCCATACCTGATGAATGGTGTTTTCCGGGTGGTAGTTTGGAATTTGGTGAAAATATTGAAAAAGCAACTATAAGAGAGGCGGAAGAGGAGACGGGTTTGAAAGTCAGCAATTTAGAGCTTATCGCCGTTGTTGAAGAGAAGCGTTATATAATTATAAATAATAAACATTATATAGTTATTGGTTTTAGGGCTGGAAAATATAGCGGAGAACCCAGATTGATGGAACCGGATAAATTTAGAGAATGGAAATGGTTCAGCCTGGATAATTTGCCAGATAAGATGTTAGAAGCTACCGAATTAATAATAAAGAATTATAAAGCCGGAAAGATTTATCAGGGTTAAGGAAATTATTAAAGATATAAAAAACACCGCTTTATTGAAATCCGGTGTTTTTTGATTGACATAAAGAAATGAGTATGTTAGCATAAAAAACTAGTCAAAAACAAAAACTTTGTTCTTTTTGGAAGGGGGAAGCAATGAGGACGGGCATAGTGGAGCTTTTGAGCCGGGTAGGAAAACCGTCAAGCTCAAAACCAGGAGATCCTGGATTTAAAAATGAATTAGTGCGGATTTTCGTCGGTTTCATCAAGACGGAGATGACGAAAGGCAAGGACGAAGAAGCTTTGGAAATTTTTAAAACCATTCTTGTTTTTGTTCCCAAACTGCCGCCTGATTTTGTTGAAAGAATTTTTGAGGGCGCGCCGATTTTTGCCGCCCTGGTGGCGAAGATGGTTATTGACGAAATGATGTCAAAATTAGGTCTTGAAGAAAAAAGGGCCAGGGAGCTTCAAAAATTGGCGGAAGAGTATGCCCGAAGGTCGAAAATAGTGCCGCCGCCCCAATCTATTTAAAGGGTGATTTGTTTGAAAGCAAATTACCCTTATTTTTTTTACTGTTTTTTTGACTAAATTTTAATTTTTCGGTATTATTTAAGATGGGTTATGCCAATTTAAAAGTTGGCTTTTTATGTTATAATATGATTAGATGCGCCACTACAAATGGCGTTCATCCGAATTAAATAAGGAATATGGAAAAAAAGATAGACATACCGGGGTATGTCCAAGAAATAACAGAAAAATTGGAAAAAGCGGGCTTTGCGGCCCATATTGTAGGCGGATGCGTGCGTGATTTATTATTGAGTAAAACAGTAAAAGATTGGGACATAACTACTAATGCCAGGCCGGAAGAAATTTTAAAAGTTTTTGTTCTAGGAAAATATGAAAATAAATTCGGCACAGTCTTGGTGCCGATTAAAAATAAAGAAGGTAAAACCGAAGACGTTGTAGAAATAACTACTTATAGAAGCGAACAGGGTTATAGCGACCGTAGGCACCCGGACGAGGTTAGATTTGAAGATAGTTTGGATAAGGATTTAGAGAGAAGGGATTTTACGATAAATGCAATGGCCATCCAGATTTCAGATTTCAGATTTCAGATTTCAGATTTGCGAGACGCCATAGTTCAACATAAAGTTGAGATTGTTGATTTGTTCGGAGGGAGGAAAGATTTAGAGAAAAAAATTATCCGGGCGGTTGGGGAGCCGGTTGATAGGTTAAAAGAAGACGCCTTGCGCATGATGCGGGCGATAAGATTTTCCTGCCAATTAGGATTTTCAATTGAACCGAAAACCGAAAGAGCCATAAAAAAAATGGCTGGCGGGATTAAATTTATTTCCCAGGAAAGAATACGGGATGAGCTTGTTAAAATTTTGGAAACCGAAAAATCTTATGAAGGCATAATGTTTCTCCATAATAATAAGTTGTTGCAATATATTCTGCCAGAGCTCGAGCGGGGAGTCGGTGTAGACCAAAATCGGCATCATATTTACACGGTTTTTAACCATTCGGTTTTATCTTTAAAATATTGCCCGAACAAAGATTGGCGAGTAAAATTCGCTTCCCTGCTTCATGATATTGCTAAGCCGCAGGCCAAAAGGTTTATTGGCGGAGATGCCACTTTCTACAATCATGACATTATCGGGGCGAAAATCGCTAAAAAAATAATGCAGCGCCTGAAGTTCTCCAATGAAGATTTGGAAAAAGTGACGAATCTAATCCGCCACCATATGTTTTATTATAACGTCGGCGAAGTAACCGAGGCCTCGGTCAGGCGCTTGATTAAGAAAGCGGGAGAGGAAAATCTGGCTGATTTAATTGACTTGCGCGTGGCGGACCGGCTGGGGTCAGGCGTGCCTAAGGCCAAACCCTATAAACTGCGGCACCTTGAATATATGATGGAGAAAGTCAGGAAAGACCCGATTTGCGCGAAGATGTTAAAAATAAACGGCGATGATTTAATGAAATTTTTGAAAATAACTCCGGGACCGAAAATCGGGGCGATTTTGGATGTGCTTTTGTCAGAAGTAATTGAAGACCCGAAATTGAATGATAAAAAATATCTGGAAAAGAGAAGCAAGGAACTAAACGAGATGGAGTTGGACGAATTAAGAAAAAAAGCTAAAGGCAGAATTGAAGAAAAGAAAATGGAGGATGATAAAGAATTAAAGGGAGAATTTTGGGTGAAGTAACAATAAAATTTCCGAATTTACTAATTTACAAATTTACGAATTACAGAGTTAACTCTGTAATTAATGTTCATGGAAAAATTATTTATTGAAAATAGAAAGGGGCAAAGAATAGCAGTGATAGTGGAAGAAAATAAAAACGCCAAAGAGCTGGCTTTTGTTATGCATGGTTTGGGCGGGTTTAAAGAACAGCCGCATGTTGAGACTTTTGCCAAGAGTTTTTTAGAAAAAGGGTTTACTGTGGTACGTTTTGATACTACCAATTCAATCGGCGGAAGCGACGGGAAATACGAAGATGCCACCGCCACTAATTATTATGAGGACTTGGAAGATGTTACTTTTTGGGCTGGCGGGCAGGAGTGGTACAAGGAGCCATTTTGGTTAGCAGGCCATAGCTTAGGTGGAATTTGTGTTGCTTTATATGCGCAAAATTATTCGGGGAAAGTAAGGGCCATTGCTCCTATATCTACGGTGGTTTCAGGCCAATTAAGCTGGGAGGCCCATACCAAAGAGGAATTAGCCAATTGGGAAAAAACCGGTTGGCAGATTGTAGAAAGCGTTAGCCGGCCCGGCCTTATTAAAAAATTAAAATGGTCGCACATGGAAGACAGATTAAAATATGATTTATTGCCCGGAGTTGATAAGCTGACGATGCCGGTTCTTCTAATTGTCGGGGAAGAAGACGATACCACTCCGCTGGCCCACCAAAAAATATTATTTAAGGCCTTGCCGGGTAAAAAAGAACTGCATATTATTAAAGGCGCTTCCCATACTTTCAGAGAGGCAAAACATTTAAAAGAAATTGAAGAGATATTTTATAAATGGATAGAGCGTACGGTTCATAACGAAGATGATTAAATTTATGGACAAAGCAAAAGTTTATTTTATAAAATTAGACGAGTTAAATAAAATTAAAAATTTATTGCCTGGATTTACTCCGCCCTTAGGAATAAAAGTTCATTTTGGCGAAGAAGGTAATACTACTTATTTGCCGGCTTCTTATGTCAAAGAGATAGCGGGGATGGTGGAAAATCCGGTTTTAGTCGAATGCAACGTTTTATATAAAAGCCCAAGAAGCCAGGCGGCTACGCATAAAAAGTTAGCTAAAGAGCACGGCTTTGATTTTGCAGAAATTGATATTCTTGACGGAGAGCTTGGGGATGATGTTGATGCTATAAAAATCAAGGGAGAATTTTTTAAAGAATGCTTTTTAGGCAAGGGCCTGGCTAAATATAAATCATTATTGGTAGTTTCCCATTTTAAGGGCCATATCAGCTCCGGATTCGGCGGCGCGATAAAAAATTTATCCATGGGCCTGGCGGGCAGAAGAGGGAAACTCGCCCTGCACGCGTTTGTTAAACACCAGGTTAAACAAGCAAAGTGCGTCGCTTGCGGCGTTTGTATTGCCAACTGCCCGGTGGAAGCGGTTGCTTTTGATGAAAGCGGCAAAGCGAAGATTAATACTGATAAATGCATTAGCTGTTCAAAATGCATGTCGGTTTGTCCGACGGGCGCGATTTCCATTCCCTGGGGGGAAAAAGACGTAAGCGTTTTTAGAAAAAGGCTGGCCGAGTACGCTTTAGCCGGAGTTTCCGGCAGGCAATGTTTTTATATAAATTTTTTAATAAATATTACGGAGAAATGCGATTGTGCTGGTGAGAAAATGGGAAAGATGACAGATGACATCGGAATCCTGGCTTCATCTGACCCGGTAGCGATTGACCAGGCGTCTTTTGATTTAGTCGTTAAGCAATGTAAAGATTTTGAAAAACAGAATGGGGATGCGCAATTGGAGCATGGAGAAAAAATCGGGCTGGGGACGAGAGAGTATGAGCTGATAAATGCATAGCGAAAATTTTAAATAACAAATTTTAAATTTTAAATTACGACGGATGGTAAAATTAAGAAATTAAAATTTAGTCATTTAAAATTCAATTAAAATTTAGAATTTAGAATTTAAAATTAGATAATTATTTAATCCCTAATTAACTAATTACTAGCCCATGGATTTTCCCTATATCGCTAATCTTTGTTATATTTTAAATAAGGAAAATGAAGTGCTTTTGCAATGTAAGAGCCGGGGATTTGGCGTGGGCAAATGGAACGGGCCGGGCGGAAAGCAGGATCCCGGAGAGACCATAGAGGAGGCCGGAATCAGGGAAGTAAGGGAAGAAACTGATATAACCGTTAAGAGTTTTAAAAAAATGGGAGAGCTGGAATTTGTTTTCGTTGAGAATGAAGAATCTAATTTTTTGACCCATGTTTTTGTCTGCCGCGACTGGGAAGGCGTCCCGAAAAATCTAGGCGAAGGGGAATTAAAGTGGTTCAAGATTGATGAAGTGCCCTTAGATAAGATGTGGGACTATGACCAGTACTGGCTAAAACCTTTACTTAAAGGCGAGCATCAGCATAAAAGATTTTATTTTGATAAAGATGGCAAGGTAATGAAATATGAGGAGATATAATTATCAAAAAGTAAGACGAGAAGTGAGAAAGATGGTTAAGAAAGCTTGCTACTCGGCTAATAATCATTTTTCCTATACTGACTGGCCATACCATATTTTACCGGTAGTTAATCACAGCCTGCGTTTGGGAAAAATGCTAAAGGCGGATTTGGAAGTTTTGGAATTAGCAGCTTATTTACATGATTATGCCGGTATCCTGGATTATAGATTATATAAGAATCACCACTTGCATGGCGCCAAATTAGCTGGTAAAATACTTGGCAGTCTTAATTTCCCTCCGGAAAAGATAAAAAAAGTCCAGGAATGCATTATTAGCCACCGCGGCAGCGTAAGGCTGGAACATAAAAGTAAGGAAGCCAAAATTTTGGCCTCGGCTGACGCCATGTCGCATTTTACCGAATTGGCCGATATGTTTTATCTAACCTTTGGCATTCACGGATATAAAACTTTAGAAGGAACTAAGTGGCTTAAAGCTAAATTAGAAAGAAGTTGGGCAAAAATTATGCCGGCCGGGAGGAAATTAGTAAGGGCTGATTATGAAATGGCAAAGAAAATTATAAATAAAGCGATTTCGCCTAAGGCGTAGTTATATTTGCTAAAAAGAGTAACTGTTTTAGGGCTTATGTTATCAGGATATATTAAACATCTGAGAGAAAAGGTGGGCAAAGAAAAAATTTTAATGCCGACTAATGCGTGTATTATTATAAATGAGCAAGGTCATATTCTTATGCAAGAGCGAGCTGTCCAGAAAAATTGGGGTTGCCCGGGCGGACTTATGGATCTAGAAGAAACTGTACTTGAGGGCGTAAAGCGTGAAGTTCTGGAAGAAACAGGCCTTGAGATCCGTAATCCCGTACTGTTTGGTATATATTCCGGGATGCCGCATTACGAAGCTACCTACCCGAACGGAGATATGACCCAATCGGTACTCATGGTATTTCTGGCCCGCAATTTTTCAGGGCAGCTTAAAAGCGATGAGGAGTCCTTGACCTTAAAATTTTTTCCTTTAGACAATTTACCGCAACCGCTTAATAAACATCACGCGGAATATCTTGGCCATTATCAAGAATACGTAGCGGGCAAAAAGGAAATTCCAATTATTTTGTAAAAGCTCCAAAAGTTATATGAAAAAATTATTTTTATTAATTATAATTTTATTTATCTTCTCCGGCTGCGGCCAGAGTAAAACCGGCGAAATAACTGAGGAAAATGTGCTGAATAATATATCCGGCTATGATGACAGCGGGGTAGTGGAGAGAATAAATGATATTAACGAAGGTATGACGCCAAAATTAAAGCCGTCAAAAAAATCGTCCGCGCCGGTTTCGTCTGATACTGGCAGCGCGTCAAATGAAATTCAGTTGGAAGACCTAGCTTCGCAAATAAGCCAGGCCGTGCTTAAAACCAATCTGGGTAATATTACCGTTGGTTTTTACGGGCAAGATTCGCCTTTAACCGTAAATAATTTTTTTAATTTAGCTAAGAAGGGATTTTATAATGGCACAAAATTTCACCGGGTCATAAAGAATTTTATGATTCAGGGAGGCGACCCATTAAGCAAGGACGATGATTGGTCGAATGACGGCACGGGCGGGCCGGGTTATCAGTTCCAGGATGAGATTAACAGCCATAAATTAGTGCGAGGCAGTTTAGCCATGGCTAATTCCGGGCCCAACACCAACGGTTCACAGTTTTTTATTGTCACGGCCGAATCTACGCCCTGGCTTGACGGCAAGCACACTAATTTTGGTTATGTGGTAAGCGGGATGGATATAATAGAAAAAATTGAGGCGGCGGAAGCTAATGAAAATGACCATCCCTTGCAAGATGTGGTAATTGAAAGTATTAATTTCATCGAAAATTGAAAATAGTAGTTTATTTCTGGGCCTATGGTCTAGTGGTATGACATCGCATTCGCATTGCGGAGGCGGCAGTTCGATTCTGCCTAGGTCCACCAATAGTAATTTCAGATTGAAGATTTTAGATTTTAGATTTTTAATTAAATATAAAAATATGGAACAAGAAAAAAAACCAGAAATAGCAAAAGAAAAAAATTTTACCAAGGGTTTGTTTGAATTTTTAAAGGAATATTCCGTTATCGGTTTGGCCATCGGCGTGATTGTCGCCCAGATTTCAAAAGATCTGATTGATTCAATTGTTAAGGGTATTTTTACGCCCCTTATTGATTTAATAGTGCCGGGAGAAAAATTTTCTAATTTGGCGTTTAACATTGCCGGAACGCGCTTCGATATCGGTACAATCATAAGTTCTTCGCTGACGTTTATAATTGTGATGGTAATTTTATATGTGGTGGTTAAAAAAATCCTAAAAAGGGAGGATTTGATAAAAAAATAAAAAATTATTTTTCGGGCTGTGGTATAAAGGCTATTACGCACGCTTCGGGTGCGTGCAATCGCAGTTCAATTCTGCGCAGCCCGACAATTTGATTCCGGATGAGCGGATAGATTAAGCAAGTTAGGTTTCCGCTCAGATCGCTGCGCGATTGAGCGGATCCGCTCGCGAAAGCCGAGCGGACAATTCTGCGCAGCCCGACTGATTAAACAATTTTTATTTAATTTATTGGCGGCCAATATGAGAGAAAGTTTTGGAAACCCCAGGTTCGGCGAAAATTTCAACCCGGACCAGACAAACCGAATGAATGTTTTGAAAAAGGACGAAAAGTTGCCTGAATATATTGATTTTTCCAGAGAAATAAGGGGTCTTTTAAAAACATCAATTGAAAAAGAGGGCTGGCCGCCTTGCCCGGAAAAAATTGAGAGGGTGGAAGAAATTTTTGAAAAGGCGGATGAAGCCGTGGCGGAGAAATGGGATAAATATGCTGGAGATTTTTTTGAAGATAAATGCCGTGAATGGGCGGAAGCGGCTGATGATCAGGAGACTAAAGAGTTAAGAGAAACGCTTTCGGACCGGGGCGAAATGGAAACTAATCTAAGGTTGCAGTATCTTGGCGGCATTGAAAAACTAAGGGACGTTAATCCTTCCGCTTGGCGGTCAATGATATTAGCTTCCTCCGAAAGGCAATTAGCCAAGGCGGTTTTGTTAAAACGCTGGGCCAGGGAAATGCCGGAAGAAACTTTTAAAAAGATAGGAATTACCCGGGAGGAATTAGGCCTTTTTTTAGACGCGGCCGCTTTGTTAGGCAAATATATTGACCAGGCTTATGTTAAACAGATAGAGTTGGCTGATGCTCCGGGCGGCTCTTCTAAAACTGAATTGACAGGAGAAGAAGGGGCTGAATATGTTTATGACCTTCATACAGCCGACGGTGAAGCTCCGGACATAAAAACTTATAGTGAAGTTTTTCAATTTGAATGGTCCCGGCTGGTCGGAAGGATAGAAACTTTGGCCCAAAGAGTAGAAAAACTTATTCAAGAAGAAAAAATTCCTTCCTCCTATGAAGGTTTGCCGGGTTTTTTAAGAAAAATAGCGCAAGCTTATGGTTCAAAAGAAATTGGCCCAGAAAAGCTTGATGAAATGTGGGACAATTTAAATGCAAAAACCCAAGAGTTAGCTTTAGCCGGCTGCCCCTTAATGATTATCCCCCAGGGCAGCACCGAAGTGGCTCGTGAGGCGGAAAAAGTTGATATTGAACTGCGTTTGGCTTTTCAAAGTGAATATACGAAGAGATTAGAAAAACTAGTGGATGAATATAGGCTTATGGCTCAAGATGTTGTTGACTCAAACCAGAGCGTTTTAAGCGAGCGCTACGAAGTACCTCGTCAGATCTTGAATATCCAATACTTTTCTTTCGGTCCTAATTTAGCTTCTATTACCCAGGCGGAAACCGGAGAAGGATTTATTGCCAGCCACATTAACACTATTGCCGAATTGGCTAAAACTAAACAGATTCCTCTTTTAGAAAAAGTTTTTCCTGGAGAAAAAGTAAACTCCGAAGGCTATAAAGAAGCGGCCATAATTGAAACCTCCCTTCATGAATTCGGCCACTCAATTATTTCCACTGATGACGAAAAAATTTATAAGAAAATGGGTTCGAGCAAAGCCGCTGACGTTATTGAAGAACTTAAAGCCGAGACTTTAGCCGCGAAATTGCTGTGGGAGGGGCGCAGCCAAAACGACGAAATTTTAAGAAAACAGTTTCAGGCCAAAATTGGGACTATTTGCGATTATTTAAAGAATAAAACCGAGAAAGAAGAATATTACTACCCGGCTATTATTATGGTTCATGAACTGATTTCACAGGGAGTTATTGTGGAGAAAGAGGGAGCATATGAAATAGCGGATTATAAGAAAGGCGTGCAAGCGCTAGCCAATCTCGGCGCAGAGATTTTAGAAAAGTTTTATTTAAATGAAAAATCAAAACCGGCTGACGTTAAAGATTATTTTAAGCAGATTAAGAAGTTGGAGGAGGAAGAGGGTGTAAAAAAATTCATTGGAGCTTTAAAATAAAATTTCTCCAGGCAATGAGTAAAATTATGGATAATAAAAGAATTACCCTACCTAAATTAAAAAGGTTATTTGATATTATTTTTTCTTTAGTTTTTTTGATAATTACTTTGCCGATTTCCGTCTTAATTTTAGCGGCTATTTTTATTGAGCATATTTGCCGCGGCCACTGGCGAGCCCCTCTGTTTTATTGCGAAGAAAGAATTTCGCAGGGAAAAAAATTTAATCTCATAAAATTCAACATTTTTACCTCGGAAGTTTTTTATAAAGTAAAGGCGAGCCAGAAAATCGTCAATATAAAAGAGATTGAGCGAAACAGAAAAAATTTAATATTTACGGGTAAAATTATCCAAAGAGTTTATCTTGATGAATTGCCGCAGCTTTTTAATGTTTTAGCCGGCAATTTAAGTTTTGTCGGCCCCAGGCCGGTTAACCCGGAGATTTATCAAAAGCTGTTAGCTAGAGGCATAAAAACTAAATCTTTAGTTAGAGCCGGCCTGACCGGCCCCTACCAATCCCATAAAGGCGAAGCGGGCGTTAACCAAGATGAACTGGACGGGGAGTATATTAATTTCTGTTTGAATAATCCGGAATGGAAAATAGTGTTTCTTGATATAAAAATAATTTTGCGAACGTTCTTAATAATTTTCAGAGCGCAAGGGATCTAGATAGTTTTAATAAAAATAAAATTATTAACTTATCCCAAAAAAACCATACTAAGTGGGTTTGATGGGGCAAGAATATATGAAAAAAAATTTTTTTATCATCGCTATTTTTATCTTGATTTTAATTATCGGTTTAAGTATCGGTTGGTCTTTAGGCAGGGACAAGAATAAAGGCGATTCTTACGTCGGGCAGAGGGGGGTTGGCAACCAGGGACTAGGAGGGGCAGCCCAAGAAGATGAAATATTAAATAAAGACGGCTTTTCCGTAATGGTGCCAAAGGGCTGGAAAGAGGTGGCGGCTCCAACCGGCGTTTCCGCTATGGTGGTGAATGCCGGCGAGGAAATTACTGACCCGGCCTTACAGAAAATAAATTTCAAAAGTTATTATTCCGTTTCTTATGATACCTTAAAGGAAAGGACCCGTGAAGAATATATTACTTATATTAAAGACATGGTAAAGCAGTTTGCGCCGGATATTATTTTTTCCGCGGAAGAGAGCTTTAAAATTAAAGACGGCGACGCTTATAGGCTAGAAGCGAATTTAACCCAACAAGGAGCTAATTTTAGAGTTCTTATCTTTTTGATTAGCGGCAAAAACGGTGATATTTGGAATATGTCTTTTAATTCCGGAGCGAATAATTGGGATAAGAACAAAGAGATATTTAGCAGGATTGCGGAGAGTTTCACCGCTAAATAATTTTATATGTTGGCTGAATTTAAGAAAAAATTAGAGAAAGATGGCGCCTTATATTTAAAGATTAAAGCTAGGCCAGGGGCGGCTGGAACTGAAGTTAAGGAAATAATGGCTGATAAAACCGTTAAAATTAATATAGCGGCGCCAGCGGATAAGGGGAAAGCCAACCGCGAGCTCGTGAAATTTTTGGCGGAAGAATTTGGAGTTAAGACTGGTGATGTTAAAATTATCAAAGGAGAAAAAGAAAAAATTAAAATAATTAAAATAAACTAAAAAATATGAATTTAGAAAAGCAAAAAAAAGAAAGTTATTTTACCTTAAGAAATATTAATACCGTGGTTAGATTTTTAACAATTTCGGATATCCTGATACTGAGCGGATTCGGCTTAATTTCTCCGATTTTTGCGGTTTTTATCGTGGATATAATAAAAGGAGGCAATCTGGAAGTGGTCGGCATTGCCTCGGCGGTTTATTTATTAACCAGAAGTTTAACCCAAATTCCGGCCGCCGCTATGGTTGATAAAATAAAGGGAGAGAAAGACGACTTTTGGTCTTTATTAATCGGTTCCTTGGTATTCAGCCTCGTACCTTTGGCTTATCTTTTTGTTTCTACGCCGATGGAGTTATATTTTGTCCAATTTATTTATGGTTTAGCTTCGGCCTTTACTTACCCGGCTTGGCTGGCAATTTTTACCCGCCATATAGACAGGGAACATGAGGGGGTAGAATGGGGAATTTATCAGACTTTAGTTGATTTAGGCGGAGCGGCTTCGGCTTCTTTGGGCGGATTTATGGCCTATCGGTTCGGCTTTAGCTTTTTGTTTGTATTAGTAAGTTTTATTTCTTTTATCGGGTCTTTTTTTCTATTTGGCATTTACAGAAAAATGAGAATTGGTTATATTATTTCCAAAAGATAATACTTGGGATTTTATGGAAGGAGAAAATCAAAAAAATATTCCTAAACACGTGGGAATTATTATGGATGGCAACCGGCGCTGGGCGCGGGAAAGAAATTTGCCGACTTTTGAGGGGCATCTGGCCGGTTATGAAAAGATGCGGCAGGCGCCGGAGTGGTTTTTTTCGCGGGGAGTAAAAGTCCTTTCCGGTTTTGCTTTTTCCACGGAAAACTGGAATCGCAGCCAGGAAGAAGTTAATTATTTGATGAAATTATTGAAAAAAGCCATTGATGAAGAAATAGAAGAAGTAAACAAAAAGGGCTATAAAATTTTAATTAGCGGCAAGATTGATGAACTCCCCGGGGATTTGCCTGGGAGCTGCCAGGAAGTTATGAATAAAACAAAAAATAATACCAAGGGAATTTTAAATATCTGCTTAAATTATGGCGGCCGGGCGGAAATCGTGGAAGCAGTGCGGAAAATGATAAAAAACAAAATAGAAGCCGAGCAGGTGCATGAGGGCTTAATAAAAAAATATTTGTATAACGGGGAATTGCCTGACCCGGATATAATCGTGCGGACTTCGGGCGAACAAAGATTGTCCGGGTTCCAACTTTGGCAAGGCGCTTATAGTGAATTATTTTTTATGGAAAAATACTGGCCGGAATTTGAAGAAAGCGACGTTGATTTAATTATAGAGGAATATGCGAGTAGAAAAAGAAGATTTGGGAATTAACTATTAACTATTAACTATTAACTATTAGCAATAAGAGAAGTATTAAATAGTTGTTAGGTACAATGCCTGGCGGCTTTTTATTTTTTTGGTTTAAATTGACTAATTTTAGATAAAATTTGTAGTATACTGTTGACTTTTTTATTAAATAATGCTATTATATAATATAAATATTATCGTTCATTTTGTAGCCCGCATATATAATTTATCCGCATTCATTCATAAACGAAGTTTTTCGGGAAGGAGTAGAAATGAAGAACTTTCTTCTTGGCGTTTTAACGACTGCTGTCATTTTCGTGGCAGTGGTCATCCTGTTTCCGGATGTTCTCCGGACATCATCCGATCAGGATATGTATGTTGACGAAGTGGGCGGGGTTTGGCTCCCCGTGGAGACCGCTCAAGGCGAAAAAAAAGTTTTTGTTTTCGCAAACGGGAAAAGTTTCGAATACATCGGAGCCAAAAAACCGGATGTGGCTTTTACCGCTGTTATCAAGGTAAAAGACGGCGGGCTATCCATCGAGTCTTTTAAGGAGGGTGAAGGTTTGACGCCAGTTGAGGAATTAAGCCCGAGACCCGATCCCTCCAAGCTCGTAATGTTGCAATGAATTAGAGGAATTCATTGCGGGGCTCACGCCTATCAGGTGTGAGCTTTTTTTATTGAATTTTATTGTTATTTTTGCTAAGGTTAAGCTATGGTAAACTTTAATAAAAATACACCTCTAGCGGACCGGATAAGGCCGGAAAAATTGGAAGATTTTTTAGGGCAGGATGAAATTGTGGGAGAGGGGAAGTTATTGCGGCAGGCAATTACCGCCGACCGTTTGCCTTCCATAATTCTTTGGGGTCCGCCCGGATCAGGCAAAACCACCCTAGCTTTTATTATTGCCAAACAGACCAAATCAGAGTTTGTCAGATTTAGCGCTGTCACCAGCGGCGTCAAGGATTTAAAAGAAGTCATTAAGCGGGCGGAAGAAAGCAAACGGTTAGGAAGAAATACTATTTTATTTATTGATGAAATTCACCGCTGGAACAAAGCCCAACAAGACGCTTTATTGCCGCACGTCGAAAAAGGCACGGTTGTTCTGATCGGCGCTACTACCGAAAATCCAAGCTTTGAAGTGCGAGGGGCTCTATTGTCCCGCTGCCGGGTGTTGGTTTTAAAACAGCTAGGCAGTGAAAATATTGTTGAAATCATCAATAGGGCTCTGAAAGACAAGAGAGACGGCTTGGGAAATTTTGGCATTAAAATGGATAAAAAATCTATAGACGCCCTGTCGCAGATGAGCAACGGCGACGCTCGCGTCGCTTTAAACGTTCTGGAATACGCCAGCTCTATAAGCAAAAAAATTACTTTTGATATAGTAAAGGAGGCTTTTCAAAAATCTTATCTTTTTTACGATAAAAACGGGGAAGAACATTATAATATAATTTCGGCCTTGCATAAATCAATGCGCGGCTCGGACCCGGATGGGGCTTTGTATTGGCTCGCCCGAATGCTGGAAGCCGGAGAAGACCCGCTTTACGTAGCGCGCCGGATAGTTCGTTTTGCCAGCGAAGATATTGGATTGGCCAATTCTCGCGCCCTGGAGCAGGCTGTGGCGGCCTACAATGCCTGCCATTTTATCGGGATGCCGGAATGTAACGTGATCTTGGCCCAAGCCGTTGTTTATATGGCTAAGTGCGAAAAATCTAATGATTTATACACGGCTTATGGCAAAGCCGCGGGAGATGTAAAAGAATACGGTAATTTGCCCGTGCCGCTTCATATTAGGAATGCAGAAACTGATTTAATGAAAGATTTAGGCTATGGCAAGGGCTATAAATACTCGCCGAATTATGGTTATAAAGAAAAGCAGGAATATTTACCGGAAGAATTGAAGGGGAAGAAATATCTTGAAAACGAAAAGCTAAAAGCTAAAAGCTAAAAACATTTATGGATTTATCTATTATTATCGCTTCTTGGAACGTAAAAGAAAAATTAAGGCAAAATTTATTAGCTCTGCAGGAAAGCCAGGGCGGTTTAGAGTATGAAATTTTTGTCGTAGATAATAATTCCGGAGACGGGTCGGCGGAGATGGTAAGGCGGGATTTCCCAGAGGTGAAATTGATCGCTAATAGTAATAATTTGGGTTTTGCCAAAGCTAATAATCAGGCCCTAAAGCGAGCTCAAGGCGATTTTATTTTGCTTCTTAACCCGGATATGCGTGTTTTTCCCGACACGCTAAAGAATATGGCGGAGTGGATGAGGGAAAATAAGCAGGCGGCGGTGGCTGGCTGCCATTTGGTTAATGAGAAAGGGGAGACGATAAAGCAAGTGCGCCAATTCCCAAAACTTTGGGACCAGCTAATGATTACTATGAAAGTGCCGCATATTTTCCCGGGAGTTTTAAATAAATACTTGCAAGCCGATTTTGATTATAAAAAATCCGCGTTAGTCGATTCTATCCGCGGTTCTTTTTTTATGATTAGGCAGGAGACGATTGAAAAGATAGGGTTATTGGACGAAAAATATTTTATTTGGTTTGAGGAAGTGGATTATTGCAAGCGGGTTAAACAAGCTGGGTTAGAAGTTTGGTATACGCCGGTAGCTAAATGCTTAGATTATGTCGGCCAGAGTTTTAATCAGATGCCGCGAGGGAAAACACAAAAATATTTTCGGGATTCAATGTTAAAGTATTTTAAAAAATGGCAGCCGATTTGGCAATATTGGGTTTTAAAACTGGCTTGGGTTCCGGGTATGCTTATAGCGAGAGCGGGGGAGAAGATAAAGTTAGGGGAGAGAAGTTAATTTTTTTTGCGCCCTTTTTTGGAGATTGCGGCCGGGGCGAAGTTAATCTCTAATATTAATTCATAATCTTTAAATCCGTGTTTTTGGTAGAAGGAAATCGCTTTTTGGTTTTTGGCTGAGGCCGCAACTTTAATATTTGTCGCCTCCTTCTTTTTCGCCCAGCTTAAGAAAGCTTTAACCAGGCCCGTTCCTATTTTTTTCCCGCGATATTGGGGAAGGACGAACATATTATCAAGTTCAGCCTGCTTTTTAATTTTTCGCCAGCCAACCGGTTCCCTAATAATTTCACCGGCTAAATAGCCGGCTACTTTATTCCCGACTAAAGCGACAAAAGCGCAAAGGTTTCGTTTATTTATTAAATCCTTATAATACTGCGTTCCGGCTTTGCCGAATATCCATTTAGGGTTAAGGCTTTTATTAAAATTTTTTATCTCATTATCAAAAAGAGATTTATGCAACCGCTGGATATCTTTAAGATGTTCTAGTTTGGCTTTCTTTATTTTGTAATCCATGGTTTTCTGATTATATTTGTAAACTTATCCAAAAGTAAAAGGCGCCAATAAGGAATATAACGCCGCCCCAAAGTATCTGCCTACCTTTGAACATCTGGGCTTTTTTATTAACACGATCTGGAAATCCAATTTTTTCAATTCCTTTGAATAAAGTAATCCATCCTAAAATAGTGATAGCAACTCGCCAGTCGGCAACCCAGATATTATGCGAAACAACAGTAGCTAGGCCTAACAAAAAAGTAATATAACCCGTAGATATGGTGATGGTTTTATCTTCAGTATACTCTATAATTCTACCCAACAACTTTGCGCTGATGGACATTGCGCCAAGAATCATAAAGAGACTCCCCCAAAATCTTGCTAAAAAGATTGTAATTTCCATATTTTTTTAATTAGATATAATAAAAAAATAATAATTGCGCTTATGATTAATAAAATAAAGCCGAGAAAGTAAACCGCGTAAATCCCCTTGATGATTGGAAAATCATTTTGCAATTCAGGTTTTATTATCATCTCATACTCTGCCTGTATAAGAATAAACCAAGTAAAAGAAAAAAACGCCAATAAAACGAGTTTTACAGTAGTTATAAGTTTATTTTTCATTATAATATCAACACTTTATTTTGTATTGCCTCTTTATATATGTAAAATCTTCTTAAAAATAGATAAATTGGCCATTTAGTGAAAAAAATTTTTAGATTCTTTTTTCCATGCGCTACATATCGTATAAATAATAGTGGGATGAAGATCGGCGACGTTAGCATATACAGATAATCTTCCATGTTTACAAAGAGACCCCATTTAATAGGCGGTCCAAAACACAAGTAGTGATTTCGATATTTTTTCTTTAATACTGGCCAGACCGACGCATTCCTTGCGGACTTCAGTAATGATTTAACAGTCCAGTCCGTCGCTTGGTGATATACGATTGCGTTAAGAGATCGGTTAAATGCGAAATTTTTGCTTATGGCACGAATTGCCATCTCTGAATCTTCATTAGTATATTTGGAGTAAAAAGTATCAAAATTGCCACAAGTTTTGAAGACATTTTTATGATAGGCAATATTACAGCCCATTGGCCATCGAGCATATAAATTAGAGACAAGCCGCTCCGGAAAATATCCTTTATAATTTTTACTTATATAAAAAACCTGCCCGATAACAAATCCTATTTGCTCACTTGTAAAACCTTTTATCAGCTCCGTAAGCCAATTTCTATCTACCGCACAGTCGTCATCCGTGAAAGCTATTATATCGTGCCTGGCATTTTTTATTCCGGTATTTCTTGCTTCGCTTGGTCCCTGGTTGCACTCACGATGTACTATCTTTATTTTTTTATTATTTAAAGAATCTAAAAAATATTTTGTACCATCCGTTGATCCGTCATTTACAATTATTATTTCATATTCAGGGAAATCTAACTCCAATAAAGAAGCGAGACATTTTTTTAAATAATCCAGCCTATTAAAAGTGCATACTACTATTGAACATTTATTATTTATCATAATTGGCAAAAACATATTTCAGCTAACTCGTTGTTATGCGAATTAATTGTTTGTAATTGGCTTTTATTTGTATATTATGCGGACTCGTTTGTCCTGCGCCATAAAGGCGCGGGGTTTTGTTTTTTATTTAAAATAAGGTAAAATGTTTGTATAAATATTATAGGATTAAACAGGGGATATGTCAAAGAAAGTTGCCATTATAATTTCGCCGAATTGGCGGGATTATGCGGAAAAATACCTGCCGGACTTTATTGAGAGCCTGCGCGGGCAGAATTATGCCGGCCGAACGAAGACATTCATGGCTGATAATGAAACAAGCGATGAGAGTTTTTCATTGTTGAAAAATATTGCTCCCGAAATTGAAATCATCAGAAATAAAACCAACGACGGCTATGCCAAAGGCTGTAATGACGCAATTAGAAAAGCCCTGAAAGATGATTTTGAATATTTCGCTATTTTTAATATTCATACGATTTTAGAGCCGGATTGTTTGAGAAAGCTGGTGGAAGTTTTGGAAGGCGCGGATAATATAGGGTTGGTCCAGGGGCGGATGATGCTGTATGACGGAAATCCTTCGGCGGGCTCAGGATGTAACAAAATAAGCAGTCTCGGCAATAAGACGCATTTTTTGGGATTCGGGTATTGCGAAGGCTACCAGGAAAAATGGTCGGGCCAAGCCAAGAACGGACAGGATATTTTTTATCCTTCCGGCTCGTGCATTATGGCCAAGAGGGAAGTTTTGGAAAAAATCGGCTTGTTTGATGAAGAATACTGGATGTATAATGAGGATCAGGAGCTTGGCTGGCGGGCGAGGCTCTCGGGTTGGCGGTGCGTTTTGGCGACGGACGCGGTTTTGTATAATAAATACGAGTTCAAAAGGTCTATCAAAAAATATTATTGGATGGACCGCAACCGGATTTTAGCAATTCTTGAATGCTACCGGGTTCCGACTTTAATTATGATTTTTCCCGCTTTCATCGCGATGGAAATCGGTTTGATATTTTTTTCATTAAAACAAGGCTGGTTCAAAGACAAAGTGAGAGTTTGGAAATATTTTTTTAGCTTGAAAAATTGGCGATATATATTGAAGGCAAGAAAACGGAATCAGCGTCTCCGTAAAATTAATGATAAAGATATTGCCGGAATGATAACGGGTAAAATTTGGTATCAGGAAATAGGGGACTGGAAACTAAAGCTGGTTAATCCGGTGTTTCAAGTTTATTGGTGGCTGGCAAAGAAGATAATCTTTTGGTGAAGAAGTTATAAAGTCCGTAAAGTCAAAAGTCTATAAATTTTTATCATATTATTTTTATTTCTGACTTTATGACTTTCAGACTTTGCACTTTAGACTAAAACTATGGATATAAGCATTATAATTTTAAACTATAAAAGCCGGGGGTTAGTTTTGAATTGCCTTAAGTCTGTTAAAGAGGCGGATTTTGGCAATTTAAAATACAAAATAATTGTCGTGGATAATAATTCAGACGACGGGATAGGGGAAATTATTTCCTGGCAATATCCGGAAATTAAGTTTATCCAGAACAAAAAAAATTTAGGCATGGGCGCGGGCAATAATGTCGGCCTAAAAAAAGCGGAAGGCAAATATGCAGTGATAATGAACCCGGACACTATGGCTTTTGCCGATACTTTTTTAAAGTTATATAATTTTATGGAAGCCAGCCCGGAAGTAGGGATTGCCGGGCCAAAACAGTTTTACCCAGACAGGACTGTTCAAGATTCTTGCTATCGGTGGTATAATTTACTTACACCGGTTTATCGCCGTACGCCATTAGGAAAGTTTAAATTTGCCGAAAAAGATGTAGATAGGTTTTTAATGAAAGATTTTGACCATAATTCAGTAAAAGAAGTTGATTGGCTTTTAGGCTCATTTTTATTCTGCCGCCGGGCCTGCCTAGACCAAATCGGGCTTTTCGATGAAAGGTTTTTTATGTATTTTGAAGATACTGACCTTTGCCGCCGGGCCTCGAGTCAGGGGTGGAAAGTGGCATACTGCCCGGGGAGCCAAATTATTCATAACCATAAAAGAGAAAGCGCGGAAATGCCCTGGTATAAATTTTTCTGGAACCAGACGGCCCGGGCTCATGTTATTTCCTGGTTGAAGTATCTGAAGAAATGGAGAGCCGGGAAATGCCGAAAGTAGAATTTTAAAAGATGAGTAGGCGATAGTTGATTCTTGGGATTTTTGGGATTCTTAAGATTCTTAGGGAATAATGATATAAAATTAGCATTTCACAGAACGCTTTGGGTGTGAGCATTACGCGTTATGTGCTATGCGTTATGAGAATATATGCAAAAAATCAAAAAAGCTATCGTGGCGGTAGCTGGTTCAGGCACGCGGCTCCTGCCCGCTACAAAAACTATGCCCAAGGAGATGCTGCCGATTGTTAATAAGCCCATTGTCCAGCTGGTAGTGGAGGAATTAGTGGCCGGCGGAATTGAGGATATAATCTTGATAACGAAATGGGATAAAAAACCCCTGGAAGACCATTTTGACCATAGCTTGGCGCTCGAGCAGGACCTGGAAAAATCAGGCAAAACCAAGCTTTTAAAAGAAATTATCAGGTTGTCGGAAATGGCGAATTTCATTTATGTGCGCCAGAAAGGCCCTTACGGAAACGGCACGCCGGTTTTATCAGCCGCTAGCCTGGTTGATGACGAGCCGTTTATGTATGTCTGGGGAGATGATTTAGTAGATTCAAAAGTGTCATTTACCAAGCAAATGGTTGAAGATTATGAAAAAACCGGGCACTTAATGATTGGCGTGCAGGAAGTGCCGAAGGAAGAAGTAAGCCGTTATGGCATAGTCAAATTAAAAGGCAAAACTATGCAGATAGAGGATATTATTGAAAAGCCGTCGGTTGAGGAAGCGCCTTCGCGATTGGCGGATTTCGGCCGCATGATACTTAACCAGGAAATAATAGATATTTT
>JBAZPX010000002.1:0-122695 GCA_041645555.1 Patescibacteria group bacterium
GAACGGGACAAGCAAAGTGTTATTGCCGTTATTCAACTATTATAGATTTCTCCCCCTCGGCAAGCTCGGGGTCGAAATGACAAAATAAAAAAAGGACGCTTTTTAGGGCGTCCTGGAGATATTTCTCCTGGTTGTTTACGCGAAATTTATTGTTCCATCATGGGCGATGAAGAATGTTCCTGCGAAAGTACCTTCCATTTTTTCTCTGTCGTCGGAGTGGATAAAGCTGATATTTTTTATTACCTTGCCAACTTCTCCGAAAGATTCGCTGACTTTCCCGTTTCCATTTTTATGGAGAAGGAGGACTGCTCCGTCGCCCATGGCGATTTGTTTCAAGCGGTTGAGCACGCCGGGGCGGAATATTTTTTCGTTGATTGCCACAACTTTTTCATCAGCCCGTTGAGAGGGAACGTTTGACATCATACGGTTTCTCCTTTTTCAGAAAGGTTTTAGCGCAGAAACAAACAGCAGGGAAGAGAATTAAAATAATAAGTTATTCGCGTTTTTTTGTTTTTGAAATAACAAAATGCTTTTGGCAAGCATCTAAATTTGAGCAATTTATATTTTTAATATAGACCATTTTTAACAAAAAGTCAAGATGAACGCAAATTATCCCTTAATTTTCCTTATTTCCGTATTGCTTACGGTAATTTCTACTTTGCTGGTTAAATATTTAGCCGGCAGATTTAATATAGTGGACAAACCGGTTTTAGAGAGGAAAATCCATAAAACCAATGTGCCGCTCTTGGGCGGGTTAGCGATTTTTTTGTCTTTTTTCATAACGCTTTATTTTACGAGAGGCCAACTTCTCTCTGGCAATCTTGAAATTCATCACTGGCTTGGGTTTTTTATTGGCGCCTGCCTTTTAATGATTGGCGGGTTTTTAGACGATAAATATAATTTAAAGCCAGGCTGGCAGTTTGTTTTTCCGGTCCTGGCCAGTTTAGCCATCGTCGCCGGCGGGGTGGAGATTGGAAAAATTACTAATCCTTTAGGCGGGTTTTTATATTTAGACGAATGGAAAATACCAATAACCGAATGGGGCGGGGCTATGCGCTATTTTGTGGTTTTATCGGACTCGCTTATAATCCTCTGGCTTCTGGGCATGATGTATACCACAAAACTTTTAGACGGGCTTGACGGGTTGGTAAGCGGCCTCGGCGCTATCGGCGGCGTTATAATTTTTCTTTTTACGATTACGACAAAATATTATCAGCCGGATATTGGTCTCGCCGCTTTAATTTTTTCCGCCTGCTGTTTGGGTTTTTTATTTTTTAACTGGCATCCGGCTAAAATATTTTTAGGCGAAGGCGGCTCGCTTCTTTTAGGCTTTATTTTGGGGGTTTTAGCCATTATTTCTGGCGGTAAAATTGCCATCGCTTTACTGGTTATGGGTATTCCGATTTTGGACGTAATTTGGACGATTATCCGCCGCCTCGCCGCGGGCAAAAATCCATTTAAATTCGCTGACCGCGGGCATCTTCATTTCCGTTTGCTTGATTTAGGGCTAGGGCAGAAAAAAACCGTTCTTATTTTTTATTGTCTGGCTCTGATTTTCGGGGCCAGCGGTTTGTTTTTGCAAAGCTTAGGGAAAGTTCTTGCCCTGTCAATTTTATTTGTGTTAATGTTAATTTTGGTTATTGGTTTTAGCTATTTGGACAAAAAGAAAATATGAAAAAAATAGGTTTATTTTTATTTTTAATATTAATATTAACCGGCTGCGGGATAAAAAAAGACAATGGGCAGCCGAAAGAAAATATGAATGGAGCTAATATTCTAATGGTAGTGGCGCCGCGGGGTTTCCGCGATGCCGAATATAGCGACCCGCGAAAAATTTTTGAAGAAGCCGGAATAAAGGTGCAGGTGGCTTCAATCCAGCCAGGCGTGGCGGTTGGAGCGGAGGGGCTAGAAGTTAATGTTGATTTAACGGTCGGGCAGGCAGAACCGGAAAAATTTGAGGCCGTGGTTTTTATCGGCGGGCCGGGAATGCTGGAAATTATTGACGATGAGAGCCTGCAGGTTTTGGCTAAGAAGTTTTATCAGGAAGGAAAAATTACCGCGGCTATCTGCGCCGCTTCGGCGATTCTCGCCCAGGCCGGGGTTTTAGAAGGCAAGACTGCTGCCGGCTGGTCAGGCGTACGCGAAACAATCGAAAAAGGCGGGGCGACTTTTTCTTCTCAAAGTGTAGTTACGGACGGAAAAATTATTACGGCCGACGGTCCGGCCTCGGCCCGGGAATTCGGCGAAGAAATCGTGGAAGCTTTACAGTAATGTCATTGCGAGCCCCGAAGCTTCGGGGCGAAGCAATCTCTGGTTAAATAGAAAAACATGTTAAACGAACGATACTATTTTGTTTACATCAACACTAATAAAACCCATAACGTTTTTTATACTGGCGTGACCAATAATTTATTAAACAGAAATTACCAGCATAAAACCCAAGAAAACAAAGTAAGTTTTACCGCCAAATATAAGGTTAATAAATTAGTCTATTGTGAAACATTTTCTGATATCCGTGATGCCATTGCCGGAGAAAAGCAGATAAAGGGCGGCTCCAGAAAAGATAAAGTTAACCTTATAATTAAATTAAACCCGGAGTGGAAAGATTTAAGCTTGGAGATGTAAAACCAGAGATTGCTTCGTCGCTCCGCTCCTCGCAATGACAGGTTCAATTTATGACTAAGCTGGTTAAATTATATTTAATTTTGTGCTGGGCTTTTATTATTTTTGTTTCGCTCACTACGCCCATGCGGGCTAGCAGCGGGCTCATGGAGCAAATCACTTGTTTAGATAAAGTGATTCATTTTGTTTTATTCGGCGTTTTGGCATATTTAATTATTTTAGCCGGCCGGGAATTTAAAAAGATAAATTTTAGAGTTTTGGCTGTGTTTAGTTTCTCCTTAAGTTTTTTCTACGCTTTGTCCGGTGAGTATTTCCAGACTTTTATACCAAGCCGCGAAGCAAGTGTCTTTGATTTATTGGCCGGGGTGCTGGGCATGATTTCTGCCATTGTCTATGCTTTTTATAAATTTCATAGGCTTAAGCCGAAACTTCTTCTTCATACCTGCTGCGCCGGCTGCGGGGTTTATGTCGCCCAGGTTTTAAAAAAAGACTATGACGTGGTTTTATATTTTTATAACCCCAATATTTATCCGGAAAGCGAATATGGAAAGAGATTAGCCGAGGCCAGAAAAATTGCGGCTGAATATGGGCTTAAATTAATTCTAGAAAAATATAATCACGAAACTTGGCTTGATAAAATAAGGGGGCAGGAAAAAGAACCGGAGAGAGGAAATCGCTGCCGAATTTGCTATGGGGACAGGCTGGAGAGTACGGCTAAAATTGCTCGAGAAAAAGGATTTGCCTGTTTTACTACCACTTTGACAATCAGTCCGCATAAAGACGCAAAAATAATTAGCGAATTAGGTCAGGAGATGGAAAAAAAATATAAAGTTAAATTTTTAGATAAAGATTTTAAAAAGCAGGACGGCTTTAAAAAATCATCTTGTTTATGCAAAGAGATAGGGCTTTATCGGCAAAATTATTGCGGGTGTGAATTTTCGCAAGGACACAAAAAGCACGAAAACACTGAAACACGAAAATAACGAAAAGATTGCTTTTTGCTGATTAAATGTTATAATAAAGGCAAGATAATTTTTATATTATTTTATTATTTTATTACTAAAATATGGACATTTCTTCTTATTTTAAACAAGCTATAGAACAAAAAGCTTCTGATTTGCATTTGGCTTCTGGTAGCATCCCGGTCTTGCGGCTGGAAGGCGAGTTAGTAAAGATGAATCATGGCGTGCTTGATGGAAAGGAGATGGAACAGGCGGTGCGCACTCTAGTTGATGAAAAAACATGGGAAAGATTTAGCCGTAAGCGGGAGCTGGATTTTTCCCAGGAATTTTTTGGCGCCCGTTTCCGCGTTAACTTGCATTACCAGGAAGGAAAAATCGCTTTATCCGCCCGTTTAATCCCCAGTAAAATACCAACCCCTGAGGAAATCGGCTTAAGCGAGAATATTTACAATTTAACTCATATGCGCGACGGCCTGATTATAGTCACGGGTCCTTCCGGATCCGGGAAATCCACAACTCTGGCCGTGATGCTTGATATTATCAATAGCGAAAGGCGCGCTCATATTATTACGATTGAAGACCCGATAGAATATTTATTTGAAGAAAAGCAGAGCATTATTGAACAAAGGGAATTAGGCAGCGACACCATGACTTTCGCCTCGGCCTTAAAATACGCTCTGCGGCAGGATCCGAACGTGATTATGGTGGGGGAGATGCGTGATTTAGAAACCATTTCCGCAGTCTTAACCGCGGCGGAAACCGGGCACTTAGTTTTATCAACTCTGCATACGGCGACGGCCGCGGAAACTATCGCCCGCATCGTTGACGTTTTCCCTTCGCACCAGCAGCAGCAGATTTTAAGCCAGCTTTCTTCAACCTTGCGGGCCGTCGTCGCCCAGCATTTGCTTCCGGGGATAAAAGGCGATCGGGTAGCAGCCCGGGAGGTTATGATAAATAATAGCGCTATCGGCAACCTGATAAGGCGCAATCAAATGGGCCAAATTTATACGGTTATTCAGACCAGCCAGAAAGAGGGCATGATTACCATGAATAAAGCAATTGATAAACTTCTGCAGGCCGGCCTTATAAGCGAAGAAACGGCCAAGAACAGGAAGAGGGATTTGGAGACCCAGGCGGCGTATTATTAGTTACAAATTGCGAATCCATTACGAGTATACAAATATGCCGGTAAATTCTTAATAATTTTTAATCAATGATTTAATTTTTATTTGTAAAATTTGTAAAATATTTGTAATTTGTAACTATATGACTGAAGAGAAATGGAAAGATGTAGTGGGGAATATAAAGGATAATTTTGAGGTGGAGGATGAGGGCAAGAAACGTTTGGAAGAAATGGGCGGGATTGATGTTGAATTTATTGTTTTTACCGGACCTTTAGGGAAAATGAAGCTGGAGTTTATTACTAAGCCGGTGGTCCTGGACAAAAAAACCAATTACTCAAATCGGATCGGCTCGGAAACAAAAGTCAATTATGTTTATAGCGAAAGCGAAAAAACTAGCCGCTTGGTCGCTTATAAATGGGAGGATAATCAAGAAGAATGGGTAGAGATTGACGGCAGTATGTTTTCATAATAATTTATTTTTAATTTTATAAATAAGTCCTAATGCTTTAATTTTTAAACATTAAGAAATTAAAAATTTTAAGACATGCGAGTCGTAATCCAACGGGTTAAAAGTGCAAATGTTAAAATCGATAATGAAATAGTTGGTCAGATCGGCCAAGGTTTATTAGTTCTGTTGGCAGTTCATGTGGATGATACCGAAGACAAGATTGAAAAAATGGCGGCTAAAATTATTAATCTAAGAATTTTTTCAGACCCTTCAGCAAGTTCAGGGCAAGTAGACAAAATGAATTTATCAGTAAAAGATGTGGGCGGAGAAATTTTAGTAGTTTCGCAATTTACTTTATACGGGGACATAAGCAAGGGCAACCGACCAAGTTTTATAGAATCAGCCAGACCGGACAAAGCCATCCCATATTATGAAAAATTTGTTGCCAAAATAAAGGATAGTGGCCTGGAAACAGCCACCGGAAAATTCGGGGCTATGATGGACGTTAGCCTGATAAATGATGGGCCGGTGACGGTAATAATTGACTTGTAATTAGCTATGCGGTCGGAGAAAAGAAACAAAAGCCATGATAAATTTGTCTTACTGGGTATTTGGAACCAATTTCCGTTGTCAGCCTGGCAATGGTTTTCCGATATTGCTTTAAATTATTTTCATAGGTTAACAGGGCGGCGGATAAAAGTTTTCACTTATTTTGAAAAGGAATTGCATTACCAATATTTTTTTGCTGAAGGAGTAAGAGCGTTAAAAAGAGATCTGGATAAATTACCGGCTGGCCGGCAGGAGTTATTAGTAAAAAAAATTATTGACGACTGTGAAAAACAGATTCCGGGGCTAGAGATAATATTAAATAAAATAAAAAATCAAAATTTAGGTAAATTGGATAATTCGGACTTAATAGAAATTATAAAGAAGATGATGCTCGCTTGGTCAAAGGTAACGACGCAGATTTGGTATGTTGTTTTACTGGACATCTGGTATCCGTCTTTACTAGAAAAAAAGAATCTTAAAAAAATCGGGTCAAAGGTGCGGGATGAGGTCGGAAAAATCCACGAATATTATAACGGAATTGAGTATAAATTATATAAGGAAATAGCCAAGAGACTGATGATGAGCGTTAAAAGTATCTATTATTGTTTTCCGGAAGAAATTATAAAAGCCCTGCAAACCGGAAAATCTTTAGAGGTAGCGGCGCAGAAAAGGAGAGAACTGGCTGTAACAATGAGCACGCCCGCAGGTTATAAAATATATGGGGGCGAGAAGGCTAAGGAATTATTAGGCAAATACAAGCCACCAGCGGCAGGGACGAAAAAATTAAAGGAACTTCGCGGCCTGGTAGCCAATCGGGGAAAAGTTAGAGGGAGGGTTAGAGTGATAACTTTAGATAAGGAATTTTCTAAATTTAGGGCAGGAGAAATATTAGTGACTTTGCAGACAATGACGCAGTATTTGCCGGTTATGAAAAAGGCCAAAGCCATTTTAACTGAATTCGGCGGGCTTACTTCCCACGCCGCCATTATTAGCCGGGAATTAAAAAAACCTTGTATTGTCGGGATCCAAAATTTACTGGTTTCATTTAAGACAGGAGATAAAGTAAGCGTGGATGCGGAGAAAGGAATAATAAAAAAACTTAAATGATAAATTAAAAATAATTATAAAAATTTTTCATTGCACAAACAATTCGTAAAAATTGAACGCATGCGTCGGTTATCACCAGATGTGAAGTAGTAACATCCGTGTTCATCAAAAATTGGGGAATTTCAGAAGTCATGAATTTCCCCAATGAATTTCTATGGTTTATTTTAAATATTTTATTTTTAATTTTTTATATTTTTAAATTTATGGAAACATTTTACATCATTTTGGGAATCATAGTTTTTTTGTTCCTTATCAGTTTAAAGCAGATTAATCAGTATGAGCGCGGAGTTAGGTTTACTATGGGCCGCTATTCTGGCATTATGGATCCGGGCTGGAGAATTGTTATTCCGGTTTTTCAGACTTACAGGAATGTTGACATTCGAGTCAAGGCGGTTGACGTGCCGGACCAGAAAGCCATTACCAGAGACAATGTTTCGGTAATGGTTAACGCGGTTATTTATTATAAAGTTTCTTCGGCGGAAAAAGCCATAATTGAAGTGGAAGATTTCCGCTATGCTATTTCCCAGTTTGCCCAAACCACTATGCGTAATATTGTGGGTGAAGCCACTCTGGATGAACTCTTAGCGAACCGGGAAAAAATCGCGGAAAGAATCAGGACGATAGTTGACAAAGAAACCGATGTTTGGGGGTTAAGAGTTAATAATGTGGAGCTGAAAGACGTAAGCTTGCCGGAAGAGATGGAGCGGGTGATTGCTAAGCAGGCCGAAGCGGAAAGGGAGAAAAGGGCGGTTATTATAAAAGCCGAGGGTGAAGTGGCTTCTGCGGAAAATATGGCCAAAGCCGCCAAAGTTTTAGCCAGTTCCGACGGCGCTTTACATTTAAGAACTTTGCAATCCATTAATGATATATCCTCCGACCAGTCAAATACGGTAGTTTTTGCCGTTCCGCTGGAAGTTTTGCGCGCCTTTGACGGCTTTAAAACTATTAAGAAAGAATAAAAATATGTCAAAAAAGCTAAAAATTCTTATTGTTTTATTAGTTATTGTTCTCGTCCTATTTTTGTATTTGGTTCTAACTTCAAGGCCGCTTGATGGGGGCGCGGGGGTAAAAGCGGACAACCAGGCGGATGAAATAAAAGAGAAGCTAGTCAGCGATTACAAAAATAGCGCGAACAGGATTTTGGCCGATTATTGGCAATTAGTTCAAGGAAAGGACGTTCCGGCTGAGGAAGGCGGGTATTTAAAGAATCGGCTCTTAGAATTAAAAGTCCCGGCCGATTTTAAAGAGTTGCATCTTAATTTAGTAATGTCTTTGACAAAACTGGAGGATTATCTAAAAAATGGGGACGAAAAAGAAAAGGAAGAAAGCGGGCGACTAATGAATAAGGCTACAACCAGTTATGACTGGCTGGGCAATGGGTCTAGCAATTGAACATATGAAATATAGCCGTCTTTTAGTGCTAATAGCCCCGGTTTTAATTCTAATTTTTTCAGAACTGGTTATTTTTCTCCCCAGTTTATTTTTTACTTCCTTGCTCCTCTCTAACCTGGCGGTTTTAGCGGCCATTTTGGTTTTTATAAAGGCGGGCAAAACTAAAAAAACTTTTGATATTTATCTTGGGACGGCGATTCTTCCCCTTGGATTTTTGTCCAGTATTTTTGTTTATTCATCTTTGGCTGTGAATAGATTTTTTATCCAGTTTTTATTTTTAGCCGCCGTCGGTTTTATTTATTTCTATCTGCGCTACCTTTATTATTATTTAGTCCGCCCGGAATTCTGCTCGGGAGATACCCTGAAAAATTTTTCTTCTTTTGGAAATTTTTTTATAATATTTTTTTCCGCTTCCGCGATTTACGGCCTGCAGTCTTTTCTGAACCTGCCGGTTTGGCTGCTGATGATTTTTATGCTTATCATAACTTTTCTGGCAGTTTATCAGATCATGTGGACGAATAAGGTGGAAATAAAACCGGCTTTTGCCCATATTCTCGTAAGCGGCGTAGTTTTGCTTGAAATAGGCTGGTCAATTTCTTTTCTGCCCTTGAACCATAATATGGCCGGATTGGTTTTGGCTATTTGTTATTATATACTAATCAGCTTGTCTCTTTCTTTTTTGGATAATAATTTAGATAGAAAAATTATAAAGCAATATCTCGTTTTCGGTTTTATCGGTATTTTTATAGTTTTATTGTCTGCCCGCTGGATGTAAGATATCGCTAATAGCGCTAATAAAACGAATTGAGCGAATGGAGCGAATACTCCCAGTTGGAGACTACAAATTTTTAGCGATAAAAAAATTATGATGGAAAAAATAAAAAAAATATTAGAGAAAAGCAGGGTTGTTATATTGCTAGTTTCTGTTTTAATTATCGGACTTCTGGCTGGCGTAGTCGGGGAGATAGTTTCACGCGTTTATATGTTTGAGGATGCTTACAATATTCCTTTCTTCGGCAATATCAGTTTTTCCGATAATAATTACCGGGGAGCCAATTTAGTTATCCAGGGGGCAAAAAAGGTGGTGGTGGAGCAGAATGTAAAGGTCGCCGAGATTATAAATTCCATAAGCGGTAATTTGGCCGGAATTTTTAAAAAGATCAAGACGGCCGATTCTGAATCAAAATTTAACCTTGATAGTTATTATAAACTAGACCAAGCAACGGGGCTCGGGCTTATTATTACCAGCGACGGCTGGATTATAACCGACGCTTTGCCTAAAAATTTAAGTTATGAAAATATTTCAGAGGGTTTTACGGTTATTGACAAGGAGAAGCGGATATATAAGATTGACCAAGTAATAAAAGATACTTTGACCCCCTTTTCTTTTATCCACATAGAAGGAGCAAGAGATTTCCCCGCTCAGCAATTCGCGGAAAGTAAAGTAGAAAACGGGCAATTGGTGATAGCCGCTTCTTGGTCGGGAGACAGCTACCTGACCTCGATTATCGGAAGCCGGGAGGAGGGCTTATTAAGATCAAGCGATAATTTTTCCGATGAACTTATCATCGCCGATGTTTCCGGCCAGGGCCTAAAAGAAGCGGTTCTGTTTGACCTGACTGGCAGAATTATCGGCCTCCTTGACAGTGAAGGGAAAGTAAGGCCGATAAGCCATTTCCAGTCGGCTATTAAGAGTTTGCTTAAGAACAGGGATGTAAAACGCCCGAGTTTAGGAGTTAATTATCTTGATTTATCTCTTTTGGCGAAGGAGAACAACAAGTATAAAAAAGGCGCTCTTATCTATAAAGGCGCAAGCGGTATCAGTGTCATAAAAAACAGTCCGGCGGGGAAAGCCGGCCTGAAAGAGGGGGATATTATAATCCAAGTTGATAATACGGAAATTAATGAAAATAATAATTTAACTAGTGTCATTCAGGGTTATTCAGCCGGCGATAAAATAAATATTGATTATTTGCGAGCGGGGGAAAAGTTGGAAGTTGGAGTAGAATTAGGGGAGATAAAATAAATAATTCAGAGGAATAAAAAGGACGGCGGGTATAAAGGCCGCCCTTTTTTATTTTTCTTGGGATTGTGTTATAATATTGTTATCTGTTTATGAGAATAAAATCGATTAGACAAGCAAAAAAACTGGCGGGCAAAAGAGTATTATTGCGAGCCGATTTTAATGTTCCTCTGGAAGGAGGCAGGGTTGCGGACGATTATAAAATAGTGGCGGGTTTGCCGACTATTCGTTTTCTTTTGCGCTACCGGTGCAAAATAATTATTGCCAACCATCTCGGACGGCCGGAAGGGGAAAGAGTAAAGAAATATTCGCTGGAGCCCGTAGCCAGGCATTTGGGCAGATTGCTTGATGAGAAAGTTGGCTTTGTGGATGATTGCTTTGGTTTAAAAGCCGGCACGGCCGTGGGCAAAATGAGGCCGGGGGAGATTTTAATGCTGGAAAACCTGCGTTTTGCCAAAGGCGAGGAGAAAAATGATAAAAAATTTGCTCGGCAATTAGCTAGCTTAGCTGATATTTATGTTAATGACGCTTTTGCTAATAGCCATCGCCAGCATGCCTCTATGTCAGCCATTAAAAGATATCTGCCGTCTTATGCCGGCTTGTTGCTGGCCGAAGAAGTGGAGAATTTGAATAAAATCATTAGGCCAAAGCCGCCATTGGTAGCGGTGATTGGCGGGGCAAAAATTGGAACTAAGATTTCTTTTATTAAGGAAATAAGCCAAAAGTCTTTTAAGGTTTTAATCGGCGGAGCTTTGGCTAACAATTTTTTTGCCGTTCGGGGAATGGAAATCGGCAGGTCCATGGTTGATAAAAAAAGCATTGCTTTAGCGAGGAAGCTAAGGGCGAAGAATATCCTCTTGCCTATTGACGTTGTCGTGAGCGATAATAAAGACGGCAGCGGCCCGGCGGAAGTGAAAAATGTTTTTAAAGTTAATAAAAACGAGGCAATTTTAGATATTGGGCCGAAAACCATAAGATTATATTCTTTATTTTTAAAAAAAGCCCAGACGATTATTTGGAACGGGCCGATGGGTATGTTTGAGCAAAGCCATTTTAAGCATGGCACCCTGTCAATCGCGCGGGTAATCGCGTCTCGTTCCCGCGGCCGGGCGTTTGGCGTCGTCGGCGGCGGGGAAACGATTGAGGCTTTAAAGATAACCGGAATGGAGCATTACGTGGACTGGATTTCAACCGGCGGCGGAGCGACTTTGGCTTTTTTAAGCGGAGCCGAAATGCCCGGGCTTAGTAAAATAATAAAATAATATAAAAATAAAATAATAAAATAAAAATATAATGGAGGGGATAAATCAAAAGCAGCATAGTTTTGAAGATATAAAAGCCTGGCAATTAGCTAGAAATTTCCGAAAGAATATCTATAAAATCACGAAAATTTTTCCCAGAGAGGAGTTATATTGTCTGACAGCACAGATGAGAAGGGCGGTTATCTCAATAACTTCCAATATTGCTGAAGGTTATGGCCGATACAATTTTCAAGAAAATATACAATTCTGCCGGACGGCCAGAGGTTCTCTTATTGAAATTTTAGACCAGCTTTATGTTGCTTTAGATGAAAGCTATATAAACCAAGAAAAATTTGATAATCTATATAATGAGGGGAAAAATGTGGAAAGAGCCATTAATGGTTATATAGGATTTCTAAAAGAGCAGCAGCTAAAATACAGAAAGTAGTTAATTTTTTATATTATTTTATTATTTTATTATTTTAATTCTATGATTCCAAACAAAATTGTGACAATCTTTATCGCGACTTTTTTAACGCTTGGCTCAATTTATCTGGCGATTTTAAGCTGGAACGCCGTCAAGACCCATGATTATATCGGTATTAGTGAGCAACAACGCCATTCAATTACGGTTATGGGAGACGGCGAAGTAATTGGCGTGCCGGATATAGCCAAGGTCCAGCTTGGTTATAGTATAGAAAAGAAAACGGTAGCCGCGGCCCAGGCAGATAATACGGAAAAGATGAACGCCGTTATAAAAAAGTTAAAAGATGACTTTAAGGTTGATGCCAAAGATATAAAGACAATAAATTACAGCATTTACGCGCAGTATGACTGGAATAAGGGCACGCAAATTTTTCGGGGCTATGAGGTAAGCCAGAGTCTTGAAGTAAAGTTAAGGGAGATGGAAAAAGTAAGCCAAATTTTAGACGCGGCCGGCGGTTTAGGATTAAATCAGATCGGCAGCTTAACGTTTGAAGTTGACGATGAAGAAATATTAAAACAGGAAGCAAGGATTAAGGCCATAGAAGCGGCCAAAACTAAGGCCGAAGATTTAGCAAAAGTAGCCGGGGTTAAATTAGGCCGGATTATCAGTTTTTCCGAATCAGGCGATGGAACCATGCCCGTCGCTTACCGTTCCAGCTATAAAACGACTGACGAGGCATTAGGTATGGGCGGGGCCACTCCGGAAATTGAAGCTGGCAGCAGCGAGATAAAAATAACCGCCACGGTTGAGTACGAAATACTTTAAATCAATTATCAATTACTATGTCATTGCGAGGAGCGTAGCGACGAAGCAATCTAACGAACACCTAAAATAATATGAGGGAGGAAAGGTGTCATTATGTTTATATAAACACCAACAAATGGAATTCGGTTTTGTATACCGGAGTGACTAATAATTTACTAAATAGAAATTACCAACATAAAATAAAGGAGAATAAGGAAAGTTTTACGGCTAAGTATAAAGCCAATAAACTTGTTTATTATGAAATATTCTCTGACATTCGTGACGCTATCGCCAGAGAAAAGCAAATCAAAGCCGGTTCAAGAAAAAAGAAAATTGAGCTGATAAAAGAGTTTAATCCAAAGTGGCGAGATTTAAGTGAGGATTTATAATTCGTTAGATTGCCGCGTCCCGCCTGCGGACGGGACTCGCAATGACAATAAGAAGAAATGGATAAGCAAACCCTAAAAACCAAATTAAAACAGCAAGCCAAGAAAATCGCTTGGCGGGTAATTACCACGGTTATTTTAACTTTAACCGCGGTGATTACGGTTTGGGTTTACGCCGCTTTTGTTGAACCCCTGGCCGGACCAAATTCTTCCGACCAGGATTTTGCCCAGAATATTTTAGGCAATAATGACGCTAATAATGATTTTAGCTCTTCTAATGTCGCTTCTAACGCGGATGGAAGTATTATTGAAAGGCAGGAATATCAGCAAACCCAAATCGGCACTTATGCGGATGCCACGACAACGCCAGCTGCGGCGGCTTCAGTTTTTGCGGCTTTAAAGGGACTGGATTATTATGGGTATCAGGAGTACACCAGTGGAAGCGGCAATTGGACCGTGCCCGCGGGTGTAAATTTTATTGATGTGTTGCTTGTTGCGGGTGGTGGAGGAGGAGGTGGTGGTACTGCTACGGTCGGGGGTGGAGGAGGAGGTGGTGGAGAGATAGTTATGAGAAGAAACTATAAAGTCGCTGGTTCTGCCACTATAGCATACAGTGTTGGAGCGGGTGGGGCAGGTGGTGCCGCGAGTACTGCGGGTAATAGCGGAGCAAATACTACTTTCGGAACGCTGACTGCTTACTTAGGGAATGGTGGTGGCACAAATGCGAGTGGAGCAACACGTGGTCAGGGAGGACATTGGGCAGGAATTCTCAGTGCTGGAAGTCTTACCCTTGGGGATACAGCAACTGGAGGAGCAGGTGGAGGCTTGTGGTCTGCACCAGATGGCTCAACTGCCTTAGCAACGATGGCTTGTGGGCAAAATGGTAAAGTAATAGGTGGTCTGGATTTCATCCGTATTGGGGGCGGGGGTGGTGCTGCTGGGGGTCCTATAAACGAAGGAAAAGGTTTTGGTGGGCATTCTCTTAGTACCGGTGGTAGTGATACAGGTTCCGGTGGTGCTACAGCAGCCGGTTATCCTGGCGGAGGTTCTTATGGTGCTGGTGCGGATGTTAAAGCTTCAGATGCCGTAGGTAATTCAGCAGTAGCTAATTCAGGTGGGGGTGGAGGAGGTGGATACGGGAATAACAAGGCTGGTGGTGCCGGCGGTTCAGGGTATATTTTAATAACTTGGTAGTAATATAGATAAAAAATAAAATATAAAAAATTTTTCCTATAATTTTTATTTTTAATCTTTAATCTTCCCCGCCACTTTATCATATATTATATTTAAGGGCGGGGTCCCGCCAAGGCGGTGATAATTTTTTTGAACAATATGCCTAAAATAAAAAAAATAGTGGCGCGGGAAATTTTAGATTCCCGCGGCAATCCGACGATTGAGACTAGAGTAGAACTGGATAATGGCTTGGCGGCTTCCGCCAGCGTGCCTTCTGGCGCTTCTACCGGAGAGCATGAAGCTTATGAATTGCGGGATGGAGATAAAAAAAGGTATGATGGCTTAGGAGTTTTAAAAGCGGTGGAAAATGTTAATAATAAAATTTTTAAGGTTTTGGCCGGAAAAGCGATAGCGAGACAGGAAGAAATTGACCGGGAGATGATAAAAGCAGACGGCACGGATAACAAAAGCAAACTAGGCGCTAACGCGATTTTGTCTGTGTCCTTGGCTTGTGCCCGGGCAGGCGCTTTGGCCGAGGGCAAGGAACTATACGAATATCTGGCTGATAGTTTTAAATTTCAAAATCCCCCAACCCCCTTTTCGAAAGGGGGCAAATACCGAATGCCAACGCCATTTTTTAATATTTTTAACGGGGGCAAGCACGCAGACACTAATTTAGATTTTCAGGAGTTTATGATTGCGCCGGTTAAAAAAATGAGTTTTATTGAAAAAGTAAGAATGGGGGCGGAAATTTTTCATGAGCTAGGCCGGGTTTTAAAAAAGGCCGGGTTTGATACGGATGTCGGAAGCGAAGGCGGTTATGCTCCTGATATTATTTCCAGCATTCAAGCGATTGAGTTAATCCTGGCGGCGGTTTTAGAAGCCGGTTATACGCCGGGTAAAGACATCGGGCTGGGGATTGATGTCGGCTCCTCCGGGCTTTACAATAAAAAGGCGGAAAAATATATTTTTAAGTTAGACCAGGCGAATTTTACAAATAACACCTTAATTGGTTTATATTATGAATGGTTTAGGAAATATCCGATTATTTCCTTAGAAGACGGACTGGCTGAAGACGATTGGGAAGGGTGGCGGGAGTTAACGAAAGAACTGGGAGAGGAGATGTTAATAGTCGGAGATGACTTGTTCGCTACTAATATTAATCGTCTGCGGCGGGGCCAGAAGGAAAGAGCGGCCAATACGATTTTAATAAAACCAAACCAGGTTGGAACTTTAACCGAAACCATAGAATGCGTGAAGTTTGCCCAAAAGCACAATTATAAATTAATGGTTTCGCACCGGAGCGGGGAGACCGGCGATGATTTTATCGCGGATTTAGCCGTCGCCGTTGGCGCGGATTATATCAAAGCCGGGTCGCTTTCCAGGGGAGAGAGAGTGGCGAAGTATAATAGACTAATGGAAATAGAAAGTCAGCTAAAATAATTTTCAATTCTCAATTTTTAATTTTTAAATAATTTTCAATGAATTAATTTCCAATTTATTATTTTTGTTTTAAAAATTGAAACATTTTGACATTGTTTAAAAATTGGAAATTATAAATTAGAAATTTTGAATTTTTATGCTTAAACAAGAAAAATCAAAAAAACCGGTAAAGAATAACCTGCCAATTATTTTAGTAATCCTCGACGGTTGGGGTCTAGCCAAACCAGACAAAGGCAATGCGATAACTTTGGCCGAAACGCCGACGATGAATGGCATAACCAGAAAATACCCTTTTACCCAATTGCATGCCCACGGCCGGTATGTCGGTTTGCCGCCGAAGCAGGATGGCAACAGTGAAGCCGGGCATATGAATATCGGCGCCGGCCGGACAGTGGAACAGGATGCGGTTAAGATTTCTAAAAGCATCAATGACGGAACTTTTTTCAAAAACACGGCCCTGTTAGAAGCTATAAAGCATGCCAGAGCCAACAAATCAAAAATGCATTTAATGGGCATGCTGTCTAACGGCATGAGCGCCCATAGCGAACCGGACCATATTTTGGCCTTGCTTACTTTACTTCAAAAAAATAAAGTAAATAATATTTTTATCCATTTATTCACGGACGGCCGGGATTCTCCGAAATATTCCGCTTTAAAATTAATAGAGGACATGGAGCGCAGTTTTAAAAATAACGAGCAAATTGCCACGATTATAGGAAGATTTTACGCCATGGACCGGAAGAAAAAATGGGAACGGACCAAGATGGCTTACGACGCCTTGCTTTTAGGCCAAGGCCATAAAGCTAAAAGCGCCCGCGCCGCCATAAGCGAGAGCTATAATAAAGGGGATAATGATGAATTTATCGAGCCCTATATAATAAATCCAGCCGGCCGGATAGAAGATAACGACAGCGTCATATTTTTTAATTTGCGGTCTGACCGCGCCCGGCAGCTGGCTAAGATTTTTGTTCAGAAAGATTTCAACAATGATAATCCCGGTTCATTAAAGAGGGGCAAGGTTTTAAAAAACTTGTGCTTTGTGGCCATGACTGATTTTGGGCCGGATTTAGATTCTATCGTTTCCGCTTTTCCCAGTGTTGATTTAAAACAAACCTTGCCCATGGTATTGTCGGATATAAAGCAGCTTTATTTGGCGGAAACGGAAAAGTACGCTCACGTCACTTACTTTTTTAACGGCGGTTATTCCGGCCGGGTTAATGGCGAAGACCAGGCGGTAATCGCTTCTCCGGATGTTAGGTCTTATGACGCCACGCCGGCGATGGAATCAGGAGAACTGGCGAAGACCGTAATTTATGATCTTAAAAAGAAAAAATATGATTTTACCGTTCTTAATTTTGCCGCGCCGGATATGATCGGCCATACCGGCAATTTGGAAGCGGGCATAAAATGCTGCCACGAAGTTGATAAATATCTCGGCCAGATTATAAAAGCTTATCTGGAAGTCGACGGGACCGTTATCGTAACCGCTGACCATGGCAATATAGAGGAGATGATAAACGTAGAAAGCGGGGAAATTGATACCGAGCATTCAACCAACCCCGTGCCGTTTGTCATAGTTAACAAGAAATACAGGGGAGCGAAGAAGATTGGATTGAAAGAAAGGGGAGTTCTGGGGGATATTGCTCCGACTATTCTGGGATTAATGGGCCGGGGGAAGCCGAAGGAAATGACAGGAGAAAGCCTGATTAAATAATATAAAAATAAAATAATAAAATAATAAAAATTTGCACATGGCAGAAAATAAAAAACAAATAACTAGGCCTAAACCCGTTGTTTTAGTTGTGCTTGACGGCTGGGGAGTGACTCAGCCTTATAGCGGGAACGCAATTAGCCAGGCCAATACCCCCAACTTTAATGATTTAGTCGCTCACTATCCGTCTATGACCCTGCGGGCTTCCGGTGAAGCCGTGGGCCTGCCCTGGGGCGAAGCCGGCAATAGCGAAGTCGGCCACCTTAATTTAGGCCTGGGCAGAATTATCTACCAGGACCTGCCCAGAATTAATAAAGCCATAAGCGACAATAGTTTTTATAAAAATGAAGTTTTTTTAAAAGCGATTGACCATGCCAAGGCCAATAATTCTAAATTACATTTCTTGGGCTTGGTTTCTTCCGGTAATGTCCATGCCTCGATTGAGCATCTGTATGCCCTCTTAGCTTTAGCTAAAGAAAAGAAAGTTAAAGAAGCTTATATCCATGTTATTCTGGACGGACGGGACACCCCGTATAACAGCGGCGTTAGTTTTATGAAAGACCTTAACCATTATATAGCTGAGTGCGGGATAGGCAAAATTGCCACGGTGGCCGGACGGTTTTACGCTATGGACCGTGATAACCATTGGGACAGGACGGCCAAGGCTTATGCGGCGATTGTGGAGGGCAAGGGCAACCAGGGAGAGGAAGTCATAAAAGTTTTAGAAGAAAGCTATAAGAAAAAAATATATGATGAAGAATTTGTTCCGACAGTAATTATGGAAAAGGGCAAGCCGGTAGCTATGGTGGAAAACGGCGACAGTCTGATATTTCTTAATTTCCGGCCGGATCGGGCCAGGCAGATTACCAGAGCTTTTGTTTTGCCCGGTTTTAACAAGTTTGCCGGCTGGAAATATTTTGATAATTTATTTTTTGCCGGCTTTACTGAATACGAAAAAGAGTTGCCGGCCGAAATTGCTTTTCCGCCTGAAGCAATCGCTAATACTTTGGGGGAAGTAATTTCTAAGAGCAAACTGAAACAACTGCGGATTGCGGAAACGGAAAAGTACGCCCATGTCACTTATTTTTTTAACGGCGGCCGGGAAGAGAAGAGCGAGGGAGAGGAGCATGAATTAGCGCCGTCGCCCGCCGTTATCAGCTATGATTTAAAACCGGAGATGTCGGCTTTTGAGGTTACGGAAAAAGTAGAGAAGGCCATAGATAACGAGGCCTTTGATTTTATTCTGATTAATTTTGCCAACGCTGATATGGTCGGGCATACGGGAAACCTGGCCGCGGCGATAAAAGCCGTTGAAGCAGTTGACAATTGCCTTGGTAAAATTATTAAAAGGGTCTTGGATAAAAACGGGACGATTCTAGTGACGGCCGACCATGGCAACGCCGAGATGATGTTTAATATGCAGACCGGCATGATAGACAAGGAACACACGGCTAACCCGGTGCCGTTTATTCTTATAGGCAAGCAGTTTGAGGGTAAAACCATCGGTTTTAAAGAGATCCCGGGCAGTGATTTAAGCTTGGTAAAGCCGCAGGGGATTCTGTCCGATATAGCGCCGACAGTGCTTAAGATAATGGGGCTGTCTAAGCCAAAGGATATGACCGGTCGAAGCTTATTTTAAAGTTATTTTTTCCTACCGGAAAAAAGCCGTACTATCCCGCTAAGCGGGACGGCACACCCGCCCGACCGCTGACAGCGTCAGGCGGGCGCGGTGCGAATTACTGATTTTTTATATTAACTGTGATATTTTTATGCTAATAAATGACGGTAGAAATTTTGTCGACAACCTAAATTTAAAATTCCAGGGGTATCGCGGCGTTATTTTCAGGCCGATACTGATAATTTTTCATCAACTTGGCCTGTCTGCCAATATTATTACTAATATCAGACTCTTGCTGGGGGTCGTTTTTTTATTCTGGTTTTATTACGGCGATGGGTTTTCCGCCGCCTTGTTTCTCCTTTTTATTTTATTTTTAGATACTTTTGACGGAGCGTTGGCAAGATTCCAGAATAAAGCTTCGGACCGGGGGAAATTTCTTGATATTTTAACAGATTCTATAATTTATTCATTCGCTATCCTGGCGTTGTTTAAATTCGAAATAAATTCTTTTCTTTTGGCTTATAATATTTTCATTATTGCCGTTGTCTACCTCCTGGGGACAATAAAAAAACAGGAGTTTAATAAATCCGAGTGGATTATCAGGCCCTATGCCCAGCTAAGCTATCTCAAAGCGATTGCGATAGTAGCTTTTTTCCTGTTTATTTTTTTCCGCAAAGATTTTCTTTATGAGGCTATCCTTATCAGTAATATTTTGGCGACTTGTTTGAGCGTTTATTATTTTATTTTTATCCAGATAAGATGGAAAAAAGTTTATGGCGCCTGAACTAAAAATTTTATTGGCGGTATTCTGGCTTTTTTTGCCGGCGGCTTTCGCGAATATGATCCCGGTTTTTTTAAGGCGGCTGCCCGTGCTGGCCGTGCCTATGGATTTTGGGCGCAGTTTGGCCGGTAAGCGAATTTTCGGAGACAACAAAACCTGGCGGGGATTTTTGTCCGGTATTTTAACTTCTTTAGTAGTTATAGAAATTCAAAGTTTTTTATATCCTTTCCCGGCCGGTTTTACCGTTATTAACTACGATGCCCCCTTTATCGGCTGGCTGGGCCTTGCGATGGGGGCGGGAGCGCTTTTAGGCGATGCCGCCGGCAGTTTTCTAAAAAGGCGATTAGGGATATTGCCGGGCGGGAACTTGCCCGTAATTGACCAGATAGATTGGATTATCGGGGCAATGCTAACCAGCAGCTTGCTCTATTCGTGGAATTGGGAAATTTGGCTGGCCGCCATACTAATGTTTGGCCTCTTACACCCACCAGTTAATATTATCGGTTATTGGTTGTGCTTAAAGCCAAATAAATTTTGATATATGAGAATTTTATTTTTGAACGCCGGCTATGGCATGGGGTTTACTAAAAGCAAACGGCAATATATCACTAGCCTTTGGCGTTATTTAAAACCCGGCAGCAGCTCTTTAAAAAAAATAGCTTTGCTTATAAAACGGGTGAATCCGGAAATAATCGCTCTGGCGGAAATTGACAGCGGATCAGCCCGGGCGAATTTCATAAATCAGGTTGATTTTTTAAAGCGGGAAGGTAATTTCGCCGCTAGCATTTTCCAGTGTAAATACAAAAGTAAGCCGCTTAGAAAATTGCCGGTTTCTAAAAATCAGGGCAATGCTCTTTTAGCCAAGAGGGGATTAGCCGTTTCTCATAAATTTCATTATTTATCTTACGGAGTAAAACGTTTAATGATTGAGGCGGAATTTAAACCGAATTTCCGCCTTTTTTTGGTCCATTTAGCCTTAGGCCATCGTAGCCGGCAGAGACAAATAAAACAGTTATTGCGTTATGTAAAAGATTTAGAACAGCCAGTTATTGTCGCTGGTGATTTTAATTTATTAAAGGGGACGAGAGAACTTGATTCTTTTCTTAAGGAAGGTAAATTTTGTTCGGCTAATAAAAACCATCAGCCGACTTTTCCTTCCTGGAAGCCAAAAAAGGAGCTTGATTTTTTTCTGGTTTCACCACGGATAAAGATTAAAAGTTTTAAGGTTCTGCCCGATATAGTTTCCGACCATTTGCCGATTTTATTGGAGTTTGAAGTTGACAAAGGTTAAAAAAGATGATAGGTTTATTTTTAGTATGATAATTCAATCGCACCTTCCATTCACGGTTTAGCAGAAAGGAGAACTCATGCCAGAATTGTTGTTGCTGCTTTTCGTGATTTCCGTTTTTGTCCTGGCTATCAAAAGGACCATTTTTTTCTTCTGCGTTGATAATCTGGCAACCGGGCTGGGATTACTGCTCGCGTTCATTGCCGCTTATAAATGGAAGTTTTATACTTCTTTATCCGGTCAATGTCCCCGTCTCTGGCTTTGGCTGGCCAGAGGCCGTCTCTTTCTTCTTGGGATGAAGAAACTCCGGGTTGTCCGCCCCAGACCTCCTTAACTGGGCTTAGCTCTCATTCAACACAAAAAAAACGTGCGAGAAATCGCGCGTTTTTATTTTTGAATTTTTGGTGGATTTGACATAGCTGGTGTTATATGCTATGTTAAACCATTATTCTAAAAAATAATTTTTAGTTTAATTTCAAGCAGCACATTAAAAAATAGAGTTTTAAATTGCAAGATCATTCGCTGTTCTGCTGAATAGCAGGGCAAAGCCGTCCAAATTTACGCAAAGGGGTAAGTAGGATGAAAAATCTCATGGTTATCGCGTTGGCGGTTATTTTTTTCAGTATATCTATGCCGAGTTTTGCGGAGTTCGAGGGGACGACTTATGTCCAGGACAATTATACAATGGCCCTCAATGTTCTCAGCAAAGACGGGGAAATTGCAGAGCTGGAGTTCTGGTTCAACCCGTTCGGAGATATCCTTCAGGAGGCAGAAGCATTTAAGGTGGGTTTCACGGTTTACGAAAAGACAGGGCGTGAATCTGTCGTTCGGATGCCGGGCGAATACCTGGTGGGGGAAAATTTCGGATTTTTTCCTGATCCGCACAATGGAAATAGCAGCGTTTGGTGTATCCTTGGCAAGGAATCAAAGATTGGATGGACAATCAAGTCCAACTACGATTCCGATAACCCCAAGCCTTCAGTGATAAGGGTTGAGGTTAATAATATCCAAGCAAAAAAAGACCGGAATTGGTTAACTTTATATTCCGGTATCGAGATGTATTTTAGCTTCACCACCGTAAAGCCGGACGACCTCAATTTTAACGGTGTACCCTTTGAATTAGAGGACGTGTATATCCTCTATACAATGTTTTTCGACATAAGGACAGACAATATTCATTATTCCCAGGAGGACTTGAATTTCCTTTGCGACATTGACGGAAACAAGATATTCGAAACGGCCGATCTTGACTGGGCCGTTAAAGTCTTTTTGGCGGCATCGCTGAAATTTGCAGGAAAAGCGGTTCCCGTTTCATGGGAAGAGCAGCTTTTAAGCAAATATCCTGGAGAAGTTGAATCGATTAAGGCTTTCGTTGGGATGTTAAAGGAAAAAATGCGCGTTCAGACAGCGGTTGAGGAAACTGCCCCGCGACAATTCTACCTCGGCCAGAACTACCCCAACCCCTTCAATCCGTCCACCACTATTCCGTTTTCCCTTTCGGAATCGGGAAATGCAACAGTCGAAGTCTACACGCTATCCGGACAAAAGATCAGCACTCTTGCGGATGACTGGATGTCGGCCGGATTACACTCCGTCGTATGGAAACCCCTTTCGGCTGTTGCCAGCGGCGTATATTTCGTACGCTTGCAGGCAGGCCAACGGAGTTTAACCAAGCGGATTTTGTTCATGAAGTAAGTGAAACAGACCCGTCTGGAAATCTCTCTCTTCTGTTATAGAGGGGGGAGGTTTTTTATATTAAAAAAGTGTCAAACACGGAATAGCGTGCCAGGCACCTTAAAAATTCAAGCGTTGATTTTTTAGAATAGAATATAACCGAATAAACTGACAAAAAATCCTATAAGGCCGCCGACTAAAACTTGGGCCGGAGTATGGCCGATTTTTTCTAATAGATGCGGGTAACTCTTATCAAGCATCTGGTCTTCGCCTAAATCCTTGACTAAGAGATTGAGAGTTTGGCCGTGCTGGCCAAGGTAGCGGCGGATTCCGGTAGCATCGCGGATGACGATAACCGCGAAGATAAAACTTAAAGCGAAAACAGGGGAAGAAAGTCCGAATTCAAGAAGAATAATTGTGGCCAGAGATACGACCATGGCGCTATGGCCGGAAGGCATGCCAGCGTAAGAAAGGATATTTTTAAAGCTGAATTTTTGCCTGTTGGCCTTAAAAAAGTATTTAGCTGATTGGGCGATTATACCCGAGATGATCGGGAGAAGTAAGACGTTATACATATTTTTATGAATTTCTAATTTCTAATTCACCTAATTTCTAATAAAAGTTAAAAATTCAAAGCTCAAATGCCAAAATCCAAAATTATTTTTGACATTTGGATTTTAGATTTGATTTGTCATTAGTCCGCCAGCTGGCGGATTGACATTTGGATTTTTATTAGGAATTAGAAATTTTAATTTAGGAATTTTATTATACATCAAGGTTTTCCACTTTCTTGGCATGCGTCTGGATAAAGTGCTTGCGCGGAGCGACATCGTCGCCCATCAGCATATCAAAAATTTTATCCGCCGCGGCCGCATCTTCAACCGTTACCTGTTTTACAATCCTGGTTGCTGGGTTCATAGTCGTTTCCCAAAGCTGGGTCGGGTTCATTTCTCCGAGACCTTTGTATCTTTGGATATTAATTCTGTTGGAAGTTTTCTTTTTTACTTCTTCCCCGCCCTGAGCTTGCCGAAGGGCTTCATCTTCTTCTTCATCCGTTTCATTGGTTTCCACTTCTTCAACTTCCGCTTCGCTTCCGCCGAATTCTTTTATTATTTTTTCTTTTTCTTCATCGCTATAAGCGTATTTTATATTAGCGCCCTTTTTAACCTGATAAAGCGGCGGCTGGGCAATATAAAGATTGCCGTTTACGACCAACGGATTGAAATGTCTGAAGAAAAGGGTTAAAAGCAGGGTTCTAATATGGGCGCCGTCAACATCAGCATCAGTCATGATTATAACCCTATGGTAGCGCAACTTTGATAAGTCAAATTGTTCGTCAATATTCGTGCCTAAAGCGATTACTAGGTTTTTAATTTCATTATTAGCGAGCATCTTGTCCAGCCGGGCTCTTTCCACGTTAAGGATTTTGCCCCGCAAGGGGAGAATCGCCTGGAATTTTCTGTCCCGGCCTTGTTTCGCCGAACCGCCGGCTGAATCTCCTTCCACGATATAGAGTTCGCATTCTTCCGGATGCCGGCTTGAACAGTCGGCTAATTTTCCCGGTAAAGTCATGCCGTCCAAAGCCCCTTTTCTTAAAATAGTAGCGCGAGCCGTGCGGGCGGCAATGCGGGCCTGGGCCGACAGGACGCATTTGCCGATTATGGCTTCAGCTTCTTTCGGGTGCTCTTCCATAAAGATTAGAAAAGCGTCGCCGAAAACCTGTTCCACGTAAGTTTTCATTTCGGCATTACCCAATTTGCTCTTGGTCTGGCCCTCAAATTGCGGGTCAGTTAATTTAACGCTGATAATGGCGGTTAAACCTTCCCTAACATCATCGCCGGTTAAATTTTCCTCCTTTTCCTTAAGGAGATTATGGTTGCGGGCATAAGAGTTGAGGGTTCGAGTTAAGGCGGTGCGAAAGCCAATTAAATGGGTCCCGCCTTCGGGGTTGTTTATATTATTGGCAAAGGCCATGATCGTTTCATTAAACTGGTCGTTATATTGCAAGGCCACTTCAACTTTTGAGCTGTTAACTTCTTTTTCCACGTAAAAAACCGTTTCATTTTTTACAGTTTCATCGCGGTTCAGAGCTTTTATATAGGATTTAATCCCGCCTTCAAAATGAAATTTATAATCTTTTTCCCTGTGTCCGGCCCGCCGGTCTGACGCCCTAATCGTAATGCCTTTGGTTAAATAAGCTTGCTGGCGCAGGCGGTCAAGAATTTTTCCCCAGCTGAATTCAAGTTCAGTAAAAATCGTGACATCCGGCTTAAAGGTTATTATGGTGCCGGTTTTTTTACTTGCGCCTATAGGCCTTACTTTTTTTAAAGGCTTGCCCTTTTTATATTCCTGGACCCAGCTTTTTCCTTCCCGATGAACTTCGGCTTTAAGATATTCGCTTAAGGCGTTTACCACAGAAACGCCGACGCCGTGAAGACCGCCGGAAACTTTATAACCTCCGCCTTCGCCGAATTTACCGCCGGCATGCAGTTTAGTTAAGACGGTTTCCAGAGCGGACAAGCCGGTAACTTTATGCCTATCAACCGGAATGCCGCGGCCGTTATCAATCACTTCTACCTTGCCGTCCGGCATTAAAGTAACCCCGATTTCCGTAGCGAATCCGGCCATGGCCTCATCAATGCCATTATCAACTACCTCCCAGATTAAATGGTGGAGGCCAGTCGCGGAAGTTGAACCAATATACATTCCCGGTCTTTTGCGGACCGGTTCCAGTCCCTCTAAGACCGTAATCTGGTCAGCGCCGTACGCGGATTTTTCCATTTTTTTCCCCATAGAATTATCTTTTGCCATAAAATATTGTGATTTGTTTATGTTTTTTAACTTAAAAAGCCCTGATTTTGGGCAACCTTTTTCTATTAACATTTTAGCAAAAATACAGGGAGTTGGCAAGGAATATTTTTTTGCTTTTTTCCGGTGAAAGAGGTAAAATTAAAAAATGGCAGAAGAAGAAAAAAAAGAGCGGAAAACATCTTTCCACAAAATTTTTTTAGCCTCCATTTTATTAAAAGGCGTTGACGGCATTTTGGAAGTAATAGGCGGTTTTTTGCTATTCCTATTTAATTATGGAGACATAAACCGGTTTGTATTTTGGCTGGTCAGGCGAGAACTTAGCGAAGATCCAAAGGATATTATCGCTAATTATTTAGTAAACGCCGCCCAAAGCTTTTCCCTAGATCTCCAGTTGTTTTTAGCTTTTTATCTTCTTTTCCATGGTCTTATAAAAATAATTTTAGTAATCTCGTTGTGGCAGAAAAAGCTTTGGGCTTATCCGGCGGCCATTACTTTTCTTTTCTTTTTTATCCTTTATCAGCTTTATCGGTTTAGCTATAGCCATTCCTGGTGGTTAATCTGGATGACAATTTTTGATATTTTGATCATTTCCCTGGCGCAAAGGGAATATAAAAATTTAAAAAATAAGGAGAAATAAAATGGCCGTAACCGAAAAAGGTTTAATTTTTTTGAAGATTTTTTATTTGACGTTTTTCACAAAATATGCTATCGTAATAGCAAATAATCAAATAAATTTTATTATCAATGCAAAATATACGATTAAATAAAAAAATAATTTTAGTCGCCATTATTTTTGCCTTTGGCTTGACCATAGCCGGTCCGAATAAGGTGGAAGCCGCTTTTGGCCTTGATCCCAGTTTTAAGCAGGTAAAAACAGCCGATAGCACAGCGGTTTATTATTTAGACCACGGGCGCGGGTTTAAAAAGGCCTACGTTAATGCTAAGGCCTTTTTAGCCTATGGCAATAAATGGGAAGACGTAAAAATAGTCAGCCAAGCCGATCTTGATAAATGGCTGGAAATGCAATTAGTAAAGGAAAAGGATAATCCGGCTGTTTATTATATTAAAAACGGGAAGAAAGTTTTAATTGAATCAACCAGGGATTTTGCTAATCTGGGTTTTAAATTGGAGGATATCGTTAATTTAGATAAAACTGATTTAGAACAATACGCGTCCTCAACTTATGAAGATGTTAAGTTAATTGTTTATAAATTGGTTGACTATGAGTTAGTGAAAACGAAGGCGAGTTCGGCGGTTTATTATATTAAAAATAAGCTCAAGACGCCGATCAAATCGGCCGGGGATTTTATTAAACTTGGTTTTAAATGGGATGATATTAATCTAGTCGAGGAAGATGATTTAAACGATTTGGCTGCTGGCAGCTATGGAGAGGTTGGTTTGGATGCGGGTTTGACTTCGGCTACAAGCAGTCTGGCTGTTTCTTTGGGTTCGGATAGCCCCAAAAGCGGCGGCAGTCTGCCCCTTTCTTCTACCAATAATTTGCTGGCGATTTTCGATTTAAAATCAGAAGCCGGGCAGTTAGAGGTGAGCCGTTTAGATTTTACTTTAAAAGGAGTATTTTCTGAAGAAGTCTTAGCTAATATTTATTTAAGTTACGAAAATAAAGTTGATTTGGGGGTTGTCCCGGCGATAAACAAAAAGATCGTTAGTTTTAATTTTGGAGATAAACCTATTATTATCAGCCCGGCGGAAACAAAAAAAATTTATTTTTGGGTTGATTTAAATAGTTGTTTGGATTGTGCAAACCATAATTTGCAGATTGCCATTAGCCAAGCTTCTGATATTAGTTCTAGCGGCGTAATCAGCGGTAATTTCCCAGTAACGAGTAGCTCTCTAAATTTAGTCAACGCTTCGCGCGTTTTAGGCCAGGTTAAAATCGAAGAGCTTACGGTCGGTGGAGCTAACCAGCAGGCGATTATTGGCGAGCCAGAACAGATTCTAGGCAAATTCAAAATAAGCGAAGTTTCCGGGAATGAAGATATTTTGGTAGATAGTTTGACAGTTAGACTCCAGGGTTCGGCTTTGTCTAGATATTTTTTTAGTTTGGCCCTGGAAGATGGAAAAGGGAAAATCGTCGCTCAAGCTAATTCAATCGGCGAAGATGGGCAAGTTTTGTTTAGTCTTGCTAACTATAAAATTAAAAAAAGTTCGGAAGAAATATTTACGGTGTCAGCTAGCCTTAATGAAGGCGATGGCCGGAATCTTAATCTGGCTGTAGCTAAGGCTAGTATCGTCGGTTCAGCCAATAATTTTGGGCTCAAAGTTAGTTATTTAAATATAGAAGAAAATATAGGTATCGTCAGGAAGAACCTGGGGGTGGTGGCTAAAAAATTAGAAGCCAACAAGAAAGTTTTTACTGAAAAAACCGGCACTATTATCGGCGTATTTGAAATTAGAAACGGCAACCAAAAGATTTATCTAGATAGTTTTGATTTAAGTTTAGTGAAGAGTTCCGGCGCGGCTAGTTTGGATAAGGAAATTTATATGGTGGATTATGATACTGGTGAAATTTTAGGCCAGGCGAGCGGTCAGGCTTTAGCGAGTGGCCGAGTAAATATTAATATTCCCGATAAGGTGCTTGAGCCCAAGAAGAGTTTAACCTTAGCTTTTATAACTACAATGCCAATAAAATTGCAGGACGGCTATACCTATCAGCTGGTTCTTAATAAAGTAAATCACCGGACTGAAAACAATATTTTTTTAGCTAACGCGATTGACGTTAATGGAGAAATTTTTAAAGTTATTTTGTCTAAAGTCTCAATCTATCCCAACGATAGTCTTACCGGGAAAATTTACGCGAAAGGTCAAACCAAGGTCGTGGTCGCCAGTTTTTATCTGGAATCTTCAGCCGGAGATGATACTGCCATAACCGGCCTGTCTATTAACAAAGGCAGCGCCGGCGCCGGTCTTACTTATGATAACGGTTTTTCTAATTTAAAAGTTTATCTTGGCAGCAAGAGAATTACTACTATCGCCCAGCCGGATAAGAGCGCTTATAGTTTCGAGGATTTTTCTTATAAGTTGCCGGCTGGGAAAAGAATAGAGGTAAAAGTTTATGTTGACACAATTAAGGATTTAAAAATAGATAAAGCCGACCTGCAAATTACCGGTTTAACGGCGCGGGGTTATAGTTCGGGCATAGATACCGAAGTCTCCGGTTTAAATGTTGCCAGCCCCGCCGTTTCTTTTATCGAAGCCAAAACGCGGGTTGAAGCTACGGCGGCCGGCCGGATAATTATAAATAAAAAGGACAACATCGCCGCCAGCTTTAAAATAACCAATAACGGCGGAGAGGCCTTAAAGTTAGATTATTTAACGATTAATTCTTCCGGCAGCGGGTTTTCTAACGGCGCCGGCTATAGCAATTTAAGGGTCGGGAAAGCTTCTGACGGCAAAAGCATCAGCGGCAAAATTTCTAAACCAGTAACCGGCAGCAATCGGATTAAGTTGAATTCCTATGTTTTAGAGCCAAGCCAAGAATTGCTTGTTAATATTTACGTTGATACCAGCGCTACCGTCTCTGCCGGCAATTTCAGCGTTTATTTAAGTAATCTTGAGGCTTCGGGGAAAACTTCAAAAGTAGCGGCGAGTATAAGCGGTTTGCCGACCGCGGAGTTAAACATTACGGTAGTGGCGAATTAAAGCTTAATTTTTCAGATAATACCAGGGTGCGGGGGAAGTTAAATCCCCGCACTTTTTTTGTCCAAAATTTAATATTAAGGTAAAATAAAGATAGCTCATTAATTTTGCTCCTTATTTCTCCATAATTTTTTATTGGCAAAAAATTCAAGCAAAAATAAGGAGAGAAAAGATGTGTGGATTATGCGGATTATGTTTAGGGACATTTTTCGGCCTGCTTGTTTGGGGATTTTTTACCCTTATTTCTGATTTTACCTTCTGCCCTTTTTTGGGGCTTATGTCGGGCATAGCGGTGGGCATAACTTTCGTGGAGGCGAGAAATAAAAAGGAGGTCGTTTGCTGGATGTTAGGGGCAGTAGTCGGCATGATAGCGGTTATTTTTGGTGCCATCTTGTTTTTACCTTTTACTGTAAGTTTCACTATTGGGGCAATCATTACCGTAGTCGTGGCCATAATTCTAGGGGCGAAACTATAAGGTTAGGTTGAAATTCGAAACCTAGCCTTTTTTCTTGCCGAAAATTAAATATTTAGGTAAAATGGAAATAGAGATATGAACCCCGTTAGAAGTTTTATTTGGGAAAGATAAAGACGGGGATATTCAAAAAAACATTATGTTTCAACAAACAACATCAAATGCGGATAAAGCAACTTTTAACGGGGTGAACAAATTATTTTTATACAATACACTCACTAGGAAAAAGGAAGAATTCAAACCGATAAAGAAGGGCAAAGTCGGCTTATATACCTGCGGACCGACGGTTTATAATTTTGCCCATATCGGCAATCTGCGCACTTATTTGTTTGAAGATATCTTGAAGCGCGTTTTGTTTTTTAACGGCTATGAAGTTAAGCATGTTATGAATATCACTGACGTCGGGCATTTAACCGGCGACCGCGATATGGGCGAAGATAAGCTGGAAAAAGGCGCCGCCAGAGAGGGGAAAACCGCCTGGGAAATAGCGAAGTTTTACACAAAAGCGTTCAAAGAAGATTTGGATAAACTAAATATAATTCAGGATGATATTATCTGGCTGAAAGCTACGGAAACCATTCCGGAGCAAATAGAATTAATAAAAAAGCTGGAAAAGAAAGGTTATACCTACAAAATTAGCGATGGGATATATTTTGACACTTCGAAATTTAAAGATTATACAAAATTATCCCATCAGCCGTTAGCGGCTTTGCAAGAAGGGGCCAGGGTTGAAAAAAATCTGGAGAAAAAAAATTCAACTGATTTCGCTTTATGGAAATTCTCGCCCAATCCGCCAGCTGGCGGAGAAAAAAGGCAAATGGAATGGGAATCTCCCTGGGGCATCGGCTTTCCCGGCTGGCATTTAGAATGTTCGGTTATGAGTATGAAAGGATTGGGAGACCAGCTTGATATCCATTGCGGCGGGATTGACCATATTAATATCCACCATACGAATGAAATCGCCCAATCCGAAGCGGCCACTGGCAAAAAGTTCTTTAATTATTGGCTGCACGGAGAATTTTTAAATATTTCCGGGGGCGAGAAAATGGCGAAAAGCCAGGAAAATTTTTTAACTTTAGAAAACGCCTTAATTAAAAAGGGGATAAACCCTTTAGTTTATCGATTTGCGGTTTTACAAACCCACTACAGAAAACCGATGGAGTATAGCGAGAAAACGATAAAAAATGCGGAAAATGGTCTAGAACATCTTTATAATCAAATCAGGGAATTGGGTGATAAAAAGGGAAAGATAGACGCCGGTTTCAAGAGCAAATTTTTAGCGGCCATAAACGATGATTTAAACATGCCGCAAGCCCTGGCCGTGATCCAGGAATTATTAAAATCAGATTTGCCGAAATTGGAAAAATTAGCAACAGCTTTGGATTTTGACAGGATGTTAGGTTTAAATTTAGGCGTAAAAGAGGAGAAAATTCCGGCGGAAGTGGAGGAATTAAAAAAACAAAGAGAAACCGCCAGGCGAGAAAAAAACTGGAAAGAATCAGACAAACTGCGCGATAAAATAGAAAGCTTAGGTTATATAGTTGAAGACACTAAAGAAGGATCAAGGGTCTTCAAAAAGTAGTTGCACCTTTCGTGAAAGGAGGAAACTTGGCTAGGTTCATTGGGCGTCCAAACCATTTACTTTGGAGGGCGAGAATGTTTCGAACAAGAGCTTTTTTATGCGCTTTGTACAGGGCGGCTTTCGCTGCCGCCAAGACCGAGGCCGGGGGAAGGAGGTGATCCTAGTATTGCCTCCTGTCAGCCCCGGCTGCCAACCAAATCTAAGCCAGATTTGACCAGGAGACAATAGTTTCGCGAGCCGGGTGTCTTATTTTTGATGCCCGGCTTTTGTTATAAAAACGCTTCGCTAGGATCTGCTTATTTTCGTATGGTAGTTATTTTATTTAGAATTCGTTATAATAGTATATTATGGACCCCGTTAGAAATCTTACTAGAAATAAATGGATAAAAAATATTAAAAAATAAATTAATATATTATTATGGAAAAAGAGAGTAACGAAATTTCTAACGGGGCGAGGAATTTTTGGTTAAAACTAAAAAAACCGATTTACGCCCTGGCGCCAATGGCCGGGATCACGGATTCGGCTTTTAGGCAGATTTGTAAAGACTTCGGGGCAGACGTAGTTTATTCGGAAATGGCTTCGGCCACCGCTTTAGTTTATAACCCGGCCAAAACCCTGGAAATGCTTAAATTTAGCCCGAAGGAGCGGCCTTATGTTGTCCAGTTATTCGGTTCTAATCCTGAGCATTTTTCTAAAGCCGTGAAGTTGATTGAAAAAAAAATAAAACCGGACGGGATTGATATAAATTTTGGCTGTCCGGTGCCGAAAGTCGCTCGCCAGAAAGCTGGGGCAGAATTATTCAAAGATTTAAAATTATCCCGTGAGATTTTAAAAACCGTTATTGCCAATACCACTTTGCCGGTTTCGATTAAAACAAGGGCAAAAGTCGGGGCAATTGATATTTTAGAGTTTTTAAAAAATGTTTCTGATTTAGATATAAAAGCGATTATGATTCATGGCCGGACTTTCTCCCAGGGTTTTTCCGGACCGGTTGACTGCGAGATTATAAAAAAAGCCCGCCAATTTTTTAACGGGATAATTCTAGCTAACGGCGGGGTAGGTTTAAACCTCACCCCCGCCCCCTCTCCTAAACAGGAGAGGGGAGTTAAAGATTATTGCGATTGGCTGTTAGACAAAACTGGTGCTGATGGCGTTGGTATTGGCCAGGGGGCGTTGGGAAGGCCGTGGATTTTTGAAGAAATCAAAACCTCACCCTCCGCCTCGGCAAGCCTTCGGCCCGCTTCGCCAAAGCTCCAGCGAGGCGAGCGAGACGGGCCGACCCCTCTCCTAATTAGGAGAGGGGAGAAAGGGGAGAGGTATATATTTAAAATTATTTTAAAGCATGCCGAGCTGGCTTATAAATTAAAGGGCAGGTGGGGGATAATAGAGATGCGGAAGCATTTATGCTGGTATATTCAGGGCTTGCCCGGAGCCAGGAAATTGAGGGAAGAGTTGGTAAAAGTAGAAAGTTTAGATGAAATTAAAAAAATCTTTGCAAAAGGCAAAGATTAGATTTAGGAATTAAGATTTAAGAATATAAATAGCAAGGAGACTCATAATTCGTAATTCTTAATTCATAAATCTTAAATCCGCATTCGTTAGAGCCATTTTTTCTTTTCAAAAAATAAAAGCATCCCTAAGCTGCAGATCAGCATGATGGCAATAATAATCCAAAAACCGTTTTCAACCCCTGCGAAAGGCATGCCGTTTATAGTATTCATGCCAAAAATCGCGGCCAGTAAAGTCAGGGGGAAAACAATTACGGAAAAAATAGTTAAAGTTTTCATGATGTCGCTAATTTGGTAATTGAGCAGGGACTCATTAGTGGCATGCAAAGCTTCAATCATTTCTTTCTGGTTTTCCAGGAATTCCCAAATTCTTTTTGAATGCTCAACCAGCCGGTAATAATATTTTTTTATTTCTTTTTCCGGCACCAAACTGCTTTTCATCTCCGTTAGGCCTTTTAGAATGTTTTTGTGATTCTGCATGATTTTGCGAAGATTAATTATATTGCGCTTCAGGGAAAGAATTTGCGAAACGGCTTCTTTCTGATTTTGGGAAAAAATAATTTTTTCCGCCCGTTCAATAGCGATGCTGTTTTGGTCCAGAAGGGAATAACAGGAGAGCATTAATTTCTCCAGTAATTCATAGAGAAGAATAGCCGAGGATTCAAACTTATAAGTTAGAAGAGAATTATCCTCTTTCCGGCAGAGATTGAAAAAATTATTCAGGGCGGCAAGGTTATTGTTATGCAGGGTGATTAAATAGCCATGGCCGACAAAAAAATCGATTTCTCCGGCGTCGATACCGCCATCAGCCAGAACCGGAAAATGGAGGATTAAGAATAAGTAGTCTTTGCCCGGCTCAGCCATTGGCCTCTGCGCCGTTGATTTCGCCAAGGAAGCCTGCAGATGTTTTAAATCAAAATCATATTTTTTCCGCAAGAATTCCACTTCTTGTTTGCCGGCATCAGCGATATTTAACCAAATTAGTTTTTTATCCGTTGTTTTAGGGCTGTCAATGGCTACTTGTTCGATGTTTTTTGAAATTTTTTTATAGTTAGGCATATTTTATGAGACTGTGGATAAATAATTGTTAATTCTATTATAACATAGATTTGCCCCATTAGAAATAATGTCTCGCTGGAATTTATAAGTAGGGGTATATGTTTTGAGAAATTAAAGTATTATGCTATAATAAGATTGTTCTTAAGGGAGGCTTCCCAAAGGACTATTTATAATTAAAAATAAACGTATGTTTGAAAAATTTATCCATTTTATTAAGTACAACAATGCCGTGGTCTTAATTATCGCCCTGGTCCTCGTTCTTGGCACAAGCGCTTTGGCTTCGGATGCCGGTCAAGCGGCTATTGGCCAAAAGCAGACTACCGTAGAGGGGGTGGACAATACCTTGCTCCTGGCGGCTAATTTGGATAATTTTGATATGGATTATAAGGTGGAAAAGATAGAGGAAGACGAGGGAATGTATTATGTTACCTATACCTATTTGGATTTGGTAAATGAAAATAACGCCTGGCAGTACCAGCTAAAAGAAAATACCCGCCGCATTTCTAAAGAAAGCGCGGGGGATTTAGGCGTTTATCTGGCTGGGGAATTAAAGGAAGAATATGATGCCAGAATTAAAGAATTAAAACAGGCGCAAGCCGAGGCCCAAACTAGCGGGGAAGGAAAGAGAGTGGCAGTGACAGAATACAGCGGTTTAATCGGCGCCAGCCTGGACTTAGCCGCTAAGGTTTTCCCGGGTTATGAACCGGTAAAAACAGAAGAGCTAGAATCGCCGGTGATGGGAGAGTCATTGCGCCAGCTGCAAAACGGGGAAGTGAATACGGCTGCTTCCGGCCCAGATAATCTAACCCAGGTTTATCAAAACTATGTAGAGGAAAACGACCCGGATGCTGATAATGTTTTTGGCGCTAGCGACAATTGCCCGGCGATTTCTAATTCGGACCAGGCGGACAGCGATAGCGACGGCATCGGCGATGTTTGCGAAACCGAAGAAGCGGTAGCCGGCGCGGCAGAAGAAGCCGGTACGCCAGCCGCCGATGAGCAAACCGTAGAAGTAATTGAACTGCCGGCGGAAGAGGAAGTAGAAAATACTGAACCAGCGGCAGAAGAAGAAACTGCGGCAGCCAGGGAAACAACACCAGCCGAAACTCCGGCAGAGTAAAAAAACAGGATGATAAATTAAAAATTATTGGATTTATGCCCAACGATTTTCGACAGACCGTAAATTTAAAGGAAAAACCTAAATTTAAGGCCAATTCCAGCCGGGCGGAAGGGATTGATAATGTTTTTAATGATTCCGGAGAAGAGTTCAGTAGAATTAACCGGCCAAAAGAAAGGAAAGTTAACGAATCCTTAGCCAGGCGATTGGCCGCAGTCTTTGCCCTCATAGCGGTTCTTGTGGCCGTTTATTTTTTGTTTTTAAGGAAAAGCGGAGGCGAAGAAAATATGGTGAAGGCCGGAAATTGGTATGCGGTAAAATTGGTTGATGAAGAAATTTTTTACGGCCAAATTAAGGATACGGCCGCGGATCCGGTTATTATCGAAAATGTTTATTATAATTACGACCAGCAAAAAAGCGTCCAGGCCGTTCCGGAAAACGGTAATTTGCGCTTAGTAAAAAGGGGAGAGGAAACTCACGGTCCGGACGGGACTATGAATATCGTCCGTTCCCAGGTTTTATATATGGAACCCCTGAAAAAGGACTCAAAAGTTTTAGAAGCGATTTTAAATTATGAAAAATAAACTCCTACGAATTACGAATTTGTTACGAATATACAAATTGCGGGCGGAATAGTTTGTTGCGAGTTTTAAATATTATGGCCGATAACAATGCTTTACAATTGAAAAACTTGGAAAGTGAGAAAATAATTGAAGCAAAGATTAAGGAGGGGGCAGGGGAGGCGGGCAAAATCGAGGTGCCGCCGCCAGTTGCAGAAAAGGAGATAAAGCTGGAAAGCAGGCAGGAAAAAATTATTGAAAAAGAAGGAGGAGGAACGAAAGAGCAGCCGAAGACAACCCCGCCCGCGGGGTTGATTGATATTGGCGAAGCCGCGCAGGCGATAAGGGAAAGAGAAAAAGAAGTGGGAAAAATACTGGAAGCGGGAATGGAGGAAATTTATTTAAGCCTGCCCGCGGACAAACAAGCGGAATTTAAAGCTAAAGGCGAGGAAACAATAAGGGAAATAAACAGCTTATTGGGAAAAGCTAAGTTTAAGGTTGAAAAAATAATTAGTTTAATAAGAAAATGGCTTTCCCTTATCCCCGGGGTTAACAAATTTTTCTTAGAGCAGGAAGCGAAAATTAAGGCGGACGAGATTATAAAACTTAGAGAGCGATAGAAATTGATAATTTAAAATTAAAACCATGGATTACGGCTTTCCCCAAGAAAATATTTATTCGCCTCAAACCAATCTAAATTTAGAATTGGGTCCTTGGTTAGTTTATTTAATTTGGGCAATTGTTATTATTTTTACCCTGCTTTTAGTAGCCAGGCTTATTAAGTTTTTTTATAACCGGAACCGGGCTTTTGACCATATTATTTTTTCCGTCCGGCTGCCTAAGGAAAGGCCCGGGGAAAAAGAGGAAAATTTTGACGTTCAGCACCTGCGCGAAGAAATCGCCAAGGGCGAGACGGTTTTTGCGAGCGTTGGCGGTTTGCGCGCGCAAAGAGGGATTTTAGCCTGGCTCTTAGGCCGCGAAGACCATTTTTCCTTTGAAATCGTGGCGCGGGAGAAAAAAATCTGCTTTTACGCGGTGGCTCCCCGAAAAATGGCCCGTTATCTAGAACAGCAGATTAACGCTCATTATCCGGAAGCGTTAATTGAGGAAGTGGAGGATTATAATATATTCACTCCGCGCGGAGAAATTATGGCCGGTTCTCTTAAAACCGACCGCAATTTTATTTTTCCAATAAAAACCTATAAAAAGCAGGAAACCGACCCGATGAATTCAATTATTAATGTTATGTCAAAACTGGAAGCGGATGAATCAATCGCTATCCAGTATGTGGTTCGGAGCGCTAAAGGCGTCTGGCATAAAAAAGCCGGGGCCATAGTTAGGGAAGTGGCTTCGGGCAAATCCATGGCCGAGGCCCTAAGATTAAACCGGGTGACAAAAGTAATTTCCGCGGTAGGTAATTTAGCCCAGCTGGCTAAGCCGCCGACGGAAGCGGAAAAGCAGAAACAACTTGGCATGGGGAATAAAACTTCAGCTCTGGAACAGGAGATGCTTAAAGAGATAGAGGAAAAAAACTCTAAAGCCGGTCTGGATGTTAACTTGCGAATCGTGGTAAGCGCTAAAAACAAGGGGCAGGCGGGGATATTTTTAGACAATATGGCGAGCGCTTTGCGCCAGTATAATTATTATGAATATGGCAATAATTTTAAAAATAAATTAGCGAGAGGCAATCAAAACAGGATAATCAACGATTTTATTTACCGGCGGTTTCAGGAAAAATTAAGCTTTCTCCTTAATACCGAAGAATTGGCTTCGCTTTTCCATTTTCCCTTAAAATATACAGAAACGCCTAATATCCTCTGGCTGACGGCTAAATACGCGCCGGCTCCGCCTAATGCTCCGGACGAAGGCATAATTTTAGGAGAAAATGTTTACCGCGGGGTAAGGAAAGAAATAAGAGTAAAAAGAGAAGACCGGCGCCGGCATTTCTATGTTATCGGCAAGTCCGGGACAGGCAAATCGCAGTTTATGGCGAGCTTGGCCATCCAGGACATAATAAACGGGGAAGGAGTCGCCGTTTTAGACCCGCACGGTGACTTAATCCAGGATATTCTTTGCCGCATCCCGCCCGAGCGGATAGAAGACGTGGTGCTATTCTCTCCGGCGGATTTAGAGCGGCCCTTGGCCTTAAATTTAGTGGAATATGACCCTCGTTATCCGGAACAAAAGACTTTCGTGATAAACGAGATGATAAAGATATTTGACAAGCTCTATGACCTAAAATCCACCGGCGGCCCAATTTTTGAGCAATATATGAGGAACGCTTTGCTTTTAATTATGAGCGATCCAACCACGGGTTCAACTTTAATGGAAGTGCCGAAAGTCCTTTCTGACCCCGTTTTCAGGAAGATGAAATTAGAGCATTGCAGCGACCCCACCGTAGTTGACTTCTGGAAGCAGGAAGCGGAGAAAGCCGGGGGCGAAGCGGCTCTGGCTAATGTCGTGCCTTATATCACCTCGAAACTTACCCAATTTATTTCTAACGATACGATGCGGCCGATAATCGGGCAGCAGAAAAGTTCATTTAACGTCCGCGATATTATGGACAGGCAAAAAATTCTTTTAATTGATTTGTCTAAGGGCCGGGTCGGGGAAATGAATGCTTTCCTTTTGGGCATGATTTTAATCGGTAAAATTTTAATGTCCGCCCTGTCTCGGACCGATATACCGCTTTCCGACCGGAAAGATTTTTATCTCTATATTGATGAATTCCAAAATTTTACCACTGATTCAATCTGCTCCATTCTTTCCGAGGCGAGAAAATACGGCTTAAATCTAATTATCGCCCATCAATATTTAGGCCAGCTTACAAAAAATAAAGATACGACGATTAAAGACGCGGTTTTCGGCAACGTCGGCACCTGGGCCTTATTCAAAGTCGGGTCCGATGACGCCGAAATTATGGAAAAAGAATTTTCTCCGGTCTTTAATCAATATGACCTTATTAATGTTGATAAATATACGGCTTATGTAAAGCTCCTGATTGATAACGCGGCCAGCCGGCCTTTTTCCATGAAGACCTTATGGCCTTTGCCGGGCGAAGCGCGGGAAGACATAGCTGGCCGGATAAGGGCCTTATCACGCCTTAAATACGGCCAGGACCGGAATATAATTGAAGCGGAAATTGCCAGGAGGGCGAAAACAATTTAAATAATCTTTAGCCGGCTTGTTCTAGTCTGGCTAAAAATGTTATAATGAAGATGCTATATGTGGAGAAAAATATAGCATCTTTTTGCTGTGGGAAAATTGCATTGTCATTGCGAGGAGGAGCGAAGCGACGACGAAGCAATCTAACGAATATTTATAATAGTATGAAGGAGGAAAAATACTATTACGTGTATATAAACACCAACAAGTGGAATTCAGTTCTATACACCGGAGTAACCAACAATTTATTGAATAGAAACTATCAGCATAAAATTCAAGAAAACAAGCAAAGTTTTGCCGCTAAATATAAAGCAGATAAACTAGTATATTACGAAGTGTTTAATAGTATAAACGACGCTATAACCAGAGAAAAGCAGATTAAGGCCGGCTCCAGAAAGAACAAACTAGAGTTAATAAAAAAGATTAACCCAAAGTGGCGAGATTTAGGCGAAGATTTGTAGTTCGTGAGATTGCCACGTCCCGCCTGCGGGCGGGACTCGCAATGACGTAAAGAATGATGGACAAACAAATATTTAAAAACAAACTAAAGGAGCAATTAAAGCAAATCGGCTGGCGGGCTATCACCACGGTTATTTTAACTCTAACCGCGGTGATTACCGTTTGGGCTTATGCGGCTTTTACCGAACCTTTGGCCGGACCGAATAATTCAGACCAAGATTTTCTCCAGAACATCTTAGGCGCTAATAACAATGATAATGATTTTGACTCTTCAAATGTTGTGTTAAATAAAGATGGCAGTATTATTGAAAGATTGGAATATGTCCAGGGTCAGGGCTCAACTACTCCTACTTGCGGCAACAGCGTGCTTGAAGCTGGAGAAAACTGCGATGATGGCGGGACTTCTTGGACCTCTGGCGCCTGCGCTGCTGATTGCTCAAGACGGAATTATTGGAGCAACCCCATGATTCAATCTGAAACACCATTTGCTAGCAATGTAAATAGCATTTGCCAATTGCACGGCTTTAATTCTGTCGCAGGCGTTTCTTATTCTTCCTTTGCTAGCACTATAGATTCGGCTGGCGGCTTTGTTACACAGATTAGCTTTCTTTGCGGGTATCCTAATAACCGTTTTTATAGCAGTTCATATATTACTTCTTATTCTCTTTTAGTTACCACCGGTTTTCTCTATACCGGAACTAACTACGTTTGGGCCCTATCTACCTCTTCGTCCCAAACTGCTTCTGTCGCCGCGCTTCTGACTTCATCTACGATAGAAACTTATACTTATAACCCATGGACTTGTTACACCTATTACTACAGCCTTAGTAGCTCATATAAAACTTCTTTCCGTGTATCCCAGCTTTGGTGTGCTGACTAATAATTAGAATTTAGAATATCAAATACTAAATTAGAATGGGTGACTATAGTCCCAAAAACCAAATCAAAGAACAGGCTAAGCAAATCGGCTGGCGGGCCATCACCACGGTTATTTTAACTTTAACCGCGGTTGTTACGGTTTGGGCTTATGCGGCTTTTACCGAACCCTTGGCCGGGCCAAATAATTCTGACCAGGATTTCCTCCAGAATATCTTGGGCGCTAATGATAACAACAATGATTTTGATTCCTCTTCGGTAGTGGCTAATAATGAGGGCAGTATTATTGAAAGATTGGAATATATTCAAGGTCAGGCTTCAACCACGCCGACCTGCGGCAATGGAGTTTTAGAAGCGGGCGAAAATTGCGACGATGGTGGCGTGAGTTGGACTGCCAGCACCTGCGCTGGTGATTGCTCAAGACGAAATTATTGGAGCAACCCCATGATTGGAGATGCAACTTTTGTCAGCCAAAGTAGGGCGGACTATTGTCAGATGCTTTCTTTTAACAGTTGCGCAACTTTTAGCCTTAATGGTGGGGCAGTTAATCAAATTTGGTGTACGGACTAAAGAAACTAAAAATTAAAAATGGATAAACAAATATTAAAACAAAAACTCAAGGAGCAAGCCAAGCAAATCGGCTGGCGGGCAATTACCACGGTTATTTTAACTCTAACCGCGGTGATTACCGTTTGGGCTTATGCGGCTTTTACCGAACCTTTGGCCGGGCCGAATGATTCAGACCAAGATTTTCTCCAGAACATCTTAGGCGCTAATAACAATGATAATGATTTTAATTCCTCAAATGTCGTAGCTAATCTGGACGGAAGTATTATTGAGAGATTAGAAGGTATAGCTTCTTCTACTTGTGGCAACGGTTTAGTGGAATCCGGGGAAGGTTGCGATGATGGCAGCACGAGTTGGACTGTTGGCACTTGCGCTGGGGACTGCTCAAGAATAAATTATTGGAGCAATCCCAGGATTGGCATTCATCTTATTGGGCATGACTCTTATATTATGAATAGTTTTTGCCAAATCCATAATTTTAATAGTTATACCACATTCAGCAGCACTTCTTCTTTAACAAACCAAGCTTCAACTAGGACTTCTTGGTCATCTTTTGATTGTGCTACCTACCTATATAGTATTTTAAATTATTCGCTTAAATCAGATTTATCCAGTTTTACTTCAAAGAGTCCTTACAGCACTTTGCTGGCGGTTATAACGACCACGGGTTGTAATGGGTATTCTGATTTAAAAAGCAGTTCTTATGATGTGTATACAAATCAAATCTGGTGCGTTGATTAATCTTAAAGATTAGGCATTAAGGAGTAAGAGATTAAAAATTAATTAATGACTTAAAACAAAAACTCAAGGAGCAAGCCAAGCAAATCGGCTGGCGGCTTGCCAAAAAGGTAAAAATTTTGTAAGATAATAAGGTAGAAATTATAATAAAACAAAAAATATGAAAAACAAAAATCAAGACCAAAATTCCGATTTTTTCAATGATTTTGGCGATGACCAGGGAACAAAGGGCGGCTTATTGGACGAGGGAGAAGAGCTTGACCTTGAAGCAAGAGGTTTTTTGCTTGAACCCGAAGAAGGTAAAAAAAGCAAGAAAAAAGAGAGGAAAGAGAAAGACCATGAAAAAGTAGTTATTAGCCGGGCCAAAGTTATTCTTATAAAAAGACTGCTGGAAAATGTTAAGGAAAATAACGATAAGCTAGTAGAAATCCTGTCGGTTTTAGCCCCGGGCGATGAAGAGACCCGCATTGGCATCAGCCAAATAGGAGAGGAAGCTGAAGATGACGAAATCACGCCCCAGTCCGGGGAAGAGGCCGGAAAAATTATTGAGGGAGTTTTTGACGGGGAAAATATGATCGGTCCGGACGGAAAGCAATACAGCGTGCCGGCTAATTACGCTTCCAAATCTAAATTAGTGGAAGGCGATATTTTAAAACTTACTATAACCAATAGCGGTACTTTTATTTATAAGCAGATCGGGCCGATTGAGAGAACGAGAGTGTTGGGAGAGCTAAAGAAGGACAATGACGGCGATTTTTTTGTAGAATCCGAAGGGGTAAAATGGCGTGTGCTTCCCGCCAGCGTAACATATTTTAAGGGCAATCCGGGCGACGAAACCGTTATTTTAATTCCGAAAACCGGAGAAAGCAAATGGGCGGCGGTGGAGAATATAATCAGGAAAAGGGAGTAGTTTTTGTATGTCGGATATTAGATGCTAGTTTTTAGCTTTTAGAACTATTTATAAAAACCACGTATTTCCGGGAAGGTCGTGGTTTTTTGTATCCTTGATTTATTCTAATTTAATGGTAGAATGTAAAAGTAATAGGAGGTTTCCAAAACCTATTTTTAGTTTTTTATTTTTTATCTTTTATTTTTAAAAAATGGCGACATTATATAGAAAATACCGGCCGCAAAATTTTGCGGAAATGGTCGGGCAAAACCATATCAAGGTGACGCTGGAAAACGAAATTCAATCCGGCCGGATTGCGCATGCTTATCTTTTCTGCGGACCCAGAGCCGTGGGCAAAACGACTTTAGCCCGGGTGATTGCCAAGGCGGTTAATTGCTTAAAAAGAAAAGAAGGGGAGAGCGAACCGTGCAACCAATGCGAAATTTGCGAAGAAATAACGGTTGGCCGGAGTCTGGATATTATGGAAATAGACGCGGCTTCCCATACCGGTGTGGATAATGTTCGGGAAAATATTATTACTTCGGCCCGCACCGCCCCTTCCCGCTGCAAATATAAGGTCTTTATCATTGATGAAGTCCACATGCTTTCTATTTCCGCTTTTAATGCCCTGCTTAAAATCATTGAGGAGCCGCCGGCTAATGTTATTTTTATCCTCTGCACCACCGAAATCCACAAAGTCCCGACCACGATTATTTCCCGCTGCCAGAGGTTCGATTTCCGGCGGATAGGCGTTAATGACGTAGTCAGAAAATTAAATTATATTGTAAGCAAAGAGGGGATAAAAATAGATAAAAAAATTCTTGAGTCAATCGCCAGAAAATCTGAAGGGTATATGCGCGACGCGGAAGGGCTTCTCGGCCAGATAGTTTCTATCGGTGGCCGGGAAATTACGCAGGAAGAAGCGGATTTAGTCATACCGCGAAGCGATTTGGACGAAATTATTAACCTCATTGGCTATTTAATTAAAAAAGATGCGGCCAATGCCGTAAGGTTAACCAATAAACTAGTGGACGAAGGGGTTAATTTGTCCGCCTTTATCTCCGACTTAATTGAAGTTTTAAGGAAAATAATGCTTGATAAAATCAGCGCCGGCAACCTGGCGCTGGAATTCGGCGAAACTTTAGAAATAAAAATTAACGAGGTTTCACGCGAGCTTACCTTAGAGCAGCTTACTTTTTTTATAGAGAGATTTATAAAAGTAAAGAATGAATTAAGAGATAGCTTTATCGCCCAATTGCCCATGGAACTGGCTATTACCGAACTTTGCCTGGTTAAAGAAGCGGCTGCCGCCAGAAACGTCCCGGTTGCCCCAAAATCATTTTCCGGAGCGGCCGTAAGGCCGATTTCTAACCCCGGAGCCGCCTCGGCTAACATGAGTTTAGAGGAAATAAAAAACCGCTGGCATGAAGTTTTAGCCCGGGTAAAACAGCATAACCATTCCTTATCCTTTATCCTCCGGGTCTGCCAGCCCCAGGACATAGCCGGCTGCGAGCTCTGCCTGGCTTTTAAGTATAAATTTCACAAAGACAGAGTAAGCAATATCCAGGTAAAGGGATTAGTAGAAAATATTTTATCTGAAGTTTACGGCCAGCCTCTTTCTATCCGGGCCATAATTGATGAGAGTTTAGAGATAAATGGCGGGCAGGGGAATGGCCAGGGGGTTGAAACTGAAAATTCCGGTCCGGAGCTAAAAGACGCGGAAAGCGCCAGCAAACCGGAGAACGGCAATATGTTAAATGACCTGTTAAAAACTTTCGGCGGAAGGATTGTGAAATAACAGTTAATAATTGACTTTTAACAATTAACAAAATCATTCAGGGATCGCCCGCCTTCGTCCCGAAACTTCGGGACTTCGGCGAGGCGGGTCTAATAGCCAGCCTTCGCTAAAGCTACGGCTTGGTAAATATAAGATGGAAATAATAACTAGATAAAAAAATAATTAAAAATAAAACATAACCATTCGGGGATCGTCTAATGGTAGGACATCAGGTTCTGGTCCTGAGTATCGAGGTTCGAATCCTTGTCCCCGAGCACAGAAAGTTTAGCCCCAAGTTTGGGGCGAAACTTTATGAGTTTGTGGGATGCGGCGAGAACCTCTCCCCGTAAGGCCGTTAGGGCCGAATCGGCACCGAGGAGTCTTCGAATCCTTGTCCCCGAGCATAAAATTGGTGTTATAAATAAATAAGAAAATAAATATGCCCATCATTTTAACTGACGAAAATTTTGAAAAAGAAATCCAAAGGCCGGACAAAATGGTCTTAGTTGATTTTTATGCGACTTGGTGCGAGCCCTGCTCTATACTGGCGCCGATTTTAGAAAAATTGGAAAAAGAATTTGAGGAAAAAATTGTTTTACTAAAAGCTAATGTTGATGATACCCAGCTTAATGCCCAGAAATTTCAAGCGGATCGTATTCCGAGAGTAGTCCTATTTAAAAACGGCAAGCCCATAAGCGCTTTTACCGGGCTTATACCCGAATCCGCTATTAGGGAATGGCTGGAAAAAATGGTTCAAGGCAATATGCCGTCTTAATTATATGGAAGAAATAATTAAAAATTATTCGGAATATGCGGAGAAAAATGGTTTTCACTTGAATCCGGACGGAAAAACCGTTGCCAGAGTGATAAATGGATTATTGGAAAATGAAAAGAAAAAAGGCAAAAGATACTGCCCTTGCCGGGGATTAAGCGGAAACCAGGAAGAGGACTTAAAAAAAGTCTGCCCTTGCGCTTATCATAAAGAGGAAATTGCCAAAGACGGCAGATGCTATTGCGGGTTATTCACAAAGTAGTTTAAAGTATGAAATTTTTTATAAAAAAGACAGCTTGGTGGGTTTTATATTTAGTGGCATTTTTATCATTCTGTTTTGCCGTTAAATATTTTTCGGAGAAGAATTTAGTTTCCGCTTTTATCGTTTTTCCGATTTCAATGCTGGCTTACACAATTCTTATAATGAAAGACATAAAATTTCTTGGCTGGTTATCTTTTTTTACCATGGCTGGGGCGTCTTTCATGATATTCGCCGTTACGGGCGAACAAGTTGATGGCGCTTTCCCGAGCGGTCCGGACGAAAGAACGTTTTTATTGGCCTTTGCGCTAATTCTCTCTTTCCTTCTTTTTAACTCTATCTTTTGGGCTAAAACAAAACGAGGCTGGAAGAAAGCGATAGCTTTGATTTTTATAGTCTTATCGGTTTTATATTCATTGCTATTCGGGCTAAGCTCCCCGACCTATTATCAAAATTTTATCTACACGCGGATCTTTATATTAATTCTTCTTATTCTTAGCATTTTTTTAATTAAAAAAGGCGGAAAAGTTCAAAAAATTCTGGGGATTTTAGGCATATTTTTATCAATAGGCGCGCTCCTTTTAAGCGCCTTGCTGTTTGCCGGCCGGACCTATCCGCTTGAAGAAAAAGAGAGAGGAGAAGTTATCGCTTTTCTTGAACCGAAAGCCAAAGAAATGTTTGATTACTATAATAAAGAAGATTATAATAATTTTTGTAAATATTGCGGGTCGCAATTAAAGTATCTTTTTGTTACAAATATTTCTCCCTTGATAGAAAGGAGAAAAGCATCCGGCCCGTATACGGACTTTGGCGAACCCAAAGTTAAGCGCGAAATGGGCCGTTATTATGTGGAATATCCCGTAAAATTTCAAAATGCAGAAAATCTTTTCTATATAACGTTCGTGCTGGAGAACATTTCTCCCGACGCCACTATCTTTGGGTTTGAAATTTCTGACAAGCAAGAGCAGTAAAATAAAAAAAATTAAAATAATAATCTTACGCATTTGCGCAAAGAATACCAAAAAATATCGGACTTATATAATTTAGGCCTGATAAAAAATGTTGCCTGCTTGCGCCAAGGGCTTATCGTTCCTAAAGCAGTTATAGAAACGCCAAAAGGGAAGTTTATAGTTTCCCAACATAAATTATCAAACAAAAAAAATATCATCAGTAAATCCGAAACGTCTCTGCGATACGAAATCAGTTTGCTGGGAACTTTAAAAGATTTGCCTGTCCCGCATTACCTAAAGTCCGTTAATAATAAATTTATAGAAAAATTTGGTGATCGCTGGCTGACTGTAAATAAATATATCGAGGGTAAAAACCCGAAAACGATAACTCCGGCTATGGCCCGCCAATTAGGCAGTTTTCTCGGAAGTTTTCATAGAAAAGGCAGAAACTTTAAAAAGATAATAAAACAAAGACGGAAATTCTATGATTTAAACCCGAAAGTGATGAGGGAAATGCACTCTTCTGTTAAAAGGCAAAAAAACAAAAAATTAAGGGCGGTAGTGGAAGAAGTAAAAGCTGGGGTAATAGAAAATTTTCCGCCTCCTAAATTACCGACTGGACCGATACACGTTGACATAAAACCGGAAAACGAACTTTTTTTCAAAGGAAAATTAACAGGAATCGTTGATTTCGGTAATTTTTACATCGGCACCTTGATGGTTGATTTAGGCAAAACCATAATGTGGAATTGCTGCCGGAACAAAAAAATTGATAAAAAACTTTTAAAAGAATTTATCAAGGGCTATGGAAGCAAGAGAAAACTAGGGCTGAAAGAAACCCTCTATTTAAAAAAATCAATCCTTTACGCCATTTACAGCCATATCTGGGTGGATTTATACCATATACCCTTCAAATACGTGCCAGAATCCTATGTTTTGTCTTTAGTTAATAATTTTTTGCCAGTAGCGAGGAAGATTATTTTAGAGGCCAAATAAATTTTATTTTTTGTCAAAAAAACCGCTTAGAGGACTTGTGATTGTCCAAATAAGCGGTATTTGCTTCTCCCGGTAAATTACGGCCTTTGCATTTCAGGGCCCTGCCACGGGAGATCGTGGGGATCATGTTGAGGGCGGAAAGGCCCGCCCCGAGGAGCAGATGTGGGGTTGTGCTGAGGCGGAAAGGGGTGCAAAGAGACGGCGAGATCAACACCTTTTTTGCCCACTTCTCCACCCTGATTTTTGGTTGCGGTAGCTTTTTTGTTATCCATCGTACCTCCCTTTTTTGTGAAAGGTTGAATTTTATTGGATTAAAATATTTTAGTATAAAATTAATTTGCTGTCAAGAGGAACAAATTTATGTTATAATCAAGGCATGAGCAGAGAATTGCGACAATCAATTTTAATTTTTTGCCTCTTGCTTCTTTTCTGGGCAAGCGGAGCCGTAGTTGATACGGCTTTGTGGGGGCATGAAACTTACCGCACGCCAGACTGGCTAGTTAAAAATCTGCATTTATTCTGGCTGGTTTTAAATCAATTTTTATTGCCCTTGCTGGTTTTACTGGTCATAAAGCCGAAATTAAATACCCTGATTTTGTATTTATCCGCTTCCTTTTCCGGCAGCGTTTTATGGGATTTAATTTATTCCGCCTTAACGCGCGGAGAACTAATCAGTAATAGCCTGGAAAGATGGTTTACGCTTGATTTTTTAAATTTGGTAATCGGGATAGGGGAATCACAGGCAATTTATTTTCATATTTTCCGGCTCTTAGCAAGCGCCGCGCTATTTTACTGGCTGTATCGCCGTTTAAAAAAAGAGCATTTTGTTTCTAATCAGAAGATATGATAAAATATTACTAAATATGGGGGAAGAAAACTTACAAAACAAAAGTCAGGAAAAGGAAGCAAGTATAAGCCGTTATCCGTCTAACAAAAAACTAGCTTTGGGGTTATGGCTGATTGAGAATAGGAAAAAATTCAGAGCAGCTTTGGTTATATTTCTCGCCTTAGTAGCCGGGGTTTCCTGGTCTTATACGATTTACGGCTTTGCTTATTATCTTGCCAAGGGAATGAATGAGGACGAAATTTTAGCCAGGCAGATTGTCCAAGACCAGGTGGTTGGGCATGATTATATTTTAAAACTGGCGCCAACGGACCTTATTTTTTCCTCGCCGCAAATTTTTAAGGGCAATGAAGATAAATATGATTTTTTAGTAGAAATAAAGAACCCTAATTTAAGGCACTGGGCGAGTTTTAGCTATTGCTTTTTTGCCAACAGCAAAGAAGCGGATTGCGGCGAGAGTTTTATTCTCCCCGAAGAGACAAAAATCGTTTCGGCTTTGGCCAAAACTTTTAAATCAAGGCCAACCATAGCGACTTTTTCCGTAAAAAAAATTACCTGGTTAAGGGTTAACCCGCGCCAGTTTCCCAACTGGGAAAATTTTCGCGACGAGCATCTTAATATTGCCGTGGAAGGCGTAAAATTCACCCCGGCCGCGGAAAGCGGCTTGTCGGAAAAAGTAAATTTAAATAACCTGGAGTTCACTATTACCAATAAAACCCCGTTTAATTACTGGGAAGTCCCTTTTAATATTCTTCTTTACCGGGGGAGTTCAATCAGCGGCCTAAACAGGTATACCGCCTTAGAATTGATGTCAAGAGAAAAGCGCAAGGTGGAGATGAGCTGGCTGGGCGGCTTAAGCGCTTCTGATGATATAAAAATTGTTCCGGAAATTAATATCTTTAAAGATGGTATTTATATTAAATACGAAGGAGGAATAGGGGAGGAGAAATAGAATGGGATAATTGGGATCCTTGGGATTCTTAGGATTATCTCAAATGTCTCAAAAATTCCAAGAGTCTCAAAAATCATACATACAACAACCAATGTTTAATAAAATATCATTATATTTAAAGAACTTTGACTGGATATTGTTTTTCTCCGTGTTCTTGCTGTCTTGTTTCGGCTTAGCGGAAATCTACAGCGTAGCTTTGGGCCAGGAAACAGTAAGTTTGCTTAATTTTAAAAAGCAGATTTTTTTTATCGGCGTCGGGGTTATGCTTCTGTTTTTTTTCTCTTTTCTGGATTACCGCTTTTTAAGGAACTCAAGCCATTATCTTTATCTTCTGGGCACCGCCGTCTTAATCATTGTCTTGATTTTCGGGGAAACGGTAAGAGGCACGCGCGGCTGGTTTTTTTTCGGCACCTGGAGTTTCCAGCCGGTGGAATTTATAAAAATTATTTTAATCATATTTTTGGCCCGCTTTTTCTCGGTTCTCGCCACTCAATTAAGGCCCTGGAAGCATCTTATTCTGTCCGGTGCGGGCGGATTGCTCTTTGTAATCCTAATTCTTCTCCAGCCTGATTTCGGTTCGAGCTTAATTTTACTTTTAATCTGGCTGGTGATGGTGATTATGGCCGGCTTCAATAAAAAGCATCTTTTGATCATCGCTTTAATTCTTTTAACCGTCCTGGCCGGGCTTTGGATGTTTTCTTTTAAAGATTACCAGAAGCAGCGCGTCCTTACTTTCCTGGATCCTTCCTTTAGCCCCCTGAAACAAGGTTATAATGTCGCTCAGGCCATAATCGCTGTCGGCGCCGGCGGACTTACCGGCCGGGGCATAGGTTTCGGCTCCCAGTCCCAGCTTAAATTTCTCCCCGAGGCCCAAAATGACTTTATTTTTGCGGTTACTTCCGAGGAATTGGGATTTTTTGGCGTTTCCCTTATGATTTTTTTCTTTGCCGTTTTCTTTTACCGGTGCCTCTCTAACCTTAACAAAGTAAACAATGATTTCGGCATATTTTTTATTCTAGGCGCCGTGGGCTTGATTTTTATGGAAATGTTTATTAATATTGGTATGAACATAGGAGTTTTGCCCGTAGTGGGGATTTCCCTGCCTTTTGTCAGCTATGGCGGCAGTGCCATATTTTCCGCCTTTATTTTAGTGGGTATTATAGAAAGCATTATAATCAGGTCAAAAATTAACTACTAAACCCCCACGAATTACAAATCCTTTACAAATTTACGAATTCCATTAAAAACGTTCCAAGATAATATTTGTATATTCGTAATAAATTCGTAATTCGTGGGACAATAATATGACTAAACAAATAAAATTAGAAGCTACAGCAAGAACCAAGAAAAAGGGGGAAAAAATAAGGAAGGACGGATTTATTCCGGCGGTTTTATACGGACCGAGCACGGAGAGCAGAAATTTGAAAATAAAGAAAATCGATTTTGAAAAAAATTTCGCTTTAGCCGGGGAATCGAGCCTGATTGACCTGACTATTTCCGAAGAAAAACCGGTTAAAGTTCTGATAAAGGAAGTGCAGAAAGAGCCCTTAAAAGACGCAATTATCCATGTTGATTTGTATCAGGTGGATATGAATAAAGAAATCACGACTGAAATTCCTTTGCATTTTATCGGCGAATCCGAGGCGGTAAAGGAACTAGGCGCAGTTTTAGTCAAAACTATTGATAGCGTGGGGGTGGAATGTTTGCCGGGAGACTTAGTAAGCCATATTGATGTTGATCTATCGACTTTAAAGAATTTTCATGACGCCATAAAAACAGACGACTTAAAGCTGCCGGCCGGGATGAAGCTGGTTAATGAAACGAATGATATTGTGGTTAATGTGATAGAACCGAAAGTTGAAGTTGAAGAAATTCCGGCGGAAGAAGTTCCGGCCGAGGGCGAAGAGGCGGAAGCGGGCAAAAAAGAAGAGGGAGATGAAAAAAAAGAAGCCGAAGCGCCGGCCAGGGGAGGCAAGAAAAAAGAATAAAACTTTAAATAAATCCCGTTCTAGGATGCGGGGTAAAAGGAGGATGGTTATAAGAGATCTCAAAAATTCTTCCGTTTCTGAAACGAAAGAGAAACAAGACGGCAAACCCGCCGGTCCAAATTGGCGGATTATTTGCTATGTTTTTATTATCATATTCTTAGTCCTTACTTTTATAACTTTTACTTATTTAATCACTTTTTATCCTGATTTATTCAACCAGATAGGCCGTAATTTAAATACCTTAGGGAACAGCCAGCCAACGGAAAATATTTGTCCCGGCTGCTTGCCCCGTTCTATTGATGGCTATCCGGTTCCGGCCGGGAATGAAAATTTATTCCCAGTGGCCGTGGTTATAGACAACCACCCTGACGGACGGCCGGCCTTTGGCCTCAAGGAAGCCGATTTGGTTTATGAAGCCGAAGCCGAGGGCGGGATTACCAGATATTTGGCCTTTTTTGCCAGCGGAGAAGATATAGAAAAAATAGGGCCGGTGAGGAGCGCTCGGCCTTATTTCGCTGACTGGGTAAAGGAGATGTCCGCTCTTTTTGTCCACTGCGGCGGCAGCCCGGAAGCTTTGGTAAAAGTATATAAAGAGAATATTTTTGACTTCAACGAATTTTACCAGGGCTCTTATTTCTGGCGCGACGAAAAGAGGCCAGGCCCCTATAATGTTTTTACTTCCTCGGCCAATTTGGGAAAATATTTAGAAAGTAAAAATTTAACCGAAGGCAAATTTTTAAGCTGGCAATTCAAAGAAGAGGAGCCGGCAGGGCAAGAAACCGAAGATATAGAAATAGGTTTTAAATCTCCTGGTTTTGTGGTAAAATGGAAATATGATAAAATAGACAATGAGTATATCCGGTATCTGGCCGGAGAGATTCAGCTTGACGGCCAAGGCAATAGTGAAATCCGGGCGAAAAATATTATTATCCAGTCTGAAGAGTCAAAAGTGCTTGATAAAGAATTAAGGTTAAAAGTTGAAACTCTGGGCAAGGGCAAGGCCGTTATTTGTTTGGACGGCGGCTGCCGAGAAGGGGAATGGCAGAAGAGCAGCTCGGCCGCCCGCACCAGGTATTATATTAACGGGGAAGAGGTAAAATTCAATCCCGGAAAAATTTGGATAGAAGTAGTCAGACCGGAATTAGAAATAACTTATCCCGTTAAATAATCGCCAGCCGAATTTAGCATGAATTACTAATAAATTTAATTCATATGAAAAAAAATAATTTGACGGGGTTCACCCTGATAGAACTTTTAGTGATTATTTCTATTATCGGATTTTTAACTGTGGCGGCACTTTTTAGCTTTAATATCGTAAGGATGCATTCCCGGGATGCCATCCGGGTTGGAAATGTCGCTACCCTGAACCGGGCTTTGGCTATGTATATGAACGACCAGGACGGTTATCCAATTTCCTCCGGTGAATGCCTTAAGGCAACTAGCGGCCCGGGTAAAGACGTGCTGGATGCTGATGTAATTGTTGAGATCCCCCTTGACCCGCTTTGGCCAACAACCATACCGGCAAGCGTTAATGAAGACGGTTATGCCGAAGGCGCGGCCAGCAACTTCTGCTATTATTATATGGGAACAAATCAAAATTATTATATCAGCTACTACCTTGAGTCAAATTCAAAATCGGGCTCAGCCGGCATTCATGTCACCACTCCGGCCGGAGCGCAAAATTAAATAAAAAAAGGAGCGAATGGAAAATTTAACTGGTCTAAAATTAAGAAAAATAACTTTTATTATTCTTGTTTGCTGCTTGGCGGCAATTTTTTTTTCGAGCTTTAATCTGATTATTGCCAAAGCTCATGATGTAAAAAGAAGGGCTGATATAAAAATTTTGACCAAAGCCCTTGACCTTTACCACGATAAATACGGCGTTTACCCCGAGTCTGATGATGATCAGCGGGGGTGGGATTTAACTTATGACCCAAAGGCAGGAGAAGCCCGTTTTTTAACTATTTTAAAAGAAGAAGGATTTATGGATAAAATGGCGGCAGACCCGATGAATAACGCCACTTTCCTTTACCGCTACCAAAAATACCCGTCCGGCAGTTTCGGCTGCAATCAGTCTTTTTATATCCTGCAAATTTTGAATTTCGAATTGCCGACAGACAATACCGGACGGGGAATATGTCCGGAAATAAACTGGGGGGAAGATGCGCCGAACGGCTACACTATCCAGGCCTTTGACTAAATTTATATTTCTATAATTGCCAAACGGTTACGGCCGGAGAGGTCTTTTTTTATTTTAATTTCATTTTTAGGCAGCTCGCTTTGCGCGAGCTTTTTTATTTTTCCTGCCTGAGCGGGGTCTATTTCGCAAAGGATGGAAAAAGAAACCGGGTTTAAGCTCTTAAGCTGTCTGGCCTGCCTGAATAGCTCTTTATAATATTTTAACCCGTCCCTGCCCCCGTCCAAGGCCTTTTCTGGCTCATATTTGACGGTAGGAGAGGATTTTATCTGTGTTGGAGTAAGATAAGGAAGATTAGCGAGAATTATCATCTTGGAATTATGATTTATGAATTTTGAGTTAAGAAGAGCGGGTTTAAGCAAATCGCCGTGAACAAATTTTATTTTTCTATTAACCCCATGCAATTCGGCATTTTTTTTGGCGACAGAAAGCACTTTTTCCGAAATATCTACACCCAACATTCTTAAATCATAATTCTTAATTCTTAAATCTAATTGCTTCGCCAAACTTATTATAATGCACCCCGAACCCGTCCCTACATCTATTAGCGTCATGCGCTTCTTATTATGAACTATAAGATCAAGCGCTTCTTCCACCATCAGCTCCGTTTCCGGCCGGGGGATAAGAACATTTTTATTAACGAAAAAGTTAAGACCGTAGAATTCTTTTTGGCCGGTTAAATAAGCTACTGGCTCGCCCTTAAGACGACGGCTGGTTAATCTTTTATAATAGCTAGCCTGGTTATTGGTTAATTCTTTCTCCGGATAAGTAAAAAGAAATTCCCGGTCTTTCTTTAAAATATGGGATAATAAAATTTCCGCCTCTAGAGCCGGATTTTTAATACTGCCTTTTTTAAGCTGGCCTGTTGCTTTTTGCAGGGCTTGCTTTATGAACATATTTATGATAAGTTATTCGTAGATAGGGAGCCGTTGCTGGGAAAACCTCGCGAGTAATCTTCAATACCGGCAACGGCCCCCGATCGCGAATATTATCGCTCCTTTTTATAAATAGAGCTTGAAGCCGTCAGGATGGAAAAAAAGATTTTCTTCCCGCGAGGGATACGGAGTATAAAAACAGAAGCCATTCCTGACGGCTTCTTTTTTTATAATTTTTTTCTTACCTCCTCAACAATATCGCCAATTTCTCCGTCCATAATCCGGGCGATGGAATGCCAGGTTTTTGGGAGGCGATGGTCAGTGACGCGATCCTGCGGAAAATTGTAAGTCCTTATTTTATCGCTTCTTTCTCCCCGGCCGAATTGCTGCTTTCTTTCGGCTGATTCTCTCTCTTGCCTATCTTCCTCGGCTATTTGCAAAAGGCGGGAACGGAGAATCTGCATGGCCTTTTCCTTATTCTGATGTTGGGATTTCTGGTCCTGGCACTGGACGATTAAACCGGTCGGCAAATAAAGGATACGGATGGCGGAATTAGTGGTATTAACCGATTGGCCGCCCGGTCCGGAAGAAGCAAAAGTATCGATCCTGATGTCGCTGGGGTTTATTACCAAATCCACCTCTTCCGCTTCGGCCAAAACTGCGACGGTCGCGGTAGAAGTGTGAATCCGGCCCTGCTTTTCCGTTTCCGGCACTCTTTGCACGCGGTGGGTGCCGCCTTCGTATTTAAGATGGCCAAAAACGTTTTTACCGGAAACAGAAAAAATGACCTCTTTAAATCCGCCGATGCCGATACGGCTGGAGTTAAAAATTTCCGTTTTCCAGCCCTGCCGTTCGGCGAACCGGGAATACATCCGAAAAAGGTCAGCCGCGAATAAAGCCGATTCGTCTCCGCCCGCGCCGGCCCGAATTTCCATAATAACGTTCTTTTTATCCCGCGGGTCAGACGGCTTCAATCTAACCTCTATCTCATTTTTTAAATCCTCGTACTTCTTTTCCAGCTCCGCAAGCTCTTCCTGAGCCATTTCCTTCATCTCTCCGTCCGGCTCCTCTCCTATTATTTTTTCATTCTCCTTTATCCGGCCGTTTATTTTCTCCAATTCTAAAACCACCCCGACTGTTTCCTTAATTTCCGCATGCTGCTGGGAAATTTCGACTAATTTTTTGGGGCTGGATATGGCTTTCGGGTCAGCCAGCTGATCTTCAAGCTCTTTTAATTTTTTCTTTATTTCTTCATACATAGTTCAAGATGTTTAGATTGATTACTTGGTTTTTATGAACCCTTAATGCGAATGCCGCGAATTGCGAATACAGTATTCACGGCATTCGCATTGTAGCAGGAAAATTTAAGTCCGCAGGAAGGATTTGCATTGATGGATTATCTAAAGGCTTAAGTCCGTTCCGCATCTTTCCTGTTAAAAGTATTCACTTTAAAGGGTTGATAACCGTATAAATCCGTACATCTAAAATCCTACAATAAAAAAAGCAACTAGCTGTGGTAATTACATTCTATCATATCTAAGTCTAATTACCAGTTGCTAATTACTTTTTAAAGTCGCTATTTTTTATCTTTTTTTTCTGCCTTAACCGTAACTTCTTTTTTCGCCCTAACTTTAGCCTTAGCCGCTCTCTTAACCCTTTTGCCTTTGTGGGTCTTTGCCACTTCTGTTTGCGCCTTGACTCTAGCGTGGAATTTTTCTACCCGGCGGGCGGAGTCAACGAGTTTTTGCTTGCCGGTATAAAAAGGATGGCAGGCCGAACAAAGCTCGGTTTTAATTTCCGACAAAGTTGAACCGGTAACAAAAGTATTGCCGCAAGCGCAACTTACTTTTGCCTCTTTATAATATTTTGGGTGGATATCTTTTTTCATATTTTTGCCCTCTTTCGAAAAGGGGGTAGGGGGATTAATAAATAAAAAAGCACGAGAATTAAGTGCTGTTTAAATGCTAACATAAAATAAAAAATAAAGCAAGAAGTGGGTCAGGCACCATTCCACTATCGCTTGGCAACAGACAATGGCGGTTTTTTGTTATTTTATTTTTTCTGTTATAATAAGGGCATGACGAAAGTTGCCAATATTGCCAAAAACACTTCTTACCTGACCTTAGCTTTAATCATGCAAAAGGTCATTTCTTTTACCTATTTTACGCTTTTGGCGCGCAATCTAGGGCCGGAGGATTTAGGCAAATACTATTTTGCCATTTCCTTTACTACTATTTTTGCTATCTTTATTGATTTGGGCCTGATAAACGTTCTAACCAGGGAAGTGGCAAAAACTCAAGATAGGGCCAAAGAATTGCTGGGCAGTGTTTTAACTATAAAACTGCCTCTGGCCGCTTTAGCTTTGCTCGTGGTCGGAATAATGATAAATTTAATGGACTATCCGGAGATTACCCGCAATTTGGTTTACCTTTCTTCGGCCTGTATGGTCCTTGATTCTTTTACCACGACTTTCTTCGCCGTTATCCGCGGTTTCCATAATTTAAAATTTGAAAGTATCGCTTCCGTAATTTTTCAGCTGATTGTTATGGTTTTCGGCTTAACCGCTCTTTACGCCGGCGAAGGGCTTTATTGGATAATGGCGGCCTTAGTTATGGCCAGCACCTTTAATTTTATTTATTCTCTTTTTGTCCTTTGGCGGAAGATGGGGATAAAGATAAGGCTGATTTACGACCGGGCTTTGATAAAATTAATTATAAATATCGCCATACCTTTCGGCTTATATGCTGTTTTCCAGAGAGTTTATACTTATCTTGATTCGGTTCTTTTATCAATTATGGCCGGGGATAAATACGTCGGGCTTTATCAGATCGCTTTTAAAATAATTTTTGCTCTGCAGTTCTTGCCTATGGCTTTCACGGCCTCGCTTTATCCGGCCATGAGTTCTTATTGGGTCAATAACCGGAAGCAGCTCGCTGTTTCTTTTGAGCGGGCTATGAATTATCTAATTATAATTTCCCTGCCCATCACCGCCGGAACTATCGTTATCGCCGACAAAATTATTTTAATCTTTAAATCCGGGTTTGCCGAAGCGGTTCTGCCCATGCAGATTATTATCGCCAGTTTAGTTTTTATTTTTTTAAATTTCCCGATTGGCTCGCTTCTTAATGCCTGCGACCGGCAAAAAATAAATACTGTTAACATGGGAATCGTTACGGTCTTGAGCGTAATTTTGAATTTATTTTTAATTTCTAAATTCCAGGCCATTGGCGCGAGCTTGACGGTCCTAGCCACCAATATTTTAATGTTCATCCTAGGTATTTACTGGGTAGGCAAAATCATTGACTATCGGAAAGGGAAAATTTTTCTGGTTTTTTTGAAATCGCTTTTAGCCGCGGTTGCAATGGGCGCTTTAGTTTTATTCTTTAAGCCCTTGGTCAATATTTTTGCCCTGGTACCGGCCGCCGCAGCAGTTTATTTTATTCTCCTTTTCTTACTCGGCGGTTTTAGGAAAGAAGACATAATAAGCATATATAATTCCTTTTTAAATAAATCGAAGACAGAAAATGCCAAATAACCAAAAATCCAAAATTCAAAAATCAAATGTCAAATCAATTTCAAATGTAAAAATCCAAAGCTACTTTTGATATTTGGATTTTGGATTTGATTTGTCATTAGGATTTTGACATTTGTCATTTTATTAGAAATTAGAAATTGTAATTTGGCTTTTAATTCTCTACCATGAAAACCTTATTATTCACATTAGAATATCCTCCTTTCTACGGCGGCATAGCTAATTATTACGGCAATTTAGTTAAACACTGGCCGCAACCGGATGAAATTTTTGTTTTGGATAATAATAACAGCCGCTTGATAAAAAATTGGTCTTGGCCTAAGTGGCTGCCGGCTATTTGGCAGCTTAAAGAAGAAATAAAAAATAAAAAAATAGGCCACGTCTTGGTCGGCCATATTTTGCCCTTGGGGACAGTTACCTGGTTTTTGTCTGGAAAGATGAACTTTAAATATTCAGTAATTCTTCATGGTATGGATTTTACTTTTGCCTGCCGCAGCGCGAGGAAAAGATGGCTAACAAAAAGAATTCTTAAAAAAGCGGAAAATATAATCTGCGCCAATAGTTATACGGCGAAATTAGTGGAAAATTTTTTAGGCAGTAAAAATAAAATAGTAGTGGTTAATCCGGGAATTGCTAATCATATAACATATAACACGCAACACATAGCACGGCTAAAGAAAGAACGTAACCTTGAAAACAAATTTATCCTGTTAACCGTAGGGCGTTTGGTAAAGAGAAAGGGGATTGATATGGTTTTGGCTTGCCTGCCCGAAGCCCTTAAACAAGCGCCTAATTTAGTTTATGTTATAATTGGCGACGGGCCGGAAAAAGAGAATCTTAAAAAGCTTATTATTAATTTAAAGCTGGAGAAAAATGTCTTAATGGTTAATAAGGCCGGGGACGAAGAAAGAAATGCCTGGTATGGAAATTGCGATATTTTTATTATGCCGGCCAGGCAGATTAACGATGACTTTGAGGGCTTCGGTATTGTCTATTTAGAAGCCAATCTAGCCGGCAAGCCGGTTATTGCCGGAGATAGCGGGGGAGTAAGAGACGCGGTGGTTGACGGGGAGAATAGCTTATTGGTTAATCCGGAAAGTAAAGAAGAAATTACCGCCGCCATTATAAAATTAGCTAAAGATGAAAATTTAAGAAAAAAATTAGGGGAGAAGGGGAGAGAGCGGGCGATAGAAGAATTTAATTGGGAGAGACAAATCCGGAAGATATATAATTTAATTAAATAAAAAGGAAGCGTCTAAAGCATAAGAACGCTTCCTGTCATTTGGAGAAAAAAATCTTTATCTCCCTATAGACGAGAAAAACCCCTAAAACCAGGATCGAGTTAAACAGCAAAGATAAATCCAACTGGCAGTAAAAAGGAGACACCAACCCGAAAAACCACATAGCATAGTATACCGCCAGGCAGGTAAGCCCCAGAAAATAAAGGACTTTATCCTTTGCCGAAATACTTTTCTGCCGGATAGTGCCGCTGAAAATTATAAGCAACACCGATAGAATGAATAGGAGAAAGAGCCTAAAGCCCCAAAAATAAAAACAGGCGATTGTCATATTTTTTCCTCCCAACCCTTTGTGGCGAAGTCCAATATTATCCCGATGACGCAAAGAACGGCGCAAAGCAAAAAAGCGAATGGGAACACGGAGGGGAAATAAATGAAGTAGAAAAAAATTTCGCCCTCGTTGCCAGCGTACCCCAGTGTATTAAAGAACATTTCCATAGCCCCCCATTATCAGGATTATCGGGTTATCAAATTATTTACATATTAGTATATTCAAGCCAAAAGTCAAATGATTAGCATCATCATCCCAATTTATAACCAGGCGGATAAGCTGCATAAATGTTTAGATAGTATCTTGGCGCAGACTTACAGAGATTACGAAGTTATTATTGTTGATGACGGTTCAAGCGATGATGTCCAAAAAATTATTAAAAAGTACGAGGGCAAGTTAATTGTTAAATGTCAAAAGTCAAAAGTCAATCTAGGCGCGCCCGCGGCCCGGAATAGGGGATTTAGGGAAAGCAGGGGGGGGTATTTGTTTTTCTGCGATGCTGACGTGGTTTTAGCTTCCTGTGCCCTGGAAACGATGCTTATGGCCTTAAAAAGCCATCCGGAGGCCGGCTATGCCTATTCCTCTTTCTTTTGGGGCAGAAAACTTTTTAAATTAGGGCCGTTTTCGGAAGAAAGATTAAAACAGATGCCCTATATTAATACTATGTCCTTGATAAGAAGGGAGGCTTTCCCTAAAGGGGGCTGGGACGAATCAATAAAAAAGTTCCAGGACTGGGATTTATATTTAACCATGCTGGAAAACGGCCATAAAGGTTTCTGGCTTGATAAAGTTTTATTTAAAATCAAGCCGGGGGGGACAATAAGCTCCTGGCTGCCGTCTTTTACCTATAAACTCCTGCCGTTTCTGCCTAAAGTTAAAAAGTATAAAGAAGCGTTAAAGATAATAAAAAGTAAACATCATTTACTCTAAGCCTATGTTTAAAAAAATAATATTTTTTGTCGGCCTCTTGGCGGTTTTAGTTATTGCCACCTCGTTAGTTCTTTCCCTATCCAACGCAAAAAGGAAAACGGAAATGATCAAAATAAACGGTGCGGAGATTAAAGTTGAAGTTGCCAAAACATCGGCCGAGTACTACCAAGGACTATCCGGACGGGATGATTTGTGCCAAAATTGCGGCATGCTTTTTGTATTCGCCGACAAAACGGAAAGAACCTTTGTTATGCGCGGCATGCTTTTCCCGATAGATATTATCTGGATTGACGGAGAAAAAATTGTTAAAATAGATAAAGATCTGCCGCCACCGGTTTCTAATTCCGGGGATGGCGGAGAATATAAAAGCGGCCAGCCGGTTAACTATGTTTTAGAAGTAAAAAGCGGTTTCTGCCGGGAAAATAAGGTAAAGATAGGGGATAAAGCAGAGTATTTGAAATAAGCGAAGATGAAAAATTTATTTGACAGGAAAACCGGACAAATAATTTTAGTCATATTCTTAGCGGAATTGTTTTCAATTTTTGCTTTTTTGCTGCCTGATTTTGAGAAGGCCGCTTTTTTTATTATCGCCGCTTTGGTCTTAGCCTTATCATTAATCAAGCTGGAATATGGCATTTTAATACTTTTGGCGGAATTATTTATCGGGTCTAAGGGTTATCTATTTTATTTTGAAGACGGCGGAACAATAATTTCTATCCGCCTCGCTTTATGGCTTATTGTGATGGCAGTCTGGCTGGGGAAATTATTAGCCAGCTGGATAAGAAACAGACAACGTCCTAAGTTAGAACCAAGCGGAAAGAATACTTATTTTTATTATTTTATTATTTTATTTTTATTCATTGCCTGGGGGATAACTAATGGTTTCCTAAACCATAACGGTTTCGGCAATACCTTCTTCGATTTTAACGGCTGGCTTTATTTTATCTTAATTTTTCCAATTTATGATTTTCTTAAAAATAAGGAAAATATTTATGATTTAGGCAGGGTTTTTCTGGCCGCTATAATTTGGCTAAGCGCCAAAACTTTTTTCCTGCTTTTTGCCTTTTCCCATATTTCATCTGACATAATTTTGGATCTCTACCAATGGGTGCGGACTACCGGAGTCGGCGAAATAACACCGGTTGAAGGCGGCTTTTACCGCATATTTTTCCAGTCGCATATCTTTATCCTTGTCGGTTTCTTCATGCTCTTGGCCTTCTCTCCCTATTGGCCGCCAAAAAATAAAAAATTATTCATTATTTATTATTCATTATTTATTTTATTCCTGTCCGTTATCCTCATAAGTTTTTCCCGCAGTTTTTGGATAGGCCTGGCAATCGGTCTTTTATTTTATTATCTGATTACGGTTCTAAGAGAGAAATGGAAAGCTGCTCTAAAAATATCCGCGGTTCTGCTGGTTGCTGGAGCAGCCGCCATAATCTTGGCTTTAATTATTGTTAAATTTCCTTATCCTGCTCCCTTAGGCGGTTTTAATGCCGCTTCGCTTTTTTCCAACCGCTTAAGCAATCTAGGAGAAGCGGCTGTTTCTTCCCGCTGGCAGCTTCTGCCGCCCTTATGGACCGCCATAAAAAAGGCGCCAATTTTAGGCTCCGGTTTTGGCGCCACCGTTACTTATGAATCAAAAGACCCGCGGATCCTGGAGTCCAGCCCAACCGGGGAATATACAACCTACGCTTTTGAATGGGGCTGGCTGGATATCTGGTTAAAGTTAGGATTTTTCGGTTTATTGGCCTATTTATTACTTCTAGCTAAAATTATATATGACGGTCTTTTAGTAAAAAGCAGGCTGGGACTTGGCCTGGCTTTAGGACTCATAGTTATCGTAATCGTAAGTTTTTTTAGCCCCTATACCAACCATCCCCTGGGAATCGGCTACTTAATAATCGCCGCGGCGGCCATAGAAAGGCTTAAAGCCGGTAATAGTCTTGCCTAATTTTTTGTTATGCTGTATATTAAAGATTATGTTATTTAATTTTTCCACATGGCATGTCATGTGTTGCATGCTATGTGCTATATGAAAATATGCCTGACCAAATAATATCTCAAGACGGTTATGACAAATTAAAAAAAGAACTGGATTGTTTAACAAACGTCAGGAGAAAAGAAATCGCGGAAAGAATTGAGAAGGCTAAAGAGTTGGGGGATTTAAGCGAGAATGCCGAGTACCAGGATGCCAAAGACGAGCAGGCTTTTAATGAAGGCCGGGTTATGGAAGTAACTAACCTCCTTAAAAATCTAACCGTCATTGAAAACGACCATGAGAAAAAGAGCGGAGTGGCTATGGGTTCAAAAGTATTGGTAAAGAATAACGGCGGGATAGAAAAAGAATATATGATTGTAAGCTTTAACGAAGCTGACCCGATAGCCGGAAAAATCTCAAACGAATCGCCTTTGGGCGTGGCTTTTTTAGGCAAAAAGCAGGGGGATAAGGTAAGGGTTAATACCCCTAAAGGCGAAGCTGAATATGAAATTATAAAAATTGAATAAACCACAAAATTCACATTTTCATCTTGGAGGGAAAGATGTTAAAAAAATTTTTGTTTTTTTTGATTGATTTTTTCATCCTTCCCGTTGTGGGCCGCTTGACCTATATAATCTCTGGGTATTGGCCCCCACTTCATTTGGATGACGGGAGACCGAAAAAATAATTTGAAAAGTGCAACAAAAAGAGCCGCTACCGCAAAGCGGCCTTTTTTCTTTGACTTTTAGATAAAAATGTCTTAAAATATTAATATTAATTAACGTATTAAATTACTAACTATATGCCTGATACCAACAAGGTAAGCGAATATGAAGAAAGAATAAAGAAACTGGAAAATCTTAAAAAAGAAGGAATTAACCCGTATCCGGCAAAAACCAAAAGAACGCATCTAATTAAGGCGGCTCTTTTAGATTTCGCCAAATTGGAAAAGGGAAAAGAAAAAATCTCCCTGGCCGGCCGCTTGCGCAGCCTGCGCTCCCATGGCAATCTGACCTTTGCCAATCTGGAGGACGAAAGCGGAAAAATCCAGATTGCCGTTTCCAAAAAAGAAATCGGGGATAAAAATTATAAAATTTTTGAAAAATTTATAGATATGGGCGATTTTATTGAGGTGGAGGGGGAGTGCTTTTTAACGCATAAAGGCGAGAAAAGCGTTTTGGCTAAAAACTGGAAGCTTCTGGCTAAAGCTCTAAGGCCTCTGCCGGATAAGTGGTCGGGCCTTAAAGACGAAGAAGAACGATTTAGAAAAAGGTATTTGGATATTATATTTAATCCGGAGGTAAAAGAAATGATAGGGAAAAGAGCTAAGTTTTGGCAAGCAACCCGCGAATTTTTAATTAAAAAAGGATTTTTAGAAATAGAAACTCCGGTTTTAGAAATTACTACCGGCGGCGCTGATGCCCGGCCGTTCATAACTCACCACAACGCCTTGAATTTAGACGCTTATTTGCGCATCTCGGCCGGGGAACTTTGGCAGAAAAAATTAATGGTCGCCGGCCTGGAAAAAGTTTTTGAAATCGGCCGGATTTTTAGGAATGAAGGCATGGATTCGGAGCATCTGCAGGATTACTCCCAGATGGAATTTTACTGGGCTTATGCCGACTACGAGGAGGGAATGAAACTGGTGGAGGAAATGTATAAATATATCGCCCAGGAAGTCTTCGGCACGCTTAAATTTAAAATCAGGGGCTTTGAGGTTGACTTAAGTAAAACCTGGGAAAGATATGATTATCAAAAAACAATAAAAAAATATACCGGCGTTGATATTTTAAAAGCTAAAGAAAAAGAAATAAAAGATAAGCTTAATGAATTAAAGGTGGAGTACGACAAGAAGGGCTTTAATATCACGCGGGCCATTGATAATCTTTGGAAATATTGCCGCCGGCAGATTAGCGGCCCGGGCTTCTTAGTCGGAGCGCCAATTACGGTTTCGCCTTTGGCCAAGCGGGATGACAAAGATCCGGAAACCGCCCAGCGTTTTCAGGTAATTCTGGCCGGCTCGGAACTCGGCAACGGCTACAGCGAATTAAACGACCCGACTGACCAGGAAAAAAGATTTAGAGAGCAGCAAAAACTAAGGGAAGCAGGAGATGAAGAAGCCCAAATGTTTGATAAAGATTTTGTTGAAGCTTTGGAATACGGCATGCCCCCGACCTGCGGTTTTGGCTTTTCCGAACGGCTGTTTGCTTTTTTAATGGATAAACCGGCCCGGGAAACCCAGATTTTCCCTTTGATGCGCCCGAAATGGCGAGAAGATAGTAAATAGTTAATTGCATGACTTTAATAAAAAATTTTTTTCAAGAGATTTTATGTCTAGAAGCTCTCGTCGGCATTCTTTTGATACTATCAATGATATGTCAATTCCGGTTGCAAAGTCTCAATCAAGAAATTGTAGAATTACAAAATGAAATCACTAATAATAAAATTAACCAAACGATGAACCAAAGTTCAGATATACAAACGAAATTATTTATATCTGATCAAAGTTGGGAAACTAAAACAAAAGAAAAAATGAAGGGTGAGTTTCAAAAGGCCATTGGTGAAGAAAATGACAAATTTGAAAGTACTAATGCGGATAAATCTAGTATTATAGGAGACTATCAGGGGAAACAAAGCAAATGGATTTTTTTCTTCTGGTCTTCGATCGGATTTTCACTAATATTGTATATTTTAATTTTGGAAAGAAGAATAAAATAGAAATTATATGGATTTAGGAATAGATAAACAACAAGCTGAAGAATTATTAAACAAATATATTAAAGATGACATCGTCAAGATGCATTGCTGGGAAAGCGAAGCCATAATGCGGGCATTGGCCAGGCATTTTAACGAGGATGACCCCGCCGTCGCTGAAGCTATGGCGGGCGAGTGGGGAATTATCGGGCTACTCCACGACATTGATTGGGACTTAACCAAAGATAACCCCAAAGAGCATACGGTCAAAGCCGTAGATATATTAAAACAGGCTGGAGCCAGCGATTTTTTAATAGAAACCATAGTTTCCCACGGTTATGGCAGCGAGCTTTGCGGAATAAATCAGAATAAAGTAAGGACCACGAAAATCCAGCATGCTTTGGCGGCCGCTGAAACTTTAACCGGCCTAATTATTGCCACGGCCTTAGTCCAGCCGGATAAAAAATTAGCTAGCGTCAAGTTAGAATCTTTAAAAAAGAAATTTAAAACCAAAGCTTTCGCCGCCAAATGCGATCGGGAAATTATTATGGAATGTAAAAAAATAGGTTTATCTTTGGATGAATTTTTAGAGATTGGCTTAAAGGCCTTGCAGGGAATAGCTGATAAATTAGGATTATAAAATATGAAAATAGTTATTTGCGGAAGCATGGCTTTCTCCGGAAAAATGGTCGAAATTGCCAATAAGCTAAAACAGGCCGGCCATAAAGCCGTCCTTCCCCGCAACACGGAAAATTATGCGGCTAGAAGTTTAAAAGAGGAGATTGGTTCAGAATCAACCGAAAATAAAATAAAGCACAATTTAATCAGGGAATATTACAATGAAATAAAAAATTCCGACGCGGTTTTAATAGTTAATGAAGATAAAAATAACATTCCTAATTATATCGGCGGAAATTCTTTTTTAGAGATGGGATTTGCCCATGTTTTAAATAAAAAAATATTCATTCTTAACAGCCTGCCGGAAATGATTTATACTGATGAAATTAAAGCTATGCAGCCGGTTATTTTGGAAGGTGATTTAGACAAAATAAAAAAAGCTTAGCCAACGAGCAGCTAAGCTTTCAGAAAAAAAGCACGGATATCACCTAATTTTGATAACTTTCACGCCCTCCGGGAAGGGAGCCTTGACGGTTCCGTCCTCTCTCAGGGCGAGAAAAACGTTTTCCGGAGAAGGCGGATTGCCGGGATCTCTCAGAACCTTTGTATAAATCACGACGCCGCTGGGCTTGCCCAAATCGTCTACCAGAATGAACCTGTCTCTGGTCGACAATTCCTCGAAAGTCCGAGAAACTTTTATCACTTCGGCATCGTCAGGGACCGAAGAAAACGCCCCGAAAAAAACAGATACGGCTGTCAGTGGCCCTAATGATGCGCCAGAAAAATTCCTTGGTTCAACCGGAAACTCAAGCTTTTCCATAAGAATCGGTTCACTGTCCTTGACCGCTACCGAGTAAATAAACCAGTCTCCAGGCCGCAACTCTCCAAAAATCATGGTGTTTCTCCTTTCTTAAAACGAGCGTTAGTTTTTGGGGGATTATAATATAATATTCTATCACCTAACTTTTGTCAATAAATGCCTGAAGATAAAAACTTAAAACAAATTTTAAATTTTCTGCATGAAGCGGGAGAATTGAAAAAAGCTTACCGGTTTAGCGAGAATTTATGCAAAGAAAAATTCGGCGATTCCAGCGCCGACCATTCCTGGCGGCTGGCTTTAATGAGCTTTATAATCGCCGGGGAAATCAAAGCTCCCGTGAATATTTTAAAGGTTTTAAAGATTGCCCTTGTCCATGATTTGCCGGAAGCCATAACCGGAGACATTGACTTTAGATTAATCGCCGCGGGAAAAATAACCAAAAAAGAAAAAAATAAACTTGAAGCCAAGGCGATGAAAAAATTTAAGAAACTTTTGCCGCCAAAAATCGGCCGGGAAATTTATAATCTTTGGCTTGAATATGAAACAGGAGAGACGAAAGAAGCGAAATTTGTTAAAACGCTTGATAAAATGGAGTCTATATTGTTTTTTAATGAAGTTAAAAATAAAAATAAGATCGATGTGCCGGATTTAATCGGTACATATGGGAATAAACAGGTAGACCAATTCCCTAAATTAAAAAATATTTTTGAACTAGTGAAAAGAGAACTAAAGAACGAATTTAAAAAAACTGACTTTCCCTGGAAAAAAGAATACAATATTTAAAAATTAATAATTCTTTCAGCCAAAGGCTGATCCGCCTCTGGCGGAAAATCTAAAATCAAAAATATGCTGGACATAAAATTCATCCGCGCCAATGCGGCTAAAATCAAGGAGGCGGCCAAAAATAAAAATATTAAGGTTGATCTTGATAAACTCCTTAAAGTTGACGAGGAGAGACGGGAAGGGCAGGCTAAAATTGACGAGTTAAGAAGTAAACGAAACGAGTTAGCGGCCGCAGCCAAAGGAGGCAAGCCCGCGCCAGCCCAAATTGAAGAGGGGAAGAAGCTGAAAGAAGAAATTGCCGACTTAGAAAAAAAATCTGAAAAAATTGAAGGGGAATACAGGGACTTAATGGAAAGAGTCCCGAATCTTTATTATCCTGACACGCCGATTGGAAAAGATGATTCGGAAAACAAAGAAATTGAAAGAATAGGGGATCCGACTAAATTTAGCTTTACCCCCAAAGACCACGTTACTCTGGGCAAGGAATTGGATGTTTTAGATTTTGAAACTGCGGCGAAGGTTTCAGGCGCCGGATTTTTCTACTTAAAAAATGAGCTGGCTTTGCTCGAATTCGCTTTAATCCAGTTCGCTTTGGAAAAATTGGTAAGTAAAGGTTTTACTCCTTTTTCCACGCCCGATTTAGCTAAAAGTTTTATCATGAACGGCACGGGCTATAACCCCAGAGGCAATGAAGACCAGATTTATGAGGTAAAAGGCGAGGATACTTCCTTAATTGCCACGGCCGAAATTACCTTAGGCGGCTATTTAGCCAATAAGACGCTAAAAGAAGAGGATTTAGACATAAAATACGTCGGTTTTTCCCATTGTTTCAGGAAAGAAGCCGGAGCTTATGGCAAAGAATCCCGCGGCCTTTACCGCGTTCACCAGTTCAGCAAAGTGGAAATGTTCGTTTTTTCTAAACCGGAGACTTCGGAAAAAATGCACCAGGAGATGAAAGAAATTGAAAAAGAAATCTATACCGAGCTGGGCATTCCTTTCCGGGTAATGGAAATCTGCACCGGAGATTTAGGCGGACCGGCTTACCGGAAGTACGATTTAGAAGCCTGGATGCCGATGAAAAATGACTGGGGAGAAGTCACTAGCTGCTCCAATTGCACCGACTTTCAGGCTCGGCGCCTGAATATAAAATATAAAACCAAAGAAGGCAAAACCGAATATGTCCATACCTTAAATGGCACAGCTATCACCTCCAGCCGCGCTCCTTTGGTAATCCTGGAAAATTTTCAGCAAGCCGACGGTTCGGTCGCAATTCCTAAAGCCCTGCACAAATATTTACCGGGCGGCCTTAAAGTCATAAAAAGGAAATAAGTATGATTTTGACATCTATCGGCGTGGCCGTTTTCTATTTTAGTTATTTAGTCATTTTTTTCTTGATATATTTAATCTGGCAGTTTGATAAGTTAAACGGGCCAGTCGCGATTTTTTTAATTTTAGCTTGCCTTCTTTTCCTCTACGCCCGCTTCTTAGAGCCGAATATAATAAAAATAAGGCGTTATAAAATAAAGCTAAATAAAAAAATTACCGCCCCTTTCCGGATAGCGGTTTGGGCTGACCCGCATATTGGTTTATTCACAAAAAGTCAGTTTTTAAAAAAAGTCATAAAAAAAGTTAACCAGCTTAAACCTGATTTTATCCTTATTCCCGGAGATTTTGTCTATAATTTAGCCGAGAAAAAAATAGAAGATAAATTCGGTTGTTTAAAAAATTTATCTGTTCCGACCTTTGCGGTTTTTGGCGGTCATGACTGCGGAGTTGAGAGAGAAAAGGATGTTTCCGGACAGTTAGGAAAAATTTTGGCGGATTACGGCTTAAAAATTATTGACAATGGAATCGAAGAAATAAAAATAAAGGGGCAACAGATTAAAATAATAGGGTTAAGCGATATAGAAACAAGACAACCTGATTACAATTTAATAAAAAATCTTACTGACGACGACGTTAATATAGTTCTCGCGCATAACCCGGATACGGCTTATGAATTCCCGTCTTATAATATGGATTTAGTTGTCTGTGGGCATACGCATGGCGGCCAAGTCAGAATTTATCCTTTTTATAAATACGCTTATAAATACATTGCGAGGATGGCCCATGATTTTGATAAAGATTTACGGAATTTTAGAGGAACAAAAGTATTTATTACAACCGGCATTGGTCTAGACGGCTTGCCATTTAGATTTTTAATGCCGCCGGTGATTGATATTTTAGAAATTGAATAACTACGAATTACAAATCTATTACAAATTTACAAATACCAAATTTTACATCTAACTAAGGATTAAAACCATTATGGATATAAAAGACATTTTACTAATTATTTTCCCGTTTATCTCGGGTGTAATAAGCGCCTGGATTACTTATTTATTCACACTTAGGGCGAAGAAGAATGAAAATATCTTGAAGTTTAAAGAAGAAAAATATGCAAATCTTTTAATTCTCTTGCAAGGCTTTGTCGGGAATACCACTTCCGGAGAACTTAAAAAGAAATTTTTTGAAGAACAATACAAGTCATGGTTATATGCGTCAGATGATGTTGTTGAGTCCGTGAATGATCTGGTAAAATTACTTATTGAGGAAAGAGGCAAAACTCCAGATTCTAAAAGAGGGAGAGATGTCGTTGGAAATATTGTTCTGCAAATGAGAAAAGATTTACTGGGAAAGACAAAGCTGGAAAATAATGATTTTTGGTATACGGATGTTATTGAATAAAATATTTTAATTTCTAAGTTAAATATTATTCGTATATTTGTATTGATTCGTAATTCGTAGGAGTAAAAATATGCCAAAAATAAAAATTGCTTTGCTTTCCGGCGGTTGGGGAGAGGAGAGGGAAATCTCCTTAAAGACTGGGGAGCAGATTTACAAAGCGCTTGATAAAAAGAAATACCAGGTTTCGAGATTCGACCCCAAAAACGATTTAGGAAAATTTTTTAGCGACGCTTTAAAGAAAAAATTTAACCTGATATTCCCGGCTTTGCACGGCCCTTTTGGCGAAGACGGAAAACTGCAGGGGCTTTTGGATATTCTCGGAACGCCCTATTTATTCTCCGGCTGTTTGGCAAGCGCCTTGGCTATGAATAAATATAAGACCAAAGTGATTGTTAAACAGGAGGGGGTAGTAATGGCTCGCGATATCCTGATTAGAAAAGGAGAAAAATTTACTTTGAATAAAATTATTGGGAAATTGTCCTTGCCTATAGTTGTTAAGCCGTCTGAATTAGGCTCATCCGTTGGCATGTCCATTGCTAAAACCAAAAAAGAACTGGAGCAGGGGATTAAAACCGCTTTCCGGCATGATAAAGAGGCGCTTTTGGAAAAATTTATAAAAGGCAGGGAGCTAACTGTGCCGGTTATGGGCAATAATCCGCCCAAGGCCCTGCCGGTAATTGAAATCATACCGAAAATCTCCGGCTGGTTTGACTATAAAGCGAAATATGAAGTGGGCGGCAGCGAGGAGGTCTGCCCGGCTAAAATCCCCGCCAGAATCAAAATAGAAGCCCAAAGAGAGGCCGTAGCCGCTTATAAAGCTATTGGCTGTAAAGATCTGGCTCGAGCGGATTTTATTTGGGAAAAGGGGAGTAATAAGCTTTATTTCTTAGAAATAAATACTATCCCGGGTATGACCGCCACTTCTTTAGTGCCTAAATCCGCTAAAGCCGCCAGAATGACCTTTAGCCAATTCTTAGATAAGTTAATTAGCGGAGCTTTAAAATAAATATGTATAAAAGGAGGAAAAAAATTGATTATTACGACAAAAATCTGGCTAATCCGTTCTTCCATCGCCGGCGGAAGAAAAGGATAAGTTTTTCCACGAGCTGGTCGGGAAAAAGAAAATTGATGGCTCTTCTGATTTTAGTCTTGGCCGGCGGTTTGGTTTGGCTTATTTTTTCTCAAACTATTTTTTCAATCAACAACATAACCGTCAGGGGGGCAATAAGAATTCCGACGGGGGAAATCGAAAACCTGGCCTGGCAGCAAACAAGGGAAAAAAGATTTTTATTCTTTCCCCAAAAAAATATTTTTACTTTCAGCAAGGAGGGGGTAAAGGGAAAGTTAGAACAAAGTTATTCTTTTGAAAAACTTACTATCAATAAAAATCTTCCCCACACCTTAGTAATTGATATCCAGGAAAAATCGTACGCTTTCATCTGGTGCGAAGGAGAAAAATATTATTATGCTGATATCGATGGCTATATGATAAACGAAGTTAGCCCTTTAGAGATAAAGCAAAAAAAATATCCGATAATCCAAAACCAAGGCGACGGAAAAATAATTAATGATTCCGCCGGCGGATTGGGCAGAATTGACATCAACGAAAATCATATAAACTATATTATAAATCTCTCCGATAGGTTTCTGGCTGGAAAAAATGGAGCCGGGGAGGCAGGAGGAAGTTTCCAGGACTTAATTATTGAAAAATTTATAATAGATAAAGACGCTAATACCGTAAAGATGGCTTTAGCCGAAGGTCCGACCGTGTATTTCAACACTAATGAAGACCAGGAAAAACAAATAAAAAAATTACTAACCATAAAAGAGGAAACGCTAAAGGATGATTTCAAAAACAAAAGCTATATAGATTTAAGATATGGGGACCGGGTTTATTACCGATAAATAAATACCCCCTTGATAAAGGGGGTTAGGGGGATTAAGACCTAAATTTTATTTTGATTTTTATATAATCTTGTTTAATCTTAGCTATTTTTGCTAATATTAGCCAAAAACAATAATGCCATAAAAATGAACGGCCGTTCGTCTCAATGGCAAAAATTATCCAAGCGCGAAAAATTTCAATTAGAAATAAAAATTCCTTACAACAACAAAAATATCATCTATAATAAAATCTAAATCATAGATTATAAATCACTTAAATTACTAAATTAGAAATTTAAAATTTTTGGCCAAAGACGTATCAGAGTACCATAAAGATTTTAAATTTTACAAACCTATGGACGAAAAAATATTTAGATTCTTATTTATCCTGGCGGCCTTAGTCTACGGCCTGGTCTTTATCGGGATTTTTCTGATATTTCTAAAAATCTTGTTATTATTCGCGCCGGAGATAAATATAATAGGATTAACGATTACTTAGAGGATGAGAAGGGCGGCAGAGTTTAGATATTAACCTTAAGGAGCACGGCTTGCCACGGCTAAACGAAAGATATATTATATATTATAGACTATAGGTTAATTAATCTACATTATGCGAAGTATTGATGTAAAAAAAATAAAACTCTGTGATTATATCCCCTCTTGTCAAAGTGCCAGTTTAACCTATCTGCTACCATTATATCATATTAGGGACAAAAGTCAAGGCCGGTTGCGGGACCGGCCTTTTATTTTAAATTTCATTTTTTATCGCTTCCTTAATGGAGCCCGGGACAATGTTTGCCAGCCAGCGGGAAAATCTTAAAGGCTGCTTCTCTTTTATAATTTCCACTCGCACCTTGTAGTCAATAAAATTTCTTTTAAAAAAGTCGGTTAAATCGTGATCGCTAATGGCCATCTTCCGGCCGTAGTCGTCATAACCGATAAACAGTCCCCTCCTCCCACGGTCATCAAAAACTAACGTTCCTAAAGACATCGGCCGTCCCCCATTCGGATTGACCAATGATTTTTTGTTAACGACGATTGCGTTTTCCATAGCATTTGACAGACAAATTTAAGCCCTCCATTAAATTTATGCTATAATTATTACAGCCTGTTTGGGGGTGTCAGCCCTCATCCAGGTTAGAAAAAGCGGTTTGACAGCCGCTTTTTCGTTAAACCGCTTTATCTTAGCATGGGCAATTTAAAAGTCAAGTAGTTGACAAACATTTTAAACTATCATACACTGTTGATAAGTGGAAATCCAGGATTGAAATGAATCGAACTCGGATTGTGGGTGGGTCTAACCAACCCTAATTCTTAAGGGAAATGAAACCTTGAGGGCATATAATTGCCTACAATCGCAAAAACCTCCGAAAGGGGGTTTTTGTTTTGTCTGGAATGGTATATAGTTATTATTACGGGCCTGGATTGGTATCAATCCTGGATTTCCACTCCATGGGTTGCGGGTTCGATTCCCGCCAGGTCCAAAAGGTTACTCTTGACTTAATTATGCAGATTTGCTAAGATTTTACATCCTATGCTTAATCCTGCTATAATGTTAATAACTTTAAGGACTCAAAAAATTAAGCATAACTTTATGCAAAAAGGCATAAACAACCCTGTTAAAATAAGCGGCTGATTTTTTATTATAAAAATATGTCAAAATTTGGATTTATAAAAAGCATCGGCGATTTATTTCTGGCGGATCTTAAGGCGGCAATAATTGGCCGCTTGAGTTCGGTTGAAACCAAGATTGATGGACTGAACAAAGATATGGATAAACTTGATGGAGGTGTATCTGAAATTAAAAATGAGGTTAAATCGCTTAATTGCCGAACTTTTAAATTAGAATCGGCCGCTATTGAAATACAAAATATTTTACAAATGGCCGGGGCGTCTGTTTGCCAAAAATTATCTATCGGCCCTGGCTCCCCCCTTAAGCTTATGCCTTATGGAGAAGAAATAGCTAAAGATGTTGACGCCTACAAATTTGTGGAAGTTAATAAAGATTTCCTTTTTCAATCAATAGAAAATAAAAATCACAAAACCCCCTATGACGTTCAGGAAGCGTCAATGAAAGTTTTGCGCGAATATCTTTCTAATCCTATAATGGACGCCTTTAAATCCTATGCTTTTAGCAAAGGGATTAGAATCGATGATATTTTGGATGTTGCCGGGATAATATTAAGGGATGAATATCTTAAAGCTCATCCGGAGATTAAATAATAAATAAATTTATGCTTAATTTTATTAAAGAGAATTGGTTTAAAGCAATTATTGTGGTGTTATTTTTGGTTACTCCCCTATTTGTTTATGCCCGTAGCGGTTGTTGCTCTTGGCATGGTGGTGTTTGCGGTTGTAGATGTTGTGATGGCACTTCGTTATCGGCTACTTGCGCTCCTTATTATCCTGGATGTAATAACACGACAGTTTTAAATTTGTCCGCTTTTGGTGTGAAATCAACATCTAAACCAGTTGCTAAAACATCAAAATTATCCGATAGTTTAATAGATACTCTTTATTACAATACCTGTTATCAAAAGGATGTGAATGATAAATTTTTATTCAGAAAAAAGGGGGTTAACTATTATGACGACCAATGCAGTATTTATATAGACAGCGGGTTAGAAAAATTTATTATTAATAGCGGGCTGGCCTCTAACTCAATTAATATCCACAAGTGGGCTTACAATTTTAAAAAATATATGAAAGATAATGGTATTATAGATAGATGGGAATGTTATCAATTATATAATAAATAATTTTATGAACAAATTAAATCAAATTTTAAAGTTTTTGCCAGACATTTTTATTCTAGCTGGCATTTGGATTTTGTCTTATAATATTCTTCGCCCTATATCAGGCGGGTTACCGAGCCTAAATTTTTATGATTCGCATGTTAATGAAAAAGTATTTGGAATAATGCTTATTGCTTTAGGTCTAGACTTTCTGATAAGAAAAATTTTAAAAAACAAAATTAATAAGCTACTATAATTTAGGTAGCTTCGGTAATGCGGGTAACTGGGGTAACTTAGGCAATGCGGGAAGTCCGGGGAAAACAGAATTTATTTTTTTATTATCTCCTCCATTAAAATAATCCCTAGCTTCCGGCGTTGACCATTTTCCAAACAGTCCTGTCCTAAAGAAATTGGCCAGGCTTTTTTCTATTTCAAATAATTGAGTTTTGCCGGATGCGCTATCAACTCCCCCTTTAAAATAGGCTGATAGTCCTTCAACTGTTTTTTTAATTTGTCCTCCCCCTCCGATTGGAGACGCTAAATAAAATAATGGCTTAGTAATTTCTTTAGGCGTTAATGATTTTGGAACCAAAGAAGATATGGCTGGCATATACCGCCCTTCTAAAAATAGGTTGGAGAACGGCAAATCCGCGCCTATTTCTTTGGCGGCCAGCGCGAGACGGTCTTTAAATTCAGTATTATCATATTCATCGCCTACTCCGATTATGGTTTGCGCGTATCTGATTGGATCTACATTGACATTGCGTCCGGTTACTGTTTTGTAAGCTACGTTAAAAAGGTAAGTATATATGGAAAATTGGATTAATTTGAATAAATAGCTTTTTTGTTGTTTCTTGGCAATATCTTTCATATCCTTCGCGATAAACGAATAAATATTATTTACTTCCAGCTGAAAGCGCGCCAATTCTTTAAGGCCGGGATCGGAAAAAAGATTGGGCATTTCTCCATAACCGCGGTCGGCCATCTGCCTGATTGCGTAATTATCAGCTTCTCTGAGAGCGTCAAATTTATTCATTCCACTTAATAGATTGTCATAGTATTTGCCGGCCACGATTGATTTTGACGTAAATTTATCAATATTAAAAAACAGCCAGCCGACTATTTCAGTCCCTTTATCTCCAAATTTCGGCGCTAATTTTTCCCTTTCCATATGACGGCGGTATAAAAACTTTGATTCCATTCCGTTAATTATGGTCGCTCCGCTTTTTGTAAATGGCGATGCCAATGTTTCTTTCAGCCCGGCCAAGGCCGCTTTTTTATTAATTGAGGCAAAATGAGTTGTAAAGGGAATAAAATTGGTTAAGGCTGAACTTACGCTCCCAATAACCATATTAAGACTCGTTCTCCGGCCAAGCCAGTTTAAAAATGTATAGGTTGTTCGGCCTAACAGATTATTTTCCATTGCCCGGCCGAAAGCCAGTTTTTTATAAGCTATTTGGTTGCCATATTCCTTTAAATTGCTGACAAAATTTTGTAATTTTAACACGCCAAAAGAAGCGTTGGATTTAACCTTGCCGGATAATTTTCCCGACAATTCAAAATCTGACTTTCTGATATAATTTTCTAACGCTCTTATTCTTTGCAAAGTTTCCGTATGAAAAATTTCCTTTGATATGGTATCTAAATAATCATCCATGCCGCCTAAAGAGGAAAAGGTCGTCTTTTCTCCCCTTCTTTGAAGCTGGGTGGTATTAAACGGCTTGCCTGGCCGAAAAAATTCTGTTTCCCCGAAAATGCCTGTCGGCAGATTTTCCTTGCCCAGCATGGCGTCAAAACCCTCAATATCAAATAATTTTGCCCGATCGCGGAAATGCCTGAAATAAAGCTTGTGCTTTTGTATCGGTTCATATTCAAACTTTTTTCTTACAAAATTAACCGTTCCCAGGTGTCCGTCATAAGCCTTTTTAAAATAATCGGACAATTTGGCTATATTTTCCCAATTAAGAGTTAATCTCTTTAAAAGTTCTATTTCAACGTTATCCGGGCCATAGCTCATTATTAAATCATTCATCTCTGTTGATAATTTTTGCGCTTCTTTAACTGCGTTATTAATTCTGTTTTGCGCCCATTTGGGTATTCTTTTTATTATGTTGCCCGTATCTGCTCCTTGCAATTCCATGGAGGTTAAAGTATGTAAATCAGACCTATTCGGTTTTAATTTTCCCTCGCCGCTCTTTGCCTTTGCTATTATTCCCTCACCGCTGATTTTTGATTTTAATTTATTAATCAAATTACCGACTATGCCTTCTTCATAAGTTTTGCTGTATACTTTATTTTTTTTCATTATTTCAATGATTCTTTCCTTAACCGTTTCTTCCATCAGACGTTCCTCGCCATACATCTGCACGTAAGTATCATCCTTGCTCCAAGGTTTTATTTTTAATTTTTCCGCCTCTCGCTTATACTGGCTCTTTAGATTATTTTTCCATTTGATTCTTCCCGTCTCCCTGTTTCTTTTAAAATCAACAATAAAGTTTTTAACCTTGCCGGAGTCCGGACCGGCTACTGCGTCTAAATTTCTTGAAATAGTTTCTCTGGCCATGCCAAAAGTTGAAGAGTCATGCCACCCGGTAAAATCAAGCAAAGGCGCATGCACTTCTCCCCTTTCCATGGTAGGAAGAACAAACCCAATATTATTTCTTGTTCTGAATTTAGTCGTTATTAATTCCTTGTCGCTTTTATCCGGATAAAGTTCTTTTAAGATTTTATATTCATCTTCGGTAATAAAAGTAATGGCGGTAATATCTTTCTTTTTGGTCATTTCAAAATCAGCCTTCATTTTATCAAGTTCTACATTTATCGCTTTCCATTGATTTAGAGTCGCATTATTAGCCTCTTTAACGCCAAATTTTTTTCTTATCATTTTCCAATTCTCTCCTTGTATATTAATACCCAGATCGGCCGTCTTTTCCATAATTGCTCCATGGGTGTCTCTTAAAAATTTTTCTTTGCTTTTTAGAGATAATATTTCTGTCGCGCGCTCTTTAATATCTTCGGTTAGCTTTTTAAACTGCTCTTCATTCAAATCGGCGACATCGATGTTTTTAATTGATGCCGGCAAATTTACTCCGGTTTTTTCTTTAATTGCTGATAATTCTTCTTTACGTATTGTTTTTGTTTCTCCGCGCTCTTTGGCTAACACCATAAAATCTTCAAATTCTTTATCGCTCATATAGCGAGGATTCCTTTGGGTAATTTTTCTAATTTCCTGATCGGTTAAATTAAAATAATCCCTTACCGCGGCGTATCTTTTGGCTTTTATACTTATTCTTTCCAATAAATCTCTTTTGCTTTCTCTGTATCCTTCTTTGTAGCCCATAAATTCCCCTCTCGCATAATCCTCGCGCTTCCGGCCCGCAATTCTTTCAGCTATAGTTTGATCGCGTAATTCTTTATTCAAAGCCAGTCTCTCCGCCCTTAATTGTGTTCTAACTCCTCTATACTCCACCTTGTTAGCAATCCTGTCTTTAAACATACTAAAAACCTCATCCCCTTTCTTTTCCTGGGAATAGGTTAAATTATCAATCGTAGTGCCTGAAATGCCCTTTTTAGAGGCCATAGTCTTGAGACCGTCTAAATCCTCGGCTTTGTTCAGAAACTCGCTGTACGAGCCATAGGTCTTGCGGACAGCTTGTTTAAAGGACTGGTACTGGTTCTCTAACTCGCCTTGATAGACTGGTTTAGCTCCGGCCTGCATTTCACGTTTAATAAGGTCTTGCTCGCGCTGGAACATTTCGGTATTGACTATCTTTTTTGGTTGTGCTATTTTAATATTAGTGGTATCTCTGACGCCAGAAAGGCTCGCTGGCACACCTGGTTTACCAGGCACGGATGGAGGAACGGCCGCCCTCCCAGAAATATCAACTAATTCGTCATAAGTATGTCTACTTATGGGGAACGCAGAAACCACCTGATTTCCATCAGGTGTTTTTGTTACTTCCAAAACTACACCTCTTGCCTTGCCGTTCATTTTTGCGAATAAATAACTATTGGGCCTTTTAGCGGAATTATCCGCTATTTTTGTGGGGTTGGTAAGTATATCGGGAATTGATTTTACAAGATTTTCCATTGATCTATTTTCGTATTCAACAACATGCTTTAGCGCCTGTCTAGTAATTGTAACTTTTGAATTTTCAAGTTTTAAATTATTTACTATGTCTTCCGGCAGGGTGGTTACTTCAAAAGTTTTTTTAGCTTCGTTGATCGGCATGCCCTTTGGTATTCTCTTTAATTTCTCAACTTCAGCTATCGCCGATTGAAAATCGTTAATCAGTTTGACTTCTCCTTTGGCAATAGGAGCTATTTTAGGCAATTCCGGCAAACCCTTGGCTTCTGCTCTTAATACTTCTACTGGTTTAATTTCTTTGGTTAGTATTTCATCTGGGTATGGTTTAAAAGTAGCCTTATTATAATTTATTTCTCCAAACCCGGGTATCTTTGTTATATTTTCTTCTTCCACTTTTTTAGGGATTTGTTGAATTGGTTTTTTTATGCCTTTTTGAAATAATTTTATATTGTTTTCCACTATTTTGGGGTCAGTAATATTAACGAAGTCTTTGGCTAACGGTTTTAAAAGTTCATCATCTCCTTTAAAAACTTTTTTAAGATTTCTTAAAATATTAACTTCATTTTTTGATTTAGATATATTTTGCGAAATTTGTTTTAATTCTTGTTTTGTCCCTCCCCCGATAGGTACTATATCAAGCCCAGCGGATACCATGCCCAAACCTATTGCTATATTTTGCGGTATTTTATTGCCTAATCCGACTATATTAGCAAATTCCCTTCCGCCTCTTTCTAAATTAGTTGGTTCTTCTCCCACTAATTTTTTTTGAAGTTCGGTTTCCGGTTTAAAGGTAGCTTTTAAATTTCTGTCATAAATCGCCTGCCCAATATTAAAAAAGGAACGGATTATGCTTTGCCCAATTTCTTTGCTTACTTGTTCTATGGCTTCAGGGATAGCTTTCGGCAAATTGGCCATAACTCCCTGCTTAATTCCTTTTTCTTCATCAGCCATTTTTTGTTTGGCGGTAAGGACTTTTAATCTTGATTCGGGCAAAGATATTTTACCGGCTTTGAAGTCTCGAGCCATTTGTTTTTCCAATTCATCAATTTTTTTGGCGTTTTTCAAGTTAGTGAGTTTGATATTTTTAATATTGTCATTTATACCTCCTAAGGAAACCGGAACTATATCGTCTCTTTGCATGCCGGCTTGCGCCGCTTCTCCGCCATAATCGGAACGGCCCGTATTAATTAGTTTGTTGGGTTGGCCGATTGTGGTATTATAAGCTCCCCCGCCTAAGAAGTCTGGCAGGGTGGATGTTTTAGTGGCTGGTTCAACTACCGGCTTATTTTCTTTTCCCGCGAATAAAGGAACATAGCCGGTTGTTTTTTTAACCGGTTGAGTGGGTTGAGCGAATAAAGGAATATACCCGCCTTTTTTGGGCGGGGCTATTACGGCTGTATTTGTTGGTTGAGAGAATAAAGGTTTATATGCCATTTTATTCTTCTTTTAGTAATTTTAATATTTCGTCATCTGAATAACCAACTGATTTATATTGATCAACGATAAATATTATATCATCCAGTTTTTGCTTATTGGTTTTTCCTGTACCCAAAAATCCGGTTTTGGTATCGTTGTCGCTTAAATTATATAGTTTAGCTATATTCTCTCGAGTTAATTTTGAATCAGCTCCTGCTGTCATCTGCGTCCCGCTCTTAAAATAAGCCTGGGCGGCCGGATTCTTCGGGTCAAAAACAATTTTAGGGTCATAAGTTTTGTCAAACCAATCTAAAAGATTAGGGCTGTCTGTAGCAACTCTTTCTCTTATCTGCGGATATTTTGTCGGGTCTAATTTTTTATCCGCGCCCCTAATAGCTTCAATATCCGCTTGGATGCCAGCCATATCATTTTTAGACTCCGGAGAATTAATATTATAAATATTGGTATTAGATTTCTTCCTATTCGCGTCCGCCGTCTGATAGTCATTAAAGCTTATCGGCTTGCGCATGGCCGCTTTTTCCTGGTCAACGTAATAATTATATTCTCCAATAATTCCACTGCCATATTTTTCGGAAATAGTCGGCTCTTTTTTAAACTGTTCTTCTTTAAATCCCTCTGCTAATTTAACTTCTCCGGTAGTCTTGTTAAAAAGTAAAGGCGTGCCGTCCGTAGTCATAGTTAAATCAAATTCCGGAGGGACATTATAATCAAAAGTCTTTTGGACCAACTCTCCGGTTGTGGGGTTAAGACCATAAAACAAAATTTTCCCATTGTTAAGTTTTTCCGTCTTATAGTCAATCTGCGCCGCCTTGGTTTTGCTGGCGTTGAATATACTTTCCAGTGCTAAATCACTATACCCGGTCTGTTTTAAAAGCATTTGATAATCATCGGCTTCAAGGTCATCTAAAGACTTTAAGACTCCCGAGCTCGCGATGGCTTTAAAGTCAGTCCTGGCTTCATCAGTTTTATTTTTAAGATAAGAAAGCCTGGCTTCCTCTCCCTTTAAGGCCAGATTGGTCTTATTGGTTATTTCTTCGTCCGCGCGCGCGTCAAACTTATCAAAAATATTAGCGACCATGGATGCACGCTCGGCTTCCCGGGCTGCGATAATGTCCTTGTTGCCCTTTTCCGTTGTACTAAGCGCCGCTCCTCCGAAATCACTGGTTAGCGTGCCTGACCTGGCCGCTATGGCCCGGGTTCTTCCCAACCTGTCTTCCCCGGCCGCATTTTCCGCGGGTAAAATCCGGTTATAAAAATCCTGGTTAATAGTATCTACCATTGCCTGGGCTGCTTTTCTTTTTTCTTCCCTTATCGCCACCGGGTCTGGCATTTTAAATTGGTCATAATAATTAGTAGCCTCTTTGTCATATTCGCTATCGGCCGGAGGAATATAACGAAATTTATCCGGAGTCGTCTTCGGAGGAGTCGGCGCTGGAGAAGACGGTAATTCGCTTGGAGCGATTTCGTATTTGGAGTCCGTGATTAACGGTGAACCTTCATTAACCGTTAATGTTTGAGACGGGTCTGTTGAACCTTTTACGCGAATTTTTATCATATTTTTCGTATTATTAAATTATTATTCGTCGGTTGTCATTCTAAAGCACGCTTTAATACCGTATGGTCCTGCTCCACCGCCTCCAGAAGTCGTCGCATAAATTGTTATTTTAGTCCCGACTGGCGCTAAAGAACTATGGACCAAATCGGATAAAAGATTGCTATTCCCGGCTGGAACAGAAACAGTCAGTGCAGTATTCGAGTAATTTTTCCGTAACGTCACGGAGCCGACATCAGCTAAATTATTGCCATAATATTGAACATACAACCGATCTATTGTGCTACTGGCCGTAACTATCATTTCTGTAATGTTTTCTGGTGCTAATTCTGGAGTTGAACTCGCGCTTCCATAAAACAAATAACCTGCATTATTAGACACTAATAAGCCCCCGCTAAAACAAACCGTAGAAACATCGTGTGAATCGCCGTCGTCAACATAAAGTTTATTTGTTACATCCGAATTGCCACTTGGGACAACGACAGTCGTGGTCGTGGCCATTGTAGAAGTGGCGGTAAAAGTATTCTCGCCGCTAAAAATCCCTATGCCGCTATAAGTGTTATCCCCGCTAAAAGCAAAATCTTCGCTTAAATCCAGCCAACCTTGATCAAGATAGCCATTATTTTTTGCCACCGGAATATAAAGTCCTCTTACATCCGGACTTGATGTTGACATTGAAGCTGGTATAGCTAATCTGGCGGCTGAACCGGACGGAGTGGTAGAAGCGACTTCAGTCTGCGTGCCTAATTCAACTACGCCTTTAACGGTTTCTGTGGCATCAGGCGCTGACACTAAGGCCACGTCATCCACATACTTTTTTGTGGCAACATCTTCGTTTGAAGTTATAGTCGGTTGAGAATCATAATAAAGTTTATCTGGTATGCCATCAGCGCCGTTTAAAATATTAGTTATTATGGTTAAATTAGGATAATCGGTTATTTTTACGCTGGCTCCCCTTCTATGTTCAAATTTTAAAGTAGCTACGGTAGAAGTTCCCGTGTCGGTTGAAAGTCCGCGCGTTAAAGAAGTGCAGGCCGTCCCGGCGCAACTGCCAATTATATATTCCTGGTTACTGCTTCCGGCATCAAGCGTTAATCCGTACCATCCTGACAGAGTATTTCCGGCCGGCGTGGTCCCGTCCGCTAAGGTTAATGATGTCGCGGTTGAGGTAATTTTTGTAGCTAAAGAATCTTCAAAATTAGCAATTACCTGGGGAAGATGAGCTGACCCGGTTAAACCCCCCAGATTACCCTCGTTTTGGCCTTCTATTGGCTTTATAGAAACGAGATGGTCTAATAATGATACATTCTGCTCGTAAGAGCCTTTATAAGCATCAGAGGCTATGTTCCGGTAGATTTCACTCCTTTCTGATATAGCCGGCAGTTGCTCTCCCCTTTCCTGATAATACTCAAAAAGATTATCCGCCGCGTAGACAGCGGATGAAATAAAAAATACTGAAATAATTAATGATAATAAAATTTTTTTCATAGGTATAAAATTAATTATTAACTTCTATATTTTTTTGGTATCCGGCTTTCTTTCACGCGAATATCTTTATAGGTATATTCGGAAATTGAAACATATCCGATTTCCACCGCCACAAATTTTATTTTTACTTCCTGAAATTTATCAGTATTAATTTTAATTTCCTTAAAATAACTGTAAGCCTCTAAGACATCGCCAGAGCCGACTTTTTTAGTTCCTACCGTGGTGTTGCCGACCGTGATCGGCGTTCCCGCATCCACATAGCCGCCGGTTCCTTCAATGGCCGGATGGTCTACATCGTCTTCGTCAATTTCATTTCCAACCTCAATAAATTCGCTTTTGTCAAAACTTAAATAAACCCTGTAAGATTGATTTTTCTGTATCTCGCCTCTTAATCTTAATCTTTTCGTCTTCTTAAGATTTTGTATTTCCAAATCGTCTAAATTGCTCTCAAAATAATTATCAATTATGCTATCGTCGTCATCCGTGCCCGAGAACAGTTTATAAACATTAGGGACCAGACTATCCCCGACCCAGAGCTCGCCATTGTTGGTGGTCTTGCAGGTAAAGCAATAATCCAGGACGGTCCATAGATTCCATAGTTTGTCATAAACAATCGTCCGGTTATTTTCCGTATTGTCTGAAGTTCTACATTCAAATAGAATATAATCCCCAAATTCTTCCGCCACCGCCTTGTCAAATAGGTAATCGCTCAAATCAATATTAAGCGATTTACTAACCGGTATAACTTCGCTTGATGAAGCGTCTAAGGTTAAAAGCCTGAACTGTGGATTACCAATATTTGAATCATCGATGTAGTAAACCCCTTCGCCGGTGGAAACGGCCGCGCGCCAGTTGGGAATTCCCGAATTATCCCTGAATATCCTGTTAGTTGCCAAAGTATCATTAGAGCCTATATCAAGCTTCCAGGTGTTAAATTCATGCAAACAATATTGGATGTCATTATAGGTTTTAATATTTTGAATTTTACCGCCGTTGTCTTGTCTAAATATAAAGCCTTGTCCGGCTGTTCTGGTGGCTGACTTAGTAAAGTCGGCTATGCCATTATTGGTTGAATCCTCCCATTGATAAGTTGAGGTAACCGTAGTAGCTGGAGCTGCGAAAGTGATTGAATATGCCCCAGTAGTATAATTTATCGTTCCTGTCCCCCCGGCCGATCCGGTTAAGGTCCCGTCGTAGTTATCGGCAAAGGTTTCTGTCCCGTCGGTAAAAGTAACCCCAAAACAGGTTCTCTTGGCCCCGGCCGCTTTAAACGCCAGGGTTCCGGTCCGGGTAGCTCCAGTCCCCGCTATTGCCTCGGCCGTGACGGTCGTAGCAATAAGATTATCTATATATGAACCATAAACTCCGTTTTTATCTTCATTTCTACCCCACAAAAACATTCTGTTCAAAAGTATGTCGATGTAGCCTTTAAAATTCTTAGTTGAGTCATACATGTCAGTATAACTCCCCGGGTTAGCCGTCATTATCTTAAATAAAGAACTATCAGGAGACGACACCCAAACCTGGTTGCCGTGATTGGTGTTGTATTCAGCAAAAGCCGCTTCATCATTCCCCCCGGCCGCGCCAAAAATATTAGTTCCGGTTTCAATCCAGACATCAGTCGCTTCGTCATAATATTCAAGTTTTTGTCCTCTTTTTCGGAAAGTTATTTCATCTCCATTAGCTTTTCTGGCCGTAAAAAGACCGGTAATTTTGCCACTGCTCGCGACCTCATCGCCTATTAAAGCCATCCCTCTTCTTAATTCCAGCTTATCTCCATTAAATAGCCAATTTAAAACTCGTGAAGCCGAACCCGGCGGCAGTGAGTTTTCTTCAATCGTAGTGATCAAACCTTTATTAAAATTTTTTCTTTCTTTAATTATCATTCGTTTATATCAATACTATCAACCCTGCCCCCATTGTTTAGATCAGGAGCGGCGCTATAATTAATAGCGTTAAGTCTTAAATCCGTATCCCAGTTTCTCATTGATTCTTCCATTGCTTCCGCGGCCATTTTATGTTCCGGGCTCATGCGCGCGTAAATATCGTCGGCATCCACTCCCGCGGTAATATATCCCGCTATTTTAAATCCTAATATTTTATGAAACCTTGTCGGGAAAGTCGGGCTGGTAGTGAGGGTTAATTCGGGCGTGGTCTTTATATAAAATTGGTGAATGGTTTTAGTTTCGGCCGGAGTTCCGATTATCGCAAATTGGTTATTGGCCAGGTCAATATAAAATTTTCTTGAACTATCTTTATATCTTAATCTGTCTTCAAATTGAATTCCCCAATATTCTAAATTATCCACAAAAACTTTAAGCATTTTTCTAAATAATGTCGGTAAAGTTTTCATAGTTAGATAAGTCTCCCCGGGTGAGATAGATTGGCTTGAATCAACCGCCTTGAGGTACATCCAGTCTCTTTCGTCTTCTAGATTGTCCTTGGCTACGGCTAATAAGGTTAAAAATAAGGTTTCATCAATACTATCGTCAATTAAACTTTCCGCGAAATCTTTTTCTTCTTGTCCGGTCATATTTTTAAGTTTCGTTTATTAAATCTAACTTATTTAATTTTTCTAAAATTCTTCTGACTATTTGCCAATTTTGGCCGTCTTTAAATTTAGCAGGTTCTCCGGTTGGTATTTTATCAAAATCTTCCTGGGAAATTTCAGATACATAGTTGGGGTCAAATAGTAGAGTATTATGAGCCCAGGCAATCGTCTCATTAACAAGCGAGTGCTTTTCTCCATTTTTGACTAAAAAACATTCCGGGTTGTCCTTTAATTTAATGGCTTTGTTATTATATAAATTAAGCAGTTCGGCCAACGCGCGCGGCATATCAAAGGCAATGTATCCGGTAAAAAGTTGATTAGCTTCCGTTCTTGAAAAATATCTAAATCCGTCAATAGATTTTCCTATACGGTAATTAATGCTTTGAGTCCCGTAACTGTCCGGGCCAAAAAGCTTAATTACTCCATTGATTACTTTTTGCCCTATCAAAGTGATATTATGGTCGTCTACTCCAGTTTGAATTACTATTCTTTTGTCTTTAAATTTGTTCAGATATGCCCTAAAAGTGTCAAACTGGTCCCATCCGGATAGCAAGTTTATCTGGAAAAAACTCTGGTCTTTGTGCTTAGCCGCGTTATCTAAAGTGTCCTGCGGCATATTTTTCCAATTCGCGAAATAATTTCTGCCTGATTTGAGCGGCTTTAAAATTGAATATGCTTCGTATTTCCATTTATCTTCTTCCGGGACTCCGAAACCACATGCTCCTTTCATCACTTGTAAAATTGAAATACCCCATTCCGGGACATAACCTAGTGCCCGGGCTCCCATAGCAAAAGCCCCGGCGAATGACATAATTACCCGTTCGGTCGCTTGCTTAAAATAAGCCTTACCGGCGCCGACGCAAAAATCAGTGTCCAGTTGGTCCATTAAAACTGGCTGGAAAGTTTGAAATTCTTGATCAGTTAAATCTGCCTTGGTGACATTACCGGCTATAACTTCGGCTCCAAAATTTCTTTCGTCAACTTCGTCATAAAGACCAAGACTCATTTTTCTGTTTTTGTAATTTGAGATTAATTCTTTTAACATATTTTTATATTAAATTTTTAAGCCAAAAATAAGGATATATAATCCCGCTCCGCAGATAATTGCGACTATTGTCCAAAACAATTTCCAATCCCAGTCAGGCAATAAATTGTGGGGTTGCCCCCACTCTCCTTTATGGTTGAAAATAGACATAAATTTTTACATTCCATCTTTTTCGTCTCCTAATATTTTATACTTTTCTAATATTTCTCTTACTACTGGTAATTCAATAGCAGGCACGCCTTCACCCCCCACATTAAAAGACCTCTCTTTAATTTCTGCCCACAATTTATCATTCAGATATTGTGGAATTAAGGGATCGGCATCTCCACCGCTTTCTTTGTAATCAAGATATTTTAGAATATCTAAAATAACATTTTGTAAATCAATCGGACTGCTATCCGACATTTGTAATGCTTCTAAATATTTGTTTAAAATTTCATTTGCTGTCATACTTTTAAAGTTAATTTTATAATTTTTTAATAATTAATCTATGCGTAATTCTTTTATCTTTCCAATTAGACGGATAAGTCGGGTCGTATATAAGTTTTCCATTTTTATAAACTACCATATGACTATATTTTTTCCATACTAGCGAATCTCCCACGATAATATGTTTTCCTTTTTTCGGTGGAGTTTTACATAAATCCCATCTAACAATATATCCTCTTCTTTTCCACCAAAGTTTGAATTTTTTATTCCACGATTTTCCCCACCTTACAAATAATGGCACATTTTCCGGATGGAGATTTAAGTAATAAGCTACGCAATCCGTCATACAACCCTCATATCTTCTTATATATTGGTCAGTCTTCATAATTTGGGCGGAGAGTGCGAGAATTTTCCGCCTGTTTGGTTTGTCTTACTGACAAGATTGTGTGGCGTTGCTTCCGGCACTCTCCGTTTTTACTTCTTCCTTTCACAATTTGGACAAACGCTTTGTATAAAAGCAATATGCCCCTGGTCATAAACCGCTTTCTGCTCAGCGGGAGTAGCTTTGACCCATTGGTCAAAAGGCTTTATTCTTCCGCAAACATCACAGCGGTATATGATTTTAACTCCATCAGCGGTTTTCATTTTCTTCTCTCCTTTCTCAAGGTGAGATTTTGACAACCCTTCTTACAGCGTTTTTTACATTTATTTTCAACAGTTTTTCCTGTAAGGAATTTCCGTTTTTTCATACAGTAATATTTCACGATTGCCTCCTATCTTAACCAGTTATTTACAACCATAAAAATAATTGGTAAAAAAACAATATTCATAATTATAATAGCTCCGACTATGCGATTTTTCCAATCTTCCAAGCTATTTACTCTGCCATTAGTCTTAACTACTTGAGCTTCTATTTTAGAATGTTGGTCGGAGTTGGTTTCAAATTTTTCGTTAATTAGTTTAGTCAAACCCTCAAGGCGTTCGACTAAAACATTGTTGTCAACTTCAGGCATAATTTATCTTAATCTTTTATCTTTAACTGCTAATCCTAAATCAGTGTTGTTTTTAATAGCTTGGTCGGTAATATATTTACCCCCGCCCATTAAGATAGCAATAATTCCAGCCAACAATTCGCCCAGTTCCTTAGTGATATACCCTTGTGTAATAGCGAAAGGAATTATTAAAAGAGCGAGTGCTGAAATGTAGGTTTTATACCCATCAAGCCAAATTAAAATGTTGTTCATAATTTTATATGTTAATTTTTAAGCCACTTTATAAATCTTTCACTTATAAATCCTACGGCGAAATAATCCCCAACTCCCAAAGCGAAAAAGCCAAGTAAAATACAGATAAATTTTTGGATAAAAGATACTTCCATATTAATCAAACCAAATTATTTCTCCCTTTTTAACAACGGGCAGAGCCGGAGAACCTAAAGTAATCGTCATATAAGGGTCGTGGTCAGTTCCTGTATATCGTGAATTGTAGAACGAAAGGAAATTCGCTCCAGTGGCAATGGCGTGATTAAGGTGGTCATGTCCTTCTAGCCAACCTACCTGAGTATAACCAGTTCGGCTTATTTGGTCATAATTAGTCCCGATATTAACAAGAGTAAAAGTATTATATCCCGCGCTAATACTTCCGATGTCAATCTCATTACTCCATTCGGTTGTTCCAAATTGGTCGTAATCAGCTACAACCAAACTATTTGGATTAGCTTGGGTTGATTGAACGGCTACAATATAATCTTCTCCGTCATTGTCTCCATCGCCAGTTGATTCTTTATAAACACTGATAGAAGCACTGCTGATGTAAGCGTCATCAGCTAGACCAGAATTGTCAAACGGCGTTGCTCCTTTGTTAATATAAAACTTACTTAAATAAATTTCCGTGTGAACATCGATAACCGTTCCGGCCGTATCGCTTACGCCCGTTCCTGTAAGGGCATCGTGGGCTGTCGCCCAGTCTGCCGCCGCATTATAAACAACATATCGTTCGCCGTCATCTCCTGAAGGCGGATAATCAGTGGCCCGAGCAATTAATTTTTTAAAGAAACTAACTTTGGTCTGCTCGGCAAATGCTTCTATCGTAGTAGTGGCATTTTGTTCTATTTTAAATACCTTACCAATCGCGTCCTTATAGTAATGAGGACGGTTTCCTCCCCATATCTGAAAAGTGTTATCAGAAACCTGAAACATCTGGGAGTATATCTCACCTTGTTGGAAAATAACTTTTTCGGTCGGTTGAATGTCAGTGATGTAATCGTAAGTTATAATCCTTCCCTTATTCTCTAAAACTCCGTGAGGTTTTTTAACTATCCAATCCGTTTCTGCGTGAGTGAGTATCTTGTCTATAGGAGCTTTCAGTTTTAGATTTTCAGAGATTGCCGTTCCACCTGAAAGAGGGATTTGTCCGCAACCTGGTAAAAGAAAAAGGATTAATATAATTAAAAGTTTTTTCATACTTAAGGCTTATATTCAAAAGTTCCCGTTATTGTAATTTTATTAGGGTCGCTGGCTTGTGTTCCGCAACGGCATTGGACATCTTCTCTTGTAATAAAAGAATTATTGCTTAAACTGGTATCGGCTGTCGGAGTGGCGCTACAAGCCACTAACTCCGTCCAATTAGTCCCGTCTCCGCACTGGCAAGTAGCTGTTCCCGTGTCAGTTTTGCAATAAAGCTTATTAAGCACAACTCCCCGGCTTGGATTCCATAAAGCGAAAGTAGAAGTCCCCGTATCAAAACTTTTAATATCCTTGTCTATCGTGGTTGAGCTGATATTTACTGATTTGTCAAAGTCCGAGAACAAGGCGTGTTCCGCATCGGTAAAAATATGAATGCTGGTGCTTGAACCAGTAGTGGTATCTAAAGCTATTTTTCCTGCGGCATCAACAGTGGGATTGGCTGAATATGGAGCTTTGAAATAACTCGCTCCGCCAAAATCCACCGCATCAGTCGTTGAAATAAGGTTTCCCGTGCTGTCTATCGTAAGCTGGCCGCTTGAATTGGTAGTGATGTTCGTATAGTTAGTATTGTTGTAAGCTAAGGTGAGCTGGTTGCCGGTAGTGGTAATGGAAAGTTTTGACATCGGAGAAGTTGTGCCAATGCCAGTATTATAACTATCAGTAGAAAGAAGAACCGTCCCATCTAATCTTGAAACTGAACCAGAATCTCCGTTTAAATTATCAACCCATAAAGCATAATTTTGACCTGAAACAACGGTAGTGGTAGCCGCTCCTTCTATATAGAGAGAGGCGGTGTCGGAAACGGTAGCGGTGCCAGCAGTAATGGTAAACGGTTTTATTGCTAATTGTGATAAAAGAGGATGATTGCCGGAACTTCCTTCTGTTACTGATTCAGACGCAATTAAAAGTTTTGAAAAAGCGTTATTCGCTGTCAGTGTTCCAATTGTCATTCCCCCAAATACTGAATTAAATTGGGTAGAGGCACCTTTAATTGTATGTAATACATCAGTTGTTGATGTCTTCCCTTCAGCATTCACAAAGAAAGATTGTCCTGTTCCTACTGTAGCAGCACCAAGATTTAAAGTCCTTCCTACAAAAACATCTCCACCTGGTACATCAAGTTCCATTCCTGTAGTATGAGTAGTTCCAGCAATTATTAAATAAACCTTCGCTCCATCTGCAACAATACTAACACTGTCTGCGTCAGTTAAACCATTGTCAACTATTGGCATAAAACGTATAGTTGCATCCTTTGTTGTATTCGTTACATCGTCCATTTCCCAAAGCATTCTTCCAAACTCAACTTGCGTTCCAGTGTCGTCATCACCATAAAAACTTAAATATCCTTGGTCATTATCAGCAGGTGTAGTTCGTTTATTGGCTTTAAAAATTGCTAATTGATTAGAAACCCCATCATTAAGATTTTGTATTACTAAAGGAGCGCCACCTGTTTGAGTAAGGGTAGAAGTCCCTACTATTGATAATGCGGTAAAAGGCGTTGAAGTCCCAATGCCTAATCTCCCATTAGTGTTGTCCCATTTAAGTTTAGCTACGGGCGTGCCGGTAGCTGTAGTGCCTGCCGAAGAGTAATAGGCCAGAGACCCTGCCTCGCCGTAATTTACTGTTCCTGAACCCGAACCTCCTCCATCTGAATTACAAACCATTTGCGAATTAGCGCTATCCCAGGTGCAATATTTAGCATTAGTGAGAGTGCCCGCCTTAACATCTACCCCGATAGTCAAACTATTAGCCTTTATGTCAAAAGTCGGGTTGCCCGCTATGCCGGCCGGGTTAAGAATAATTATTTTAGGAGAAGAAGTCGCCAAAGTTCTTTCCGAGTAAGTAGCCGAGCCGGTCCTTGATATAAACCCAGCAGAGGAAAGACCCGCTATAGCCGTGAGGTCGGTATCTAGGGACTGATACAAGGAATTCAGAGAAGAAGTGGCAGTGTTGACAAAGTCATAAATCGAGCCGGCCGTGGCTAAAATAGTGGTCGCTCCGCTGGCAATCGCTCCGGTGTCAATATCTAAGTCATCATCAGTCAGGGTAATAAAATCTCCGGCTGTTAAATTAGTATTTCCTGATATATCTATGCAATCCGTGCAGGTCAAAGAGGAGGCATCTAAATTGATGGTAAACCCGGCGCCCGTCGCTCCCGTTGTCAAGGTGCCAACCTTAACAATATTAGTATTACCCGTAGAGGAAGCCACGCTTTCTCCCGCAAAAAAAGAATTTAATTCGGAAATGTTTGAAAAAGAATTTTGTTTATTGTTAAAAGTTGTCCAGTTGGCGGCCGTGAGACACCCAAACGCTCCGGCTGAAGCCGTGTCGCAATCTATATCGTTTAAGGTGCGGGTTAGTCCGTCTCCAAAAGTAAGAGGCACTTGATAATCAGTATCGGCCACGGCCGTTAAAATATCCGTGCCATCGCCTTTTAAAATCCCATAAGGGGAAGTCGTGCCAGTCCCGCCGTTGGCTTCGGGTAAAATACCGGTAATATCAGAAGTTAAATCAATTAAAGCATTACTAATATATCCCGCTGTCGCTTTTAAAAAACCGGTTATAGTGGATAATTTAAAATTATTAGAAACTTCTAAATTTTTAGTCGTAGTAGTAGCGGCCACGTCGACAGAGGAAGAGGCGTGAATATCGTCCTTCACCCAGACTGGTATAGAAGAAGAAGGAGTTAAATTAGAAACTCCATAGTTATTATCAAAAGTCCAGTTGCTTAATCCAATTGAACCAGTCGGCCAAGTGGTGCGGCAACCGTCGCCGGTTAAACAAAATTCCGTAGAAGTTGATGTTTTCCAATTAGAATCAACAGTTGATGAACCAATTATTCCGCTTGAAGTCCTTGGAATTATATGAATATTATCACTATCATATTTGACCGGCGGCATTGTCGTAATAGTACTGTTTCCTCCCGATAAACTCTTTTCATTTAACTTTTTATCGCTTTGGTCGGCACCGGCAAAAGCACTAACAAAGCAAAATAATATTGCTGCGATGATTAAAACAAATAATAGGACTAATTTTCTCATATTTTACGATTTAAAAATGGTCTATTTTTTTTGATTTTAATTTTGGCGGCATTATCCTCTTTTTCTTCTTCTTCTGGCATCATTAATTTTAAAATTGGCGCCTTATCGGTAAATTTGTTCACTAAGTCTAAAATAGGTTTAATCTTTTTATCGCCTATTTCCGCGTTTTTTGCTGTTTCTTCTTTAACTGCTTCAACAAATGCTCTTAAGGCCGATAAAATTTGTTCCACGCTATTTAATAAATTTTCGTTATTTATTTTTATCACCGGACTAAAATCAATTTTCTCCGGCGCTGGAATTGACTTAAATCCGTTAGCGACTTCCTTTCTAAAAGTTTCAATTACGTTTATTATCTTTTCATAATTAAACTTTTCTGCTGCCGGTATTTTAAGATTAGACAAAAAATCATTAATTCTTGATAATTGGTTTAGAACGTTTTCTAAATTCACTTTAGGAATTCCCTGCATTTTTCTTTCATCAACAACCTTTTTGATTATCGCCTCAATTTTTTTATAACTTATATCCGCTCCCCCCATTGGCATGTCCATTCTGGTTAATCTTTCTTGAACTAAATAAGTGTCATATTTATCGCCATAATTTCCTGATTTCGTTGTGTATCCCGAATCCGTATAAACAGAGGTAGTTATTATAATATAAAAGCCTTGGCCGGGATTTTGCGGCACATACCATTCGGCGCTAAAACGGTGGCCATCTCCTTTATCCGTTAAATTAACCGTCTTTAAAATAACATCCGAGTCAGCGTTTCTAATTACTGCTTGGACATAATAAGTCCTGGAGTCTGAATGGTCCTCTATCCCCCGAACGATTATAAATTTTTCTCCCGGATGAAGCTGAAGCATAATTATTGCATTTCAGAATATGATATATTAAGCCCGCTAGCCGTGCTCGATGCCCAGCACTCTCCCTGCCATAGGTTATCCGGTCCGATGACGTATTCTCCGCCGGTTGCGTTAAGCCTTATGCCTTTATTTACTCCGACAGTCGTAGAAGCAGCGCTCGCACTGGCAAAATTACCTAAATAAAGATAAATGGCCGTGGCGCTGTCATTTATAATCTTGGCGTATTTTCTTGACGCATTGTGGTTCAGCACTATAATTGGCAAAGCTGAATTGGTAGTTGTCGCCTGACCGCTAGTTACTGTTTCTACTTGGTTAAAATCAGCTCCTTTTAAAGATTGTTCTTGTTTGGGGGCCGGAATTGCGCATCCGCCTAAAACCAGCATCCCTGAAAGTAAGGTAAAAATTAGAATTTTTTTCATAGTTTTTTATATTAAAGATAAGCCCTAGCCCCGAAATAAATTCGGGGCTAAATTTATCCTCAATTACTCAATGTAGTGATAGCGCGCTTTGTAATCGATTGTGTAACCTCTGGCCGTTGAAGTGGCGTTCTCGCATGTAGCTCCCGTGCAACTACCAGATTGATAAGGGTCTTGCAAAAAGAAAACCACATATTCCTCGGGATCTACCGCAATAGCGTTTATTCCGTTGGTGCCGGCATTCTTGATTGAATTAATCAATTTATAGGCAGTTGAAGTGGATATTGAATAACTATCAATTAATTCAGAGAATGGTGAGGCATTATAAGTTAAAGTCGCGGTTGAAGAAGAGGCAACATCGAATGTAAGAGTTGAGCTGGCCGTTCCATTTGCGTACGCTTCGACATAATCAACAAATATGGTTCTACCAGTATTATTCAGAAATGATTTTTGGTATTCACCGATTGCGATCGTGCCGTGGACTGTCATTTCGCATACATTATTATTGCAGAGACCATCGGGAAAATTCGGATTGGCAAAGATTTGCCTGGCACCTCCCATACCCGGGTCTACCTGGACCGGTTTATCCTGAGAGAATAGGTCTTTAATTTCGTCAACACTTCCGCTAAAGGTCAAAGCCGACGCAATTCCGCCGCTTATTAGGATGGCAAAAAACGCAATAATCAACTTTGAGGATATTGATTTTAGTCTATTCATATTTAATTCCTCTATTAGCTAGAGAAAATAATAATTCTCTAGTCTAAATTAGTTAATTATTAAAAAGCGTCGCTCCTAATCTGCATATCCACCAGTTTCTTATCGCCCTCATCAAAGGTTTTCTTGCCAAACATAGCCCAACTGACAAAGTCCTTGCCCAAATAGCCATCGCGGTCTTTAATTTTAAGGTTGATGGCTTTTTGAATAACCAAATCAATCGGTTTGCCCTGGCCGAATAGGTTATGCTGTAATTGTTTGGTGAGAGTCCAAATATCGGCTGCGGCGGATAAGGTCTCGGAAACTGCCACATAACTCTTGCCATAACCTTTCAGAGTCATGTAAGTGGTTCCGTTAACAGCTGCTATGTCTTTCATTAGTTTTTGGTTAGCCGCGGAAAGAGCGGTAAAACCAGTCGTAGCCGCTTCTGTAATGGAAGTGCCCGGAGTATTAATCGCGGCCACCATGTTAGTCAAGGTATCCGTAACGGCTGTACCAATATGAAGATCGCCGGCCGCAGCCAATGTCGCTTTAAAGGTAAGGGTTACGCCATTAATTACGATCGTGTCGTTAGCTGTCGGATTAGTACCAAACTCCAAGCGAGCGGACCAACCGCAAGCGTTAGACATGTATAACCTAAATCCGCCGTATTTTCCGATGTCTCCGTTTTGTCCGCTATTATCTCCCAGCAAACTTTCCTTGCCGGCGATAAATTCCCAAAGTTCATTGTAGAAATCAGGAGAAATAATACCCCATCTGTCCGCCACCGGCACATCTAAGCGAGACAGTTTTTTCATGGCTCTTCCAAGCGCTTTAACGATGTTAGACGTTCCAAGAGTAAAGCCAATGCCGTCGCTGGCTGTTCCCCCTCCGCCTACTTCAAAATTGGCGACAATACTGTCGGCCTGGTCGTATTCACCGGTAATTCTTCCGTCAATTCTGTCGCCCAACTTATCCGCGGCATCATCGGCGTATTCGTTCGCGGTCTTATAGTTAGACTGAATTTCATCAGGGTCTTTAAGATAAAAGGTAACTTCGGGCGAATTGTCAATGGTCAAATACTCGTTGGAGTCTGAAATATCCTGCCTGGAATAACTGCCTTCAGCTCCCAAGTCATTAACCACCAATTCAGATCGGTATGGTCTGTGGACCGTATCTCCGTTCTTAAGAGTCCCTACCTCTTCAAAATTAGAAACTACCCGGTAAACTTTGGTCTTTTTCAGTTTTATCTGCATTCTCCGGGACCAATATTCCGGAAAACTTCCTGTTGCTATATCATTAGCCATATTTTCCTATGGTTTTCCTAAATAATAGAAAATACGGCTGTATCTTGTACTATTTAGGAATTAATTATTAACTTGTTCTCCGTTACGCATTATTTTAAGTTTGCTTCCGGAGGTTTTTTCCGCCCATTCAGAATACTTTTCAAACTCGGCATCAGTCATGTTATTAATCTGTTCAGCGGTAATATTCTCGTATTCAACCGGTTTTGCGCCGGCTTGACTGCCGGGGCGTGAACCTTCTGCTGATTTTTTCTTTTCCGGCTTGGCAATAAGTCCGGAAAGGTCTTTTTGATGCCGGGCGAAAATATAATCCAAAGGAATTTTTTCTTTTCCGTCCTGATAAGCCAACTCCTTTATTTTTTCCTTGGCCTTGGCGATCTGGGCAGAAGTAACATCAACGTTGGCTTCCTTAATCAAAGGCAATACATTTTTTTCGAAGTCATTCTCAAAAGCCGCTTTCTCGGCCGCTTCAGCTGATGTTCTTTCAAAATTGGTTATTCTTTTTTCAACATCAGGCGAAACGCCGGCGTGCTTTTTGATAATGCTGATTAGTTCCATAACCGCTTCTTTTTCCATTCCGGTTTTCTCAATAAACTTGTCTACGTCTTTCTCAATGTTTTGCGAAGAGGCAGCTTGTTCTAACTCTTCCTTCTGCTTTTTGGTAATTTCTAATTCGGTTTCCAATTCCTTTTCCCGTTTTTTCCACTCTCCTCTCTTCTTTTGAAATTTTGCATAAGGAACGTGCGGAGGTTCTTTCGGTTCTTCTCCCTCTCTAATTTTTTCTTTCTTTTTATCGCCTTTGTTATTTTCGTCGGCGGCCGCGTCTTCTTCAGCTTTCTTTTTATCGTCTTCCTCTTTTTTCTTCGCCTCATCCGCCTCGCGTTCTTCTTTTTCCTCCGGAGTTTCTTCTTTATTTTCTCCGCCGTCGCCTTCTTTATTTTCTTTGGGCTCACCCTCGGAAAATTTTTCAAACTCCTCATCAGTCATATCGCTGATGGGTTTTTTTGCTTCTAACATACGATTTTTTAAAGCCTTGACTGGCTTGTTAAGTGTTATATGCGCCTTAACGCGCGGATAACGATTTTTTGGTAAGTGTTGACTCACTTTTTATTTAATTTACGCTTTATCTGCTTCTTCCTTTATCGCTTCATCCAATTCTTCCTTTTTTTTCTCAATTTTGGCGGTTAAAGCTTTTTTGTCTTTCTCCGACAGCTTGGCCACTTTGTCCGGAGAATAGGTTTTACCTCCAAAAGTGAATTCCTTGCCCTCCTTAATGCTAGCGGCCGCTTCTTCAATTTCCTTCCTGGCCGCTTCTTTTTTGGCGTTAGCTTCGGTGTCTTTGTTGCCTTTAACGACATAGCCGTTCTTAGTGGCGAATTCTTTGGCTAACGCGGCGTGATTCTTCCCGTTGTCTTTTTCGGTATAGGTCCGGATGATGTTTCCGCCTAAATCAAAGACTTCGGTGTAAGATTTGTCTGACATAGTTTTTTTATATTAATTAATAAAAAAGCTGCGCTATTTAAATAGCGCAGCTCCATACTTTATAATTTGAATCGACTGGGCAGAAAACTCAAATTTAAGTATAGAATTCCACTACTTAAATATTTGCCCAGTCTTTTTAAATTTTTAAGGAATATCAATTACTCTTTTTAATATATTAATTTCTTCCCGCATAAATTGGATTGTCAACTCGTCTACCTCTTCCTGGTACTTCTTAACTAAAGCGTCTCTTTGGATGTCATATTGAAGCCTTAAAGCATTAATTTCTTTTTTTCTTTGCCGATTTGGAGGATTAAAAGCATATTGGGCTGACATGTCCTTTTTCAACTGATCTAATAAGCCCTGCTTTTTTCTTACCTCTTTTTTTTCTTGTTTCTTAATTAGATTAAACATAACGTTTTTTTATTGTCTTCTTGTTTTTGTATAAAGAATGATACCTCTGTTTAGTCGAAGAACTCATTTTTTTTATATCTTCTTTTGTTTTTTCTCTTATGGTCTTTTCGTGCATTTTTGGATGCAAACGATGATTTTCTTCATGGACAATCGTGTCCAGGACTTCGCCTGCGCCGCGGCTCTTTGATTTTTTCTTGTTAACCCTAATAATTTTTTTTTCGTCATCAATATCCCCGGCGGACCGCATTTTGTTGTCTACTATCCGTTTATATCTTTCCATAATTATTTGATATAACGTTTTTTACCCGGCTTCCAATCAGTCTTTTCTTGCATGATTCCGTAGACATACCGGCCAAAAGCTTTTCCGGTTAAGCCCTTTTTATGGGCTTGTCTGATTAATTTTTGCTCAAGTTTTTTTGGCGTATGGTTTAAATCCAAATTTTATTAAAGTTTTAAAGGCTATCCAAAAACGTTTAAGCAAACTCGTTTTTGTTCTCACAATTTTTACCACTTCATTCGTAATATCGCGACCAACCGGTTCAGATTTGAGGATTCTGGCAGTTTGGGGATGTCTAAGCCTAAAAGCTAAAAGACGCGCTCTTCTTACTTTTTTTTGATGCCTTTTAATGCCTTTCTTTGTTAATTCAAAGGGTGTCATACTAAATTTTCATCCACCTCTTTTTCTATCGCTTCAAGTTCGCTGTCGGCGGATGTAAATAAATTTATAAACTCCTGTCTCCAGGTTTTTTCCTTAAAAAGCAAACTGCGTTCGCTGTCCTTTAGGTTTTCATCATTAGCTAAAGACTCATTAATGGCCGTGATTTTTTGCTGATAATCCTTTAAGATTTCTCTGATAATCTCATTTTTGGCCAGCGTTTGATAAGCTAAAGCCCGTTTGGCGTTTTTTTCCCAGTTATTAATATCTTCTAAGGACGATGTTTCCGCGCCTTGGTCTTCAAAGTTTTTTTTTAATTTACCAATTTTGTCTATTAAAAATGCCATATTAAACGGTTATAGGACTAAGTTGTCGCGATTGGCGCTGGCTGATTGATATTGTGCCTCCGGACGTTCCAGAAGGCGCTCCTGCGCCTTGGCCGGGAATGGCCGCTGGCGCTGCTCCGCCGACTTCCGCCGGATTCCCCATACTTTTTATAACCATAGCTTTTCTCATCATATTCTCTTGCGCAATATTTTTATGGGCCATGGCGTAGTCCATTAAGATGTCGTATTTGTCCATGTTCTTCTTATCAAGCTTATCGGTGGCGAAGTCAATAATCTTTTGGATAAATCCGGTAGTCGCTCCCCTGTTTAAATCAGGTTTCTTGCCTTTAAGAATAAGCTGAATTGACTTGGCCGCTTCCGACATAATCTCCTGGTCTCCGTCGTTTTCCGCGTCGCGGGCCCGCCTTATTTCTTCTTCGTCAAAATCTCCGCTTCTTAAAATATTTTCAATCAGCCAATTTTGATTGATTTTTTGGGTTAAGGCCGGATTGGCCGCAATCGCGGTTATGGCTTGGCTCTGCCTGCCTTTTTTAATATCATTTTGCTGTTTTTCAAGGTTGCCTCCGGTGACTTCAATGTCAAAAGTTTTAATGTCTTCTTTTTTAATCTCGTCCCATTCAATGCCGTCATTGCCTATCATCTCAATGGCCTTGGCTTCGTTCAAATGGTCTTTTAAGCCGGTTATGTACTTCTTGCCCAACTTGGCCCAGGATTCTTTATAGGCCTTGTTGTAGAGCCCCAGGCGGTCGGCTACTTGTTGTAAGTCTCCATAATAAACGCCTACTTTCTGGTCTTTGTCGCTGGCGCCTTGCGCTCCGGCCGTAATGCCTGATTTCTGGCCGAGCATGTTATCTAAGAACTCAACCAGGTTAACAGTAATGGTAGAATTATCAGGAGTTTCAAAAGAATAAATTCCGTTTCCGATAGCTTGTCCTGGTTTAGGGGTTGCCTTGACTAAACCATCAAGCTTCCACTGCAGTTGTTCCGGATTTGGAAAGATGTTTTTATCAAAAGCTCTCATCCCCCAGTTTCGTTTCTGAATATTATTCAAAGCTTCATTAAAAATAATGCGCATGGCGTCGGCCACGGGCCGGATGTCGTCAACCGGGGCTTTGCTCCAAAAGTTAGCCGGATCTTCGTGAGTCGCCCAGGAAACAAAAGGATGTTCATTATCGGAAAAAACATTTTTAAGCTCATCCGCCCTGGCAACCCGCAGGGTTTTAGGGTCAAAGAATAAATAATATTTAACGCCTTTATGAATTCAATACCATTCAGTCAGATTATATATATCCTCTCCGACATAGTTGTTGGAAATTGGATCTAAACCTAAGCCTTGAAACCGGTTAAATTTACGCTCGGCTTCTTCTTGGTTTTTATTAATATCCCCGTCCGAGGTTTTATTAATAAGATTGATTACTCCAACCCGGTTATAAAGTCCGGTTTTGGCTCCTTCTAAAAGTTCAGATTTAGTCCTGAAGATGTTTTGTTGGCCGCAGAATAAATGCCTTTTCAAGTTAGCGCCGCCTTGCGGTTCGCAAAGAAAGTCGTAATAATCAAGCCATTCCAAGTTTGATTTATATTCAGGGTCGCTTTCCGCGTAGTATTTAAAGATTCCCCGGCCCGAGAAGATTGCCAAAAACTTCACCTGGCGGTCCACAAACCCCCATTCGCCCTGATCGTCTCCGGAATCTGAATTCCACAAAGCTGATACTTTTCTGGCCGCTTTCAAATCCTCTTCGGCTTTTCTTTTAAAATTAAGAGTCGGGACGTCGTCTATTTTGCTTTTTAAAGTATCAACAAAACCCGAAAGTATAGGCAAAGGAATATTAAAACGCCCTTTAAGCTGCTTCTTAACTTTATTCATGTACATATCTTCCGATTTTTGAATTTCAGTAATCCGTGGCAGTTTGAATTGTTGGGCTACCTGGATTTGTTTGGCCGCTATTGAAGCTAATTTTGATATTAAACTTTCATCCATTTTAAGACTGGCCCAGTCTTTTAATTAAATTATCCATAATATTCACTGTCCACTTCCATATCTTTTTGTTTAAAAGGTTTTTCATTGTCTTTTTTTGAAGGCGTGGCGTATTTTCTCATTTCCCAGGCAATGGCCAGGGCTGTAAGCTTATCAAAATGCCTGGTCATGCCTTCCTCTATTTTCATCGCATTAAGATCCTGTTTTCGGTAATAATACATTTCCCACAAAAGCGCTGCGTCTAAAACAAGCAATGCTCCGCTTTCAATCGCTTCCCTTAAACTTCCAAAAAGGTCATACTTTATTCCGGACATCATCCTAAGCCCGTATTCGTTGCTTATCTGCTTGCCTACCTTTTTTTTGTCTTCTCGTATATAAATATTATCGTAAATATTAAGAAGTTCCGCTAAAGTCCCAAAGCCCGTGTTATTCATTTCCGGGCATGCGATGCATTCTCCGAACATCAAACCGGCCCGTTTCATCTCATGCGCAAAATTGTAAGGTGTAATTAAATTATCTTCAAAGGTGGCGACGGCCACGGCCGGCCGGGTGGAATAGTCTATAACTGTTAAAGCGTTAGCGTCCAGTCCTTTGCCTTCAGAAGTATCCCCGCCCTGGCCGTATTTGTGGGCCGCGTTGAAGGCCCGCCAAATCTTTAAGCCCGCTATTTCTTTTAAAGGTTCTTCAACTTCTTTTAAAAGTCTTCTTATGATGTTCCTGTTAAAGTACAAATCGCCTGACTTGCCCGGGTTGTTCATCATTTCCGTTTCGTAGACTCTTTCTCCTAAACTGGCTTTCTTGGCTTCCAGGGATATTTTTTGTTCATCTTTATTTTCAATCGTGGCGTTTATCTTAGCAGCTTCCTCATTCGTTTTAACGTATTTGTCCGGCCAGGCTATCTTTCCGTCCGCTATAACTGGGATGTTTCTGACCATTCCCCGAGGGTTATTCTCAACGGTTTCCATAACGTGGGCGATCACGCCTTCTTCGGTGATAAGGTTTCCCAAGTAAAGTACGGCGCCTCTTTGCCCGGACAAACCTCTCTTGATTTCATCAATATGGCTCTTAATCTTTTTGGTAATCGGGTAGCTTTCTTTGGTAATGTTATTTTCAATGTCGTCTAAAATGAACAAGTCGGGCCGTAAATGGTTAAATACCCTGCCGCGCGGGCTCTCCTGGGTGGAAAAAGCTTCAACTTTAATTCCGTTTTCCGTTACAAAGTTGGAAATTCGTTTCATTGAAGCTTCTTGGTGGCTTCTTTTTTTATAGTAAAGCTGTCCAAAATCCGCTATTAAGCGCTGATTAGTCTGCAACCAAAGCACGATATTGAATAGAGCAACTTCTGAATTTCCTTTGTCGTAACTGTCATAATTGATATATCTTTTCTTGCTATAGCAAATGCACCAGGTTACGAAAATTTTGGCGATTGAAGTCTTGGCGCTTTCGGCAAAAGCGATCCAGGCGGCTTCGTCCAGTTCTCCGCTGATTAATTTTTTGCAATCTTCATAAAAATCATATTGGTAAGGAGCTATTTTGTATGTAAAGAATTCCGGAAAATAAAAAATCGCGAAATAAACCAATTCCTTTTCGCAGATGTATTTTCTTTGTTGAGCTGTTCCATGGTGGACTATTTTAAAAATTTCTTTACTTAGTGGCATTTTTATTTATTATATCATCAAGCTTTTTCTTTTCTCCTTCAGACATTTCGCTGGTGGCCACGAATCCGGTATGTTCTATCTTATCGACGACTCTTTGTTTAAGCTTATTAAATTCCTTAATAGCCCCGAGTTTATTGGTAAAGTCATGGCTTTGTTTAATTAAGAATTCAAGTTCGCTGTCTACGTCTTCTTCAGTAAGTTTTTGCCCTTTTATCAGTTCTCTGACCCTGGCTAAAATGTAAGTATTTGTAAGTAATACGTAGGCGTTGGATTTAGCGGTATTTACCTTTCCTTTTTTGTTTAAATTGAGATTATAGGCCGCCGCGTAAGACTGCAATCCGTTGCCGAAATATTCCCGGCCCATAGATCCCGAATAGTACTCGCAGAATAAGTTTTGTTTTAAATTAAGCTTCTCGCTTATGACTTCTTCTTTTTTAACCTTATTTTTTTTCTTTTTTAATTTTTTTTTTGGCATAAAACAATAAAAAAAGGACGGGAATCTGTTGCTATAGATTCTCCGTCCTTATCCCCACTATAGCAAACTTCGAAAAGAAGCGCAAGTTATTTGTCAAGGGGTCAGAAAACAGCTCTTTAAGCGATGGCGCCGCATAATTTGGATTGCCACAGACAAGGAGGAGGATCTATAGCAACCAAACCGGGCGCCACCTTTTAAAGAGCTGTTTAACTTAAAAATCATAATTTAATCTATTATTAAGTAATTCAATATTAGTAAACTTTGTTGCGCTTGGCTCTATTTTGGTTAATCTCCGGGCCATTAAAACGTCTGGTTTTTTAGAGTTTAATATCTGTTGCCAACTTTTATTGGAATTTTTGGTCTTATTCCTAAAATCTTCAAATTTTATATCAAAAGTTTATACATTCTTTAAGAATATTATTAAATAATCATTCAAAAGGATAATGTTTACACCCCTTGCAGCATTTAAAAAGGAATTTGCCTCTTTTTTTATCTTTTTCATTACAATAAATTACAATCTTACCGTCTTTAAAAATTGCTCCCCTTTTTCCCTTAGGGTTTAACCCTTTTTTATTTAATTTCCTTCGTAAATTTTTAAAGATTTTGCCTACCTCCTGATTTGTTATTATTATTACTCTTTTCATAATCGGCAATTTAAGGTTTATCTAATAAAATTAAGATTTTAAAACTTTTTCTACTTCTTGTTTAATCTCCTTTTCACTTTTAATTTTAAACGACAATTTTTTGTATAGATAATCTCTAATAATTTTAACTTTATCCCTAGTATCCGCATATAAATTAACGCCAAACAAAGTTCCGAGAAAAGATTTAGTTGGTATTAATTTGACTTCTAAACCATTATAAAATATTTTACTTGGAGCATCCTGCGAAGAAATTTTTAATATTAGCTCTTCTTCCAACCTGTCGCATCTTACTTTTTTTTCATACCCAAATAGTAAGCCCCCGTGATGTTTATAATATTCTCTGTCAATATATCGATCAAAAGTTTGGACTAATGGCGGTTTTATTTTTTTTGTGATTGCCATATTTTTAGTTTAATTCTTCACGCAATTCGTTATTAATTTTGTCTATTATCTCGTCGCGGTCCGGACAAGAAGCGCAGTCCCTTTTAATGCACTCCCAGTACACATTTTCCGGGTAGTAAATTTCAATCCCGGCCTTTTCTGCTTTAAATTTTTTATTAATATTTAAAAGAGTAAACCAACAGAGAAGGTTAATAAGGATGGAAATAACTAGACTTGTTATAATAATGATTTTTTTCATATTTTTATCCCTTCCCCTTGGGGGGTTATTTATTATTTTAATTTTTTTTGATACCACTTTAAAGGTTTTTCTTCCTCTTTATCTGTATTATCATTAAGTTTTAATTTAGTTTCACTTGTCCACGTATTATGTTTATTCCATTTTTTCTCTAAATCTTTTGATGTTTTATTAAACGCTTCACAAAAAAGTTCTGCCAGCTTTGGAGACTTTTTATAATACAACCAAGCAATAACTGAATGGGGGTAAACATAAAATCCTGTGCTGTCTCTAACAAATAATAACATTTTAGATTTTTTCTCTGGCATATATATAATTTAATTATTAGTTGGCTTTAATCCCAAAAAGGTTCGTAATAAGTTTTAATTCCCAATTTTTCTTTTAGATTTATCCCTTCTCCTGTCAGAAAGTGGCCACTACCGCAAAAACCAATATCCTCATCATAAGTCTGCCCCCAATAAACATAACCAGCAATTTTCAATCTAAACATTATTTCTTTTAATCTTTTGCGCGATATACTAGTTTCTTTCTCTAAAAATCCATAACGATACGAAGTTTCGTCGCTTAAATAAAATAATATTTTTTTAATTTCTTCTGTTATCTCCATATAGTTGCCTCTCCTAAGAGAGGGGTTAAATAAATAATATTGATCTAGCCACGACACCGGCGTCTCTGTATTCAATCAATCCCAATGAACGCAGACGTCCGCGCGGGTTGTTATAAGCTCCCCCTCCAGCTGCGTAGCCGGCACGTTCGGCCAACTCTTCGTTTAAAATGCTCTCTGGATAAATTTCAAGAAGAACTTTTAAAACTTTAGCTTCCGGCCCGGGCAGAATGGACAAAACTTTCCGATGTAATTCTTCGGTTGTAAGCGGAATCTCCGGGATTACCGATAATTGTCTCCCGGATTCAGTCAAACTGATTTTGTTGCCGTTGACATACTCAATCAAACCCTTAGTCCTTAAAGCTCCCCTGGGGTTGTTATAAGCGCCTCCGCCGTATTTATACCCGGCTAGAAAAGCGATGGCCGTTTGTTCCGGCTCGTTAATGCCAATAGACTCCATCCAGGCAATAGCGTTGAGGATTTTCTGTTCGGGATTAGTAAGAGAACAATCATTTTTAAACTCGACCCGGCGCGGATAAGAGTAACTTTTAATTTCTTCAATAATTTTTTTAGCTTCTGGTTTTATATATATCCGAGGATCTTGTCCTGTTCTTTCGTTCTTATTTATCATTTCCGCTTTTTTAATCTCCCCGGCAAATTTTTCAATATTGGCTTCAATCACGGCTGAATACTCCTTAATCGGCTTAATAAGCTTCCTAAGGCCAGATTCTAGCTTAATTACCCCCTCTAGAGCTCGTTTGCCTACTATTGGAACTTCAATGCGTTTTATTTCCGTGGCCGGGCCGCGCGGGGTGTCCCTTTTCGCTACGGCCAGCTCGCGCCGGAGACTGGTTATTTCAGACTTAAATTCAGAAATGGTCTTTAGTTCCTTTTCCGCTTCCTGGGGCAAATCAGCAAGCTTGCCGAGTATTTTTCTTATTCCTTCTGTTGGCGGCATGACTTTATATTCAGATCCGCCTTTAGGGATAGATGTTTGGACGCTTCCCACTTTTATTTTAATGACTTCGTTCGATATTGCCGGGCCGAAAGCAAAAAACTCTCCGGGTTCGAGAGAACGCAAAGCCAGGATTTTTTCTTTGTCCGTGATACCCAGTTCATCGGCCGCGCGCTTGCGGTCAATATCAAGGCTGGCCCGGCCTATAAGCTTATTATTGCATTCGGCGGCCGCGTCTTTGTGAAGTTTGGAAATCCGCTGGGTGGCAAGAATAAGCGAAAATTCCCGCTTGCGGCCCATTGAGGCCATGTCTATCACGGCCGATAACGATTCCGCTTCGTCTTTCTCCGGCGCGAATTTATGCGCTTCGTCAAGGATAACAAGACAAGGATGATAAAGCTTTTTTGGCGCGTTTACCATACTTTCAAGGAATAAACGCACAAAGCGTTTTCTTTCCTGCGGCGGCAACTCATAAAGGTCAATAATCGCTGATACTTTTAATTCAAGCAGCCTCTGGGCGAGAAGCGCCGCGCTTTTAGGTTCGGCCGGCGTATCGCCGCCTTTGCCGGCTAACACAAAATTAAACTTCTCGCGGAGGGTGGAAAATTCCCCTTCCGGGTCTAAAATAATAATCTGCACCTTGCCATAGGCTTGCTCGACAATTCTACGGATTAACCATGATTTGCCTCCGCCGGAGTTCGCCTGGACAAGTAATTTTCCTACGATTAATTTAGGCAAATCAATTTCTATTTCACTGTTTAATTTAATTATGTTTTTCATATTTTCATAAAGCAAAGCCAATGAGTTTGGGACCGTGAACCGGTATTATGGCCGAACAAAGGTTTTACCGGAAATAATTTTAAAATTTCAGCTAACTTTTTTTCTCTCTCATTCCATTTAAAAATTAAGATCCCGCAAGGTTCTAATATTCTCCAACATTCTTCAAATCCTTTTCTTAAAACTTTTTGCCAGTTATGGTCAGAAAATTCTCCGTAATATTTCAGCATAATGCTTGGAGCTGGAGATAAACAGCCATATTTTTTTGTAATAATCCCGAGCTCGGGCTGTTTTCTAACACAATGGGGGGGGATCAAACACAACTAATTTAATACTGTTATCCGGAATAAAAGAAAGGTCCGTAAAATCTGCCACCCTATCCGGTTTAATATCAAACTCGGTCCGTTCCTTAATAAATCCCTTTTCTCTAATTCTATTGTCTAAATATAAGACATTAGGATGTTTTTTATTAAACCAAAACATCCGGTTTCCGCAACATACGTCAACTATAAATTTATTAGTCATAGTCGCGGGGGCGGGACTCGAACCCACTATCTCCTGGTTATGGGCCAGGCGAGATACCACTTCTCTACCCCGCTATGCGCCGGAGAGCGAAGCTACGCCAACCAAGGAGGTAGAATTGACGAGCTAGCCCGCCGGCTATATTAAGGCCAGCAACACCTAAAAGGTATTCCCCAACCGGCCGTAATATTTATTTTAAATTTTCAGGAAAATCTAAATTACAAGGAGGAATATAAATTATAAACTTTTTACCAACAACTCCAATAGGGTATAACCCCATTTCCCATAAAGGAATCAAATTAATAAAGTTTCCGTTAGGATATTTTTTCTTATAATCTTCCAAATTAAGGGCGAGAACATCAGCGGCACCCCGAGCGGCACCCCAAGCGGCACCCCGAGCGGCACCCCAAGCGGCACCCCAAGCGGCATCCCGAGCGGCATCCCGAGCGGCACCCCAAGCGGCACCCCAAGCGGCATCCCGAGCGGCACCCCGAGCGGCACCCCAGTCTTCCGGTGTTTTCAACTGTTTATATTCTATACCAGCCTCAACGCCAAAAGCTTTTAAAGACAATTTGATTTGTTTTTCCACATCTAACTTTTTTAAATCAGTTTTGGGTTGAAACCATTTTATCGCTTTAATCCGTTTGATATAGGCATCTAATTTTTTTTCTACTTCTTTGGGAAGTTTTTGTTTGTAATCCATAAAATTTATTTATTAATTAAATATAATCCAAACTCTGGCCGTTAAGATAAGCCAGCACCTTCTCGTAAGTCAGGTTTTTAACTATATGAAATTTTCTTACTGTCATTTCGTTAAACCATCCTTTGCCGCGTTGCGTTATAATCTGCGCTTTGAAATCTACGGCCCGCTTATCGGACGAATGGAAAATATTGTGTTCTTGGAGAATTACCGATACCGCTCCGGGAAGATACCAACGCAAACTTAAAGGCTTGCCAAAGAAGTGGTGGGCACAGGCGGCCGTCTCTCCGGAGATCTCGCTTTTAGGAGTCAGTTCCAGTTTCTTTTGCTGAAACAGGCGGTCCAGCTTTTCTTCCTGGTATTTTGTTATTCCTCGTTGAAACATTTATTTTTTGCTATAAAATGGTGTTAAACCAAATTTATAATATTCCCAAAATTGATAATGAGGAATGTCTTTTAATTTTATTAATATATAATCTGATTTTTTTGGTCGGCCATATCCCCGATAAGAGATTCTTCTATATTTTACTAATTTATTATTTAGTTGGTTAAGACGTTCCATAAAACTGAAGCTGTTGTAATTTATCGTTGGAGTTTTTAGTCGTTGTCCGTTCATAAAAATTTAATGCTGATGGCTGCTCTTTGTTTCTTCTTTGTTTCTCTAGTATTTTGTATGTCAAGCCGGCTTGACAGGTGCTAGTACAAAATTTGGACTAGTGCTAGTAAAGCCGGCTTGACAGGCTGAGGCGACAATCCACAGGGTTATCCACCGGATTTTGGGGGGTTATCAACAGGTTATATTCAAGCAAAAAGCTTAAGTTGGTTGAATCGTTCTTTTATCTTTTCCGTAGTTGTCTTTTTGAGTTTAGGGATATTTTTTAAAACAAAGTCTATATCTACGTCAAGGACCGGCTTATAGTAATTAGTGCCATGAGTTTTAATCACGAGGACAAGACCTAATCTCTTTAGACTGGCTATGGCCTTTATGTTCGAGGTTTTAGAAAGGCCGGTGCCGTAATCCAGGTGCTCCCTATTTTTGCCGGTCATTCCGTTAGTAAACTGGGAAAGAGATATTGTGTCCCCGGATTTCTGAAAGCCGAAGGTGCGTCGGTAGATATAGACCAAAGCTTTGAATTCCGCCTCGGGCAGATGGGCCATTAAAAAGTCTATGGCTATATTAGGGGTCTGAGTCGAATTGGGGACAAATAAATTGGCCATTGTTTATAATTTATTATCTTTTTTATATATCCATTGCTTCGACCTCTGTTCTGCCGCACTCCGGGCAAACAGCCTCTTCCTTTTCGTAAACCGATGTGAATTCGGCTCCGCATGTATCATTCAAGCATCGATATTTATGAGCAGCTGAAGTAACCGGCGTGTTATCTGGCTCATCTTGATTTCGTTGGTTTCGGCTTCTATAAGTGCCAAATTTTTTAGTCGTCTTGTCGGGGGTTTTATTATGTTTTTTATTATATAAATCTTTCGCGTAGCACTTTGCGCAGAGCCCGCGGCAAAGGTTCCGGCCATATTTAGGTGATCCGCCGCATTCAGAACATTTTTCATCTCCCCTGGCCGTACGCTTGCCGATTTTTTTTACTTTTACTTTTTTACTATACGTTTTATATTTTCTCTTAGACTTTTTAACCTTTTCCCCATAGGGGGGGGTATCAGTTACCTGATCGGCAATCTGTACTAAACTAGTTTCGGTGTCTAAAACTAACAATTTTTTAGGTTGCGAGTTTGTTAAATAAAATTCCAGCATAAATTTATATCTTAATTTATAAATTATTTAACGCTTCTTGATTATGTTCAATTTCTTCAATCCGATTTAAACTGTCGGATTTTCTGAACTTATTAGCGCCCGGGCAATCCGCAAAGTGAGACTGATAATTATCCCCGGCTCTTATAATCGGCATATACTTTCCGTTGGCGGTAATTCCGAACCGGAGTAACTTTCCGCATTTTTGGCAAGCCACGTGGCGGCCGTCCAGATCTACGCTAACCTCCGCGCCGCCTAATAATTTTATTTTTTGGTAGTTTATATATTTTTTCTTAATTATTAAAATACTCTTCAAATTCTTCCCACCGGTCCTCTAACTGGTCGTGCTCGTCAATTCCGAGACAATCCCGGGCAAAGTTTTTAAAAGCATCCTCTATTTCTGATAGTTTAAACATTTCGCGAGGCGGTCTGGAACCCTCTTTTTTGTCATTTTTCGCCCCCTCCTGCGTTGATTTAAGGTGTTTGTGGCACATATCCCGCCAATTGGTGTTCTTGCCTTCAGGAAGATTTTGCAACACGTTGCAGAATCTTTCCTCTTTGTACTGCTGATAAAATTCTACGCAGTAATAAAGCACGCGGGTAGAATAGCCCGGGCCGAGGTCATGGCTAAGGTTTTCTATAATCTCTTTGCCGTAAATCTTTTGCCGTTTCATTTCGTCGTTAACCTGGACGATGGCCCGTCCGAGCTCCCAGCGCGACTCTAAAGTCGTGACGTTCTGCTTATAGCCGGATTCGCCGATGATGGATTTGCAGTCTTCTAAGAGTTGATTGTAGATTTCATTTTTAGTCATAATTTTCAAGCCAAATTCCCCGAGAGGGGAAAATGGTCTGAAAACTATTTTTCCAGGGACAATAGATGCTGCTTCCAAAGGTATTGAGTAGTTGGAGCGGCCGGAGAAACGCAGTATCCGTTATAATCTTCTGCCGGGCCGTCATAGCAGACAGCCGAAGCCGGATCGGGGGTAGTGTGGACAATCAATCTATTAGTCCCGACAAAATACATTTGCCAACTGGTTGAGCCGACAAGCACAGCCAGGGCTAAAGAAAAAAGAATTTTTCTCATACGCGTTTTATTAATATTTAAAATAATTTAGTTTGTAATATCCGGATGCCAATCGTGTTGTTTATAATGTCATAAGTGGCCCTAAAGTCTTTTAAGATTCTAAAGTCGCTTTTGGTTTTGGTATCTAAAGAGTGGTCTATAACGTGGTTTCTAAAAGTGATCACCCAGGCCGGGACCGCTACCCGTCCGTGCAGGAAGTCGGCGCCGCGCTCCGTGATAAGCCAGGTATTGGGGACCTGCTTGCCAAAAGCGTTTTTTACCTTGGCGACGAGGCCGTGGAAACGAAGCTGGGTAAGCCGAAGCCGTTCGGACTGGTCAAGGTTTATATTACTCACGTCTATCCGGTTGCTCTTTTGCTCAATTACCGCCTGCCAAATTTTAAGAAGCGTAGCGACATCAAGGTCGTCAAGGTGATATTTATATTTCTTGCTGGGATATTCTCCGCAGTGAGGGCAAGGGTCCATAGATTGCGGCCGGCAGATGGCGCGGCCTATCCGCCACCTGCCGGCCAATTATATTAATCTCTTCTGATTGAATCCCTTATCAGAAGCTTCTTGATATAGACGGAAACTCCGATTTTAGCTTTGCCGCAATAAGCCATGACGGATTCGTAGAGATCCATGTCTTCTTTGTTGTCTTTGACGAAAAAAGTGGAGAGTTGTTCGTAATTTCTTTCAGGCATATTTTAAGTATTAGTTTATTGCCTCCCCCGATTTTCTCGTCGCCTTTCAATCCCTATAAAAAGAAAGGTTTATCAGGAGAGGTTATTTAATTAAATAACTGCAGCTCCAAGCTCTATATCCGTCCGCTTTTATTTTGGCGATGGCCCAGGCTGTCGCCTTCTTATAATCCAGTCTTTCGCTTGGCTTGATTGTGTCTTTGTTAACTGAATTTATTTGCCATATTCCGGAGCTTATCGTTCCGTCCGGTTCTACTACTTGGATTTCATTGTTCCAGGAGCTTTCGCACTGAATAAGTCTTTCCACATAATCGGGGTTAAGCCCGGCGTCATAAACTTCCGTCAAAACATACTTTTTAATCGGGTCGGTTATTGCGGGATAGATTTGAGTCCTGGCGTGGACCTCGGTTATCCCATATTGTTTTACCGGGTCAAGAACGAAAAATGTGATTTTTGCTAAACTCCAGTCAATCGCCACCGCCATTACAAGGCAGAAGCAAATTAACGGAATTTTTTTAATAATTTTTGTTTTCATTTTGTTTTTGTATTAGTTAATTATTTTAATCCTCCTTTTTTAGTGAGATTATTTGCTTGTCCAGACTGTGGAGGTAAGGGATTATGCACAGAGCATCTCCGATGATAGGTTAAACCACTTTGACTTATCCACAGCCTGAATAAACAAATAAAAAACTCTACGGTACAATGACCACAGAGTTTTATTAAAAAGTATTAAGTTTTTATTTGCTAATTTTAGCTTCTTTTGCTAAACTATTAAGGAAGTAAACATCTACATTATGCGAAGTATTGTTATCCATTAAGCTAGGGCCGATAAACCGCCCTTGTCCTCTCCCCCAATATGGAAAAAAACAAACCTATAATAGAATATCTTAATGACTTTCTTGATTATTCGGAAATAGAGAAGGGGCTTTCTTCTAAAACGCAGGAGAACTATACTCGCTTTTTAAACAAATTTTTCAAATGGCTGAAGGAGACGAACCAGGCGGGATTAAAACCAAACGCCCTCTCCCCTATCCATATTTCAAAATACAGAATTTTTTTAGCCAGGCATATTGACCCGCGGACAAAAAAGACTTTAAAAAAAACTACGCAGAATTATTATCTAATCGCTCTGCGCTCTTTACTGGAATTTTTTGTGGAAAAAGATATCGCTTCCCTCTCCCCTACTAAAATTAAGCTGGCCAGGGATAAGGCGGACAAAGAAATTAAATTTTTAAACTTAGACCAGGTAGAAAGGCTCCTTCTGGCTCCGGATACGAAAACCGCCATAGGCCTAAGGGACCGGGCGATTTTAGAAACCTTTTTTTCTACTGGCCTGCGGGTAGCGGAGTTAATAAGCTTAAACCGAGACCAATTGCGGATTAAAAATTCTACGCAGGATTTAGAAATTTCCATTTTAGGCAAGGGCAATAAAGTAAGAACTGTCTATTTTAGCCAAAGAGCCGTAGACGCCCTGCGACGGTATATAGAAAAGAGACGGGATATGGATGAGGCTTTGTTTATTAATTATAAGCCGGGAATAGCCAAAACCGGTAAATTAAGACGCTTAACCTCAAAAAGCATTGAAGATATTGTTAAAAAATACGTAAAAATCGCCGGCCTGCCCGTTATGGCCACGCCACACACGATAAGGCATTCTTTTGCCACGGACTTACTTACCCAGGGCGTTGACTTGCGCTTAGTCCAGGAATTCTTAGGCCACCGCAATATCGCTACGACGCAAATTTATACCCATGTTACCAATAAGCAATTACGCGACGTCCACCGCAGACTGCATAGCGGAAAAAACTTGAAAAAATAAAAAGAGGAGGAAGCATATGATATCGCTTCCTCCTTTAATGCAGGATGGATCGTTGAAGAACGGGGGTAATGGTGAAGGGTTCTACCACGACCTTACAACGGGCTTACAGCGGAGAGAAGAAAAAAAAGTTTTGCTTCAAAAAAGTTTTTCAATCTCAAATATTTGGAAATCCGTAGCTTGAAAAACCCCGTTCTTTTTAAACCGTAAAGCTTATTAGTTCCGCTTGCGGCCACAACCCATCCTCTTGTACTTTCTGGGGTTATCTCCTGGCAAAGCCAGATTATAACCCACCTTCGAACCGAATATCTTGGCATGCACGCAATATGTGTCTAGTGCGGCTTAAAGCTAGCCACGGAATGTCAAGAATATTCGTTGATTAAATTGTATAAAAAATAAAAATAAATGTCAAGCCTCTTTTCCTGACGTAAAAAACCGCTTTAAAATTTTATCATTTTTTAATATTTCTATATTCTTTCCAACCTGTTCATAAAATTCCGGGTAGTGCTGTCTCGTTATCCACCGTCTCTTATAAATTTGCCGAAAAGGCATTTTTTGGTGATGAGCGGCTTCATGGCAGAGAGTGCGCAGAACGGAAGAAATTTTTTTCGGCTCCCGCTTTCTTGGCGTAAAAATATCAATCGTTATCAGACCGGTCTTCAGATTAGTCCGCCCAATAACAAAACCGCGTTTATAGCTAACGCGGGTTGTTCTTCTCATCGGACGAAATCTTAATTTATCTGTCCGTAAAATCTTGAGAGAATAATCGCAATATTTCTGCGCTTCTTCTTCATGAGTCATATTTACTGAAATAAATATTTTTATATTATTTTATTATTTTATTTTTATATCACGGCAAATACTCTAAAGGATTAACCGGAATACCATTAAGGCGGACTTCAAAATGAAGGTGCGGTCCCGTTGTTAATGGTCCGGCCCCGGGCGTACCCGGCATTCCCCCGCTCCGGCCTATGGCCTGGCCTTGGACAACGTATTCGTCTTCCGCTACGTAAATCCCGGAAACATGCCCGTAAACGGTTGATAAGCCGTCGCCGTGGATAACCATAATATAGCTATAACCTTTGCCGGCGTCTTTTGCCCGCGCCACATATCCGGAAGCCGCGGCTTTTATGGTTGCCCCCTGCCCGGCCCTGATATCAATGGCCGGATGCTCAAAAATATAGCGGAAGGGATAATCCGGATCATGGAAATAAGAAGTAATGGTGTTTCTCGCTACCGGCCAGATTAAACCATTATCATTAAACTCTAATTCCTTGCCGGAAATTTTAGAAATTTTTGCCCGGACTGTTTTTTCCAGGCTCACAATGTCCGCCGCCGCCGCCTCTTGTTCCGCTTTAGCTCGAGCCAGGAGCCGTTGATATTCTCTTTCGGAATTTTTCGTCTGAGCTAAAATAAACGTCTTATTGCCCCTTTCACTGTCTAAAACATCTTTTTTGCCCGCTAAGTCTTTCTTTAAATTTCCCAGTTCTTTATTTTTATCTTCCAAAACCAATTTGCTTTTTTCCAAATCGCCTTTATACCTTTTCAGAGTGCCCAGACTCTCCCCTATTCCTTCGTTAACATCCTCGAGATATTTAAGCTGGCTGATAAAATCAGCCAGAGAATTATTTAGGAGTATTATTTCCAAAGTCGTCACCTGGTTTTGCTTATAAATAAGGTTTAGGACATTGCCTAAATTATCCCTTTCCTGATTTATTTCTTTTTCTTTATTGGCTATTTCCCGGTTGACTTTTTCAATTTCTAAATTAGTCCGGTCTATTTCCGTTTCGGCGGCGGTAATGTCAAGTTCCGCCTTGGCCAGCCGGTTAGATAAAATGGATAATTGATTACTTAAGCTGGCCTGCTCTTTTTGTTTTTGTTTTATGGCCTGGGAATAGGCTTCCTGCTGTTTCTGGATATCTTCCAGGCTTTTCTTTTTCGCCTGAATCTGGCTATTTATTTCCCTCACTTCCTCATTCACAACTTCCTCATCCTGGCCATAAACAAAAACTAAAGGATTTAAAAAGATTCCCAAAACAAAAAGAGGAATAAATAGTTTTATTACCTTTTTCATATTTTTATTATAGCACATTTTCCTGAAAAATAAAAAACAGGGACCCGAATTTCGAATCCCTGTGAGAGCTCTGGCTTCGAGCTCTATTTATTTTTCTTCGCGACGACGAAGATATTCCCGTCGCGATCTGTGAAAAGACCAGTTATTGTGAACGCTGCCGCCGGTCCAGAGTGCTTCTGAATTTTGGAAGCCGCAATTTGCGCGGCTTCTTTTTTCTGCTTCGCCGTATCGTACATCCGGCCGGCGAACCCGACGGCAATGATTTCGCCGTCCTTTTCGATCGCCGGTGACAGAGACGCCGGCACCACCCACTCCGGAACGTTTCCGGAATGGACGTTGGACTTGTACTGCATTCTTCCAGCGCAACCGAAGGCGGTAAGCGCCAGAATAACGGCGAGGACGAGAATGGAAATGAACGAACGCATGGATTTTCTCCCACGTCAGAGGTTTTATTTCGGAATTCCCCAACGCATTAGGGCATACATGATCTCGAAGTTATGCCAATGATCACAAGCCTCGGACCTGGCCACATCATCCTCCGTGTACCTATAACCATTGACCGGGGGATTATCATTGAGAAAACGAAGAATCTTACTTCTCCCGGCGAGCTCAGCCTTCGTCCTAGCGAAGGCTATGTTTTTTTTCACGATTGTGGTTGAGCCAACGGCATAGATATAGCCGTCACTCTTGTATATCCCTTTTTTCACCCATGACGGGGTGTCGTCAACGACCGGAACCATTTTCATCCCCGCAGAGCAACCGGTGAAAACGGCGGAGACAACAATTAGAACAACGAACGACCAGCGAGGCATTTTTCTCTCCTTATTTTGGCTGGTGCGTTTTTAAGTTGTGAACAAAAACGGGAACTGTAATTTAATGTACTAGTTTATAATTATAGCATATCTATAAAATATTGTCAATAGTACCCCTTAATTTTTAGCTTACATTAAATAAAAAACATGGATTTAAACCAAAAACCCCTGTTGTTTCCCCGAAATTTCCGGAAATTTACTTTTTTGCAAGATGGCAACGAGCTAGGACATAGGTTATGTCCTTTTTTATAATTCTTTTATCAAATCGGTAACCAGTAATCCAAGCAACCCCGATTGTTAACAGGACGACAATCCCCAAACCGACCCAGAAGGATGCGCCATTCGCATTAGAACAAAGAACCCAAATAAAGAAAAGAGCAAACGGAATAGGGGTAAAAATTCTCCACATCTTAAAGCCTCCTTTTTTAGGTTAAACTTATGGCAAATTTTATTCTTTTTAAACTTTCAACTTTACCTAAAACTTCCGCCACGTCAAACGGGCTTGGACTTGCTTGCCGACCAGTTAAAGCTGCCCGCATCGGCCAGAGATAATCCCCCACCTTTGCTTCTTTGGCTTTAATATAACTCATTAAAGCGTCTTCAATAGAATCATTAGTCCAGTTTTTTCCCGGAATTTTTTCCAGCTGTTCATAAACTTCTTCTAGATTTTTCTTAACCTCTTTGGCGCTTAGTTTCTTCCAGATTAACAATTTTGGCTCATATTTTAATCTATCCGCAAAGAAAAATTCCGTCGCCTCGGAGATATCAGATAATTTCTTCAATCTTTCCTGTTCTAATTTTATTACATTTTTCACATATTTTTCACCCTTCTCTCCCCATTGCTTTAATAAATACGGCCGGCATAATTCCGCCAACTCATCTAAACTTTTCTGCCTGATATAATAACCATTGAAATAATCCAACTTTTCAAGGTCAAAAACCGCAGCGCTGGTGCGCATATCCTTAATTTCAAATTTCTTTATCATTTCCTCTAAACTTAATATTTCGCTTTGCGATTCCCCGCTTACATTTTCCATATAAGGGGACCACCCCAAAAGGACAGAAAAATTAAGCAAAGTTTCCGGCAAATACCCTTTAGCCCGGTAATCTTCAACCGCCACGTCTCCCTGCCGCTTGCTTAACTTTCCGCCTTCTTTATTCAGAGTTAAGGGTAAGTGGATAAATTTCGGCGCCGTCCAGCTAAAAGCTTTATAAAGTAAAATATTTTTAGGAAAAGACGGAATCCACTCTTCCCCGCGCAGGACATGAGAAATTTCCATCAAATGGTCGTCAACCACGGAAGCAAACTGATAAGTGGGCACGCCGTCTGATTTTATAAGGACCTGGTCTTCTAAATCCTCCACCTTAAACCTGATTTCGCCCCTTAACTCATCTTTTACCTTAACTTCACCAGCAAGGGGCATTTTTTGCCTTAAAACGGCCTTCTCGCCCGCTTCCAGTCTTCTCTTTACTTCTTTTTCCGGCAAATCCCGGCAAGCCCGGTCATAATGCGGGGGCTCTTTTTCGGCCTGCTGGCTGGAGCGCATTTTTTCTAATCTTTCCGGAGAACAAAAACAATAATAAGCCCCGCCCTTCTTTAGAAGTTCAGCCGCGTATTTTTTATAAATCTCCAGTCTTTGCGACTGGATATACGGACCGAATTTCCCGCCGATATCGGGTCCTTCATCGAACTTAAAGCCTAACCAATCTAAAATTTCTATTAAGCTATTAACTGCGCCGGGAACTTCCCTTTTTTGGTCCGTGTCTTCAATGCGCAAAATCAAACTCCCATTTTCTTTTTTGGCAATCAGATAATTAAATAAAACTGTCCTTAAACTGCCGATATGCATAAACCCGGTCGGGCTTGGAGCAAAACGCACTCGTACTTTAGACATACAGATAGATATTTAAAGCAATTGATAAAACTAAAATAATACTAACAATAATTAAGGCTAGACGCAACTTAGCCGTTTTTTCTTCCGCCTCTTCCCTGCTCTTATTCAGGAGAATATTGGTAACGTCATTAACAAGATAAACGAATTTTTTAATTTTAAACTTCATATTTATTTCTGCTGTCATTGCGAGGACCCCGCCCGCAGTTCTCTGTGGAGTTATATTATAAATTATAACTATTCTTTATAATTTACTTCTAAAAATGGTTCTCTGGGATTTTCTAAATTTAAAATACAACTGTCTAATTGTCTGTCTTCTGGCAAAGCAGATATATCCATATTAACACCCAACTGTTTAAGAGAGTCGGATAACTCTTTTTTATTACTGCATTTTAAATTTATTGTTTTATTTCGATAGGGATAAAGTGTCTTTAAAATGTCCCCTATATAAGGATTGCCAGCCTTCAAATTGTTCTCTTCAAAGAGATTTTTATATTTTACTAAATTTTCACTTTCGTTTTTCCCAAAATTATTATTTAAAACATAAAAATTTTCATATAGCGCATAGTAAATCCAAACTAATACAATCGGTCTTTTATCAATATCTAGGGCGTTGTAATAATAATCATTTGCATCGTACAACAATTTCTCTGCACGCTCTCTGTCAATTTCTTGAGCAGCAACGGACTCTGCGGACAATATATTCCCCATCCCTATATAGACTGCATTACTTTTTATACCTGTATCCAAAATAGCTTCATAAACTGCTTTCGCTTCCTTTAATCTCCCTTGAGCTATATAAATAAAAGCTCTTGTCGATTGGATGTTCGCCAAATCCATTAGAGACAAATTATTTTTCTCAAAATTACGTAATTCCTCTATCGCCTTATCTAAGTTTCCATCTTTTACAATTTGAGATATTTCTAATAATTTATTAATTACTTCTTTTGTAGTCGTGCCTTCTTTAAAAGCTTGAATCTGTTGAATTATTTTTTCATTATCAATGTTGACAGTGCTACCTGGCTCGGCATTAATAGTTAATTGAAAATTCTGTGAGCCTGGAGAATCCTTTATTTGTTGTGTTTGTGTTATGTTAGTAATTTTATTTTTAATATTTACAAAAAAATTATCTTTGGGAGAAATTAAATATCCCCAAAGACCAAGAATAGGACTTAGTATGGCAAGGACAAAACTTATAACCGTCAACCAATATCCCCAATTCATATTTTTATAAATCTAATAATACAATTAAAATCTATTATAGATTTCTCACCGCCAGCTGGCGGTTCGAAATGACAAACGGAGTATGCGTTATGTAATTTTTAAACTTTGTATTTTTTTATAAAATCCGCCTCATCATTATAATCGACAAAATCCTTGTGATGAGCCGGCGGAATAAACTTGCCATTTTCCTCGTGCTTTATCCCGCACCAATAACGTTCAGTCTCTGCCGCCATCTTAACCCAATAGTTAACCAGTCCGTTGCCATAACCGCAGTAAACGCAGTAACCCTTTTGCCAAAAACTTAAATATTTTAACTTATATCTGTCTATTTTAATGTAATTACTCCTCTTTAAATAAGCAAACCCATATAAGGGGAAACAAATTCGGTGATATATTTCGGCCCATAAATCAAAAATTACCAAAGGAATAATAAGGGTTGATACAATCGGTACGATTACAAGATGCTTAAATGATCTATAAGGATTTTTTAAATATAGCATATGTTTTTATATTTTCTTAAAATGTATAGAAACTAATTATCTACCACCCCCTTAAACTTTTCTAAAAAAATCCCATAAGCCGTCCGATGCACTTCGTGAGCTTCTTTTGTTAAATTTTCAATATTAACCCACTTCCATTCTTTATGCTCCCAATAGCATAGCTTAATATCGCTGTCATCGCCCTTAAATTCCAAAATATATAATGTCTGTTTTTGCCCCTTATAACCGCCATGTGAATAGTTCTTGGGCCATTTATACTTATAAATATCTTTAAATTTACCCAAGATATTAAAATTATTCGTGCCTATTTCTTCTTTCATTTCCCGCCGAATAGCTTCCTCTCCGCTTTCTCCATCGTCAATTCCGCCTTGAGGCAACTGCCAATGGCCGGTCTGGCTTATTCTTTCCAATAATAATATTTGATACTGGCCGCTGTCTTTCTTGTAAAGCAGACAGACAACGCTCCGACGATAAAAAAGGTGGTGGATAAATCTCCATTTTATAAACTCCCAAGGGAAAACTATAACAGCCTGATAAATTCTTTTTGCCCGGTGCGGCTGTTTTGCTAACCGCCATAGCCATTCCAAACATAACCATCTCATAATCTTTGGCGCCCTTTTTATTTTTCCTGTTAAAAAATCAAACGCCCCGCCAACCCCGATAGCTACTTTAACCGTCGGCAGACTTTTCAAGTTATGATAAATAAATTTTTCCTGATAAGGCGCGCCTAAAGTGCAAAATAGTATGTCCGGCTTAAATTTTACTAAATCATCTAAATTCTGCCCGACTTCTCGGCTAACATCCTTAACAAAAAAATCTTTCACTCCTGCCTCCCGCAAAACTTTTTCAATATCTTCTTTTTTAGACAATCCATCTTTCCAATTCGCAACCGCGATTCTTAAATCTAAATTCTTAAATCTTAAATCTGAAATTAGATCCGCTCCCGTCACTCTCCTTAAATTCTTTCCCATCGCCCAAGCCGCAAATTTTAAGCCGGCTCCGTCCGGAATGGCCAAATCGGCTTTATTTAAAATATAAAAAAGTTCTTCATCCCGGTGCGCTTCTAGAATTATTTCCGGATTAGGCGTAACTATATAATGCTGCTTTCCGTCTTCTAAAAATTGCCCCATTTTTTCTAGAACTTCCTCTTCGCCTAAAGTTGATATATTAATTCCCAGGATGTTTATCATATTATTCTAAACCATATCTCTCTAAATTTTTAATTGCCCTAATGTCGGGCATTAACTGCTCACAGAATCTTTTATAATCTTCCGGATTGCTAAATTCCCGCAAAACTTCTTCGGCTTCGCACAATTTCCCCCTTCTTACTCCGACATAATCTAAATAGCTTGACCAAGGCCAATTTTCTTTTCTTGCCAAGCTGTGTATTTCGGAATTACAATTAACGTAAATCGACAATTTTATTACATCAAATATTGATTTTGCTTCTTTAACCTTGTATTTTCCCCCAAACAGCGAACCGCTTCTCTTATACTTATAATTAAAATAGCCAGAATAGCCTGCGCCCATTCGTTTCATAAACTCTGATACCCCGTTCTCTATATTTTGCCTTAATAGCAAATGATAATGATTCGGATTTAAACAATAGGCAATAATCCTAACTAGCTTTTTCTGGCCTGGGGGTCTAACCCCCAAATTGGGGGTTAGACCCCTAAATTTGGAAGCTAAAAATTTTCTGTAAAATCCACCGGTTGCTTCAAATTGATTAAATTCCCTTAAACTTTCCAGAAAACGTGTATAATCCCATTTATCTAAAAACACTTGTCTTTTATCAACTCCCCGATTATAAATATGATAATAATACTCATCTTGAAATCGGCGCAGCATATTTTATTATTATAACCGACAGCTTAAAACTTCTTTATATCTCGCTCCGGCCGGAGTTAATTCGGATTCCATTAATTCAAAACTAGAAACGGAAAAATCAAGCGGCAGTATTTTTAAATCCTGTTGTAATCTTAAAACCTGGTCGGGAAGCTTTACCCGGCCTAAAGTTAAATGCGAACGCCAGGGTCGGTCATCAATATCTATTTTTAATTTAATCAATTCCAAACCCAACAGCTCCTGCAAATCAAAGACGGTCTGGTCTCCGGCTTGCTTGGCTTCTAGAAAAATAATCCTCGGCCGGGCTAGATTCGGAAAAGAGTCAAGCCGATTTAAAGAAAAATCCATTCTTCCGAATTTGCCTGACAATCCTTCCGTCATGCTTTTTACTTCTTCTATTTTTCTCTCATCCAGATAACCTAAAAAATGCAAAGTTAAATGCAGGCCTTCCGGATTGACCCATTTTATACCCAGGTTTTGTCTCTCTAAATCTTCTAAATAAACCGCCAATTTTTCTTTAATTTCTCCTGGCAGATTTAAGGCCATAAAAAGCCTTTTTCGGTCATTTCCTATCATATTTTTATTATACTTGATATAATATTTTATAGCAATTGACGAAAAGTATGGAAGAAGCAAAATTCTACAAAAGCCAAAATAACAACAAAATCCAATGCCAGCTTTGCCATCATTTCTGCCTTATTAGCGAAGGCCAGACCGGAATCTGCCGGGTTAGGCAGAATAAAGAGGGAAAATTATATTCCTTAGTTTACGGCTACCCGGTGGCTTTAAATATTGATCCAATAGAGAAAAAACCATTGTTCCATTTTCAACCCGGCTCGTCGGCTTACTCCCTCGGCACTTTGGGTTGTAATTTTCTCTGCGCTAATTGCCAAAATTGGGATATCAGCCAGGCAACGGATATTGAGGCCAAGATAAAATACCTTAATCTTGTTAAGCCGGAAGAAATAATTAAAAACGCATTGGCCGACAACTGCTCTTCTATCGCTTATACTTATAACGAGCCTACTATCTGGGCCGAGTACGCCTTGGATATTATGAAGCTGGCTCAAAAAAATAAATTAAAAAACGTCTGGGTCTCAAACGGTTATATGTCTCCAGATTGCCTAAAAGCCATACTCCCCTATCTTGATGCCACCAACATTGATTTAAAATCAATGGACGAGGATTTCTACAAAAAAAATTGCAGGGCAAAACTAGGGCCGGTCTTAGATAATTTAAAAAGATTAAAAAAAGAAAAAGTCCATACCGAGATTACTACTCTTATAATCCCCTCTTTAAGCGATGAGCCGGGAATGCTTAAAGAAATTGTTGATTTCATAGTCCGCGAATTAGGGCCGGAAACCCCCTGGCATATCAGCAAGTTTTCTTCGGAGATTTCCTGGAAATTGAAAAACCTGCCGGAAACTGAAAATAAAATCGTTTATAATGCGTATGAAATAGGTAGAAAGGCCGGATTAAAATATATTTACGCCGGCAATATGCCTGGTGATGATAAAGAGAACACTTATTGCCCGGCCTGCGGGCAACTGGCTATAAAGCGAGTTGGCTACCAGATTGAAAGATTTGATAAAAACGGTAAATGCGCCAAATGCGGAGGGAATTTAAATATTATAGAATAAAAAAACGGACGCTACAAGTGTAACGTCCGTCCATTGCGGC
>JBAZPX010000003.1:0-102089 GCA_041645555.1 Patescibacteria group bacterium
GGGTTTATGCCGCTTTTACCGAACCATTAGCCGGGCCGAACGACTCTGACCAGGATTTTGCCCAAAATATTTTAGGCAATAATGACGCTAACAACGACTTTAGTTCTTCTAATGTTGCTTCGAACGCAGATGGCAGTATTATTGAAAGACAAGAATATATGCAGACAGGAATAGGCACTACTACTGACGCGTCTTCAATGTCAACAACCCTTTTTGCCGGCCAACAGTATATCGCGGACACCCAGGGTGTTTCCAGCGCCGATTCAACAGGTAATACTGATGTGGCCGATGTCGTTGGTAATAAGACAGATACTCTTATTGAGGCAATTGGGACGACAAAGAGTTTAATGGCTTACCTGAAAGGATTAATTCAGGAACTAGATCAGAGGAAAGTACCACACGTTGCGGCCGGTACGATCACAAATAGTACTCCGACCGATGTAGTAAACATTACGGACAAAGGTGTGTTAACGGGTATTACTCAATGTGTGAGAGACAGGACTGGTACAGGAGGAGTTTGGGGAGGAGCACTTTTATTCTCAATTGATGGAGTACAGATGATATGGACGGGCAACTTTACAGTAACACAACAGCCAATAACGTACCAAGACGGACAATGGTGTATCCCGCTTAGTTTTAATCATCGATTTAATACTTCCTTACGCGTCCAACACTATGCTGCCTATGACAACAATACCGTAACGACGTATGTGACTTATACAACTGATTAAAAAATCGGAATTCTTTAAACAGCACAGTAAATTGTTAGAGAATGGATAAACAAATTCTAAAAACCAAACTTGAACAGCAAGCCAAAAATCTGGCTTGGCGGGCAATTACCACGGTTATTTTAACTTTGACCGCGGTTATTACGGTTTGGGCTTATGCGGCGTTTGTTGAGCCAACCGCTGGGCCGAATGATTCAGACCAAGACTTTGCCCAGAATATCTTAGGCAATAATGACGCTAATAATGATTTTTCTTCGTCTAACGTTGTTTCGAACGCAGACGGCAGTATTATTGAAAGGACTGAATACCTTCAACAAAAATTTACTGAAATACTGCCTAGCAAAGTATTTATTCATCCTCTTGTAGAAAATTTCGCTGGTTATCTACACCAGGATACGTCGGTAGCTGCTAACAATGCCATAACATCCACCCAAATAAAAGAGCAGACATCGCGTTATCCGTGGGCACCCGCGTGGACTTGTAGAAATAGTGCTACGGGCAGTCCGTCGTGTTATGTATATATTTCCAGTGCCCAACAATATGGTCTTTATGTTTATTCCGGTGGTGTGGGTTCAGCCAACATAGGCGCTATTTACCCCATTACCTTTGCCAGAAATGGTTTATCTACATTTGCGCCTGATCAGGATGTTTTTGTATGGGAAGCTCTGGTAAGGGCTAATCAGTATACGGATAATGGGAATACGTTTGGCATTTTTATGGGAATAGCCAATGTTGACATCGCCGCCGATTGGACAGCATCCGATTTAAGTGGAAAATCAACAGCTAATCCCGCCCGTATAGGTTTCACCACAAATAACTCGGCTGATAAACATTTGGTCGGGGTAAGTTCAAACGGGAGCACAATAGCCAACACAACTTCATTTGATGCTGTTGATCTTACTTTGTACCATCATTATAAATTCGTTTATACCGTCGGTGTGAGTGTTGAGTTCTTCTTTGATGGTGTGTCCGAGGGAACAATATCAACGAGTCTGCCAACCAGTAATGACAGGACATATATACCGATATTTCAGGCGAAATATATATCGGCTACTGTTGGAATACAAAATGTAAGTGCTGTACGATGTTATTTTCAGTCATTATAAGGGACTATTATTAAACAAAGGGAATAATAAAATAAGACAAAAATGGCCTATTTTTTAAGGAAAATGGCCGTTTTATGTTTTGGGGCTTATTCACTCTTGCCCTATTTCAAGTTTTCCTGTATAATAACGGCTGTTATCTAAACAATACTTAAAGATGAAATTAAGGAATTTCATTTTTATTTTTATTTTACAACATGGCTTCTAAAAACGGTTCTTCTTTTTCAGAAGGAAAAATTAAAATTAAGGGGGCGCGGGTTCATAACTTAAAAAACATCAGTTTGGAAATTCCCCGCAATAAATTTGTGGTGATTACCGGTCTGTCCGGCTCGGGAAAATCAAGTTTAGCTTTTGATACGATTTACGCCGAGGGCCAGCGCCGTTATGTTGAATCTTTATCCGCTTACGCCCGGCAATTTATTGGTTTAATGGATAAGCCGGACGTGGATTCAATTGAAGGTTTGTCGCCGGCAATCTCCATTGACCAGAAATCCACTTCCCATAATCCCCGTTCTACGGTCGGCACGATTACGGAAATTTATGATTATTTGCGCCTGCTTTTTGCTAGGATCGGCGTGCCCCATTGCCCGAAGTGCGGCCGAAAAGTAAAACAGCATTCTTTGGACGAAATTTTTGACCAAGTGGGAAAAACTTATTTAGGAGAGGAAATAATAATCCTCGCTCCGATTGTTAAAGACCGGAAGGGGGAACACAAGAATATCGTGGAAAGAATCGTTAAGGCCGGTTTCAGCCGCGTCAGGTTTGACGGCGCGATTTTTCCTTTGGAAGAAATAGAAGATATGATTGTGGACAAAAAGAAAAAACATACGGTGGACATCGTGATTGACCGCCTGACGGTTAGCAAAGACAAAGAGGACATAGCCCGGCTGTCGGAAAGTTTAGAAAAAGCCTTGGACCTAGCCAACGGATTGGTAACCATAACTTCTCAAAATACAAAAAGTAATTCCCAGTTGCCGGAGGAAACCACTTATTCCCAACTTTTTGCCTGCCCGGATTGCGGCATTAGTCTGCCGGAACTGGAGCCGAGGAATTTTTCCTTTAACTCGCCTCACGGCGCCTGCCCGGAATGCTCGGGGCTAGGGACGAAACTGGAAATTGATCCGCAGTTAATAATAAATTCCAATTTAACTATTGCTCAAGGCGCGATCAGGCCTTGGGCCCATAATACCGCTTCGGGGCAAACCTGGATGATGAGGATTTTGGGCACGGTCGCGGAAAAGCATGATTTTGATTTAAATACGCCCATAAAAAATTTAACCAAAGACCAGCTTAACGTTGTCCTTTATGGCTCAGGCGATAAAAATTACAACGTGGAATATTCAAGCGACCGGTTTACCGGCGAGATGACGACTGATTTTGAGGGCGTTATCCCAAATTTGGAAAGGCGTTATAAGCAAACCGAATCAGACTATATCAGGAAAGAAATTGAACAATATATGCGGGTCTTGGTCTGCCCGGCCTGCGGGGGTAAAAGGCTAAAACCGGAAATGCTGGCGGTTAAAATTGATAACCTGTCAATTCATGAAGTTTCTACCAAGGCGATAAACGAAGCCAAGAGTTTTTTCGAGCAGCTGGAAAAATCCAAAAATTTATCAGCCCGGGACAAAAAAATTTCGGCGCAAATCGTAAAAGAAATCTGCGCCCGGCTTGATTTTCTTTCCAATGTCGGGCTTGATTATTTATCTTTAGACCGGGGCGCGATTACTTTGTCGGGCGGCGAATCCCAGCGCATCCGGCTGGCGACCCAAATCGGTTCGGCCTTAGTCGGGGTTTTATATATTTTAGACGAGCCTTCAATCGGCCTCCATCAGCGGGATAACAATAAGCTTATAAACACCTTAAAAAAATTGCGGGATTTAGGCAATACCGTAATTGTGGTGGAACACGATGAAATGACAATGCTCGCGGCAGACCATATTGTTGATGTCGGCCCGGGCGCGGGAGAACATGGCGGAAAAATTATTGCCCAGGGCACGCCTAAAGAGATAAAAGCGTCTGCCTCTTCTTTAACCGGCCAGTATTTAGCCGGCAAGAAATCAATTCCAGTGCCGGCGAAATATCGGGCGGGTAACGGCAAGAATTTAACAATTTTTGGTGCAACTGAACATAATTTAAAAAATATTGATATTGCCATTCCTTTAGGAAAATTTGTGGCCATTACCGGCGTGTCTGGTTCAGGCAAGTCAACTTTAATGGACGATATTTTGGCCCGAGCTTTAAACCAGAAATTTTACCGGGCTAAAGCTGAACCTGGCCGGCATAAAAGAATTGAGGGCTGGCAACATATTGATAAAGTGATAAATATTGACCAGTCTCCCATCGGCCGCACACCCCGCTCCAACCCAGCCACTTACACCGGCGCGTTTACCCCAATTAGAGATTTATTCGCCTCTCTGCCCGAAGCCAAAATCAGAGGGTACAAAGCCGGACGTTTTTCTTTTAACGTGGTCGGCGGAAGATGCGAGGCCTGCGGCGGGGACGGGTTGGTAAAAATTGAAATGCAGTTTTTGTCTGACGTTTATGTGGAGTGCGAAGTCTGCCACGGCCAAAGATATAATAAAGAAGCTTTGGAAATTTACTATAAGGACAAAAATATTTCCGATGTTTTAAATATGACTGTGGAAGAAGCGATAAATTTTTTTAAGAATATACCGGCGATTTATCAGAAACTGGCGACTTTAAATGAAGTGGGGTTAAGCTATATAAAATTAGGCCAGAGCGCCACGACTTTATCAGGCGGGGAAGCGCAAAGGGTAAAACTGGCAACGGAACTGTCCCGCCGGGCGACCGGGAAAACTTTATATATCCTGGATGAGCCGACTACGGGTTTGCATTTTGATGATATAAAAAGGCTGCTTGAGGTTTTAGGCCAATTAGCTGATAAAGGCAATACGGTTCTAGTTATTGAACATAATTTAGACGTGATAAAATCCGTGGACTGGGTTATTGATTTAGGTCCGGAAGGCGGAGAAGCGGGCGGAGAAATCGTAGCCGCGGGCACGCCCCGGGAAGTGGCGAAAGTCAAAAAGAGTTATACGGGTCAGTATTTGGCGAAAATAATAAAATAAAAAGATGTTTGCCCCCTTTCGAAAAGGGGGTTGGGGGATTAATAAGCGCCAAGCGCTATGTTTATAAAGTCAAACAAATTTTTACCATATAATAAGGAGTTAAATAAAAAAGCAAAGCATTTAAGAAATGAAATGACGGCCGCTGAAAAGAAATTATGGTATGAATATTTGAGAGACCATCAATTTCAGTTTCTAAGGCAGAGGCCGATTGATAAGTATATAGTTGATTTTTATTGTCCTAAACTAAGGTTAGTTATAGAAATTGACGGGGAAACTCATCTCTCTAAAGAAGATAGAGAATATGATAAAAAAAGAACAAGGGCATTAGAAAGTTATGGGTTAAAAGTTTTGCGTTTTTGGAATGATGATGTTTTAACTGGAATTGAGATAGTTAGTGAAATAATAGAAAATGAAATAAAGAAATTAAAATTCATTTTGTCTTCTTCTGCAAATTAAATAATAATTTAATCCCCCTTGCCCCCTTTTCGAAAGGGGGTATTTTTAAATAAAAAAACAGGGACAGCGAATTGGTGAGATTCACTGTCCCTTTACTGCAAGCGGAGTTTCCTCCCGATAAAATGAGCTAGACCCATTATTCCCCAGTGCATGCTCCCGGTTGGATTATCCGTAGGATTGGAGCCGCGGGAGGTTGGATGGGGCGGCGGGGAGTATCGCGAAAGTTGCGTTCGCCGGAATTTCTCGGCGGCGATTCCCCGGAATGGTTCTAGTCGTGAGGTAAACTTCGCTGTCCTTTAAGGTGGACAAGTCCCTGTCTTTTCTGGTTGACAATTCCCCCGCGCTTTGGGCTTTGGTTTTTGTTCGTCGAGTCAGGAGGTCTACGACGCTCCTTCGGACGCTGTTGAGCCGCTTGCGCAGATTGTTTTCACGCCTTTTGGGCGTTCGTTGATTTTTTTCTTATTGATTTTTCAAAGATCCAGCTCCTACAACGGATCGAGCCGTTGCGGTTGGCTGACGACTTCAGCAGGCTTTGTGGCCATGCTTCCCTCGTTTTTGGTGTGGGTGGTGGAGCGGAGGTTTTTCACCGCCGCGACGAATGATTTCCTGTTCTTAGAGGCGGATCTCGCCGCTCCAGTAGCAGGCGATTATGACGAATCTGCGTACCACGCGATTGTCTCCTCGCTTTGGTTTTCCACCCCTATTCCCGTTGGCATCGTGCCCTCGCGGTTTTGGGGTGAAGTTGTTCTTCGATCTTTCCGGGCCGCTACCGTGATATCTCCCGGGGTTTTACCGGAGTTGCGTGGGAGCGGTCGCCGGCGAGATCAGATGACGGCGGTGTGACCGAGCGCCGTGGTGGCGGAGCTGACCGCGATCTTGTCCTTTTTCGGGCCGTTGGCCCTGGAGAGGGAATCGGTGTCGGGTTTGGGCGCTGCCCTGATCATGGAATGCCTCCGGCGTTGGGGGGATGGTTCAGACCCCGGTCTCCGATAATCAGAGACCGCTCTGCGGCTCTATTCTGTTACACCGCAATATTTTTTACTATTATTTTTCAACCAATATTTTTATTTTATACTTTTATATTTATTTGTCAAATAACACGATTTAACAATATATCATATCTTTTAAATATTGTCAACGGTTAAAGAGTGAAATGGTTAATATTCGTTTAAAATTAGCTAAAAATTGTTATTTAATATCCTTCTCGTTAAATACTTGAGCAGTAAAAGTTTTTAGTTTAACATTAGGGTCGTTTTTATAGCAATCCGCGGGCAGTCCAGCTTTTTGGGAGCATAACTGGCCCAAGAATTCTTCTAAATCCCAGCCGGTTTCGGTCGCTACTTGGGGCAAGAATACGCCTCCACACCCTCCTTTTTCTACAATTACTCCGTGCTCGCTAAGTTTAATATTCTGCCAATTATCAATTTCTTTTGGCACAGACAAAACGCTTATTTCATAATCTAATTTATTTAATTCATTTTCTGCCACCGGGCTGAATCTATAATCCTCGCTGCAAGCCGCTATAGCCATATCGCGCGCTACTTCCCAAAGAGGCTGGTCGGAAGGAATAATCTGGCCAATGCAGCCGCGTAGCTCTCCGGCTTTATGCAAAGTAACAAAAGCGCCCTCTTTCTTTTTCAGTCTCTCGTCTTTAATGTTAAATTCCGGAGTTTTACCTTCTCGCACATAACTTTCTACGGTTTGTCTGACAATATCCAATAATTCTTTTTTTTGATTTTTATTTAATAGTTCCGAGCTCATATTTTTTTCAGAACATTTAAAATACTTTTATGAACCTGGCCGTTGCTGGCGGCTATGTCCCTGTTATCTAAGCTCCACCTTCGGCCGGAGAAATCCGTTACCTTTCCGCCGGCTTCTCTAACCAGTAATGCGCCGGCGGCTACGTCCCAGGGATTAGTTTCGGGAATGACTATTGTTTCCACCCGGCCGCAAGCGACATAAGCTAATTCTAAGGCGGCGCTGCCCAGTTGCCGGCAATCAAGGCCGTTTAGTTTTTGTTTGGTATAATATTTGATAGCTTTTTTTATAGCTTTGGTTGTGTGGCCGTGGCAGAAAGTATTTATAATTTTTCCTTTAGAAATTTTTGAGACTTTAATTTTTTTGTTATTTAAATAGGCGCCCTTATTTTTTTCCGCCCAGTATAATTCATTTAAAACCGGAATGAAAATTATGCCCAAGATAATTTCTTTATTGTAAGCCAAGGCAATGGAAATCGACCAAAGAGGATTACGCATGGAAAAATTAGTGGTGCCGTCTAGAGGGTCAATAATCCAGAGATAATCGGATTTATTTTTTGTCCAACCGGCTTCTTCCGACAGTATCTGATGGGAGGGAAAACTTTTTTTTATGGCTTTAATTATAATTTTTTCCGCGTCTAGATCGGCTTTAGTTAAAATTTCATGGCTAGATTTCAATTCTATTTTACTTCTGTCAAAATTGGCATATTCGCGCAGGAGAACCCTGCCTGCTTTTCGGGCGGCTTCTATGGCAATATTTTTTGTTTGGTCGTTCACCCCGTTAGAAATTTTGTTATTTTTTTCGCTCATAATAATATTTCAACCTGTTTTTTAAATATTTTTTCCCCATTCCGCTCTTTAGATATTTCTCTCTGGCGAAAGCATCATATTTATTGCATGAAACTTCATAATATATTAAAATCAATGGTTTTCTCGATTTAGTGGCATAAACTTTGCCATCGTTATGGTCTTTCAGCCTTTTGATTAGATTATTCGTGCAACCAGTATACCAAAGCTTATCTTTTAAACTTTCTATGACATAGACATACCAAATATTTTTATCCGAATTTCTAACGGGGTTCATATTAACTCCAATAATTTTAATTCCAATTTATTGTTTCTCGTATTCCAGGTAGCAAAAGTGGCTTTTCCCCACATTCCTCCTAATTCTCCGGGATTGACCAATTTAACTTCATCAATTTCTTCCAAAGCGGGTTTGTGGCTGTGGCCGTAAAAAACTATATCGCAATGGCCGGAATGTAAGACTTTATCAATAAAATGGGCTTCGTGGCAAAGGCCGACAATTTGGCCATCCAATTTGAATCGGCCGGTTTTACCGAAATAGTTTATGTTTTTAAATTTTTTTAATTCTTTTTCCCCGTATAACTCAATATTACCTTTTACCAGATAAATGGAATTTTTAAATTTTTTTCCCAGAGTATGGAGAGTTTCGCTATTAGTAAGGTCGCCCGCGCAGATAATTTTTTTAATTTTATTTTTTTTACTCCAATCCAGGAATTTATTTAAATTAACTAAATTATCGTGGATATCGGCGATGATGGCAATAAGCATAAATTTAATTGGCGAAAAAATAATAAACCTCGTAAATTAAACCGAAGATAAATAAAGAAGAAAGCAGGATTATGGTTAGCTTGTTTATTTTATTTTTTATTATAGACGGTTGTTCTCTTTTCTTTTTAACTTTTAAGAGGAGCCAGATATATAAAAGGCCGATTAAGCCGCCGGTAAAAGCGCCGGCCAGGCTTACTATTTTCGTTAAGTCGCGCAGCCCCAATAAATAAAGGAGGAGCGGGATAAAACAGGCCAGGGCCCAGGCGATATTTTTATTAATTTTAAAATCCCACCAAAAAGTTTCCCGGACAGACTGGGCCACAACCAAAAAAGAAGTGATAATTGCCAGTAGCCCCAAGATTAAGGCGAAGACAATAATGCCGTCGGATAAAACCGAGCGCAGGCCGACTAAAGTGTCGGGAGAAGTATTATTCCCGGTAATCCCGACAATAACGAAAGTAAAGACCAGCATCATCGCCACCGGGATGAAAGTTCCCCAAAAAATCGCGCTTTTGATATTTTCTCTTTTTTGCGCCAGGAGTTTGCAGACTGAAGGGATAGCCGCGCTGCCGCCGACAGCGAAGAAAATCGGGCCGTAAGGCAGGAAAACATCAGGCCAGGAAACAAGCTTAAAGTTATCAAAGTTAATATAGCCCCAGCCATGCCAGGAAAGCAGGCCGACTATTAAGATTAACAAGCCGGTCATGGCTAATTCCATAGAAGCAATTAATTTTATGCCGGAAAGGACGATAAAGGCCTGTAAAAAGAAGAGAATCAAAGAGTAAATAAAAATGTTTCCGCCGAAAACCGGATTTAATAATTCATGGAGAAAAATCCCGCCAACAATAATATAAGCGAGCAGGGCGCCATAGTCGCCGACCAGGCCGATGATAAGAGAAATGACTTTCCCCTTTTTACTAATATACTTTTCCGCATAACCGGGCAGCCGGTGTTTTTCCTCGGTCGATAAAATTATTTCCGCATAAATTTTATGGAGAAAATACTGGACGGCGCCCAAAAGGGGGAGATAAACAAAAAGTAAAATAATGCCGGCCTTGTTAATGACAAAAGGAATAGAAAACATACCGACGCCGATAATGGTGCCGGCCAAAGTGGCGACAGCGTGAAAATAGTTTTTACTCATAAATAATAAATTTTCCTTGTTTAATTTGCTCTTTGTAGTTTTCTTCTAAGCTTGACCAGCTAATTAAGTTGGCCAGAAATTGTTCCTTTTCTTTTTCCGCCATGAAGTCCGGCTGGGCCAATTTTGATTTTAAGGAATAGAGATAAAATTCAGTTTTTTTATCCGCGATATTTACGCCGACAGCTAGTCCTTCCTGCGTATCAGAAGAAAAATATTGGTCAAAGATGAAATTACCCAAAGAATAAAAAATCGGTTTATTTTTATAAATTTCAAGGCCTTGGACGACATGCGGGTGGTGGCCGATTATTAGATCGGCTCCGGCATCAACTAAAACATGCGCCGTTTCCTGCTGGATTTTATTAAATCGATGCTCGTATTCTGTCCCCCAATGGATATTAACGATAACGATATCAGTCTGCCCGGCTAAATTTTCTATCGCCTTCTTTATGGCCTCATCATCCAATTTTTTATAAACCATACTGAACCCGGCCAAGCCGATTTTTTTTCCGTTCGCCCTGTTAGAAATTCCGTCATTTCTAACGGGGTAAATTTCAATAATTTTTCCGCTGCAATCTCCGCTTTGGCCGTCCTGGCAGCCGCTATAATAAAAACCTTGGGTTTCCAGGTTCTTTCTGGTTTCAATTATACCATGCTCGCCCTGGTCGGCAAAATGGTTATTAGCCAGGTTAAAGAAATTAAAATTATATTTTTTCAGATTGGAAACTATCTCCGGAGAAAAAGAAAAATCATAAGCCATCTCCGGTTTGTAATGCGCGCCTTCGTCCGCGACCGCTCCCTCAAGATTGCCGCTTATAAGGTCATAACCCCGGAAGAATTTTTTTTCGTCTAAATTTTCCAAAAGATAAGGAAAGCCCTTTTGGCTTATTTTTTCTCCCACATGGCGGTCAAGCATTATATCCCCGAGAAAAAGCGTTTTTAGGGACGAAGAGTTTTTCTCTGGCTCTATTTTCCCCGGGGCAAGAAAATAACTGTCTGTGTCTTTAATCTCCGAATAAAAAACTAGTATCAGGAAAAGACTGACAATAGAAATTGCCGCCAAACTTAATATTTTTATTTGTTTTTCCGGGTCAATTTTTAAGAGGGGATTCACCCCGTTAGAAATTTTTTTCCCTTTTTCCCCCATCATAATATTTTACCTATTTTTAAAATATTTTTTTCCACGCTAAAAATTTCGTTATTCTTTTTATTTAACCAAATTTCTAACGGGGTTCATAGTCTAATTATAACGCAAATAAAGAAAAAACCATATCAGGGTATGGTTTTTTCTTTATTTATGGATGAGATTTATCCGCCTTCGCAGAAGACCTGTGCGCAAGCATGCGGGATGAATGCTAAAACCTTCTGCTTCGGCGGATTTCGCTCCGCCGGCCGGAACAAAGAGATGCCGCATGCGTAAGCTTGCGGAGCTTCATTTTCTCATTTTTATCTCGTAATTTATTTGTTCTATCTTCCTTAAATTGCCTTTAGCTTGGTCGTATTTAGTGCGTAGGTAGCCGGTCATGTCAAAGATTATCAATTGGTCCATAATTTCATTCAGGGTGTTTTTTATTTTTTCCACTTCAGAAAATTTTCCGGCCGCCGCCTGGTTAACGGCGTAGCGGACTAATTCGCCGGTCGTATCGCAAATTCCGCCCAAATAGCTCTCAAAGCTTAAATTTACTTCTTTGATTTTATCAATTTTTTTGCTGGTAATTAAGAAATAAAACATTTTTGCTTCGGCATATTCTTCCGCTCCGGCCCGATAGGACCCTTCTTCGTTAATTCTTTTCCAACCGAAATTCTTTTCTAATTTTTGGAAAATTTTTTCTATGGCCGCGAGATTCTCTTCCGCTTGTTTAATATCTCCCCGGTGCAGAGAAAAAATTACTCTTTTGGAATCATGCAAGGCAATATTGGCTAGGCTTATAATTTGCCGGCGCTGGCTATTTTGCTCGTCATGGTCCTTTTTTAATTTCTCAATGAATTTTTTGTTTATCATATGAACACGAATAGTCGCGAATAAACACGAATAAAACGAATTATTGTAATCGTGCTCGCTTGTTAAAATTAAAAACTGTAAAAATATTCCTAATTAACTAATCAACTAATTAACTAATTTATTTTTCCTCCGCCACCCTAAAGACTTCATCAACGCTGGTAGTTCCCGCCAAGGCTTTTAAAAGGCCGTCCTGGACCATGGTCACCATCCCGTTTTTAACCGCAATTTCCCGGATATCATATTCGCTTAACTGCCCGGACAAAATCAGCTTTTCTATTTCTTTATTCATAATTAAAATTTCATAAATTCCGATCCGCCCTTTATAGCCGATTTCCTGGCAAACCGGACAACCGGTGCCTTTGTAAAATTTTAGGTTATTAAAATCAATTTCCTTTTTGTCTTCCTCCGTTAGTTTTTCTAAAATTTCTTTCACTCTTTTTAAAGTTTCCTCGTCAACTTCCGCCGGCTGTTTGCATTTTGCGCAAAGCCGCCTGACTAAACGCTGGCCGATTATGGCGTTAATGGCCGGGGCCAGCAAAAATGATTTAGCGCCCATAGATAAAAACCTGGGAATAGCGCCGGCGGCGTCATTAGTGTGGATAGTGGACAAAACCAGATGGCCGGTTAAAGCCGCCTGGATGGCGACTTCCGCCGTTTCCAAATCGCGGATTTCGCCGACCATAATCACATCCGGGTCTTGGCGGACAATCGAGCGCAGGGCTTTGCCGAAAGTATAGTCTTTATTGGTTTGGGATTGGTTTATTCCTTGAAGCTGGTATTCAATCGGGTCTTCAACCGTTATGATTTTAGTTTCCGGGCTGTTTAGTTTTTTTAAGATGGCGTAAAGGGTGGTAGTTTTGCCGGATCCGGTCGGCCCGGTCGTAACAATCATGCCATTAGGCCGCTCCACTTCTTTTTTCAGCTGGTTAAAAGATTTGTCTCTTATGCCTAAATCTTCAAAAGCCAATCCGACCGTGCTGGAACGCAGGAGCCTCATAACCACGCTTTCGCCATAGTTGGTGGGAAGAAAAGAGACCCTGATATCAATTCGTTCCTTTTTGGTATAAATGGAAATGCGGCCGTCTTGGGGCTTATCATTAATATTGATTTTCACGCCGGCCAAACCTTTTAAGCGGGAAATAATTTTTTGCCAGAACTGTTTGTCCAAAATAGCGATATCATGCAGGACGCCGTCAATTCTTAACCTCACCTTTATTTCCTTTTCTTCCGCCTCTATGTGCATATCCGAAGAGCCGGATTTAATGGCTGCCGCCATGATAATGGTAATGGTATCGCTAATTTGGGCGCCGTTAATTTTTTCCTGCAGATCGCGGAAAGAGGAAAATTCTTCGCTGTATTTTTCCAGTTCTTCTTCGCTTATGCTTACTCCTTTTATATGCTTTGTGATTTTCGGGATTGTTCTATAAAGTTTTAAAGCGTAGTTTAAGCTAAAAGAAGAAATTAAATAGATTTTTCCCTCGGTATGGTATTTTTCATTTATTTTTTTAAAAAGTTCTTCAACCTCGTTATTTCCCGGCTCCGCCGTTCCTAAGTGGATATTCCGGCCGTCATAATGAAAACAGACCGTTTTTAAGCGGCGGGCTTCCTTTTCTTCTATAAGAGAAATCGCTTCGGGGCTGATAGGAAAGCCGTATAAGTTAATATAAGGCAAACCTAAGCCAACCGCCTCTCTTTCCGCCGCCGCCTCCGCTTCTTTCATTTTTATTTCCCCCTGTTTTTTTGAAAATTTGGCCTGGGCGCTTTCGTCCTCGGCTTCCCCCGCGGGCGTGATTAAATCTTCAATTGACTGGCTATTTTCAGACATAGACTTTTTTATTAGCGTTATAACTAAATCATAACAAAATATGGAAAATAAATAAAGAAGGCGGGTCGCCTTCTTTATTTATAAAAATTTTTATTTTTCCTTATTTTTTCCATTCTTCAACGATTCTTTCAATCTTACTCACTCCCCCGCGGCCGATTAACTCCGTAAAAAGACCGGTCCAGGAAACCGTCTGAAAAGTTGTTAAAGCCGCGCCACCGCCGACAATAATAGTTAATAGAACTATTAAGCCAATAACAATTATCAGCCAGAAACCGATAAATGATATGGCTTTATAGAGGATAAGAGCCAGAAACAAGAAAGGCACAATCAGGATTAAGACAGCTAAAATTATACCCAAGCCAACCAGGAAGTTGATAAAAAATAAGATAAAAGCCATTTCTATGCTTATCAGCCAGTTTTTAGTAAACAACTGCCAGCCCTCTTTTATGGCGTTTATAAAATTGCTGCCTTTTATAACCACATAGCAGATAGCGTATTTAATTATAAAAGATAGGACAATGGCCAGCGGGATAAAAATTATAAACAGAATTATATATAAGGAGCCATTTACGACCGGGTTCATTTTAGCCGCCCAAAAGACAACCGGCAGGCTGATAAAGAAAAAGGCTAGGCAGATAATAATTTTTATAATTATATTTAACCCCAGGACCGGCCAGAAATATCTGACTCCGGCCGCCACTCCTCTTCTAACTCCGGAAGATAGCTCCTTTTTTCCGCTGATAATTTCCGCTGAATTATTCACTAAAGCGGTTTGGGAAACAGTCATCAGCCAGATCAAAAAAACTATGAGAGCTAAAATAATTAAGCTTACCAGAATTAAAACAATGGCCGTAAAGGGGTCATTTTTCAGGAGCTCGCCCATATTAGCCAAACCGCTTCGGCTAAAGATTCCGGTTTCCGCCAGCCGGGAAAAATTAGGGAAAAGATTCTGAGCCGTGTCGCCGCCGATTCCTTGCACGAGAACCTGATATTCTCCGCCGCCGCCGATTAAAGTGGCGAATAAACCGAAGAACCATAAATATTTGTGGCGCCAGGTAATGGAGAGAGCTTGTTTTAAAATGTTGCGATAAAGAGACATATTTTTAAAATTAAAAAATAAAAATATTAAATAAAAATAAAGTTATTTGTAGCTATATTTATATTATAACATAATATTTTAGAATCAAGAAGCGGGAGGGTATTATTTTGTTTTAGTTGACAAAAATTGGGTTATATGCTATATTTTTAAATCAAAATTATAGTCCATTAACATAACAGAACCAGGAGGCAATTATGCCGGGTAATAGCGAGGAAGACCGAGTAAGAAAAAAGATTCTGATAGTCTGTGAGGTTTTTGTTCGGCAAAACATCATGAGAAATATTCTGTCTTCCATTTTTAAGGGAGCAGAGTTAATCGTGATGAAAGATGCGAAAGACGCGCTTCCTTATTTATGCGCGAATCGGCATGAAATAAGTTATATTTTTTGCTGCCACAGCGACAAGACAGACAGCCTTGCCTTTTTGCAGATGTGGCGGGAAGTTGAGGAATTTTCGTCTTTACCATTCATCGTAGTAGTAATGGACGAAAATTTTGTCAGGGTTAGCGAAGAAGCGAAGAAGAAGGGAGCTATTTTTATCCGATTCCCCCGAAACCCAGACAGAAAATCCTGCGCTGACCTTATCGCTGGCGAAATTGCCAGAAGGGAAATGATGCAGAGAAGGAAAGATAAGTGAGCCGTTTTTTTTCAAAAAAACGGCTCTTTTTTATAGTTTGACTTTCAAGGGAAAATTAGGTAAATTTAAAGCATAAAAACAACTAACCCAAGGAGGAAAAACCCCAGTGAGATAAAGTAATGTCTCACGGGGTAAAGGAGGGTTAGTTTTTTTGTCCTTTGACAGACGAATAACGTATTTTTGGATAAATCACACTAAACCGAAGGGAGATTGGAAATGTTAATGCATTTCTACTCAAGAATCAGTCCCACCGAAGAGCTCTGCTATAACGTAGAAGTTGACGGCGCTTTTTCTCGTCGTCAGATTAAAAAGTTAAAGAGTTTCTTCAGGGAAAAAGGCACGGAGCATATTTTCTCCGCCAGCCGCCTAAGAGGCGACGTGGCGGAGGTGGGACCTCACCCGCAGATGCGGACAAATTTTTGTTCGCAGGCCATTGAGCTCTTGCATGACTGCGGATTGTTCAAAATTAAAATTGTGGAGGTATCACGGAGAATCGTAGTCCCGGCCGGTGTTGACCGCGACTCGTTTGTGGCGGATTTGTATGATCCGATGCGGGAACGTATTTACTATGAACCTTTGCAAAGTTTTGTGTCTAACATCGTTCCGCCTCCGGTAATAACTGTACCCCTATTGGGTGAAGGTATGGAGGCGATGGCCCGGGCTAACAAAGAATATAAACTCGGGTTTGATTCGCAGTTTCAAGAACATTTCTTCAATTTGTTTGTGAATTACCTCAAACGCAATCCGACTAACGCCGAACTTATTCAGTTAGCGGCAATGTGCTCAAACCATTCGTTTCACACCTTATTCGGAGCAGTGGTGAGTATCGACGGCCAACGGATGGCGCACACCTTGATGGAGCTTATCAAAGAGCCCTGGCGCCGGAATCCTGGCAACAGTGTCGTTGCTTTTCATGACAATGCTAGTGCAATTAGGGGAGCTATGGCGCGCATATTGCAGCCGGAAAATCCTGGGCAACCTAGCCGGATGATTTTTCAGGAAGCTTTATGGCACATCTCCACAACCGTGGAAACGCATTGTTACCCCACGCTCTGGTGCCCCTGGCCAGGAGCGCAAACCGGTATTGGTGGCTGTTTGCGCGACGGACTGGCTATTGGTCGCGGTGGTGATCATCGCCATGCCATTGCCGGATTCTACACGGGCAACTTATTTATCGATGATTACCCCATGCCCTGGGAAATAGGAGCGCCAATGTTTCCTTCAAGGGTAATGGCGTCTCCGCTTCGGATTATCAAAGACGCGACTTGGGGAACTTGGGCCTATGGCAACCAGTATGGTGTTCCGGTAACTCAGGGAGTCGCCCGGACGTTTGGCATGATTTTCCCCAGCGGAGAACATTACGAGTATTACAAGCCAATTATGATGGCCGGACTTCATGGCGGTGTTCGCGATGAGCATGCTGCCAAAGGCAAAGCCAGCAAGGGATTGACAATCGTTGGAATCGGCGGACCAGGATACCGGATTGGTTATTTCGGCGGTCCTGGTTCAAGCGAGATAACCGATGAAGCAAAGGAAGTTTCTGATCGTAATGCTGTACAACGCGGCGACTCTCTAATGGGTCAGGTAACCTGGCGGGTTATTCGGGCCTGTACCGAACTCGGCTCCAGAAATCCGATTATTTCAATCCATGACCAGGGCGCGGTCGGACCTTGCGGGGTTCTTACCGAACTCATCGAGAAGTCTGGCGGACGCATCAGCATCCGCAAGATCCATTTGGGTGATTCGACTTTGTCGTTTGTGGAGATATGGGTTTGCGAATACCAGGAAAGATACGGTCTTCTTATCCATCCGGATGATCTTGATCTCTTTATCTCCATCTGCGACTATGAAGGTTGCCCGGTTGAGATTTTGGGCGAAGTCACAGGCGACGGCAATATTGTCGTTTATGACGAACTCGATGGTTCAACACCCATTGATTTTCCAATCGAGGCCGCGCGGGCCGGATTACCGCAAAAGGTTATTACCGATAAGGCTCCGGCTTATTTGGGCGGTCCGATTACTATTCCTGGAAACCTGACGCTGTCCGAAGCTCTTGACTGGGTAATGAAATTTCCGCATGTCGGGAGCAAGGACTGGCTCGTAGACCGGGTAGACACTACGGTCGGCGGTCTGGTTGTCCAAAACCAGCGTTGCGGTCCGCATCGCTTGCCATTATCCAATGTGGCAGTGTCGGCTTTAGACTTTTTGGGCAAAATCGGAAGCGTTACGGCTTTGGGCGAATGTCCGCCGAAGATGATGCTTAATCCTCGGGCCGGCGCGCGTATGGCGGTAGCGGAAATGCTTACTAATCTTGCAGCCGCTCGAATTACCAAACGTGAGGATATCAGGGCGTCTGTGAATTGGATGTGGCCGGCAAAAGGCATCCCGGGCGGCGTTGCCAAGCTTTATTATGCTATGGAAGCGTTGACCGAGTTTATGATGGCTTTAGGAATTGCCTGCGACGGCGGTAAAGATTCTACATCTTTGGCCGCTCTTATCGCCAAGATGCTTATCAAATCCCCGGAAACCTTAGTGATTACCGGGTATGCGATGGTGCCGGATTTCCGAGAAGTCGCCACGCCGAATATTAAGTCGCCGGGTCAGAGCCGATTGCTTTATATTGATTTTGGCGGCGGCAAATACCGGCTGGGCGGATCGGCTTTCCTGCAATATCTAAAACAACTTGGCGAGGAGTGTCCGGACATTGAAGACAGAGATCTGTTTGTCCGCGCCTGGGAAGCAATTCAGAGACTTCATGATATGGGCAAACTCTTATCGCTTCACGATCGCAGTTGCGGCGGGCTCTTGATTACTATTCTTGAGATGCTTTTCGCCGGCGATTGTGGGGCATCAGTTAGTCTTAAGGGCGCCGATATCTGGGGCAAGATGTTTGCGGAAGAAGCCGGGTTTGTTTTGGAAATTCATGAAGATGATCTCCCGGACGTGCTGGCGTTGTTTGAAAAATGCGATGTGCCGGTAGTTGAAATCGGCCGGACAAAGGTTGAGAAAACCGTTAAGGTCGCTTTCAACAACGAAATCGTTCTGGCCGGATCAGTTCCGGAACTGCGGAGCGCTCATCGGGAAACAAGCCACCAGATTGACCGGCTGCAAATCAACCCGGTTTGCGCAGACCAAGCCAAGCAAAATTTGCTTGATCCCGGAATCCCGTCCCTGGAACTTACTTTCACTCCCAGACCAACACCCCGGGAAATTTTAGAAGGAGGATTAAAGCCGCGGGTGGCGGTTTTGCGCAACAAGGGAACGAATGGAGACCGGGAAATGATTGCCGCTTTCAAGGCAGTCGGCTTCGAGGTTTACGACGTGCACATGAAAGCTCTGATTACCGGGCAGATAACCCTTGATTTCTTCCAGGGCATTGTTTTCGCCGGCGGATTTTCCTTTGCCGATATTTTCGGCGCTGGCAAGGGTTGGGCGATGCAGGTTCGGGAATGCCTGGCCGGGCAACTCAAAAAATTCATGGCTAGGCCCAATACCTGGATTCTCGGGGTCTGCAATGGTTGTCAGGCTGGCGCGCTCTTGGGCTTAGCGCCATTCGAGAAGCTTGACCGTAAACGGCAGCCGCTTTTCCTCAGGAATACGTCGAGAGCATTTGAATCTCGATCAGTCGAAGTCGGGATACTGAAAAGCCCTTCGATCATGTTCACGGATATGGCCGGCTCGCGTCTTACTATTCCGGTAGCGCATGGAGAAGGACGGATGTGGTTCCCGGATGAGGGAGCGATCCGCGAAGTGGCGGAAAATTATCTCGCTACTATGGCGTTCGTTGACAACTCTGGCAGCCCGACCATGGATTATCCCCTTAATCCGAACGGTTCGGTTTATGGCTGGACTGGCCTCTGTGATCCTACGGGCCGGTTTAATCTTATGATGCCGCATCCGGAACGGATCTTTCTTCTGCAACAATGGCCGTGGCTGCCGCAAGGATGGGATGACCTTCTGGCCTCTCCGTGGATTCGGCTATTCCAGAATTTTTACGCGTTCTCGGTCGCGCATTGTGATTAAGAATTGATCTTTTTTAAACATGAAATAACCCGCTAGACTTAGAGGAACTAGCGGGTTTTGTTTTTAAGTGAAGTTTAAGCGGGCTAATGCCCGCACTATCTTCACATCCCGCTGCTTCCAAAAAATTTGTTTAATTTTTAAAAGTTTTTTCAAGAAGTAGCGGCTTCGCCTTTCTTTCGGCTGCTTTAAAAGTTTTAATTCGCCGAAGCAGCGGGATATACCGGTCCGCCCCGCCCATTGCGAGGAGCGTGGCGGCTTTCGGTATAAAAAAAGAGGCTCGGCTAAACGTGATTGAGTTATCACGCTTAACCGAGCCAAAAGTTACCACCAGTCGTCCCAGCTCCAGCCGCCCATTTTATACCTCTGCCGTTTCGGTTTCGGGTTCAGACAGTATCTGTCGTGCCACGAGGAGTATTCTCCCTGCCTTTTTTGGGAAAGCTTGGAGAACTCTTTCTATCTGTTCCATCGCTAGTTCCTCGGGCGTTAGCGGTTTTTCATTTTTTTTAGCCATTTTGTTTCCTCTTTCTGCGGTGATATTTGTTTTTTTACCATTTTCCCCAAGGGCCGGGTCCCATCCTGCCGACAAAACCTTTTCTGTCTTGATGATCCAGGTTTTCCCCTGTTGCCTTTACGGAATTCGGAAATCCCGTTTCCGCTGTTTCGGCGTTTGATTGTTTTTTGTCATTTCCGGTAAAGTCAGCCGGATTTTTTTCTTGTTCAGCCATTGTTCCCTCCTTTTGGGTTGGCTGTTTGTTTTTAAAAAGGACGTGAAATTTTTGTGCGGTTTTCCGATACAAAAAACTGGCTCCCCTGTACGAGGAGCCAGTTTTCGTTTTCCCTAGTGAGTCTAACTTATATAGTTAAAGCATCACAAAAAACTGATCTCCTCGTAAGACCATAAAACCAGAAACCGAAGAAATAAGTTTTTCGTAATGCCTTAGTCATAAAATATTGAGTTTACCCCGTTAGATAATATATTTAATGGGATTTTACTCTCTGTGGATAATTATATCATAGATATTGGTAAAGTCAAACGAAATGTGGATTTTTATGATTTTTATTATATAAATTAGCTAATATTAGATATAAATTAAAAGGCAACTTGTTTTTAGCAAATTGCCTTTATTTCCCAAATTTTTGCATTTCAGGCCGTTAAGTCCTGAAAGCAGTTGAGCATGGCCTTAGCTAAAGCCATATGGGAGTTGGTTGGGTGTTTTCCACCTCTTTTGCAGCTTCGGCCATCTCCATTTGAGCCAATCCGGATATGGGCGTGAGCTTTACATCCGCCTTTATAAGGCGAGTTAGCTCCGCAAGAAAGAAGAACTATTTCCTGGCCATCGCCTAAGACAGGGGCGCAAGAAACAAACATTTCTCTTATTGCCCTGAATATGGCATGATGGACATTTTCTTTTCCCTGGCTAGCGCAGGCAACCTTTTTTTCGCCCGCTGAAGTGGCGAAAACCAGGGTAGCAGTCGGAACCATTTCCGTCCCATCTGATACCTGCACAGTTTTTACGGCGAGATTAGCAATCATTTTTTTTCCTTGTTTAGAGATCCATTATGCCGACGAAGGTTATTTCTTCCCCATTCCACCAAGTCAATTTTTCATCAGGGCTGGGGCTTTTAGGCGGTTCGTTTTCTTGGCCATCCGTTCCCGGTTTTTTCTCGTCTTCTTTCATCTTGCGCCTCCTTGGTTATGGATAATTGTGCGGTTGCATACTTCGTAATGAACAATCAAAAAAACCACCCCATTTGGGTGGCTTTCCTATAATATTATTTATAATTCTATTTATCTTTTATCTGTACGAAAACAAGCCACCCGAGAGGGAAGTAAGAGCAACAATCCTAACAGCAAATTTTTTTGGATAACTTGTTTCATATTGTTAAAACCAGTATAGCATGCCCAGAAAAAAAAGCAACCCCCTTGCAAAATAAATTTTACAAGGGGGTTTTTATAGTTATTCTTTTCCCTCCTTTTCTTTTTCTTTAACAATTCGGTAAAGATAGGCATCCCAAAGAACTTCCCAGCTAGCTTCTTGGAAATCAGCATTAACACCGATGACAGTCCAGGATTCGTGCTCATCAGTAAAAGTAGCGATTACCCTGACTTTAGCCGCGGTGTCAAGTTCGAGATTAAAGACTTCCATCTTGAAATCAGCCAGCTTTACTTCTTCTAAGAAAGAAAAATAAGGAAGTAAAGCTCGGCGCAGAGCCTGGTTTAGGCCGTCAACTCCGCCTGCTCCCTCGGCGTTAACCAGCTCTTTTTTACCATCTACAAATATGGTTAGGCTGGCTTCACTTTGGACTGGTTGCCGGCGGATTTTTTCATCCCATGTTCTCCATTTTTCGAATCTAGGAAGGAGCGGAAGTTTTCCTAATTTTCCCAGGAGCCACAGATAAAGAGATGCCCGAGCCTGTCCCAAATCTTTGCCCTCGTCGCAGAACCGGTTAAAATCAGCCATGAATTCTTTGGCTAATTTTTTGGTGATAACCAGGCCAAGCTCTTTTGCCACTTGCACTAAAGTAGAAGCTCCGGAGCCTTTCCCCAGTTCGGTTCTTTTCTTGTTGCCGACAAATTTTGGGGGAGCATGGAGGTAGCTGCCAGGGTCCCTGGCAAGGCCATCTGAATGCATGCCAACTTTAGTAGCGAAGGCATTTTCTCCTACCCAGGGTTCAGACGGGTTTGGCTTGATGTTTAACGCCCGGCAGACGAGGAGATAGACAGAGCAAAGCTTTCGCAGGGAGTTAAGGGGAAAATTGTTTATTCCCCGCTCTTTCCAAACTAGGTTAGGAAGAAACGTAGTTATGGCTGCGTTGCCGGCTCTCTCACCGATGGTGCCGATCGTTCCCTGAATATGGCTTACGCCTAACCTCCAAGCTAGTTCAGATAGAGCCGAAGCTCTTCCTTGGTCATTGTGAAAATGGACGCCAAGCCGTTCCAGGGGAATGATTTTTGAAACCTCGGTGATTACTTGTTCAACTTGATCAAAATCCATTCCACCGTTGGTGTCGCAGAGGACTATCCAACTTACCCCGGATTCGGCCGCGGTCTGAAGAATTTTTTGGGCATAGTCTCTGTCACCATTTAACCAGGCGTCAAAAGCATGTTCGGCGTCAAAGATTACTTCTAATCCAGCCTCTACCAAAGTTCTTATCGAATCCCCGATAACCCGGAGATAATCATCCGGATCCTGCCTTAATGATTTTTCCACATCCCGCCGACGGGTTTTGCCAACCAAGACGCCAACTGGAACCCCGAGCTTTATGATGTTTTTTACATCATTCGGATGAGTTCGGCCAAAAACGGCAATCTTAGCTTTTAGTTTCAAAACTAGCGCTTTCTTGACAATTTCCTGGGTACTATTATGGAGATCTGCAAAACCTAATTCCAGGTACTTGACGCCTAATTTAGAAATCGCAGAAGCCGCTTTTAAAACATCAGCGGTGTTAGTTATTTCTGCTTCCATCCCTTGGGCGCCGTCCCGAAAAGTCGTGTCCAAAACTACTAATTTCCTTCCCATCTTTTACCTCCGTTGATGGTTGCGGTTTTTATCTGTTAAGAAACATTTTTCAAAGAGCCAAAAAATAGACTAAACAAAAAATCGCCTTGCTTTGAAGACGATTTTTTGACGATTTTTATTTTAATATTTTGTTTATTCTAATTTTGCCTTCAAAGCACAATAAAAGTGATTATCAATAATGATAATCCCGATAATGCCAATAATAACTATTGTGCCTTGGATTAGATTCATATTATTATTTTTATCTTAAAGGATTATTTTTAATTTGTCAAATGCTTTATAAAATTAGGCAAATTCGGCTTTCCCGCTAATTTGCCAAAAGCCTTTAAATAATATAGAATAAAGATATATTTACTATATTATTTACAAAAATTATATGGCAAAAGTTATAACGGACAAAGACAAAATTGAGGAAGTTTTAGAGCGGGGAGTGGAAAATATTTATCCCAATCGCGAGGAGCTGGAGAAATTTTTATTGTCGGGGAAGAAATTAAGGATTTATAACGGCATTGATCCAACGGGCGAATTGCACATAGGCCACGGGGTGGTCTTAAAAAAACTTCGCCAATTTCAGGATTTAGGGCATGAAGTAATTGTTTTAATTGGTGATTTCACCGCCCGGATTGGCGATCCGACCGATAAATTATCCGCCCGCAAGAAATTATCAAAAAAACAGGTTGAAGAAAATTCAGCTAATTATAAAAAGCTTATTGGGAAAATTTTAGATTTAAAAAAATCAAATGTCCGATTTTTGCATAACGAGAAATGGACCAACAAGTTAAGGCCGGAGGATATGCTTGAACTCGCTTCTTATTTTACGGTTTCCCGGCTGCTGGAGCGCGATATGTTCCAGGAAAGAATCAAGCAAGAGAAAGAAATTTATGTCCATGAATTTTTATATCCTATCTTTCAGGCTTATGACAGCGTCACCATGGATGTTGATATGGAAATCGGCGGCAATGACCAGACGTTTAATATGTTAGCTGGCCGGACTTTGATGAGAAAAATGAAAAATAAAGAAAAATTTGTTCTGACTACTAAGTTGTTAGTTGATTCTGCCGGAAAGAAAATGGGCAAAACCGAAGGCAATATGGTTAATCTAGATGAGAAACCTTGGAATATGTATGGCAAAATTATGTCTTGGTCGGACGGGCTTATCGGGATAGGCTTTGAGATTTGTACCAACTTGCCTTTTGACGAAGCGAAAAAAATGCAGGCAGAATTGAATGAGGGGAAAATTAATCCCAGAGATTTAAAAATGAAATTGGCTTATGAAATTGTAAAAATTTATCATGGCGAAAAAGAAGCTAAGGCGGCGCAGGATTATTTTATTAAAACTATACAAAAGAAGGAAACGCCGGATGAAGTTAAGAGTAAAAAGCTAAAAGTAAAAAGTATAAATATAGTTGATCTATTGGTGGAGGTGGAACTGGCGAGCAGCAAGAGCGAAGCGCGGCGCTTAATTGAGCAGGGAGGTATAAAAGTAGATGAAAAAGTTGTAAAAGATATTAACGTGAAAGTTGAAGCGACAAAAGATGGTATTTTGATACAGAGAGGAAAGAGGCAGTTCGTCAGAGTAGTTGGTAGTTAATTTGACGCTTCGCTAGGACCTGCTTTTGTCATCCGGCCTTTTTTTTCTTTGTCATCCCGGCCTCCGAGCCGGGATCCAGGGTCAGGCGGCACGGACGCTGCATATAACATGAAGGGGGAAAGAAATTATTACGTCTATATTTTAGCCAGTAGAAGAAATGGCACATTATATATTGGCGTGACTAATAATTTATTAAATAGAGGTTTCCAGCACAAAATAAAAAAAGTAATTACCGAAAATTTTTCTTTATAATTAAATCTATTTGTTTGTCGTAGAATATGTCAAAATTAATAAATTATAGGGATATCCCAGTTGAAAAATGGTCGAAATCATTAAATATAAAATGGAGTTTCGATTTAAAAAATCAAGTATATGACCGGTACAGGGAAGAGGCATATTATGATGATGGCACTCAATTTATAGCTGGCTGGGTAAATATGGATGTTTTTTTTCACTCCATACCTAAATTACATCAATTAAAGGGTAATGATATTTGGAAGTATAGAAATGTAAATAAAATAAACGGAGCAATAAATTTTTGGAAAAAGGGAGGAAAAATGACACCACCTATTATTGATACATTGGTAAATTATTCTAAATCGGCTAGACTGCCAATTTTAAAGATAAAAGATGGAATAATTATCAGAGCAGGATTCCATAGATTTTCAGTCTGTTGTCTGGTTAATTTAGATGAAATGCCATTTTTTACACCAGTAGAATCACAAAAAGATGTTGAGGCAAAATTAGGGGTTGTTCGTTGGGTTTAAATTATAATTTTTTTAAAACCATTTCAACTATATCCCAAGCTCTGAAATTTATTTGTAGTTTGTACGGTTTAACCCTGGATTCCCGCCTGTGCGGGAATGACAGTAACGGGGGGCACTAACATTAAGACTATGTATACTTTAGAAAAAATAAAAGAACATATTGCGGAAAAAATAAATAAGGCGCTTGGCGGGACTTCGACTGGCTTCCCTCAACGAAGTTCGGGACAGGCAGCACGGGGGATTATCCAGGCGTCGGCTTTAGTTTATCCGCCGGAATCGGCAATGGGAGATTTAAGTTTGTCTTGCTTCCAGTTAGTAAAAGCGACAAAAAAATCTCCGGCCGAGTCAGCGGATTTTCTAATCGGCAAGATTTCGGCTGATGATATGGTTGTTAATTTGAGAGCGGTTGGTCCGTATCTTAATTTTACGATTAACAAAGAATATTTAACCGGGGAAGTGATAAAAGAAATATTTAAAGAGAAGGAGGGGTATGGAAAAAATAAATCAGGCAAAAGCGAAAAAGTAATGATAGAATATTCCAACGCCAATACCCACAAAGAATATCATGTCGGGCATCTGCGTAATATCTGCTACGGGGAAGCGGTCAGGAGTATTTTAGAAGTTAACGGATATAAAGTAATTCCGGTTTCCTATATTAATGATTTTGGCATCCATGTGGCCAAGACTTTATGGAATTATGAAAATTTCATAAAAGAAAAAAAATTGGGAGAAAAAGTAGAAGCGATGCCAGCCGAAGAAAAAGGTTATCTTCTTGGAGAAATTTATGTTGACGCCTGTAGGCGGGAGGAAAAAGATAAAACCGCCAAGACCATGGTCGGCTTTATGATGAAGAAAATTGAAAGCCGGAAAGGCGCTGAATTTGAGCTTTGGCAGAAAACCAGAGACTGGAGCATAAAATATTTTGATAAAATTTACAAAGAATTGGGAGTTGAATTTAAGGAAATTTTTTACGAAAGCCAGTTTATAGACAAGGGTTTAAAAATGGTGAAAGAACTTTTGGCTAAAGGGATTTTGAAAAAAAGCGAAGGGGCGGTGATTGCTGATTTGGAAAAATTAGGCGTGCTTTTATTCCTGCGTTCGGACGGCACCGCCCTTTATCCGGTCGCGGATATCCCCCTGGCAATTGAGAAATTTAAGAAATATAAAATTAAAAAATCGATTTATGTCGTGGATATCCGGCAGGGCTTGTATTTTAAGCAATTAATTTCTTTGCTTCGCCAGATGGGATATAACCAGGAAATTATTCATCTTGGCTATGAATTTGTAAAATTACCTTCGGGCATGATGTCTTCCCGGACCGGCAATGTTATTACCTATAGGAGTTTAAAAGAGGAGATGCTTAGTCAAGCTATAAAAGAAACGAGAAAGAGGCATAAGGACTGGCCGCAGAAAAGAGTGGAAGAAGCGGCAGGAAAAATCACTTTGGGCGCGATGAAATTTGAGATGATGAAAGTTAGCGCCGGCAGCGTTATTACTTTTGATACGGCCAAGGCCCTGCAGTTTGAAGGCTATACCGCGGCTTATCTGCAATATACGTACGCCAGGATTCAGAGTATATTTAAAAAGGCAAAAGGCAAAAGGCAAAAGGCAAAAGTTGATAATTTGAAAGAAGAAAAAGAAAATAATTTAATTATCAAGCTGGCGAAATATCCGGAAGCGGTTAGAAAAGCCGGGGAGAGTTATGACCCGGCGGAAATTTCCAAGTATTTATTTGAACTAGGGCAGGATTTTAATGATTATTATCATAGCGTGCCGGTTTTAAAAGCCGATGATGATATTCGCGAAGCAAGACTGGCAATGCTGGCCGCTATCAGCCAGGTATTGAAAAATGGGTTAGAATTATTAGGGATAGAGGCGATGGAAGAAATGTAAATATTATTAATAATATGGGAGTAGTTAAGAAAAAATTAATGGTTGTCGGTAATTGGGCAGTAATTGTAAAAAGTAAAAAAGTACTGATGGTTAAAAGAGATGATCAGGAAATATTGGGAGCCGGAACCTGGAGCATCCCAGGCGGTAAATCCGAGAAAGGAAAAGATTGCTATAAGAATTTAGATAGGGAAGTTTTAGAGGAATCAAATTTAAAAATAAAGAATCCTGAATTTCTCTTGCATCTGGCTTGGCCCAGGGAAAACGATTGGGTAATGGGATTTTTCTGGTTAGTTGATTATAAATCAGGTCAGGTTAAATTAAACCGCGAGCATACAGACTATAAGTGGATTTCCGGAGAAGAGGCTAAAAAGATTAAGACAACAAAGATGGTTAAGCGTATTTTAGAAGAAGCTTTTAAAAATATAAAATAAATTATATGACAAAAAATGAGTTAATGGAGAAAATTGTGTCTTTAACTAAGAGGCGGGGTTTTGTTTTTCCCAGCTCGGAAATTTACGGGGGCCTGGCCGCGGTTTACGATTACGGGCCTTACGGCGTTGAGCTGGCGAACAATATCAAGCGGGCCTGGTGGCGCGAAATGGTGCAACTGCGGGAAGATATCGTCGGCTTGGATTCAGCCATTTTTATGCACCCGAAAATTTGGGAAGCCAGCGGGCACGTTGCCGGTTTTGCCGATCCGCTAGTCGAATGCAAGAAATGCCATATTCGCCTAAGGCTTGACCATCTTTTGGAAGATATCGGCGTTCAGGCGGATGAAAAAATGTCTGAACAGGAAATTGACCTTGCATTTAAAGAAAATAAAGCGAAAATCAAATGCCAAAGCTGCGGCGGCAAAGAATTTACGGATGTTAAGAAATTTAATTTATTGGTTAAATCAAATTTGGGAAATTTTACTGAAGATTGGACAAAAGAACCGACTTATTTAAGGGGCGAGACCTGCCAGGGAATTTATGTTAATTATAAAAATGTCTTGGACTCAAGCCGGGTAAAAATACCTTTTGGCATCGCTCAGATCGGCAAGGCTTTCCGCAATGAAATTACCGCCCGGCAATTTATTTTCCGCACGCGCGAATTTGAACAGATGGAGATGCAGTATTTTACCAGTCCTCAAGAAGATATGAAGGAATATAAAAAACTTAAAGATTATAGGTGGAATTTTTACTTATCTTTGGGGATTGATAAAAAAAATTTGAAATGGATGAAACACAAAAATTTAGTTTTTTACGCCAAGGAAGCTTATGATATCGAATATAATTTTCCCTTCGGCTTTAAAGAGCTTGAGGGTGTTCACGCTAGAGGAAATTATGATTTAACCCAGCATCAAAAATTTTCCGGGAAAGACCTTTCTTATGTTGATCCGGCAACTCAAGAAAAATATATCCCGCATATCATAGAATCGTCTGCCGGCGTGGGAAGAATTTTTTTAGCGGTTTTAACCGAGGCCTATTGCGAAGAGAAGATTGGCGATGAAACCAGAACCGTTTTAAAGCTTGATAAGAAACTTTCGCCTATAAAAGTGGCGGTTTTCCCGTTAATGAGAAACAAACCAGAATTAGTGAATAAAGCCAAGGATATTTTTAATGATTTGAAGATGGAATTTATGTGCGAGTTTGATGATAACGGTAATGTGGGGAAGCGCTATCGCCGGCAGGACGAAATCGGCACGCCTTATTGCATTACCGTAGACTTTGACAGTCTGGAAAAAGACGACGTAACCGTGCGCGACCGCGATAGTATGAAGCAGGTGAGGGTAAAGATAAAAGAATTGAGGGAGTATTTTAAGGAGAGGCTGGAGAAATAGGATTCTTAAGATTCTTGGGATTTTTAGGATTATTGGGAATTGATCTAAAATAAAAAGAAGCGGAACGCTTAAAAGTTGTTCCGCTTTTTTATTCAGGAATACCAGATTTTTAGACTGGAAGGGGTCTTGGCTGCCCTTGGCGATGGGGGAAAGTGCCCCTAGGCATTTTATTTTTGGTGGTAGTGGTATCTTTTTCTGAAAGATCCGTAACTGAAATCTGCGAAAGATTACCCAATTCTCTCGCCCGTCGGTTCTTTAGACTATGTAGCCGCGTTGAAGTTCTGACCTGTCCCATGGCTTAACCCCCTTTATAAAGAGTGAAAATTTGTTTTTTTTATTGTCTCTTTATATTATAAGACGTATAAGTCAAGTTGTCAAAAACGAAAGGTAATTCTATAATTAAAATATGCCTCACTCCCTCTCCCCCTGCCCCTCTCCCGCTCTTGTCATCGCGGGCGCGGGGAGCTAGGGAAAAGACTTTAAAATAGTTCCCTTCTCCCCGCCCAAGTTTCTCGCAGAAATTTGAGTGGGGAGAAGGGTTAGGGATGAGGGGAAAATATGCCTGCCAAGCTTTATAAAATTTTACTGGTTTTTGGCATAGTGGCGGTTTTATTAGCGGTCCCGATTTTCGTTTTTTCTTACAATCCGTCTCGAGAACTGGAAGTTAGTTTTTTGGACGTTGGCCAGGGCGACGCGATTTTAATTAAATCGCCGATGGGGCAAAATATTTTAATTGACGGCGGACCGGACAGTAAAGTCATAGAAGGGCTGGGGAAAAATTTGCCTTTTTGGGATAAGCGGATTGATTTAATGGTTTTAACCCATCCCCACGATGACCATGTGACCGGCTTAATTGAGGTGATAGAACGATATAGCGTAAAAAAGATTGTTTATACCGGCGTTATCCACGATGCGCCGAACTATCTGGAATGGCTGGGAAAAATAAGAGAAAGAAAAATACCCCTCGTAATTATTGACCGGCCGCAAAAGATTGTTTTGGGCGATGATTGCTATTTAGAAATAATATCCCCGCGCAAAAGTTTATTGGGCCGGGAAACAGATAATCTAAATAATAGCTCTATAGTGGCTAAGTTAGTTTATGGCCAGACGAAATTCTTGCTGGCGGGCGATGCCGAGATAGAAGTGGAAAAAGAATTGCTCTCCGGTGGCGGTGATTTGTCCGCCCAAGTTTTAAAAGCCGGCCATCATAGCTCTGATACTTCTTCTAGCGAGGATTTTTTAGAAGCGGTTAGCCCCCAAATAGCCGTAATCCAGGTTGGCAAAGACAATGATTTCGGCCACCCCAATTTAAGAATTTTAAAAAGACTGGAAAGAATTGGGGCCAAAGTTTTTAGAACCGATGTTGACGAAACCATAAAGCTGGTTAGCGATGGAGGAAAAATAAGTGAGAAATAAGAAAAATAAACAGGGGACGCTTCGCTAGGACCTACTTTTGTAACCAAAAGTAGGCAATCCCGAGGCCTCGGGACGGGGGCCTCCCGCCGTCGCTAAAGCTATGGCGGGCAAGCAATTCTTAGCTCAGCCTGCCCCGCAGTATTGCGGGGTTCGGCCCCCGAACCCCTTGGTGATTTTAACATCGAGTATTAGAGTTAATAAGAGATAATGAAGAGATAATAGAAAGACAGGTTAAATTCAAAAAACACCATAAATATTGGTGTTTTTTTGATTGTCTTATGGATTGACCGCGTAAGGGGGTTGACAAGACTATTTTTGTATGCTAAGATACCAAGTTAACAATTGAAGGCCGTTTTAAACGGGTCAGGCACGACAAGCATGGGGATTTTCTTATTAGGGTTTTTAGGCCTATAATAGGAAGTAAAATAAGTAATTAAATTAATCCAGATATGCCGGTCAAGAAGAGGAATTTTTGTTTTCTGTTTTAGGCTTAGAAACACCTAAAGGAAATTTTCTTGCCTGCCCGTTTAAGTCGGTCTTTTTTTGTTGCAAATGCTATCCCGCTAGAGCGGGACAGGCGAAGAAGATATTCAAATTAAAGTAATTGACCCAAGTTTAAATTAGTGGTATGTTGAAATAACAAAAAAAGTGAATTTGATCTTTCGTTCTCATGTAGAGGGAAAGGAGAACTATTATGTTAAATCCGCCCACCAAGGACCAGCTTAACCAAATACCGCAGCTACGCGAGACAGAGAGTATCCCGGATGAAGAAAAAATGATTTACCTGCATTTTTTCCACGGTAATTGTCATTGGTTCATTGCTGAATTTGATGGAGAGAATACTTTCTTTGGATGTGCAGTCTCGGATGATGGCTCGGGGAAGCCCAACTGGAGAGATATCGATTTTTCAGATCTCAAATTGATCTGCGTTGATAGCCTTCAAGTTTCATGCGAACCAGGATGGGTAGTTAAGAAAGTTTCTGATATTGATATCATCAGACGTAGTATACTTTTATAACCGCTTCTTTGATTTTAAAAGATGGTAAGAGGGAGAGAAAATTTGCGCGCAACCGCCAAGTTTGATACAAAACCGCCGGACATGGAGTTCGGCGGTATTTTTATTTAAATAGATTTTTCATCTTTAATTATTTCCAGTAGCTGGAGTATTATTATTTATAATTTCCGGCGGGATTGATTCGGTCGCGGGCGGGGGAGTGGCCGGAAGCGGTTCTTCTGCGGTCGGAGGCGTTTCCGTTAATTTTTCCACGCCGATTAAACAAACTTCCTGCCAGGGGACATAGTGGGAGGAAAATCTTCTAGATTTTATTTCCGGCGTGGAAGTGGCTCCGGAAATCGGATAGGTTACTTTGTAGTCAAAATAAGCGTCGGCGCCATTATGGGCTTTTTCCGTGCATTTTTTTTCTCCGGGTTTTAAATCCAAAGTTTCTATAATTTTTGTCGGTCCGGGTTTGACGATATTATAAATTTTTGGATCGGTTTTTTCCACGAGGCGGCCGTCTTTAGTTCCCCAGAAATCAAAATATAAATTATCGCCGGCAATCCGAGTTTGAATTAAAATATGGTTGCCGATATCGTTAATAAAACGGACATCGGGCCAAGGACTATAAATCGTGGCGTCGGTGCCGGCCGGTTCATAATAGGAAACGCGGTAAGAATGATTTTGCCGCATAGTTATGGGCAAGCCGGTTGCTACAGCTCCCCGGAACATGGTCGTGCCGATTTGGCAGAGCCCGCCGCCGTATTCCGGAATAGTTTCATTGCCCTTTATAACTAATTCAGGCAGATAACCGGTTTCAGCCTCAATTTCACCCAAGGCTTTATTTAAAGAAAATTCTTCCCCGGGCTTTATTAAAATGCCGTTTAACGAATCAGAACCGACTTTTATGTTGTGGCGCCGATTAACCGGGGAGCCGGAAAAATTAGACTGGCCCGTGCCGATAATTTCTTTTATCCCCAAATCATTTATTTGGCCGGTGCCGACCGTACTTTTTACTTCTTCAGTTATTAGCTCCACTATGTTGTTTTTATTATTAATAAATTCATTTTTGATTTTTTCCAAATTGTCTGCCATTTTTAACTTTAAGCCGTCCTGGCTTCCCTGGAATTCCACGACCCGGTTATTGCTCATTTTAAAGCGGGCGTCAATCGGCTCCTTTTCTATTTCCGGAGCAACGGTTTTTTCTAAAAATTCAGTTAATTTTTCCGGGCTTAAATTAACTAATATTTCTCCCCGGCCATTTTCCTGACGCTCCAAAGCCAGCCAATCGGCCAGCTCTCTTTTTTCTATAACCCATTTTCTTTCTTTGTAAGTTAAAGCCAGAGGGGCGGTTTCTAGAATTTTTCCAGCCCCAGCTTCAACGTTTAAGCATTCGTTTTTGTAGATGGAGGGGTAATCGGTTTTAGTGGCGAGTTCTATGGAAGAGAAGTTTAGTTTATTTAATCTTATTTTCAGTTCTTCTAGGCCTTTCTCGTAATCTATAACTTTTCCCAGTTTTTCTTCATTTACGGAAAAGATAATCTCTTCCGGGTTAGCCGGCGTGGTGGTAGCGGTTAAAGCAGCGCTTTTAGCCGGGTTCTCAAATTTTTCATAATTGGCTTTAAGGATTTTTTTTATTTCCTCCTCATTCATGGTATAAATTATTCCGGCCGGTTTTCCGAAAAGCAGGGCCGTTGCCTTATTCTCTAAATCAAGGAAAAAATTTTGGTTTCGGCCGAAAGAAAATATTTCTTCGCTGGTTTGTTCGGGATCAAAAGAGACGACCCGGTAAGCCAGGTCAGCTTCCAGAGAAGCGATGGTCGGCGTAAGGGTCGTCTGCGAGTCCTCATATTTAAATTTTATTCCAGTTCGGTTAAATTCATCAATTTTTTCCTCAAATAATTTTTTCGCCCCCTCTTTTGTCAGCCCGCTTAAATCTACATTTCCTATTTTAATTCCCGAATAGATCCTCCCTTCGTACTGCTTATTGAGGATAAAAATAGCCAGAGAAATTATAACTAGAAAAATAAAAAAAACAGCTACGGGAAGAAGTAGCCATTTCAGAATCCGGCTTTTTGGCGGGTCTATCGCTAAAGACATAACGCTAATATCTTTTAATTCTCCTCAACCTTTAGGAGTTCGTTTAAAATATCCTTGGCCAGCCCCTTTTTATCATTTTCTTTTTCCTTATCCCCGCGGATGGAAAAAATCAGGACCGCGCTTTCTTTGGCTTCGGCTGGCAGCTTATCCTTCGGCCAGATAATAGTTTCCCCCTTCTCGGTTTTTAAAACAGCTTTTTCATCTTCAAAGCGGTCTATGGTTAATAAATATTCCATATTTTATTATCTCTCCTTTATTTTAACGGAAATCTGCTTAGTGGCTTTGGATTTCGGCAAAGCGATGGTTAAAACTCCGTTTTCTAAAACCGCTTCAATTTCTTCCGCCTTCACTTCAACGGGCAAAATTATGGAGCGGGAAAAGGAGCCCCAGTAGCATTCTCTATACAAATAGTCGTCATCTCTTATTTCTTCTTTTTCCTCTCTTTTCCCCCGGATGGTGAGCATATCGTTATTTATGGAAATATCAATATCTTCCGGCTTAACTCCGGCGATGGTTGATTTTACCACAATCATTTTCGGCGTCTGGAAGACATCAATTGACAGCTGGCCTTCTTCGTAATCATCATCCATCCATTCATTGGTTTCTCCCTCATCTCTTATTTCCAATTCCTCGCCGGAATTTTTTTCCAGGTCCTTATTATCAAATCCCGCCAGTTTTTTAAAAAAGTTTCCCATATCTTTAAAATAATTAAATTAACATACCTCTATTATAAAATTATTATCGGATTTAAGCAAGGGCAATTCGGTCGGAGGAGGGTATTTATTATTCTCGTTTAAATTTAATCGGAAGGTAGGCAGAGACATCTTTCTGCGAGTAGCCGCGTTTCCTGAAAAAATCCAGAACTTTAGTGGTTGTTGCTTCGCCTGCCCGCTCGCCATCAAAAGCAAGAACTTCTTCCGCGGTCTCGGAATCAAAGTTATCATGCAGTTCTTCTTCAAAACCAAGTTCGCCCAGTTCACCCTCTTCTTCAATGGCGTTAATGGCCCGGAAAAGATCAGCAAACGTGGCATTTCTGGAAATAGATACTTTTTTTTCTTTTTTTCTTTCCGTTTTTTCCTTTGTTTTTTTCCAATCCGCTTCATTTTTTTCATTAGCGAGTTTCCATTCTTCACTGTCTTTGCCGTATACATCTTCCGCAATGCTCATAGCCAAACCGGAATCTCCGTTTTCAAGGAAAGACCTGTATGCCTGTTCGCCGGCGGCTCTTATCTCTTCCTCCGTGCCTATTCCCATGTTTTTTCTAAAGCGATATACAAAAGCATAATGGGTTTTTACGGTTTCTTGTGCGATGACGTGTTGTGCGAATAGATTAAGTTCTTCCGGCGGAACGCCCAGTTCCTTCCCTTTATTAATAACAAGAGCCGCAAGACCTGCGCCCTTTTGTTTCTGTTTTTCCCATTCCGCTTTGTCGTAAGACTCAGGCGACGCCGGCTCCTCCTCTGGTTGTCCGGGCAGTCCGCCCATTTGTTCCGGTGATCCCATAAAAAACAGTAATGATAAATCGATATGAAATTTGTGGGCTTAAGAGGGCTCGGACCTCTGACCTCCACGATGTCAACGTGGCGCTCTAACCAACTGAGCTATAAGCCCAAGTATTTATAATGTTATTTATGACTTTTTTTAGGTATCTTCTCCCGGGCGCAGTTTTTAATTCCTTTTCCCTGTTTCTCGCTGATTTCTCATCAGGATAAAATTCTAAATATATAGGAATCCAAGGTTTATATAATTTTGTTGCCTCAACTTCGCCTTTATTATGTTGTGTGAATCTGTGTTTAAAATTATTGGTACTGCCGGTGTATGTTTTGTTTTTATGTTTACTATATATTATATATACTATCCACATAATACTTGGCGCTCTAACCCGCCTCGCTGAAGCCGAGCTTCAGCTCGGCGAGGCGGGCCAACTGAGCTATAAACCCGTAATTAAATTTACGATTTACGGTTATTAAATTTTAAAGTAATCGGAAACAGCAGTCAAGAGTTCGCTCGGTTTATCAACAAGGCGGAAAGGTTTGCCTTTTAACAAAGCTTCCCGTTCCTGAAATCCCCAAGAGACGCCTATTGAATCTATGCTGAAATGCGATGCCTCCCGCATGTCTCCAAGAGTATCGGTTATAAAGATGTAATCATTCGGCTTCGCGCTAAATTTTTCAAAAACCATTTTTATTTTTTCAACTTTGCTCTCGTGCACATCATTGCCCATTATTTCGGTAAAATGCCGATCCAGCCCGTGATCCAGCAAAAAATCCCGAACCGGGCTCGTAATTGTTGAAGAAATTATTATCAGCTTGTAATTTTTTTCGAGCTCAATAATTATCTCTTTAATACCCGGTATGATCCGGACTTCATTTTTCATTCTCGGGACATATTCCGCAAAAAAATTGATATCGTGCCGGCACTGCTCGGTGTGATGGATTGGCTCTTTGCAATCATTAATATTTCTATCAAACCGTTTTCGATAAGCATCTTCATCCAAATGAGGACAAATCATTTTCTGAATTTCAAAAGCGAGATTAAAAGAATCAGCTATAACGCCGTCAAAATCAAATAAAATAAAATGTTCTTTCATAATATTTAGAATTCAGAAATCGTCAATTTGTATGTGCGCTTGGATGGACTTGAACCATCGACCCCCGCTTTATAAGAGCGGTGCTCTAACCAACTGAGCTACAAGCGCCTAAAAATAAAAAAAACCGCTTTACCCCGTCAGAAATCCCCGTCCTTTCTGACGGGGTAAACTATTAAGAATTTATCATTATATTAATTTTCTGACAAGAAGGCAAGAAGAAAAGAAAAAAGAGGGTCGATTGCGGTCAACCCTCTTTGCCAAGGCACGGTTGTTTCATTTTCTGATATCTTGGCCTCCAGGTTATATCGGCCTTACCGGTTTTTTCACGATAACCCAACCGGCGCGAAGGCCCAACGGCGGGTCTCCTTCAGGGCGAACGTATCCGAGACTGGGGTAAATCAGGAAATCCCACAGGAATCCTTCCGCCAGCTTTTTCATCTCATACCTCTCGCCCTTTTTTGCCCTGCAACGTGTTATAAAAGTATACAGAGCTTTTTCAAGCGGAGTCATTCTCCTGACGAATGTTTCTCCCTCCCTTTTCTTTCCTCTTCTCCCGATACGGGCAAAAACCCCGATCTCAAGGGTTTTTAAAACGCCAGCATCAGCCAGGAAAGTCTCTTCAAACACTTCAGCCGCGTCCAGCAATGTTCTCACCCCCTTCTTGTTTAGATTTGTAAAAAAGCAAGCTGATATTTGGAGCTATCTATAAAGGAAGCTTTTTTAATTTTTGTTCTATAAGTTCGATTATTTCTTTTTCCGCGGCGGCTAAGGGCTTATTGATTTCCGCTCGGGCCAGTCGCCGGTCGCCGGTCGGGTTAAATTCCCTTATTAGTTCCATAGAATCAATATTCTTTACCGAATAAACGAATAAGCTGGTGGTCGGATAATTGAATTTTTGGGCGCTGGCTCCGTTTAGAGATAAATCTTCAACGCGGTTTAGCCCGTTTCCGGCCAGAGCGCTATCCGGTATTTTTTCGTAAATAATGGCGACAATTTTTGCCATCGGGATATTAACAATAAGTTCGTCGATTACCTCGCTTAAATCTTCTTCTTCAGCTTCGGTTTTTAGGAAATCAATATGGGAAAGAGTTGACCAGACTAATTTATTGTCCAAACTTCCGTTTAAGCGGGCCAGGACCCGTCCCCACAATTTTAAAACGTTTAAGGTGCGGGAGCGGTAAAGCATATTAACGATTTCCTCCCGGCGCGCGCCCATGGAAATAAGCTGCGAAGTGGCGTTTAAAGTATGGGGAGTTATGTTCGGCGTTTTAAAGCTTCTGGTTTTATAGATTATGCCGGTCAAGAGGCAAGTGGCGATATCTTCGTCAATTAACTCCCGGGAATAGCTTTCGAACAAAGAGAAGAGAATTTCGGAAACGGAAACCGCGTTTAATTCCGTAAAATTTATCTGCCCGAATTCTTCATTGTCGCTGTGGTGGTCGATATTTATTATTGAAGTTTTGTAAAAGAATTCCGTGTCATTATCATAAATTTTTCCCAGGGATTCCAGATCAGGGGCATCAAGAGTAATAATCAAATCGTATTTGAACCCGCCGGTAGAAGAAGTTATATCATCCTCGGTGAAAAAGCCTTCTTTAGGGGAGATTATAAAATTAAGGGCGCTTTTTTCCAGCTTGTATTTTATCTGGCTCACTTTGGCGTTGGTGATATCCAGGGAAATTATGAATTTGCGCAGATTTTCCAACTCATTTTTTATTTCCGAAAAAGCCGGCAGAAAAGAAAAGAGTTTGCCGGCGGTTGGAAGAGTGGAGTTTGTCTGGGGTTTTTCCGCCACTATTTCCGCGTTCTTGCCCAATTTTTTTAAAAATAAAAACAACGCCAGAGCGCTGGCGACTGAATCCCCATTCCAGACGTGGGAGAAAGTTATTAAAATATTGTTAGCTTTTTTGATTTGCTCAAAAATTTGCTGCTCTTGGGTCAACATGACTTGAGTTAAAAAATTATTTAGCCAGTCTTTTAATATATATTAATTTATCCTTAGTGTCAAGTGTTTAAATTGTGGGTTTTTTCTTGCCAAAATAAGCTAATTTTGGTAATCTTTAAGGTATGAACCCCGTTAGAAATCTAGCTGTAAATAAACGGAGGGGTATCAGCTGAGGTTTCGTGCTAAAGGCAAGTGGAGGGCCGTCTTGGCGGGAAATATCAAAATCAATTACATATTCTTATGGGAGAAAAAAATATCAAAATTTCTAACCCCGTTAGAAATAAATTTCTAAGCGGGGCTAACGGGGTGAACAAAGATCTGCCAAAAGCATACAATCCGCAGGATTACGAAGATAAGATTTATGAGAAATGGGAAAAATCAGGGTATTTCAACCCTGATATTTGTGTTAAGAAAAAAGTCTGCGCTAAAGATGCCAAGCCTTTCAGTATAGTTTTACCGCCGCCGAACGTAACCGGGCATCTTCATCTTGGCCATGCCGTAATGCTGGCGCTCCAGGATATTATGGTCCGTTATCACCGGATGAAAGGGGATAAAACTTTATGGGTGCCGGGAACTGACCATGCGGCGATTGCCACGCAAAGCAAGGTTGAAGCCCTGCTTTGGGAAAAAGAAAAAAAGACGCGGCACGATTTAGGCCGGATTGAATTTCTGAAAAGAGTGGAAAAATTCGCAAAGGACAGCCACGATACGATTATAAAGCAATGTAAAAAAATGGGAGCTTCTTTAGATTGGAGCCGAGAAATTTACACTTTAGATAAAGAGCGCAACTTGGCCGTCCGGACCGCTTTTAAGAAAATGTATGATGACGGCTTAATTTATCAGGGAGCCAGGATTGTAAATTGGGATCCGAAAATGCAGACCACGGTTTCCGACGACGAGGTGGAATGGAAAGAAGAAAAGACGCCTTTCTATTATTTAAAGTACGGCCCTTTCGTAATCGCGACGGCCCGTCCGGAAACTAAATTCGGGGATAAATATGTGGTTATGCATCCGGATGACAAACGCTATAAGAAATATAAGCACGGAGAAAAGATAAAATTAGAATGGATAAACGGCCCGGTCGCGGCCACGGTTATAAAAGACAAAGTGATAGATATGGAGTTTGGTTCAGGCGTTATGACGATTACGCCCTGGCATGACGCGATTGATTTTGAAATTGCCCAGCGGCATAACTTAGATAAGGAGCAGATTATTGATAAAGAGGGAAAACTATTGCCTATTGCCGGGGAGTTTGCCGGTATGGAAATAAGAAAAGCGCGTGAGGAAATTGTGGCTAAATTAAAAAAGAAAGGTTTGCTGGTTAAGATAGAAGAAAACTATATCCATAATATCGCGGTTAATGCCCGGGGCGGCAGCTTGATTGAGCCCCAGATTATGAAGCAGTGGTTTATTGGCGTTAATCAAGAATTCAAACGCGGCGGTCAGAAAACGACTTTAAAAAAATTAATGCAGGAAGCGGTGCGGCCGGGAAAAATTAAAATAATTCCGGAGAGGTTTAATAAGACTTATTTCCATTGGATTGATAATTTGCGCGACTGGTGCATTTCAAGACAAATATGGTTCGGGCACCAGATTCCCGTTTGGTACAGAGAACACAAAAACACAAAAACACAAAAACACAAAAATAATGATAAGGAAATATATGTTGGCGTTAAAGCTCCAGAGGGGGAGGGATGGATTCAAGATCCCGATACTCTGGATACCTGGTTTTCTTCCGGGCTTTGGACTTTTTCGCCTTTAGGCTGGCCCCAAAAAACAGAAGATTTAAAAATCTATCACCCGACCTCGGTTATGGAAACCGGATATGATATTTTATTTTTCTGGGTGGCAAGAATGATTTTAATGACGACTTATTTGTTAGACGAGATTCCTTTTAAAACCGTGTATTTGCACGGCCTGATCCGCGATGAAAAAGGGAAAAAGATGAGCAAGAGCTTGGGCAATGTTATTGACCCTTTGGACGTTATAAAAAAATACGGCACGGACGCGGTGCGTTTGTCCTTAGTTATTGGGTCTACGCCGGGTAATGACGTAAAATTAAGCGAAGAAAAAATCGCCGGGTACAGGAATTTTACAAATAAGTTGTGGAACATCTCGCGTTATATAATTACGAATTATCAATTATCAATTACGAATTATAGGTTTAATTTAGAAGATTTAACCTTATTTGATAAGTGGATTTTATTGCAGATGAGAAATTTAGTTTTGGCAGTTTCTGAAGATTTGGAAAATTATCATTTTTCTCAGGCCGGGGAACGATTGCGTGAATTTACGTGGGATGATTTGGCTGATTGGTATTTAGAAACCAGTAAATTTGAAAAAAATTCTTCTAAGAATCAAATATTGTCGATAATTTTAAATGATCTATTGAAACTCTGGCATCCGTTTATGCCATTTGTGACAGAGACAATATGGCAAGAAGCGGGAAATAAGAATTTATTGTTGATTGAAAAATATCCAGTGTTAGATAGCTACAAAGAAATATGGAAGGAAACAAATAACGGCGATTTTTATCCCGAAATGATACTTATTCAAAAAATTATCACCGCGATCCGTAACGCTAGAAGTGAAAACAAAGTTGAACCGGCTAAAAAAATTAAAGCGGTAATTTATACGAAGATTGAGGAGTATAGAAAGTTGATTAGAGATCATGAAGTTTTGATAAAAGGCTTAAAGACGGGTATAAGCGAGTTAGAAATTAAAGTCAAAGGTGAAAAAATTGCTGGAGCTATATACGCGGTCGTAGGCGATATAGAAATTTATTTAATCGGGGCGATTGACAAGGATAAGGAAAAGGAAAGAATTAAAAAAGAAATAGCTAATTATGAAAAAATGATTGTTGCGACTGAGAATAAATTAAAAAATAAGGAATTTGTCGCTAAAGCGCCGGCGGAAATAGTTAAAAAAGAAGAGGAGAAGTTAAAATCCTGGCAAGAGGCGCTTGAAAAAATTAAAGGGTAGTTAAAATAGAGATATTTCGTTCCCTTCCTCGATTGAGGAGGGGATAAGGGGTGGTGTTCGCCGAACGACCATCAGACCACCCCTGCCCCCTCCTTATCTAAGGAGGGGAGACTAAAATTTAATATTTACAATTGGAGACGTTGTTTCTCTTTTCAAATTTATTCGATTTGATATAACTTAATTAACATAACCATGTTTTATAATTTAAAGTCATTACTGCCTAAGTCAATCAAGCGGGCGGGCATTGCTAACGAGCTTAAGAATAAGCAGATTATAGATTTTTTTAATTTAGCCAAGAAAGTATTTTTGAAGGCGGAGCTGGCCGACCGGATTAAGCCCATGTATTTAAGAAACAAAATATTATATATCGCTTCTTTATCTTCGGTGGCGGCGGAAAGATTAGAGCCCAGGCAGGCGGAAATTATAATGGAAATAAACAAAAAATTCGGCCCGGGGACGGTAAAGAAAATAAAATTTATCACTTGAAAGAAGCGGTTTAAAATGGTAAAGTTTTAATGGGATTATCGCTTAATGCCGTTTCTACTGCAATTCCCAATTTTCTGCTACGAAGTTTAAAAAGCTCCTCCGCTTATATTGGCATATAAACGTCGTCGCTTTTTAAATTTCTCGCGACGAAAATTGAAAATTTCGTAACGAAAGCGCATTAAGCGATAGTCCCTATATACATGACCTTGAGATCTTACTTAATTATAATGGCGATTACGACCCTGGTTTGCTGGGCGGCTTTTATTTTTATCCTCGCCACGGTTAATCCGCAAATCACCAACTGGCTGGGTTTTTCCCTTTTTTACCTGTCTCTGTTTCTGGCTTTGTCCGGCAGCGCCGCCTTAGTCGGTTTTTTAGTAAGGTTTGTCGGCCTTAGGCACGAACTGGCTTTCTACTCGGTTAAAACCGCTTTCCGACAGTCATTTTTATTCGCTTTTTTAATCATCGCGGTTTTGTTTCTGCTGGCATATAACTTATTTACCTGGCTTAATTTATTTCTCTTGGTTATCGGGCTCTCACTTTTAGAGTTTTTCCTTATAAACTACGGCTCGCGCCGGATAAAATATCCGGTTAATAATTTAAACGAAGAATTTAAATAATTTCTATGAGAGAGAAAATAGAAAAATTAAAAGATGAAATTTTAGACAGCCTGGTTAAGGTAAGAGAGGAAAAGGTTTTAAAGGATTTGGAAATTAAATATCTGGGCCGGAAAGGCGAACTGACAAAAATTTTGCGCAGCTTAAAAGATTTGAGCGAAAAGGAGAAAAAGGAAATCGGGCAGCTGGCTAATGAAATTAAAAAAGAAATAGAAGATAAATTTACCGAGGTGAAAAAAGTTATTTTAGGCAGCGCGGAGAAGGAACAGACGGACATAACTTTGCCCGGCGAAAAAATAGAGCGCGGCCATCTTAGCCCGATTACTATAGTCCAGAATGAACTTGAAGATTTATTTACTTCCATGGGTTTTATGGTTCTGGACGGCCCGGAACTGGAAAGCGATTTTTATAATTTTGAGGCGGTTAATATCCCGCCAAACCATCCGGCGCGGGATATGCAGGATACGTTTTATATCGATAAGAAAAATAAGGACGGCGAATACGACTTGGTTATGCGGACCCATACTTCTTCGGTGCAGGTAAGGGCGATGCAGAAATACGGAGCGCCTTTGCGCTGCGTCGTGCCGGGAAAATGCTTCCGCTGCGAAGCGACGGACGTAAGGCATGAACATACTTTTTACCAGATAGAAGGACTAATGGTTGATAAGGGCATAAGCTTAAGCAATATGAAAGCGGTTTTAGAAACCGTGGCGAAAAAACTTTATGGCGAGGAGACGAAGCTGCGCATGAGGCCGAAATTTTATCCCTTTGTCGAGCCGGGAGCTAACGGGGAGGTGACTTGTTTCTTATGCCAGGGCAAGGGCTGCCTTTTATGCAAGAACAGCGGCTGGCTGGAAATATTCGGTTCAGGCATGGTTCACCCCAATGTTTTAAAAAATGGCGGAATAGACCCGAAAATTTATAGCGGTTTCGCCTTTGGCTTTGGCTTAAACAGAGTTACGCAGCTTAAATACGGGATTGACGATGTAAGATTATTTAATGGCGGAGACCTTAGATTTCTGCAGCAGTTTTAAAGACTGGGAATTTGGATTTAAGTTTTTGTTTTGCTAAGAGCTATAGAGAATAATTAAAAATTTAAAAATCAAAATGTAAAATTTAGGTGTCGCTATCGCGACAGATTAATTTTAAATTTTTTATGTATATTTCCCTAAATTGGCTAAAAGATTTCGTTGATATTCCGAAAAATATTACTCCGGAAGATTTAGGTTTGAAATTGTCCGCTCATACGGTGGAAGTTGACAAAGTCATAAACCAGAAAGAAAAATTCAATAAGGTCGTGGTCGGTAAAATTTTAGAATTAAAAAAGCATCCGTCCGCGGACCGGCTGCAATTAGTAAAAATTGATATTGGCAAAGAGAAGTTAGATATAGTTTGCGGAGCGACTAATATTAAAGCCGGCGATTTTGTGCCGGTCGCTTTGGTTGGGGCGGTTTTGCCTAATGGCTTAGAAATTAAGACGGCAGAAATCAGGGGAGTAAAATCCAACGGCATGCTTTGCGCTGAAGATGAACTGGGAATGGGCGATGACCATGCCGGCATTATGATTTTATCCAAAGGCAAACCGGGTGAAAATTTAGCCGAATATTTAAAATTAGATGACACGGTTTTTGAAGTTGATAACAAATCCATTACCAACCGGCCGGATCTTTGGAGCCATCTTGGCATGGCCCGGGAGATTTCCGCTTTCCTAGAGTTAAAATTAAAAGAGCCTAAGCTGGAATTAAGCAGATTAGCCAAGGGCAAGGGAAAGTTAGAGAAAATAAAAGTGGAAGTGAAGGATTCTAAATTATGCCCGCGGTATATGGCGATTAAGGTTTCCGGGATAGCCATCGGCGCTTCGCCGGCTTGGATGCAGGAAAGATTATCCGCGGTGGGCATGCGCCCGATTAACAATATTGTTGATATTACCAATTATGTAATGCTGGAACTGGGCCAGCCTTTGCACGCTTTTGACGCCAGTTTAGTTAAAGAAATCGGGGTCAGGCGGGCAAAGAAAGGAGAAACAATGGAAACTTTGGACGGGCAGAAGAGGGAGCTGGACGAGAGCATGCTTTTAATCACGGACGGGGAGAAAGGAGTGGCTATTGCCGGAGTTATGGGCGGGCTAAACAGTGAAATCAGCCAGGAAACCAAAGCGATTATAATTGAAGCCGCCAATTTTGAACCGACGCAGATAAGGAAGACTTCGCAGAAACTCGGCTTGCGCACGGAAAGCTCCATGCGTTTTGAAAAATCTCTTGACCCCAATTTATGTCAGTGGGCCATAACTCGGGCCGTGGAACTCGTAAAACAGTTATGTCCCAAGGCCGAAGTCATAAGCGATTTAGTCGATATAAAATCATTTAGTTTGGAGCAGGGGCCGATTGCCATAAGTTTAGAGTGGCTGGAAACCATAATCGGAGAAAAAATTGAAGAGAAAAAAATAATAAATATTTTAACCAGTCTGGGGTTTGCGGTTAAAAAGGATAAAGACAAACTAGATGTGACTGTGCCGAGTTGGCGGGCGACTAAGGATATTTCCATCCCCGAAGATTTGGTTGAGGAAATCGTCCGGATTTACGGCTATAATAATTTAGAGATGGTAATGCCGAAAGTGGTGATGGAAGCGCCGCTCGTTAATAAAGAAAGGATCTTAGAAAGAAAAATAAAAGAGATTTTGGCTCAAGGGGCTCGCTTGTCAGAAGTTTACAATTATTCCTTTGTCAACGAGGAGCAATTGAAAAAATTAAAAATGGAGATAAGGGACTATGTGAAACTGGCCAACCCGATTATCAGCCAGCATACGCTCCTTCGCCAGAGCCTTGCCCCGTATTTGCTGGAAAACGTAAAAACTAACCAATCCCGCTACAGCGAATTCGGCTTGTTCGAAATCGGGAATATTTTTATGGACTTAACCGGCGAAGAAGATAAGGGCGGGGAGAAAGGGAAGTTGCCTTATCAGGAAAAAAAATTAGGGATTATCATAGCCGGCGAGAAAAAGGGAGAAATTTTCAGAAAAATAAAGGGCCTAGTTGAATATTTATTTGATTATTTCGGCTTATCAGCCAGCTTTGAAATTTTAGAAGACCGGCCGGGGTGGGCGGATAGTAAGGCCGCGGCTAAAATAATTTCCGGAGCCGGCGGGGAAACCGCTTTAGGTACAGTCGCCAGATTAGACAGCCAGATTGCCGCCACTTTAAACATAAAAAAGGAAGCGGCGATAGCGGAAATAAGTTTTAAAGAATTAGCCGGCCTCGTTCTAGACAAGGGCGCGAAAAAGTACGAAAAGATACCTAAATATCCGCCGGTTATAAGGGATTTGGCTTTTGTGGTCGGGAGTAAGACATTATATAATGATATAAAGAAAGAAATAGAGAGTTTCAGCCCGTTAGTAAAAGAAGTGGAATTATTTGACGTTTACGAAGGGGAAGGACTGGGCGAAAATAATAAAAATTTAGCTTTCCATATTATTTATCAGGCCCCGGACAGGACCTTGACGGCCGAGGAGATAGAGAAAGAGCAGGCAAAATTAATAAAAATATTGGAGAAAAAATTTGAAGCGCAAATAAGAAATTTTTAAACCCTACAAATTACGAATAAGTACGAATTTATGAATTTCCGTTAAAATATTTTGTATCGTATTTGTGAATTTGTGATAGATTTGTAATTTGTAATAATAATTATGAAAGAAATAAAAAGAATAAAAAACCTGTCCTTGGCTAAAATTACGGCGGCGATTTACGGCTTAGTCGGATTCTTTGTGGCCATAGCCGTCGCTATCATAAATATGGCTAATATTTTAATTCGGGAAGATTACAGCAATTCGGTTCTTCTCATTACTCTTTTTAATTTTGGGATAGGAATTTTAATCGGAGTGGCAACCGCGGTCGCCACGGCGATTGTCGGCTGGGTAATCGGTTTTCTTACGGCCGCTCTTTATAATATGTTTGCCAGGCGTTTAGGCGGAGTAAAGCTTGAATTAGAGGAAACCGAAGAAAAAAAAGAAGAGGGACAATAAAATAAAATTATTATTAATATAATAAGGAGGACTATTTTTCTCCGTTCTTAAAAATATGTATCTAATTCAAGACAGCAAAGATCTCCTTTTTGTCGTACTCGCTTTCTGTATCCTCTGGCTGACGATTTTTTTAGCCTGGTTTATCTATTATCTGGCGATGATAATGCGCCAGGCCTATAAGGCGGTAAAGGAGACCAGAGAGAAAATTAATAAAGTTGACGAAATCCTGAAAGCTTTAAAAGACAAAATTGAGCACAGCGCTTCTTATCTGGCTTTAATCGGCGAAGGAGTTAAGAAGTTAGTAGGGGTTATAAAAGAAAGAAGCGAAGAGAAAAAAGAGAAAAAGGTTAAGGTAAAAGCGAAATAAATTTAAAACCCCATTAGAAATTCCGTTTCTAACGGGGCGAGTATATTATGGCTAAGAAAAAACCAACGAAAGGCGGTTTAAACGCGCCGGTTCAAAAAGATTTAAGAGGGGAAATAAGAAGATATAATTTTAAGGGTGTAAAATTTAACGCCTTATTTACCAAAGCCGGAAAATATAGAAGCGGCGATTTTCATCCAATTACCCAGTACGATTTAATTTTAAAAGGCAAATTCCAGATTACTTTTCGAAAAGGCGATAAAGATATAGTTTTTACAAAAAGGGAGAATGAATTAATAATTATTCCGCCCAACACCCCGCATTTATTTAAATCCCTTACCAATACCGTGATGCTGGAATGGTGGGACGGGCCGTTTGAGGTTGGGTATTATCAGCCGTATCGGAAGATAGTGGAAAAACAGTTTAAGAAGAAGAAATAATAATTTATAGGAGGGTTGTTGCGTCGCCCGTTAATAGTATGTTATAATTGCATTACTAATGCGTATAATTAATCTTTGATTGAAATTGCTAATATTAGTATTTATTTTGATATATATTATTTTTTGTGAGAAGGCCATTCTATTAAAAGTGTGTTTATTTTTAGGTTTAATTTAGTTCCATTGTTGACATATTAAAATAATTAATGTATAAATAGTAGTTAAATATAAATAATAATTTAAATTTATGTTTTCAGTTTATTATAAAAATAAGATAAAAAACGTTTTTAGTAGTTTTACCCAACCAAAACCCTGCAGAGAAGTATTAGAAGCGAATTTTTATAAGCTCCCAGAAAAAATAGAAGTTAAATGGTTTCGGGATGGTAAATTTATAATTGGTATTATTAAAGACGGGGAACGTGAATATAAAACTCAAGCATTATCAGCAGATGAATTTATCGAGATGGTAAACGATACCTTATATACTGTTTACGATATCCCAAGTAATTGCATAAACATATTAAGTAAAATAAAAAGATTTTATCCAAAACAAGATGAAATTGATAAGTTAAGAAATGGTAAAATAAAGTATTCGGATATGTTTTTAGTCAGAGAGAAAGAATTAATTCCTGCATAATAATATGGGGGAATATGCGAATGTGAAAAGAAAGAATATAGATAGTTTGTTAAAATGGCTTGTCAAAAAAAATCAGTCAATTAGTGTTGAAGCTGGAGGTAATCATCAAATAAAATTAAAATACAGTTTTTGGAGAGATTGTTTCCCGATACCATTTAATCATTCCGAAGTAAACAAGTATATCGTAAAGGATTTAATGGAAAAACTTGTAGCGTCAGGAATATGCACGAAAGAGGAATTTGATGATAAAATTAAATAATATTTACAGAAAAAGAGGAGTTAATGAATTTAACTCTTCTTTTATTTTACCCCAGTCTAAATTTCTAAACACGTTCTTGAGGGGGGGGGGAGCAAACACGGATGAGCAGGCCCAAATGAGCCTGTTTTTTCGTAGTCAAATTAGCAATTTATGATTTTGTCATACTAATTTGGAAAAGTCGATGATCTTGCTATTTTTGTCAGAATAAATTAATATTAATTTGTAAATAAAAAATGAAAGCATTATGGCAATACAAAAAAGGTTGATGAAGCGATGAGTGCAGAATTTTTAAATAAATTAAAGGAGGTTGTAATAGAAAAAGATTAAGCAAAGGATTTCAGAATTTTAATTGGTAAAAAATTTATGAATAAAGTTAAAATAAATATTCCTGGTTTTTATGATGTGGAAATAAATGATTTTGGCGAGAGTTTAACAGATCAATTTCAAATACTCATTGAAACTTTTTTGAAAAATGGTATAGTGAATATTACTTCTACTTTCGTTAAAGAAAGCGAAAAGGTGTTTAATGGCTTTGTTAACCAACAAATATATGAGTTAAGTGATAGATATTTTGAGAATTTTACTATCGTAACAGAGAATTTATTAAACCCAGTCAGAGGTCAATATAGAAATGCGCTTATTTTATGGGAGCAAGTACTTGAATTTGTAAAGAATTACGAAAAAAAAACTGGCAAGCAGTTGCACAAGAGAACTCCTTATTATTTTTCTTCTATCACAGCAATACTTAGTAATAATTTTGATGAAGCTCTTATTTTAATGCATTTAGCGCTTGAAGAAGATAAAAGAAAACACGGCAATTTTAAAGAGGATCCGGCTTATTTATTTTTGTCTTTAAATGATGAGAAACAAAATCAATATTTTAAACCTTTTGTAGACGGTATGGCCAATTTTATAAAGAAGAGATTGGATATAGGAAGTGATAATTATCAAAAATTAAGAGGCGGATTATTGGATTATGATAATTTTAGATTTAAATTTCTTGATAATGATTTAATTTCTGATGAAATGAGGTTTTATTTTGTTTATTCCATAATTCGTCTCTGGCATTTAAGAAAATTACACAAAAGTAAAATAAGCGATAATATTATGGCCCCGACAATTTTCACGCAGTCTTTGGGTGGGCTATTGATAATAATTGAAGAAATTATAAGAAAGAAATATTTAAGAAATACTTTTGGGCCAGCCCTTAAAGAGATGTCGAGAATTTTGGGTTGGGATTCTGATATAGATTTGAGGATTATAAATAGTGCACGTGATACAAATTTTGACCAATGGGTAGATGATTGTTTGTCAGGAAATTCATTGTTGACAGATTTTAAATTGTCCTACGGTTTACGAAATTTTACTTTCCATAGTATTAAAAGTCAGAAAAAATTATGGGACGAATATACACGTATATTACAATCAGTTTTGAATTGTTTGTTTAAGTTAGTTGAAGTTTAATAGTAATTTTGGGGTTAGTACTTTTTATTTTAGGATATATATAAAATAAAATCAGTCAGTTTTTTAATTGGCGTAATTATTAAATAATATGGGAAAAGGATCGATTGTAAATAAACCTTGTCATTGCGGGAGTGGTAAAAAATATAAAAAATGCTGCAAAGATAAAGATGAATATATGAAAAAAGAAAAAATAAATGCTGCTTTAAGAAAGGAGTTAAATATTGGTAGTATAAAAGAATGTCTTTTTCCCGATAAGACAGGTTGTAGTGAGAAAGTGATTAAGGCTCATTCAATTCAAAATAATAGAATATTAGATGTATTGTCTGAAAATGGAGAAGTGATAATGCTGAGGCCAAATGCGACTGAATATAATTTTAAAATACAAGCAGAAAAAATAGGACGGGGTAGAGCCACTACATTTACTGGGTTTTGCAGAAATCACGATAAAGTTATATTTCAGCCAATTGAAGATAGTGATTATAAATTTAATAACATAGAACAAAATGCCTTGTTTGCTTATAGGGCTTTTGTCAAAGAACAACACGCAAAATTAAGTCAGTATAATATTTTTTCTAAATATAAAAATTCTTACGAAAAGATGGCGTGGGGGTTGATAGGTGCTGAGGCTGCCATAAAAGATATGGAGTACCATCTTGATATTTTTAGAAAAATCCTTTTTAAAAAAGAATATGATCTTATTGAAACGAAAATAATTGTTTATGACAAAATTTGTGAGTTTGCAGTGAGCTCAGCCTTGAATTTGAGTTATGATTTTGAGGGTAATAGCGTTAATAATTTAGATGACCTTAAAAAAAGAGCGATACCTTTATTTTTAACAGTACTGCCAAGTAATGGTAAAACGTATGTGCTTTTAAGTTATTTCAAAGAAGATAGAAAGCGCTTTATTTTTATTGATAAACAAATAATTGGAGTAGATGAGGGATTACAGCAAATAAGGCTTACAAATATTCTGATGATAAATTGCGAAAATATTGTATTTTCCCCTCGTTTATGGGATAGAATTGATACCGAGAAGCAGGAATTATATTTTTCAAAATTGCTGAAAAATTTACATGAAGAAGAGTCGCCGGGTGATATAGCGGAAGATTATGGTTTAAATTTTTTTATCAACTAATAACGTGTTATTATTAAGATAGCGTCTCCACAAATTGTATTCCAACGGCAAACGCAAGATTTTGCGTCTCTACGACGGATATCCCCACGAACGCCGGAGACGCAATGGCCGAATATAACAATAAATTTGGACCGCAATCAAAAAATTTATCGTCAATCATCAGGGGGTTTAAAATTGGTGTAAAAAATTTTTCTAACCAAAACAAGATGGATTTTATTTGGCAAAATCGTTTCTATTATCATATTATCAGGAACGAAGAAGAATTAAATAAAATCAGGCAATATATTATTAATAACCCTTTGAAATGGGAGTTAGACATAAACAACCCTGAAAATTTGTTGATGTGAATATAAAAATAAAAAAGAGCGGAGATGTTTCCGTTCTTTTTTATTATAATTATATTTCTAATTACTAATACCTAATATCTGATAACCAACACCTATTTCTTATATCCGCAGTCTTTATTACTGCATTTCACCCCGTCTTTCGCTTCTACCAATAGGGCTTCGCAATCAGGGCATTTCTCGCCCGTGGGTTTTGCCCAGAAAGCGGTTTTACAATCAGGATATTGGTTGCAAGCGTAAAATATTCCTTTGCGGCCGCGCTTCTGGACGATTTCCCCCTTCTCGCAAGCCGGGCAGTGGACGCCGGTTGGTTTACTGCCGGTTGTATTTTCTTTTATATTTTTTAAATTCCGGCATTTGGGAAAAGCGGAGCAAGCGAGGAACGGGCCGAAGCGGCCGACTTTTATCGCCATGGGCGAACCGCATTTTTCGCAGGTTTCATCTTTATATTTTTTCTGGATTTCCTCTATTTCTTTATTATCCGCCTTACCGTCTTTATCCCGGTCAGTTCCGGGCATGGACTTAATATTCTTGCATTCCGGAAAGGCGCTGCAGGCCAGGAATTTTCCATAGCGGCCGGTTTTAATTATCATGGCGGCGCCGCACTTATCGCATTTTTCGTTTGATTTTTCTTCGGGCATAATTTTATTTTTATCGATTTCCTGATATTTATTAGTTAAATTATCATGGAACGGCTTATAGAAATTTTCGATTACCGGCTGCCACTCGGTTTTGCCTTCGGCGATATTATCAAGATTATCTTCCATCTCGGCCGTGAATTTATAGTCAACGATTTCGGAAAAATGCTTGACCAATAAATCAATCACGACGAAAGCGATATCGGTCGGAGCCAGTTTTTTATTATCGTCGCGGATAACATAATTTCTCGCTTCAATCGTGGCAATAGTCGGGGCGTAAGTGGAAGGCCGGCCAATGCCGTATCTTTCCAAAGCTTTAACCAGGCCGGCGTCAGAATACCGAGCCGGCGGTTTGGTAAAATGCTGCTGGTTATCCAGTTTTTTTAAATCCAGTTCTTCTTTTTCTTTTACTTCCGGCAATTGCATTTCTTTGCTTTTTTCCGGGTAAATTTTTAAATAGCCGTCAAATTGTAAAACCTGGCCTGTCGCCCTAAACTGGTAAGCCGTATCTTTGGCGCTAACGTCAATAACCGTGGCGTCCACGATTGCGGCCGGCATTTGGCTCGCTAAGCTTCTTTGCCAGATTAGATTATACAAGCGGTATTGGCCCCCGACTAAAGACGATTTAATCGATTCCGGAGCCTTGTCCGCTTCGGTCGGGCGGACAGCTTCGTGCGCTTCCTGGGCGTTTTTTGATTTAGTTTTAAAAACGCGGGGAGAGGAAAGGGAATATTCTTTTCCCAATTCTTTTTCCAAGTAATCTTTGGCTTCGCTTAAAAACTTGCCAGAGAGGTTAAGGGAGTCTGTCCTCATATAAGTAATCAAGCCGCTTTCGTATAATTGCTGGGCAACCGTCATCGTCTGCTTGGCGGAAAACCCGAGCCAGCGGTTGGCGGTCTGCTGCAGAGTGGAAGTGGTAAAAGGCGTGGGCGGATTTTTCTTCGTTTCTTTTTTTTCAACCTTAGCGACGAGATACTTAGCGCCTTTAAGTTCATCTAAAATTTTCTTTGCTTCCTTCTCGTTTTTTATTTCCAGCTTATCAATGGTTTTTTCGCCGACTTTATTTAAAGCGGCAATAAATTCCTCTCCGCCCTCCTTTTTTAAATCGGCTAAAATACTCCAATATTCTTCCGGCTTAAAGTCTTTAATCTGTCTTTCCCGCTCAACGATTAAGCGGACGGCCACGGATTGCACCCGGCCGGCGGATAAGCCCCGCGCTACTTTCTTCCATAAGAAGGGGGAAAGCTCATAACCAACCAGCCGGTCTAAAATCCGGCGGGCCTGCTGGGCGTCAACCATTTTCATATCAATTTGGCGGGGGCTATTTAAAGCTTCCAAAATCGCGTCTTTGGTAATTTCGTGAAAAACTATTCTTTTGGTTTTCTTTTTATCAAGTTTTAGCGCTTCGGCCAAATGCCAGGCAATCGCTTCCCCTTCGCGGTCTTCATCAGAAGCCAGGATGACGGTGGTCGCTTTTTTCGCCAGGTCTTTCAGTTTAGCCACGGTTTTTTTTGCTTTGGCCGGGACGATATATTTCGGAGTAAAGCCGCTCTCAATATTAATCCCCATAACGCTTTTCGGCAAATCGCGGATATGGCCAAAAGAAGACTCGATTTTATAATCGGGCCCTAAAAATTTTGTGATAGTTTTTGCTTTGGTCGGCGATTCAACAATGATTAAATTTTTGCTCATATTATAAAGTATTATATAATTTTTTGTTTTCCGCAAGTTAAATCTTATATGACAACATGGTTTTAGGCAGTAATCATAGTTTTAGCTGATTGTTAGGTTAATACGATTATACATTGTTTATTTTCCTACGAATTACGAATTTTTTACGAATTTACGAATTCTTTTTAAAATGTTTTATGTTATATTTGTAAATTCGTACTGATTTGTAGTTTGTAGGTTTTAAAATCTGGCGAGCAAAATTACTTTTATTACCTAGCTAAAATATAGTACATGCCGCCTAAATTTTTTATCATGCCTTTCATTTCCATTATGACCAGTGTACTATTTGCCGTCGCGGTGTCAAGCCCGGAAGCGCGGACAAGCTCGTCAATATGAATTGGCTCAAAAGAAAGAAGGGAAATTATTTTTTTCTCATTTTCCCCCTCCGGCATTATGATTTTAGCGCTGATGTAGGCGGTGGCCTGGGTTAAATTTAAGGTTTCAATAATGTCAGAGGCGCTGGTAACGACTTTTGCCCCTTCTTTAATAAGCTTATTGGGTCCGGCCGAAGCGGGCGAATAGATACTGCCGGGTACGGCAAAGACTTCGCGATTTTGCTCTAAGGCGTAAGAGGCCGTGATTAAAGCCCCGGATTTTTCCCCGGCTTCTATAACTAAGGTGCCAAGGCAGAGGCCGGAAATAAGGCGGTTGCGTTGGGGGAAATTATGCCGCAACGGCGGAGTGCCAAGAGGCAGTTCCGAAATTACGGCGCCGTCAGCAGCGATAATTTTATCCGCCAGGTAGCGGTTCTGCGAAGGGTAAAGATTTTGCCTGTCCAGGCCCGAACCCAAAACGGCAATAGTTTTTCCTTTAGCCGCTAAAGTCGCCGAATGGGCTAAAGAGTCAATGCCCAAAGCCAGGCCGCTAATAATTGTTAAGCCGTTTCCGACTAATTCCTTTACAATATAATCGGTTATCTGCTGCCCGTAGCTAGTAAATTTTCTCGTTCCGACTACGGCTAAAGTAAAATCATTTTTTAAATCAAGTTTTCCTTTGTAGTATATAAGAGGAGGGGGGTTGTAAATTTCCCCTAAGAGGGCGGGATAGGATTTATCCGCAATCATCATGACTTTTATGTCTTCTTCAACCAATCTGGCGGCTAACCGGTCAGGGTCGATTTCCCTTCTGGCCGCGATAAATTCTTCGGCGATATTTTCTTCAAGGCCGGCTTTTAGAAGTTCCGGAAGACCGGCTCGGAAGGCGTTTTTTAAACCGGCGTCCCGGGGGTAAAAATATTTCAATAGTTTTTTAAACCGGATTGGCCCGAATTTCTGGAAATTATTTAAAGCCACCCAGTATTTCAAGTTTTCCATACTTTAGAGGCTCGCCCCGTTAGAAATTTTAATTTTTAAATTTCTAATGGGGTTGACTAAAAATTTAAGGTATGCTAAGGTAATATATCAAAACTCCTTTTTAATTGAGCAGCCAATGGCCCTCAATTTACTACTTGCTTCTGGGCTTTAGTTTATAGATTTCCTTCCTCCTTGGTGATTTATAAGCTATTCGTCCCTTATTAGCAAGTAGTAAACCGGAGGCGATTGGAAAAAACCGGCTATCAAGATTTGTTTTTTAAAATTAAATTACTGATAGCTTTTTTAATTTCTTAAAATATTTTAACATATTAAAAAGGGGAAAGATAGTGTTTAAAATTTTGTCTAGGAGTGATGAAAGTCAAATTGACCCTCCTTGATTTGGCCTTTTTGTCTTAAATAGGGCCTTGTGCCTTTGCTCCTAGGCAATATTTTGAATAGTATTTTCTTTTTTTGCCCTTTTTATATTTTCTAAAAACAATAATTCAGGGGAGAGGTCCGTCATGTGGACAAGAATTTTTGCGGCGGCATTGTTTCTGTTTCTTTTCAGTAGCTTTGCGGCCGCGCAGGAGGAAGCGGTTTTACAGAAATTCATTGTCAGCGCGCTTCATACCGGATCATACAAGCAGAATGAGTATTATTATCCGGCGAATAATGTGGATGTGCTGGCCGGCGTTCGCACGAAGATTTCCTTAACCCGCAATTCTTTTGTCCATACCCGCCTTCTGTATTATAATCCGAATAATACCGTCGTGCATGCTTATCTCGAAGAGAAAATCAAGTGGGCAAGTTTTAATGCCGGCTTTTTGCCAAGACCGGCTAAGATGCTGAACACGCCCGATCCGGTTTCCGCGGCCGCGCATTTTTTGCCGGAAGCGAAAAAGGTTATTCCCGGGCCGGCGCTCGGCGCAATGGCCAAACTCTCTTCGGCCAAGCTAAATTCCGATTTTTTCGCCGGAGTATATCAGGCGAAAGAAGATTCTCTTGAATTCAATCTGGGCCTTGTTAAGAATTTTTCGCCAGCGTCTTTGCTCCATAAAGTTATAATTGGCGGTTATTCAGGCAAGGGCGTGAGCGGAGCGGTGATAGGCGTTGATATTTGGCGTCTGAGTTTTATGGGATTCTCCGGTATGGACGCGAAGTCAATCAGGACGCGTTCCGTATATGCGGAAACGAAACTCAGAGGATTTAACCTTTACGCCGATGCCGTTCACAGGCAGGATATCTGGGAAACAGCCGAGCTGGGGATAACAAAAGAATTGTCGGAAAAGATTTCCGGCGTGAGAGTCAATTATCTCTGCGGTCTGGGTTACGTCTGTTCCGAAACTCGGTCAGACCTGATAAATTTTTACCTCCAGGTCTGGTTTGATAAAAAATAAAGATTTCATCCATTTTGGATGCAAAAAAGGGGCGACGATAACGTTGCCCCCTTTTCTTTTTAATTTTTTATTTATAGAGATATCTCCGCAGATAGATTTTCGATTATTTTATCTATAATTTTTAACTCCTCTTGTCTGAATTTTTCTAAAACAAATTTCTCTGCCGGTATTTTCCCGGCTATTTCCGCGCGGATGCCGATTCTTACTCTTTTGAAGTTTTTCGTTTTAAGATGATTAATAATTGACTCTACGCCTTTGTGTCCGGCCGAGCGGGAATCAACTGAAATTTTATATTTACCTAAGGCAATATCAATATCATCGTGGATAACAGTCAAAATTTCCGACAAATTACTGTCTTTAACTTTAAACACCCCCAGCTTTTTCGGCAGTAATTTATAGTAGGCCAAAACCGCCTGGACCGATTGGCCGGAATTGTTCATAAAGGTTTGCGGTTTAACAAAAATTGTATTTCCGGTTTGGCAAATCTCTGCCTGGAATTTTTTATTTGTTTCCCAGTTGCCTCCGGATTTTTTTGCCAAAGCGTCAACGGCCATAAAGCCGACATTGTGTCTCGTGAGTTCGTATTTTTTGCCCGGATTGCCCAGGCCGAGGATGATATTCATAAAATTTTCAATTTCTAATTTCTAAACAATTTTCAATGATTAAATTAATTAATGAATTAAGCCATTGTTTAAAAATTGAAAATTAAAAATTATAAAATTATTCCCCAATGTGCCGGCCGTGCGCTCCTTTATTTTTCTTAACTTCTATCGTAATCGGCGTGCCGAGAAAGCCGAATTTTTCCCGTAGGCGGTTGGTGACAAAGCGGACATAGGAAAAATGCAAATCGTCCCGCGATCCGATCCGCAGCTGGAATTTCGGCGGATTATTTTGTGTTTGCTTAAATTCGTAAATATGGGGTTTTTTTGTTCCCTTGCCTTTAGCCGGCAGATGAATCTTCACGATTTTTAGCAAAAATTTGTTAAGCTGGGAATCGCCTAAGATTATTTTTCTGCCTTCATTAATCTTCAAAATTAAATCAAGTATCTTATTAACCTTTCCTCCGGTTAAGGCGGAAGTAAAATGAATCGGGGCCCAGGTCGCGAAAGGGAATGAGCCGTAAATGTAGTCAGAATATTTTTTTGGGTCTTTCTTTTCAATCAAGTCCCATTTATTGGCAATAATAATCAAACTCGCCTTTCTTTCAAAGATTTCCTCAACCAATTTTGCGTCCTGGTGAGTTATGTCCTCGTTTATATCAATGACTAGCAGGGCGATACTGGATTTTTCCAAAGCTTTCAGGGATTTCATAATTCCATGTTTTTCCAACCCCTTGGTTTTTGTTCCTTTTTTGCTGATGCCGGCCGTATCAACGAGGACAATCGGCTTGGTTTTGTAGATTATTTCCGTATCCTGCGGTTCGCGGGTGGTGTGCGGTTCCGGGCTTACAATAACTCGCTCATAACCCAGGATTGAATTAAGCAAGCTTGATTTTCCGACATTGGGTTTGCCGATGATGCAAACCCTGATTGCTTCCTCTTCGGACAAAAGATTTTTTGTCCCTACGGCAGTTTTTCTCAATTTTATTTTTTTGATAATCAAGTCCAATAAGTCTCCGGTGCCGGCGCCGGTGGCGGCGGAAATCGGGAAGGGCTCGCCTAAAGCCAGCTTATTAAATTCGGCAATTTCCCCGGCTCGTCTAAAGTTATCAACTTTATTAGCCACCAGAATTATTTTTTTTGTTTCTTTCAAAGATTTTTTAAGAAACAAGGCCATCTGCTTGTCCATCGGCAACAAGCCGGTTTTAGTATCAACCAGGAATAAAATTAAATCGGCCCGCCTTAAATATTGCTGGGCCTGATCCTGGACTTTAATTTCTATATTACCTATTTTTTCCTCCGCCGAAATTTTATCAGATAAATCCATAATGCCGCCGGTATCAACCACAATAAATTTTTTTCCCCGCCAGCTTACTTCGTTTAGATTGCTGTCCCTGGTCGTGCCGGCGATATCGGAAATTAACGCTTGGTTTTTTTCCACCAGACGGTTAAAGAGAGTCGATTTGCCGACGTTAGTGCGGCCGAAGATGACGATCATGGGTAAATTGTTTTTTTTTGTATGTTCCATATTACTCCTACGAATTACGAATTTCTTACGAATTTACAAATATTAAACAGAATGTTTCTTTTAGAATTCGTATATTTGTATAAGATTTGTAATTCGTAAGGTTAATTATTTTTCCGGATTGTCCACTCCCGAAGAGGTCTTATCCGCGTCCTGGCCCAAAATCAGGATGAAATCCGGCTGTTCCGGTGTCTTTTCGTCCTCCAGTTCTTTCTTTATGTCGTCAATCAGCCATTGGGGCATATTAAAGGAAACATTAGCTCCGGTTTTTTCTTTTAGAACAGAAAGGGATTCCATTTTTTCCCCGTAAGTAAGGTCATAGATTACGGATTTTTGAAAGTCCCGATGGCTGCAGTTGCTTATGCGGGCGACGTTAAATCCGTATTTTTCCAAATCCAAAGCGGTAACGCTCGCCAGCCCGTTTACCCAGGTTCCGTTTCTTATATCCAAAGAAGATTTTTCCACCTTCACTTTTGTTTTGGCTTCAATCGGAGCGTCAGAAAAAATATTATTGACCAGGTACTGGATTTCCGCGAAGTCGCCGCTTCGGGGGGATAAAATATAGGCGCCGTCTTCTCCGATTCCCTGGACTAAGAGGCCGCTAGAGCTGTTATCCAAGACTTTATTGGTAATATTTTCTCCCGAAACGTCTTTAAACATATTCCAAAGCTTTATTGCCTCCCAAATTTTTACGTTAGTGCTTATATGCTCCTGAAATTCGCTTATGATATTGGTGATTATCGTGGGCCGGAATAAAGTATTTTTTGACAAAAATTTATTTTTGGCCGCTTCTATCACTTTCTGCTGCCGCCGGGCGCGGGCAAAATCCGAACCCTCGGCCCCGCCCGCGTGCCGGGAACGGACATATTTTAAAGCCAGGGCGCCGTCCATTTTCTGCCAGCCAGCCGGGATATACAGATGCTCATACCTGGCCGCGTAGGGCTCGGCTTCTTCCATCCCCATTATCGGATAGGACGAATCGTCCAGGGTATTGTCCACATAAACGTCAATTCCGCCCAATTCATCTATGATATTTACAAAGCCCTCAAAATCAAGGCGGATAAAATAATCTACCGGGGTTTCCAGAACATCACTCAAAGCCTGCGAGATAGCGACGCCGCCGCTTCCCGGAGTTTTCATTTCGGCAAAGGCGTTAACATTATTTATTTTTCTCCAGCCCATACCTTCCATCGGGATGGTTAAATCGCGGGGGATAGAAAGCAGGGCCACCTTCTTTGTCGAGGGCTCTAAACTGGTAAGCATTATCGTGTCAGTCAAGTATCCGCCTTCGTGGTTTTTCCCGCCCATGCCTAAAAGAAGGATGTTAATCCTGTCCCGGTCTTCGCCTTTTAGCTGCTTATCAGCGCTTTCGGCCAGATGCTTAATCTGCCCGATAATCGGGATTTTGTAGATCCAGGAGTTCGGGTTTTGTTCAGAGACAATAACCTGGCTCGAAAAAATAAGAAAAGCGATTGAGAAGAAAATTATAAGATAGGTAAAAATTTTGGCGACTTTCTTCTTGGCCGGCTTAATTTTTTCTTCCTCTCTTTCTTCCAGCAGATTCACCCCGTTAGAAATTTTGTTATTTTTTTCGTAGTTATACATAATTTTAGTAAAACCTAAAATAGACAGCTTTTGACTGAAACTATTTCCATTATATCCTTATTTTTTTATTTTGAAAAGTTTTTAAAAATTTGTTATAATTTAATCAGAAAACTTCGCCAGAAGCTGATATAAGTTTTGGATCAAACTATGGTAAATTCGTCCTTATATTTTTCTCGGACCGTGGTTCGGGGGATGCGGGACAAAGGGCAAATTTGTTTTTAAGGGGAATCTTTTAGCGGACATACGCCTGCCAGATTAACTCTAAAAACAATCCTTAACGAAAGTTTAGGAACCTATTGTGAATTTGCCAATTCTTAGTCAGTTTTATTGGTGAAGTTTTCTTATTGTCGGGCTGCCGGGAGTCGAACCCGGGTTACCCCGCACGAAAGCATAGCTTTCTGCGGGGCAGGCATGCACCCTTCACCCTGTTAAATAATTTTGCCCCTGGTCGGGGTGCGGGGAATTGAACCCCGGCTACATCCACCCCATGGACGCGTACTACCGTTATACGACACCCCGCAAAGGGGCAAAAATTCAACAGGGCCATGCATGCGTAATACCGTTATACCACAGCCCGATTTTATTATTTTTATAGTTTCACCTTAGCATAGCCCTTTGTTTTTATCAATTCCGTCTCTGTTGACTAAGATGAGCTAGTATGGTAATTTTATTTATCGCTCATTGAATTCACTAAAAATCCGAGGAGGCGGCTATGAGATTCTATATAATGACGCAGCTTGGTTTTTGGGAGGAAATACCAGTTTCGGAGATAAAATTCCATGCCACGGTTTTTATGGTTGAAGACAGAAGAATTTTAGAAGCCATAGTAGAATTTTCTCCCGGCAAGTATGCTAAAGACACCAAACTCAGCCGAATAGGAGAGCGGCTGGACTCTTTTGCCGGCAAGTTAAGCATTAAAGTTTGCGGACCGGCGGTTTTTTTGGGCCGTCCGGTTGAGGTGAAAAGAATAGGAGGCAACGCCTGGAGCCAGAAAGGCGACTGGTATTTAGAAACGGAAATAGTCGCCGGCAAGCTTTATTGCTATTCCTGGATTGCCAATAGTTCAGACGAAGATCCCCTTTGCGTTTCCTTTGAATTTCCCGAGGAGGACAAAGAGAAAAAATAAAGGACTGGAGAATTAAATAATTGCCGGTCCTTTTTGATTTCTTCGGTTGTCATTGCGAGGATCCGCTCACTGGCGGAGCCGAAGCAATCTCACGAACTAAAAATATTCACTTAAACCTCACCACTCCGGATTAACTTTTTTATTAATTTAATTTTTTTCCTTTATGTTATTATAGCCATTCGTTAGATTGCTTCGTCGTCCCGAAGCTTCGGAACTCCTCGCAATGACAGTTTATTGAATTGATATTTAGCCCCATTTTTGTTAGGATATAATTATGGAAATAGACTTAGAATTACTTTCAATTCAGAACCCTTGGTGGACGCGGCTGGGAACCGGGGAGCGGCTTATCAAGAGCCTGGATTTTGATCCGGTTATAAAAATTTTTGCCGGCCAGCCGCTAAAATGGCAGCCGGAAATTTTAGGCGAGGTTCCCTTAAACCGCGATGATATTTATGTTTTGTATGGCGGCCGGGGTTTAGGCAAAACCACGATTTTAAAGCTTTTGATTAAAAAGCTGGTAGAAGAGAAAAAGACCGAGCCGGATAATATCTTTTACTATTCCTGCCACAACCTTGACACTTACGAGGAGCTGAATGAGCTAGTTAAAATATTTCTAAACTGGCGCCGGGAGGAAGCAAATAAGCGCCTTTTTATTTTTATTGATGAAATCAGCCTGATAAAGAACTGGCCCAAGGGCATCTCTTATTTGGCTAAAGCGAAGAAATTAAAAAATGTCACGGTTATCCTGGCCAGTTCCCGATGGGAAGATTTCGGCAACAAGGCGGAAAATTTGCCAACTCAAAATAAAATTATCAACAGCCTGGATTTTTCTGAATTTTTAAAATTGTTAAATCCGAAATTAGCGGAAAAAATCAATGAAGCTAATTATAAAAATTATCAGGATCAGCTTGAATACTATTTAGACATCTATTTTTTAACCGGCGGCTTTATTCCCTGCTTAAACAGCTACCAGAAAGAAGGGGCGATAAGCCAGAATATTTACAGCGATTATTTTTATTCCCTGACCGCCGACGTTGCCAAGCTCGGCCGGGACGTAATTTTACTGCGCCAGATTTTAGAGCAGATTATTCTTAATTTGGGACGGCCCTTGGGCTATAAAACCATCGCTCACCAAACCAAAGCGAAAATCCATCTGACCATTGCCGAATACCTGAAAATCTTAGAATCAATGTTTGTTGTGAAAATGGTTTACCAATCGGATAGCCGGGGCAAGCCTACCAGCCGCAAGGCGAAAAAAATTTACTTTACCGATCCGTTTCTTTTCTGGCTTTTTTATTCCCATATTAACGGCTCGCTTGACTATTGGCCTTTCAGCCGCGAGCGTTTGCACCGCCAGGATATTTTTAACGCTTTGGTGGAGAATGTAGTTTTTTCCCACCTATCCAGAAACGGCGGTTTAGGCAGCCAGGAGAGACTTACTTATTGGCGCGACAATATCCGGAAGCAGGAAATTAATTTTCTAGTCCATAACGGCAAAAAAATTATGCCGGTTCTTCTCCGCTACAGCCAGGAGATAGAAGATAAAGATTTAAAAATATTTAAGCAAGCCGGCTTCAGGCAGGGGATAATTATAAGCCGAAACAGATTGGAAAATAAAGGAAATATAAAAATTATGCCTTTAACTTATTTTTTGCTGTTTTACCACGCTAGAAAGAGTCTTTAAAGTGCTTAAAAGGCGCGGAGTTCCATAAGAGTTTGTTGAAATAACAAAATATTTTTTAAAATTTTTAATCATCATTTTGGATAAAAGAAGGGGCAGCTTTGACTTCAAGCTGCCCTTAAATATTATCTCCTGTGAGTTTACCCACCTTTGGCAATCCATTCCAGTAAAAAGGTTTATGGTTTTTTATTTTCTGGCGAATAGTATGGCCAGATTTTTTTTACCCGCCTACCGTTTGCAGAGAGAGACGAGCTGGTTGATTGGCTCAGTTACAATCCAACATGCCAGAGAGAAGAGAATGACGGCCGCGTAGATTTTAGCTATCGTGGCAAAGAGCATTTTTATGGCAACCAGGGCGGGCTGAGAAAAATGAACAAAGAGCCACCAGGTTCCCATCACCAGAAACGGCAAAGCCACCGCCATCAGAATTACCCGGATCAGATTGATTTCAGTGCAGGATGCGCAGGTTTTTTTGGACCTATCCAGATATTCATACCCGTAGCTCATCTGACACAAAAGACAACAGATCAGGTTATATTTCACCTTTACCTTCATGGGGCCACCTCCTTGATTAAAGGGTATAATATTGTTCCTAGTTTAAGAGCGAAGATATTTTGATGGTATACTTTTTCCTACTTTTTGTCAACCCTGGCGGGAGCTGAGGGAAATTGACAGAAAAATTAGAAAGTTATATGCTACCTTATTATGGTTGAGGCTTATTTGCTTATTTTTTTGGTGTAATATAAGGTATTATATACAGTATTTGTTCATAAACTTGTTTATTGATTCATATAAACAATAGTCGCTGTCCTTTTAAAATTAGCTTGTAGATAAGCAGTACCAGAAGGCGAAAACACAACACCACCACGTAATTCTGACAAGGGGGAATAGTCAATGAATATCCTAAAGGAAGTCCTACGAAATGAAGTGCGGCCGGCATTGGGCTGTACGGAGCCAATCGCTGTCGCTTATGCCTGTAGTTTGGCAATGGCGGCGATTAAGAATAAACATCCGCAAGACAGCCATGAAATTTTGGAAATCACAGTCATCGTCGACCCGGGAGTATTAAAAAACGGTCTTGGCGTCTGTATTCCCAATACTAATGGCCAGAAGGGAAATTGTATTGCCGCTGCTTTGGGCGCAATTTGCGGCGATTCGGCATTGCAGTTACGAGTCTTGGAGAAGGTGGCGCCGGATGATCTGGTTAAAGCTGAAAAGATGGTGAGAGAAGGCAAAGCGCATGTGTTATGCGAGGCCCATGATTCTCTTTACATCAAAGCGACCGTGAAAACTTCGACGGGAAACGCTTCAGCGATCATTAGGGATTCCCATACCAATGTCGTCGCTATCTTGGTTGACGGGGTTGTTATCGATGGTTCGGTGGAAGAAGATTGCGCCACCGTTGTTAATAAGGTTGCCCCTTACCGCCAAAATATGTCGACTATGCGTATTGCCGACTTAATTGATTGCGCTCAAGGCTTGGACGAGGATGATTATCAGTATCTCCTCCGGGGTGTAGAGATGAACCTCGTTCTTTCTCGGGCAGGTTTACAATTGGGGAAATTCGGCAGCCAGTTGGCGGCTATGGCCGCTCAAGCAAACCTGGAGAACGAACTCTTCAAGTCAACGCAGATTTTAGTATCTTGCGCGACTGATGCCAGGATGGCCGGTGTTAATCTGCCGGCGATGAGCAGCGGGGGCAGCGGCAACCAGGGAATCGTAGCCATTCTCGTGCCTTATAATGTGGGCACGAAAGAAGGGATTCCGGAAAGACGCATTGTTGAGAGCATTGCTTTATCGCATCTTCTCAATTCTTACGTCAAACAGTATACCGGAGAAATTGCCCCAATCTGCGGTTGCGCCATTGCGGCCGGATTAGGAGCCGCGGGAGCGATAGCTTACCAGCTTAGCCCTCGGGCAGAGACAGTCGGCTTGGCTATCAATAATGTTGTCGGTGATATTACCGGCATGCTCTGCGATGGCGCCAAAGGTGGTTGTACTCTGAAAGTCTTGAGTTCAACTGACTCAGCTATCAGAGCCGCTTATTTTGCCATTAATGGTTTTTTTATCTCAAGCAGCGATGGCATTATCAGCGAAGCTCCCGAGGAGACAATCAGAAATTTGGGTCGGTTGTGCGCTTTGGGCCTTGACCATCTGAACGGAACCGTGCTTGATATCATGATAAACAAAAAATCGTAGCCAAGAGGTGGAATTATGCGCAGCCAGAAACGAATTTACCTCGATCATTCCGCTACGACCCCGTTGCATCCTTTGGTTTTGGAAGCTATGCTTCCTTATCTCAGCCAGAAATTCGGCAATGCTTCAAGCGCCCATTTTTTTGGTAATGAGGCGCGCGAGGGGATGGATGGGGCCAGAGAAGCGGTAGCGGACATTTTCGGATGCTCTAATCCCGATGAAGTTATTTTTACTTCCGGAGGGACAGAGAGCGATAATCTTTTTCTCAAGGGTGTCGGCTTTGCTTTGAGGCGAAAGGGTTGGGGCAATCACATTATTACTTCAACCATTGAACATCACGCGATAAGCCATACTTGCGAGTGGTTGGCGGAAAATGGCTTTGAAATTTCTTATGTGCCCGTGGGTTTGTCGGGGATTGTTGAAGCGGATGACCTTCGGAAATTTTTACGGCCGGAAACTATTATCGTCTCGGTTATGTCCGCCAACAATGAAGTGGGGACGATACAGCCGATATCCGAGATTGTCCGGGCAGTAAAGAGTTTCAACTCCGACATCGCGGTACACACGGATGCTGTCCAGACACCCGGGCATTTGCCGCTCAATATCAATGGGCTCGGAGTGGACGCCTTAAGCTTATCCGCTCACAAGTTCTATGGGCCGAAGGGAGTCGGTGTTCTGTATCTGCGGAAAGAGACGCCTTTGGAACCGAGGATTCTTGGCGGCGGCCATGAGAATAACCGGCGGGCCGGCACCGAAAATGTGGCCGGCATAGTGGGTTTGGCCAGGGCTTTGCAGCGAGTTGAATCCACGCGCCCGGAAAAAACTGCCCGGTTGACCGGATTGCGCGATCATTTGATCGCGAGAGTTTTAACCGAAATTCCCGGCAGCCAGCTAAACGGCGATCAGCAAAAAAGATTGCCGACAAATGCCAATTTCTCTTTTGCGGGCGTTGAGGGCGAAAGTATTCTTATGGCCCTGAGCTTGCAGGGAATTGCCGTCTCTACCGGTTCCGCTTGTACCAGCGGCAAGTCTTCTTTCGTTTTGATGGCGATGGGAGTCGACGAAAGGATGGTAAACGGAAGCATTCGCATAACCCTGGGAGAAGAAAATTCCCAGGAAGATGTTGATGTTACCGTTGATGCTTTAAAGGAGGCTGTAAAAAGGTTGAGGAGCATATCTCCTTTAACCTGAAATTACCAAGAGGCCGGGGTTCCATAGTTGTTGCTATGAAACCCCGTTTTTGTCAGTCTGGGCGGGAGGAGAGACACCTGGAGCATTGAACAAGCTGGTAATGCTAAAACACGGGAATGTCATGAATTTTTCCCCCAAAAAACAGAAAGGAAGAAACGGTTATGATACGATTGTTTAATACTTTGGGCAGGAGAAAACAGGATTTTGCGCCGATCAGGGCGGGACATGTCGGTATTTACAGTTGCGGGCCGACGGTCTACGATTACGCCCATATCGGCAACTTGAGCACTTTCCTGTTTGTCGATTTTCTGCGCCGGTGGCTGGAATTCCGGGGGCTGAAAGTAACCCACGTCATGAATCTGACAGACGTAGACGACAAAACAATCCGCCGGTCTCGGCAGGAAGGCGTTCCTTTAAGGGAATTGACTGATCGCTATGCCGAGGCTTTCTTTACCGATCTAAAGAAATTGGGGATACAGCCAGCGCATGTTTATCCCCGGGCAACAGAGCATGTGCCGGAGATGGTCGCCCTGATCAAAAGTCTTTTGGAAAAAGGGCGCGCTTATGAAAAAGGCGGTTCGGTTTATTTCCGGATTTCTTCTTTCCCGGGATACGGCCGGCTGGCTCTTTTAGACCAGCGAAAGATGCTCTTAGGGGCAAGCGGTGTTGACGCGGATGAATACGAGAAAGAAGATGCCCGTGATTTTGTGCTCTGGAAGGGGTGGAAACCGGATGAGGACGGAGATGTGTTCTGGGACACCGAAATCGGCCGGGGTCGGCCTGGTTGGCACATAGAATGTTCGGCCATGAGCATGAAGTATCTGGGTCAGACATTCGATATCCATACCGGAGGAGTTGACCTCATCTTCCCCCACCACGAGAACGAGATCGCCCAAAGCGAATCCGCCAGCGGCCAAAAATTTGTAAACTTTTGGCTGCATCGCGAGCACCTTCGCTTCGGGGGCGAGAAGATGTCAAAATCTCTCGGCACTATCAAGTCCTTGGGAGATATCGTCGCGACCCCGTCTGATGCCGCCGCTTTCCGGTATTTGATTTTTTCTTCCCATTACCGCATGCCTCTGAATTTTACCAATGAGGCATTGGCAGCGGCCAAGAGAACCGTGAAACATTTGCGGGATTTCCGCTCCATGTTGCTTGTAGCAGGAAACGGCGGGACGGGCGGACCCGATAGTCTGGTTGAAGATACTCGGCAGCGTTTTATCGCCGAGATGGATGATGACCTGGGATCTCCGGGGGCTTTGGCGGCGCTTTTTGGATTAATGGAAACCGTTGGGAAGCTCCGCTTGCAGAATAAGCTTTCCGTATCCCTGGCAACCGCTGTTTCAGCGTTTCTGGATGAAGTGGATTGCGTAATCGGCGTTATTAATCAAGCCGATGACGGGGAGGAGAAATTGCGCCTTACGCCAGCGCAGCAGGAACTTATTCGGGAACGGGAAACGGCGCGGAGCCAAAAAGACTGGAACCGCGCTGATGAAATCAGGGATGAATTATTCCGGCAGGGGATTAAACTGGAGGATACCCAGGCCGGCACCAAGTTCGCCTCGGTCTAAACCGAGTCTTGACAAGATTTTAATAAGGAGTAAGATAAAAATAACCTAAAAAAAGGCATTGGTCACTGAGAGAATACTGAAGTCAACGGCGACGTGGCCAAGTGGTTCAAGGCACCGGTCTGCAAAACCGTCATCGCGGGTTCGAATCCCGTCGTCGCCTCCACATTCAGAGCTCTGGATTTATTCAGAGCTCTTTTCTTTTTATTAACTGAACAAAGCCGTGCTGACGTATTTTTCTCCCCGGTCGGGGAATAAGGTAACTATCGTTCCGGAGTCTATGCTTTTTGCCATTTCCATCGCGCCATACATAGCCGCCCCGCTGGACATGCCGACGAAAATTCCTTCTTTAAGCGTTAACTCGCGCGCGGTCGCGTACGCCTGTTCGTTAAAAACAACAATTTTTTTATCCAACCCGTTTTCATTATAAATTTTTGGCACTATCGCCTCCTTCATATTTTTAAGGCCGGCGATTTTATGGTTAAACTGCGGTTCAATGCCGACGATTTGTATTTTTGGATTGTATTCTTTTAATTTTTTGCTGACGCCCATCAAGGTGCCGGAAGTGCCCATGCCGGCGACAAAAACAGTAATGTCCGGCGCTTGTTTAATTATTTCTTCCGCGGTCCCCTGATAATGGGCCAGAGAATTGTTGGGATTATCAAATTGGTTAGGCATCCAGTATTTCTCCGGATTGCTTTTGTACATTTCATGCGCTTTAAGAATCGCGCCGTCAGTGCCTTTAGCCGGGTCTGTTTCTATCAGTTCCGCTCCGAAAGCTTTAAGGATTTTTTTCCGTTCTTCGCTCATGCCGGCAGACATAGTTAGCGCTATTTTATATCCTTTGACGGCGCCGACCAAGGCCAGGCCAATGCCGGTATTGCCCGAAGTCGCTTCAAGAATAATTTTTTCCGGCGTTAACTCTCCGCTTTGTTCGGCCGCGGTAATCATAGTCAGGGCAATCCTGTCTTTGACAGATCCGCCGGGATTTTGTCCCTCTAATTTAGCGTAAATCGCCACATTTTTATTCGGGTTTAGTTTGTTGATTTTGACGATAGGGGTATTTCCTATCATTTCTAAGATGTTTTGATAAATCATAAATTTAATCGCTTAATAGTATAAAAAATTAAAATTAAATTTTTTCTAACGCCTGATCAAGATCAGCAATTAAATCTTCCGCATCTTCAATGCCGACAGACAGCCTTATCAGAGAATCAGAAAGTCCAATTTTTTCCCGTTCGGCTTTGGGCACCGAAGCATGCGTCATGGATGCCGGATGCTCAATTAATGACTCTACTGCGCCTAAACTCTCCGCGATCGTAATAATTTTTAGCGATTCCAAAAAATTTATGGACTTTTTATAATCGCCCTTTAAATCAAAAGCTATCATCCCGCCGAATCCTGACATTTGTTTTTTGGCTATTTTGTGGCCGGGATGGCCCGCCAGCCCGGGATAATATATTTTTTCTATTTTTTTGTGTTTGGACAAAAAATTAACTATCATTTGGGCGTTTTTTTCATGTTGTTGCATCCTTAATGCTATGGTTTTAATTCCTTTCAGCGCTTGAAAACTATCAAAGGGGGAAAGAATAGCTCCAACCGCATTCTGCAGAAATTTAATTCTGGCGGCCAATTTTTTATCTTTCACAATGAGGCATCCTCCCACTGAATCGGAATGTCCGCCGATATATTTAGTCATAGAATGAACGGCAATATCCGCGCCCAATGAAAGCGGCTTTTGAAAATAAGGCGAAGCAAAAGTATTATCAACCACCGTCAATATCTCTTTGGATTTGGCTACTCCACAGACCGAAGCAATATCAACTATTTTCATCAATGGGTTAGTTGGAGACTCAATCCAAATTAACTTAGTATTTTTTTTAATATATCTTTGCACCTCTTTCCCGCTGGCGAAATCTACAAAAGAAAATTCCAAATCAAATTTCTCAAAAATTTGCTTAAAAAGCCTTCTTGTCCCCCCATACACATCATCTATGGAAACCACATGATCACCGCTTTTAAGGAGCAATAGTATATTGGTAATGGCGGCCAGTCCTGAAGAAAAAGCAAAAGCCTCCTTCCCGTCTTCAAGGGCGGACAGATTTTTTTCTAAAGCGCGCCTGGTAGGATTGCCGCTTCTTGAATATTCATAGCCGCCAGTCGGCTGGCTCACTTTTTTTCTGGCGAATGTGGTGGATAAATGGATTGGAATAACCACATCACCACTACCCCCTTCTTTTAAATTCGGCTCATTGCCGATATGAATTGCTTTAGTTGAAAATTTCATAATCACTTCTTTGATTAATAAAATTAATTTTACGTTATTTTTTCTTATTTTTGTTTAAAAATCCGCAATTTATCATCCACTCATCATTAAAAATTTTGGATAAATAATTTTTTCCGCTATCCGGCAATATAACTACAATCAATCCTCGCTTAAGTTTTTTAGCCACCTTTTTGGCGGCGAAAAGAGCCATCCCCGATGAACCCCCAGACAAAATACCTTCTTTTTTTGACAAGGCCCTGGCAGTCATAAAACTATCCTTATCCGAGACTATAATTATTTCATCAACTACTGAAAAATTCATGGTTTTCGGTAAAAAATCTTCCCCTACTCCCTCGACTTTATAAGGCTTAAGAAATTTAGGGATTTTTCCGGTTTTATAGTATTTATAAAAAATTGACCCCACCGGATCAACGCCGATTATTTTTATTTTTGGATTTTTTTCTTTAAGATATTTTGCTATGCCGGAAATTGTGCCGCCTGTTCCCATCCCCGCCACTAAATGAGTAATTTTCCCTTTTGTTTGCTTCCAAATTTCCGGGCCGGTTGTCCGGTAATGAGCTTCGGGATTTGCTTGGTTATTGTATTGGTCCGGTTTATACGAGCCGGGCCGGCCGGCTAATTTATCAGAAACTTTATAGTAACTGCGAGGATCATCGGGAGAAACGGCGGTTGGCGTAACTATTACTTTAGCGCCATAAGCGCGAAGCAGATTAATTTTTTCTTCGCTCATTTTATCCGGCATAGTAAAAATAGTTTTATATCCCTTTATGGCCGCTACCATGGCCAGTCCTACCCCGGTATTGCCAGAGGTTCCCTCAACGATGGTGCCACCCCTTTTTAATTTACCTTCTTTTTCTGCTTTAGCCACCAGGTATGAACCAATCCTGTCTTTAATGCTTCCGCCAGGATTAAAAAATTCCAATTTTACCGCCATTAACACTTTGGGGTTAGGATTAAGTTTATTAATTTTTACCAATGGCGTATTGCCGATTGTTTCTAAGATATTTTGATAAATCATATTTTTAGCATGAATTTATAATAATTTAGTTAATGGTATTCTTAGGGATTGCGGGCGGCCGGGTATGAGATGCTTTGATGTTTTATGAGGATAAGGTTTTCTCGCCAAAGCGTGGCGGATAATTTCTTTCTTATTTATTATTATCTCCGGCCGCCGGCTGATTACGCGGATTTTGCGGCTACAGTAGTCTACAAGATAGGCAGGAATTTTTTTGTAGCCCAAGTCAAGCAGTGAATGCGCCCGATGATGGCCGTCCAAAATAATAAAATTATCTTTATCAACAATAATCGGGTTATTCAGATACCCGTCTTTCAGAATTTGCGACTTTAGTTTCGCTAAATTTTTTTTGTCAATTTTTTCATGGATTTTCAGCTGCTGTATCGGTATAATTTTTATTTTTTTCATATGGGTTGTTAAATTAATAAAACTAAAAAAGCCTTCTCATCTCTTAGACATAGATAAACTATGTATAAGGGACGAAAAAGCTTTTTGCTTTCCGCGGTTCCACCCTTGTTTCCCGCCAGTCGCGGCTGACAGGACGCTTTCAAGCGCTTTTTCCGCCCGAGGGCGGCAACACGCTTTAGCTTATGATTACGGAAGCGGCCGGGCTAGCACTCGCGCGCTAACCATCTTTCCCGCAAGATTGCGGGAGACTATGGCGCAACCCCCTTAATTAGGGGACCACAGTCAAAGATTTTATAATTTTTAAAGATATTTATATTGTACTCTATAATAAAAAGTTGTCAAGCTTCTTTACTGCAGTTAAAAAAACAACCCCCGGGGTTCTTTAAAAGAGTTCCGGTTTTTTGTTAGTTTAAGGGGTTGAGCTTGACAGGATTTTGTATTTATGCTATACTACTATATTAAGTTCTTAAGTTGCTTTTTGCTTGGTTACCTGATGTTTTAGGCCAATTAAGCGCCAAGAAAGCAACTTTGGAATTTAATGAAGGCACTTTGACAACTCGAATAAAACAATAAACGAAACAAAACCGAAAGGTGGTAGTTATGAATTGGATTATTGGTATTATCATCGGGGCGGCCGTTCTTGTGTTCATGGGATCTATTTTCCTCCCCCTCAGCGTTATCTTAAAGATTATTTTGTTTGTTTTCCCCATCATCTTCTTGGTGGCGGCCGCAATTGTCGTTTTCGTGAGTGTTTTTAAAAAAAGCACTTCGGAAACCGGAAAACGGCCAATTTTTTTTCAAGTCCCCATGAACCACGTATGGATTCTCCGAAATGTTTGGGGGTCTGATCCTGCTACACAGGACGGGTATGAAGAAAAAACTGAAGGTTGGAGTTTTTGGATTCCGACAATTCTTCATGCCGATGAAGGCCTTATTGATTTAACTCCCGTTCAGCTTGATATTGATCCAATCACGATTAACTGCACGGATGGCAATGACGCCATAGTGGATGTGCGGGCAACTTATTTTGTTCGTGATGAATCTGGCGCGGCAACTAAATTTTTGTTAAATACGGACAAAGAAAAAGTTGACGAGCTGGTCAAGCAAAGGGTGAAAGTCGCGTTCAACACGGCCATGAGCGAGACTAGCGCTACTGCAATCGAATGGGGTGCTCCCCAAAAGAAGCAATATGCGCTTGATGCTCAAAAAATTGTTTGCGAGCTTCTGAAGGATGATAACGGCAAGGATTACGGTTTGGAGGTCGGACTTAATGTCGAGAACATTGCTCCAACCCCGGCCGTAAGAGTAGCTGCTGACAGAAGAGCGGCCGCAAAGATGGAGATAGCAGCTTCCATAGATGAAGGCACCGCTTTAAAACAGATGATCACTGATACCGGCGCTAATCCGACGATAGTATTACTTGCCGAAAGAATTATGGATACGGTAAGTAATATTTGGGGAGGTAAAAGTGGCGGTAAAAAAGAAGTAAAATCAGAGGTTAAGACCGGAGGAAAGAAAGCATGAATAGAAACCTGACTTTGGCCATTGTTGGCTTGATTGTCGCCTTAATTTTCGGTGGCTTGAAGATCGCTTCACTAATAGTGGATTTCCTTTTCGGTTGGATTTTTTCTTTCACGCCTATACACGGTGGCATGGCGCAAACGAGTATTACCATTCTCGTTCTTGTTCTCGTTTCAGTCGCGTGTTTTGCCTGGTACCGGGGAAAAAATCCGAAACTGGTGGTGGCCATGCTGATGGCATTGGCACAAGTTTTCTTTGTGTACTGCCTGTATTTCGGCTACCTGGCGGATGTATTGGTAGCGCAGACGGGATATGGGGAGCGGGAGATAACATTCTGGCTGAGCGTGGCCATTGTCCCGGTAGTCGGAATTTTCTGGTATTTATTCCTCTCCCTTTTTATGGGAACCAGCGGGAAAATGGCGATTGGGTATGTAATTCTCTCAGTATTGATGTGCTCCGTTATCGCGGGGGATATGTATTGCCGTCCTTTCGACTTGTTTGAACATCTTCCGAAGAAAGATGCGAACGGAAAAGTTCTTAAGGACGAAGCCGGAAACCCCGTCGCCGAATCCAAGTTTTACATTTTGCGGAACGAGGAGGGGCGGATTATCGAGGTTTCTCATTCGGAAGGAATATCTACCCGATACGGGAAGCCGTTGGTAAAAGGCACCCCTGAAGATGCGGCGGAGGTGGAAAGATTTGAGGAGCAGAACTCCAAAAATCTGATTTTTCTTAAGTCACTCTCTTCCTCCTCTTCCAGCCATTCCAAACAGCCGACTCTCGTCTTCGAAAAGCCCTACACTTTCGCAGACGCTTTCAACGAGTATGGGCAAATTGATACGTTCAAATTCGTTGATGACGGCGTCAATGTTGGGGACAAGGTCGAAGTAATCGCAAAGCCGATTGACGGAGGAGGATTTTCCGGAGAAGAAGTTGGCATTTGGCAGGGAGAAAAGTTTTTTCCTCCCTGGGACATGACTGTTAAGGGGTATTATTTTACCATCATTGAATCTGCTCCAAAAGGGAACATATTTATGATAAGCCTTAACAGTAGAAAGGATTTGGGTGTTACCATTCGCGTTACACGAGGTAATAATCTCAAATCGTAGGATCGTTCATTTGAAAAAGGGATGGCTTCGGTCATTCCTTTTTTATTTGATAAAAAAATTTGACAAAAAGTGAAGTTTTTGCTATGTTTTAGCTATAAAGAGTTTTTACGTTTGTTGTCAAAAACTCATGTTCGTTCTCAAAATCGCTCTCAAACAAACAATCTCTTAGAAAGGGGATTACCGTGAAAAAGACGATTATTTTCACAATGGTGATGGCCCTGATACTCGGGCTGTCCAGCGTTGCTTTTGCCGAAGGTTATGCGGAGTTTATGGCCACGGCCAGGAATTCGATCAAGGCCGAAATGTACGGGGACGCTCTCTCATCCGCCCAAAAGGCCTTGGAGGCAAAACAGAATGGCGATGCTGAAGCTTTTTTACTCGTAGGAAGAGCCTACTGGGGGCTTCGTAATTACGAATCTGCCTGCAAGAATTGGGAGAACGCTTTTCGCTTCGGGATTAGGAATCCCGAAAAATACAAAGCTGAAATCGTGAATGATATTCTCGCTACGATTCGTGCCACTTCTCCCGATATTTCTAAGGCGAAAACATTTTTCAATTATGCCCAAGGATTCGGTTGCCCGGAAACGACTATCGCCAAAGAAAAAATAGCTTACGGCAAACAGAAATTGTTAGCCGTGAAAAATCGGGAAGAAGCCATTGCGTTTACTTCTTTTGTCGGCCAAGACTTGATTGACAAGGCGTTCCCTCCCGCCCAGATTATTATTGTCTTCGAAAAGCCCTACACTTTCGCAGACGCTTTCAACGAGTATGGGCAAATTGATACGTTCAAATTCGTTGATGACGGCGTCAATGTCAGGGACAAGGTCGAAGTAATCGCAAAGCCGATTGACGGCGGAAAATTCTCAGGAGAAGAAGTTGGCATTTGGCGGGGAGAAAAGTTTTCTCCTCCCTGGGACATGACTGTTAAGGGGTATTATTCTACCATCATTGAATCTGCTCCAAAAGGGAACATATTTATGATAAGCCTTAACAGTAGAAAGGATTTGGGAGTTACCATTCGCGTTACACGGGAAGTAATTCCCAGTCCGAACCGTGATTTCCTTGTATCTATAAAATAATAGATTACAAGCGCATAAGAAGGGGGATACCAGTTATTCCCCTTCTCTTTTTTTTGTGCTATTATTTATTTATAGAATTTGAGTGGGAAAAATCTTTTAATTTCCGCCTTTATATTTGTTTTAGCTCCTGTCAACCGATGCAGGAAAGTAGCTTTGGCTGGCTTTTATTCCACTTTTCTCTTTTTTGTGCTATTATTTATTTATAGAATTTGAGTATGAAAAATTTTTTATTTTCTATCTTTTTATTTATTTTGTTATTCTCTCTCTTCACTTTTAATGCAAGCGCCGAGCTCGGGCCCGGTGGCGGGAGCGATAAAAGTGGAGGTAAGTCTGAGCCCGTTAATCTCAACAATCCCCTTACCGGAGACTCAACAAGTATTTCCGCCCAAGTCTTAATCGGCCGAATTATTAACGCGATTTTAAGCGTTGTCGGGTCATTGGCTTTGATGATGTTTATCTATGGCGGGTTTACCTGGATGATGGCGGGCGGAAATTCAGAAAAGGTGGAGAAAGGAAAAGGAATCTTGGTTTGGGCAACGATCGGCTTAATTGTGATATTTACCTCTTACGCTTTAGTTAATTTTGTCTTAACTAATGTTCTTAAGCAAGGGGGATATAAATAAAATCCCGCACCTTGCTCGTAACAGGGTATTCTAAGGTGCGGGACAAGGCAGATTTATAATATTTTAAAGAGCTTCGGTTTAAGACCCAAAGCTCTTTTTGTTTTCCCCCTCCCCCTCCCCCGCTCTTAACATCGCGGGAGAGGGGAGATAAGGAACATACTTTGAAATAACCCCCTTCTCCTATACCTCACCCTCCGCCTCGGCGAGCCTTCGGCCCGCTTCGCCAAAGCTCCAGCGAGGCGAGCGAGACGGGCCAGCCCCTCTCCTAGTCAGGAGAGGGGAACTCTTTCAAAAGCAACAGTCCTTTAACAAGATACTGTTGTCAGGCGAAAAAATCCCCCTAGCCCCCTTTATCAAGGGGGTATATTTGGGGATTTGACAAGAAATTTAATAGGTGTTAGTATAAAAGTGTTATTTAGAATAACACTTTTTAAATAGGCAAATTTACATACGAGACAAAAAGGAGGATTTTTTGTTCTTTGAAATAGAGGCAACAAACCCTGATGGTTCTGATGAAGAAGAAAAAAAACAATATTGCCGAAAGCAGGTGGAGAGATGGAAAAAAAGAAGAAGTTTGTCTTCCTGGCTCATTGGGTTGAGTCCTGGAACTGGTTGCTGTGGTGGATACCCGATCTTCATCGCAACGCCGATCACAGATGGCGCTGGATTTGGCTGTACCCCGTCTATCTGTTTATGTCTTTCGTTTATCTTGTCGGCAGGAAAGCATACGATATCGTTGATTCTTTCCGTTTCAACGGAGTGGAGGGAGAAACTTATCTTGTGCGAAACTTCGGCTGGCATTTTTTCCTGGCCGGGAAAGGCATCATCAGCCTTGACAGGATAAAGGAGAGAATTTTGACGGCGGTTATGGCCGCTCAAGAAAACGGCGCCAGCGTCATTGGCCTTGGGGCTCTTGTGAAAGACGCAACAGTAACAAGGGGAGGCGATTGGATCAGGAAGCAATTAGGCAGTAGCCTAAAAATCCCCCTGGTACATGGCGATACGCTTACGGCGGCTACGGTGGTTAAACAAGCCGAACTTTTGCTGGCAGGGCTCAATACTGCCAGCCCCATTTTCCTTACGGGAGCCACTTCAAAAGTTGGGCGGGCAGTCGCTCTTGTTTTGGCCCAAAAGGGGATAAGGGTAAAGATGTTTACCCATAGCCAAGCAAGATTTGCCAAGATTACCGCCGAAGCCGGAGTGTTCGGGGGAAACCTGGAAAGAGTCGATGATTTACAAGCAGGGAACGATTGCAGGTTATGGATTATAGGCAAGATAACCCCGGCGGGAAAAGATTTGCTTGGATCCATTCCTTTCGGAGCCAGGGTTATCAATTTCGCCGTCCCCAATCCCTTATCTCCAAAGGATTTGGAAACCAGGCCGGATATTTATTTGGCAGAGGGCGGCCTGTTAGCCTATGATCCGGACACCACCAGTCTTACCTTCACTATGCGCCTCAAGCCCGGGATCACTTATGCTTGCCATGCCGCCCTGATAGTGCACACCCAAATGGGCTGGGCACAGGATGAATTAGGGCCGGTTGACATCGGCAGAATGCCGATTGTTTGGCAGGCCGCTTCGGAGATGGGATTTTCTTTACCTCTGTTGCCTGGCATAAAGATAACCGAGAAAGCAATCTCCATTCCGAGGAGGGCTTTAGAATTAGCGGGGGTAGCAGGGGCTTAAATTCAACCCCTTCTACAAACCGGTTTTTCTGATGTATACACATAAGTGTTGTGTACAATCAGGAAGCCGGTTTTTTTTATTTTAAAAATAAGGTATAATATAATAAGTAATAGAAATATAAACATAAGCTTTATGGATTTTTCCTTTACCGACATCTTGCCTTTAATTAGCGCGATTTTTGTGTTTATTTTAGGCTTGCTTGTTTTTTCAAAAAATAAAAAGTCTAGAGTTAATTTTACTTTTTTTCTTCATTCCTTAGCTATTACCGTTTGGCTCTTTGCAACTTTCATGATGTTTATAAGTAGAGAAGACAGGGAAGCGGCTATTTTTTGGGACAGGTTTGTTTATATTGGAGTGGTTTTTATACCTGTCTTTATGTATCATTTCGGATTAGCCTTCACCAAGAAAAAGCCAGATTTTTTACTTTATTTTGGTTATTTTTTATCTTTTGCTTTTTTAATATTAAGCCGTACCCAGTATTTTGTTAATGATATTTTTTCTTATCAATGGGGCGTCCATACTAAGGCGCAAATTTTTCATCACATTTTCTTAATTTATTTTGTGGGGTATGTAATCATTTGGTTTGTTAAAACTTTTAAGTTTTATAACGGTTTGCAATCGGCATTTTTAAAACAGCAGACAAAATATGTGTTTATTGGTTTTTTGCTCCTTTTTAGTATTGGTCCATTGGCTTATCTTCCCGCCTATGGCATAGGCATTTATCCTTTCGCCTATGTTTCCGGGGTAATTTTTACCATAATTCTAGCTTACGCCATCGTGGTGCACCGCCTCATGGATATAAAGTTAGTGATGAGAAGATATTCGGTTTATCTGGTTTCCCTTTCTTCTATAATAATTTTAGCGACAATTGTAAAATATGTTTTAATTATATATTTTGTAGAAGTTTCTTTTTGGGCCGATTTTATTATTTTAATTTTGGCGATTCTGGCCTTTCCGGCGATTAAAGATTATTTTTACCGCTTGGGCAACAAGTATTTTTTCTCTTCCCTTTATGACAGCCGCGAAGTGATCGCCGGTATCAGCGATAAATTAAGGACCACTTTGGAAGCGAGAAGAATTTATGATTTTATTTACGAGTCCTTAAATAACGCTTTGCATTTTAAGGCCTTTGGAATTTTGGGCTATTCTGAAAAAGAAGGATGCTACTCCGAGCAGTATAATAAGGGCTTTACCTTGGGTGACCAAAAAAAGTTTTTAGAAAACAAGGAACTGCACCGGATGTTCATCGGCAAAAATGAAGCAATCGTGGTGGAAGAAATAAAGCGTTCCTATTACAACCAAGAGACCAAAGCCACGGTTGATTTATTAGAAAGTTTAAAGGTTGATATTTTGGTTCCTTTAAACGTCAAAGACAAAACTATCGGCCTTATCGCCTTGGGCCCGAAAGAGTCCGGGGATATGTATAATGACGAAGATTTAAAGGTTTTGAAAGTCGCCAGCGCCCAGGCCGCCATTGCCATTGAAAACGCTTTGCTTTACGAAGAAACTTTGAACTTCACGGTTAAGTTAAAAAAAGAAGTGGCCAAGGCGACCCATGATTTAAAACTAGCCAATGAAGAATTAAAGAAACTGGACGAAGCCAAGAGCGATTTTATTTCCATTGCTTCGCACCAGTTGCGCACGCCTTTAACGGTTATCAAAGGCTATATTTCCATGATGCTGGAAGGCAGTTTCGGGCAATTAACCCCGCCGGAGCGGGATTCTTTAGAAAAAGTTTATGATTCCGGAGAGCGCTTAATTCAGCTCGTGGAAAACCTATTAAATATTTCCCGCATAGAGTCGGGCCGTTTGCAGTTTGATTACGAATTGATGAATTTAGAAGTAATAGTGGACAGCGTGATTGAAGAATTAGCCGGCCCGGTTAAGAAAAAGGGGCTGCGGCTTGATTACAAAAAACCAAGCGAGCCGCTGCCGAAGATAAAAATCGACGAAGAGAAAATCCGGCAGGTGGTTATGAATTTAATAGACAATTCCGTTAAATATACGAAGAAGGGCGGGATAACTGTAAGTTTAAAAAGGGCGGGGAAAAATATCCAGTTTTGCGTGTCAGACAGCGGCATGGGCATAGGCAAAGATGATCTGCCGAATTTATTCAAGAAATTTTCCCGCGGGCAGGGCACTTCTACGATTCATACCGAAGGCACGGGCCTGGGGCTTTACGTCGCCAGGGAAATGGTAGAGGCCCATAAGGGAAAAATTTGGGCGGAAAGCAAAGGGCGGGGAAGAGGAAGTAAGTTTTGTTTTGAGATACCCATAAAATAATTTTTGAATTTTTAATTTTGTAATTTTCTAAATAATTTTTAATGTTTTAATTTTTTTATGGATTATGATTTGGAAGAAAGAACGGCCAAATTCGGAGAAGAAATTATTAAGTTCTGCCGCTCGACAAAAATAGATGAAATCATAAAGCCGCTACTTGCCCAGGTTATCAGGTCGGCTACTAGTATAGGGGCTAATTACATGGAAGCTAACCAAGCTAGCTCAAAAAAGGATTTTAACAATAAAATTAGAATTTGTCAGAAAGAATCCAATGAAACCAAGCATTGGTTAAGAATGATAGCTATGGCCTCTCCGGTCCAGAAAGAAGACTGCCGAAAATTGTGGAAAGAAGCCCATGAGTTGACCCTGATATTCGCCAAAATCTCTAAAACTTGCAAGATGTCTGTTTAAAAATTTGAATTTATTTAAAAATTAAAAATTATAAAATTAAAAATTTAGTATTGTAATTTTTGGAATTTGATTATTGGTTATTGATTATTTGTTAAATCTTATGTCTACGAAAAAAATCCTTATTATTGAAGACGAAGAGGCTTTGTCGGAAATATATAAGATGAAATTTGAGCAGGAGGGTTATGAAGTCTTGTCGGCTAATGACGGGACGGAAGGGATTAATTTAGCCAAAAAGAAAAAGCCGGATTTAATCCTCTTAGATTTAGTATTGCCCGGAATGAGCGGCTATAAAGTTTTGGAGGAGTTAAGGGCGGCCGAGGAGACAAAAAATATTAAAGTTTATATTCTTTCCAACTTAGGCCAGAACGGGGAAATAAACAAAGGATTTGAAGACGGAGCCGACGGTTATATGATTAAAGCCAATTTAACTCCCAGCCAGCTGGCGGAAAATGTGGAAAAAATATTTGACGGGCAAAGCGTTGGCGTAAAAAGACGGACGGTAGCTCCGGCGCCCGAAGGAGAAGCGGGAGAAGAAACAGTTGAAGATAACGGCATCGCTATCCTGTTAATTGAGGACGAAGAAGCGATTATAGAGATGTATAAATTGCGCTTAAAAAAGGGAGGCTTTCGGGTGGAAATAGCCAAAAATGGGGCCTGGGGAATTAAGCGGGCGAAACAAAAAAAGTTTGATGTGATTATTATGGATATGATGATGCCGGCCATGAACGGCTATAAGGCGATTAAGGAATTAAAGATTGATGAAAAAACCAAAGATGTGCCGATTATAGTTTTATCCAACAGCGCCCAGGACAAGGACGTGGAGAGAGCCAAAGAATTCGGGGCAGCCAGTTATTTATTAAAGTCAGGAATAACGCCGGCGAGATTGGTAAAGGAAATAGAGAAAGCGTTGAAAAAGTAAAAAGTCAAAAGTCAAAAGTCAAAATTACAATTCAGAATTCAAAAGTTGTTTTTAGTTTTTTATATTATTTTATTATTTTATTTTTAAATCCATGTCTATTAAAGTCAACGAAGAACTTTGCATCGGTTGCGGGGCCTGCGTTTCGCTTTGCCCTGACGTTTTTAAGATGAACGAGGCCGGGAAATCCGAAGTTATAAACCCCGCCTCCGCTGAAGCTACGGCGGGCAAGGAAGAGAATGCTGCTTGCGCCAAGAATGCGGCCGAGAGCTGCCCGGTGCAGGCGATAGAGGTTCACCCTGTCAAATAGCGCTCTGCGCGAATTTTGCCAAAGGCAAAATTATTTGACTGGATGAAACAGGAATCAGGAAGTGGGGAGCGAGAATAAAAAAGCAGTCTCGATTATTTGGGATTGTTTTTTGTTGGGGAAAGATTGAGCGCCCCCTTGTTAAAGGGGGCTGGGGGGATTATGATTAATTATATGGAGTACGATTATTTACCATATAATAAAAAGTTAAAGGACAAAGCAAGAGAATTAAGAAATAACATGACGGCAGCTGAAAAAAAACTGTGGTATGAGTATCTGAAAAACCATAAGTATATATTTTTAAGGCAAAAACCAATTAATAATTATATCGTTGATTTTTATTGTTCCGAGTTAAAGTTAATTATAGAGATTGATGGCGAGACGCATATTGCGGAAGAAGACAGGAAATACGACAAAGAAAGAACGAAAGTATTAGAAGGATATGGTTTGGAGGTCTTGCGTTTTTGGAATGATGATATTTTAAACGGGATTGAAGCGGTTGGAGAAATAATAGAGGGAGAGATGAGAAAAATTAAATTCCCTCTTATCAAGTCAAATCCCCCCAGCCCCCTTTATCAAGGGGGAGAAAAAGGAAATAAGAAAAATTAAATCCCCCTTAGTCCCTCCGCCTCGGCAAGCCTTCGGCGAGACGGGCCTTTATCAAGGGGGTAAAAAGGTATGAATCTGAAAAATATAAAAAAACTAAATATCCCTGCCTCGCCCGGCTGCTATCAGTTTTTAGATAGGGCCGGAAAGATTATTTATATTGGGAAAGCGGCTAATTTGAAAAGCCGGGTTTTTTCCTATTGGCGGGAGAGCGCTGACCATACGCCGGCCAAAGAAGCCATGCTTCTTGGGGTAAAAAAAATAAAATGGATTATAACCGAAAGCGAAATCGAAGCTTTGCTTTTAGAAGCCAATTTAATAAAAAAGCACCAGCCAAAATTTAATGTGGTTTTGCGGGACGATAAAAGATTTGTTTACATAAAAATTTCCACGGAAGAAGACTGGCCCAGAATTTTTATAACGAGGAAGCTGGAAAAGTCCGGCCGATATTTCGGCCCCTTCACCAGCGTCCAGGCCGTTCAGGAAACTTTAAAAATAATCAGAAAAATCTGGCCTTTCCGGTCTTGCGCGCAAATGCCGAAAAGAGTTTGTCTGTATTTTCGAATAGGGAAGTGCCCGGGGGTTTGTGAGGAGCGGGTTAGCAGGAGCGAGTATAGGGGCGTGATTAAGCAGATTGAATTATTCCTGCAGGGAGAAAAGAAAAAAGTGATTAAGAATTATGAATCAGGAATTAGGAATTACGATAAAAAATTGAAAAAAAATAAGATGGGAGTTAGCGAGAGGATGGAACTAGAACAAAAAAGAAATATTTTGAAATATCAATTATTAAATATTAAAAAAGTTTTGGCTGGGGCCAATATCATTTCTTTGGGCGATAAATACGCGGCCGATGTTGTTGAAATGGCAAAAGTTTTGGGTTTGCCTAAGGCGCCGGAGCGAATAGAGGGCTATGATATTTCCAATATTTTCGGGAAAGAAGCGGTTGGGTCAATAGCGGTATTTTCCGGAGGCGAGCCAAATAAAAACGAATATCGGAAATTTAAAATAAAAATAAATCCGGGGCAAGCTAACGATATCGGAATGTTGAAGGAAGTGTTGGAGCGGAGATTTAGACATACCCCCACCCCCCGGCCCCTCCCAACTTTTCCCCCACCCCTAACCCCTCCCCCGCTCCTCGCGTCGCGGGAGAGGGGAGATAAAGAAAAACTGTTTAAGATAGCTCCTTTCTCCCGCGATATAAAGAGCGGGAGAGAGGCAGGGAGAGAGGGTTGGCCGTTGCCGGATTTAATTATTGTTGACGGCGGTAAAGCCCAGTTAAATATTGCTTTGAGAATTTTGAAAAAATTTAAACTGGATATCCCCGCGATGGCAGTTTCCAAGGGAGACGGTTTACGTTCGGCTAAAGCGCCTGATAAAATATTTTTTGCCGGAGAAAATAAGCCTCTTGAACTTCCTTTGGCTTCCCCGGCTCTCCATATAATAAAAAGAGTGCGGGACGAGGCGCATCGGTTCGCGATTGTTTATCACCGGAAGTTAAGGAAGAAAAGATTTTTTCCCTCGCCCCTCGCCCCTCTCCCGCTCCTTGCGTCGCGGGCGAGGGGAAAGAGAAAAATGATTTTAAAATAGCTCCTCGCTCCCGCGATGTTAAGAGCGGGAGAGAGGCAGGGAGAGAGGGCAAAACTTGACCCTCGCGAGGGGCGGGGCTTCCTGCCTCACCGGCAGGCAGGCGCGGGGCGAGACGAAGCGACGTGGAATCTAAAGTTTTAAAATAAATTCTCACCCTCGACCCGCGGACGCACCTGAAACTTGACAAATTTTAGCTCTGTGTTATTGTGTTAGTACAAGCATAAAAATCAATAAACCCCATTAGAAATGCTGCCCAGTTGGAATTTCTAACGGGGTGAACCAATAAGGATAATATGAACCCTTTTAGATTCGGCCAAAAAACAGATAATTTATTTGAAGCTGTTTTAAGCTTAGAAACGGTAAAAGAAGCCGAAGCTTTTTTCCGTGATTTATGCACCATTGATGAAATAAAGTCCATGAGCGAACGGTGGGAAATTGCCAAGTTAGTCTATAAGGGCTTGCCATATAGAAAGATTTCTGATAAGTTGAATGTCAGCACGACTACAGTAAGCCGGGTGGCTTTGTGGTTAAATAACGGCGAAGGCGGTTATAAGGCGGTTTTGGACAAGTTAAATAATAAGTAAAATAATATAAGAAAAATAAATCCGAAGTAAAGGAGGATTTATTTTATCGTCCTTTTTAACTTTTTTTGCTTTCTAACCTTTTTTTACTTCTGGGGGGAGGTGAATCATGTTAGGAGAAACCCTGGGTTTGTTAGGAGTTGTGAATGGTAGTCTTTCTTTAGGCATAGAAAGACTACTGAGGATGTGCGGCATACCCGTGCCCGAAGATAAAGGGAGAAAGTACCTTTTCCGGGGCAAGGAATTTTTTCCTTTTGACGGGATATGGATAGCACGTCCGCAAGATATGCCCGAGGCTGTTTTGCAAGGAAAAGTTGTCGCTGGTTTTTCCGGCGAGGACTGGATTGCGGAATCTGGCTTGTCTGGTTTTTCAATACCCGCTTTATTCCCTTTTTCTAAGGGCAGAATGGAAGCGGCTCAAATAGTTGTTTTGGGAAAACCAGGACAAGAGTTTGAGGATACTCGGAAGGTCACCGTCTATACCGAATATCCGAGACTAGCCAGACTTCGTTACAGAAAGGCAAAGATTGTAAGGGTTTATGGTGCGGCAGAAGCCTGGGTTGTTATCGGCGAAGAAAAAGACGTGGCCGTTGATTTGTTTGATCTGGGTTCCACCGCCGCGGCCAATGACCTGGTAAGGATTGGCGATCCGATTATGGTTTCTCGGGCTGCCTTTTTCGCTCGCGAAGATTCTCCTTCGCTGCCGAAGATAACGGCTTTTGCCCGGAAGTTGCAAGAAGCGTTTGCCAGGTTGGCAAACAAACAGGGGGGTTAAATCTATGAAGTATTTCATTACAGATTTAGCCCCTTTTTTCATTTTCCAAACTTTACCCTTGACCCCACTTCGTCCCTCCCGAGTACTCGGTATTGGGACTCCGCGGGGCGAGACGAAGCGACGTGGAATCTAAAATTTTAAGACAAGTCTCTCAGGCTTGGCGCGCGGGCGTACTTACCATTGACAAAGTTTTTATCTGTGTTATTATGTTAATACAATGATACAAAATATGAAAAAGCCAATAATTAATAAAAAAAGCGGTTATAAATCAGCTTTAAATAAATTAAGCCTTCACAATAACTCTTCTTTAATTTTCAAGAAGAGCTGAGTTTTTATTTTGTTTTATAATAATCAGGCCTCTGCCCTTCTTGAAAGACAAGAAGGGTTTTTTCGATCTTTTAACAAATAAAAAAGAGGCGCGTTATGAAAGAGAAAGAAGCGGAAGAGGAGCGCGAATTGCGTTTGGATTTTTCCAAACTGCGCCGAGTCACGAAAAGATGCCCAAACGTTATTCCCGTCGTCGTCCAGGACTGGCAGACCAAAGAAGTTTTAATTTTGGCCTATGCCAACGAGGAAGTCTTGAGGGAGACGTTGGAAAAAGGAGTGGCGGTTTTTTGGTCAACTTCACGCAACAAGCTTTGGCGCAAGGGCGAAACTTCGGGCTGTGTTCTGAAGATCAAAGAGATTAGAGTAAATTGCGACCAAAACAGCTTGCTCTATCTCGTTGAAAAACCGGCAGGCATCGGCGCTTGCCATGCCCAAGATGAAAATGGAGGATTCCGTGAAACTTGTTTCTATCGCCAGATCGCGGATTGGGCAAGTAAAAAATTGGCTTTCACTCAAAAGGAGATGGGCGATGAAAACTGAACTTACCTTGGGTTTGCCGAACGGCAGTTTGTTTGAGCCGACGATTGACTTGCTCAAACGCCTTGGCATAACCATCCGAAGAAATGGCCGTGGTTTCAAGGCGGAAATCAAAGGCACCAGCATCTTTGGGAAGGTGTTAATAATGCGGCCGCAGGACATTCCCGAAGCATTAGTTGACGGCATAATTGATGTTGGCATCTGCGGTTGGGATTGCGTCGTTGAGGCTGAACTGGAGAAGGAAATTATCAAAATCGTGGAGTTGCCTTACGGCAGAAATTCCAGAACATCAGTCCGGGTAGTTATTTTTGGGAAATCGGAAGAGCTCGTTGACGAAAATAATATTTTGGTGAGCGCCGAATATCCCAGCTTGGCAAGAAAGGTTTTTAAAAAAGCCAAGATAAGATTTTCCCATGGCACTACCGAGGCCAAAGTTGCCTATGGCCGGTATAATTACGGCGTAGGCGTGGTTGATTCCGGTTTGAGTCTTGCGGAAAACGGCTTAAAGATTTTAAGAGTGTTGTTAGTTTCGCCAACTGTGCTGATTGCGAGAGAACAGTTGCCGGAAATTGAATATTTCGGCCAGCTTCTAAAAGGGGGGTTTGAGGCCGAGAATTATCGGCTTATAAAAATGGATGTTAATCGGCAAGATAAGGAAAAAATTCTCTCTATCTTGCCGTCGCTCCAGTCTCCGACAGTCAACCGGTTGGCCAATGGCAATTACGCCATTGAAACCGTGGCCAAAAACGATGAGGTAGTAGACCTTATCTTCCAGTTGCAAAGACTGGGAGCTAAAGGCATCCTGGTGCAGGAGATGAACATTCTCCTTTAAAAAAACAAGGGGCGGAATAATCCGCCCCTCTTTATATTTTCCTAAAACTAAGATGGTAAAACCCTAAATGTGAAAATGGCTAGTATAAGGGATTTCTCCCCCGCTAAGGCGGGGTCGAAATGACAAAAACAATTATATATTCGATTTTTCAAGCAATTTTAAACTATACTTTCGTGGAATTTGGTTTCTATTGTTCGCGGGGTAAACCCGTGTTTTTTATTATAAGCGATTTGTTTTTCCCTTCGCTTTTTGGTTTCCCTTATGGCGTAGCGCATAGCCGGAGTAATAGTATCGCCGTACATTATAACTTTGCCTTCAACGTGCCGGGCGGCGCGTCCGGCCGTCTGGATTAAAGAAGTTTCAGTGCGCAAGAATCCGCCTACATCCGCGTCTAAAATAGCGACAAGAGAAACTTCAGGCAAATCAAGGCCTTCGCGCAATAAATTTATGCCGACTAAAACATCATATTTTCCAAGGCGCAAATCGCGCAGGATATCAACCCTTTCCAAAGTGGCAACCTCGCTGTGGAGATACTGGACTTTTATGCCCCGCTCTTTCAGATAATCAGTCAGTTCTTCCGCCATTCTTTTAGTTAAAGTGGTAACCAAGACTCTTTGGCCTTTGCCAGTTCGTTTTTTTATTTCTTCGATTAAATCAGGAACCTGGTTGGCTGTCGGCTTTACTTCAATTTCCGGGTCAAGCAAGTAGGTCGGCCTGATAATCTGCTCAACCACCTGGTCGGATTTTTTTATTTCATAATCTTGCGGAGTGGCGCTCACATAAATAACCCGGTTAACTCTTTTATTAAATTCGGTAAAATTTAAGGGCCGGTTATCGCGCGCCGAAGGCAGGCGGAAGCCGAAGTCTATTAAAGTCTGCTTGCGCGACTGGTCGCCGGCGTACATGCCGCGGACCTGGGGGATAGTAACATGGGATTCGTCCATGAACATTAAGTAATTATCTTTGAAAAAATCCAATAAGGTAGCCGGGGGTGAACCAGGGGCGCGGCCGGTCAAATGCCGCGAATAATTTTCAATGCCGTTGCAGTAGCCGACCTGCTCTATCATTTCCAAATCATAATTGGTTTTTTTATCCAGCCGGTAAGCTTCAATTTCTTTTTTTTGCTTTTTAAATTCTTTTAATCTTATTGCCAATTCGGCCCGGATATTTTTCAAGGCTTCTTTCATTTTATTTTCCGGGGTCATAAAATGCTTAGCCGGCAGAATCGCAATGGATTTCGTCTCGGCCTCGCCCCCCTTTACCAGGGGGAGAACAGATTTTCCCCTTATTAGGCGGCCCGATAAAAGAGAAATTTTTTCAATCATATCGCCGGACATTATAATATTAACCACGGCTTCGCCCGTGGCCAGATGGATTTCTATACTTTCTCCCCTGATCCGGAAAGTGCCGCGCTTAAATTCCGTATCGTCGCGGTTGTATTGGATGTTGACCAGCTCCCGCAAAAGCTGGTTGCGTTTAATTCTTTGCCCGACAAAAAAATGCCGGCTCATCGCTTCATAATCGGCTCTCTCGCCCAAGCCGTAAATGCAGGAAACGCTCGCCACGATTAAAACGTCTTTCCTATTAATAAGCGATTGAGTGGCGGCGTGGCGCAGGCGGTCAATTTCTTCATTAATGGCAGTTTCTTTTTCAATATAAGTGTCAGTCTGGGGGATATAGGCCTCGGGCTGGTAGTAATCATAATAGGAAACAAAATAATGGACGGCATTGTCCGGGAAAAATTGCCGGAACTCGCCGTAAAGCTGGGCGGCCAAAGTTTTATTGTGGGAAATCACCAGGGTCGGCTTCTGGACCGCTTCTATAATTTTCGCCATAGTAAAAGTTTTGCCTGACCCGGTTAAGCCGAGTAAAGTCTGGTGCCGGTAGCCCTTTTTCAATCCAGCCACCAGTTTAGCAATCGCTTCCGGCTGGTCGCCCGCGGGCTTAAATTGTGAGACAAATTGGAACTTCATTTTACGTGAATTACGAATTATGAATAATGAATTATGAATCCGGGGGTTATGAATACTATTAGGATAAGACATTTGGCCCGATTTATCAATATCTAACCGCCCTTGCTTTTTATTTTCGTTTGTTTTAAGATGTATTTAGCGACAAATTAAAGGCTAAAAGCCCTTTTATTTTTAATCTTTATGTCAGATAACATATTACAAAAAATTCTTCGGCCAACGCCCAAGGGCAGACTCTGGCAGGTTTTTGTTTTTATAATTGTTTTGACCATTGTCGGCGGCTTGATTGACGCCGGTAATTATTATAACAAAGGAACAAAGTGGCTGGCCTGGAAGACCGGCGACATAGTCGTTCTGCCTCAGGCGAAAGAAATTCCCTTTAGATTGGGTTTGGATTTGGTCGGCGGAACCCATTTGGTTTATACGGCTGATGTTTCCGCCATTCCGTCCGCAGACAGAAACGACGCGGCCGAAGGCGCCAGAGACGTGATTGAAAGGCGGGTTAACGTTTTTGGCGTAGCCGAGCCAATCGTTCAGGTTAATAAAACCGCCATGGGCGATTATCGGATTATCGTAGAGCTGGCCGGCATTAAGAATGTAGAGGAGGCGATAAAAATGATCGGCGAAACCCCGCTTTTGGAATTTAAGGAAAAAGCCACGGAAGGAAGCCAGTTAACCGCGGAGCAGCAGAAGAAAATGGATGATTTTAATAAAGCGGCGGAAACTAAGGCCGAAGAAGTTTTAGGCAAAGCAATTTCGGGCGGGGACTTTGCCGCACTAGCCCGCGAGTATAGCGAAGACGAGAAGACGAAAAGTAACGGCGGGGATTTGGGCTGGATAACGGAAAGCCAAAATCCGGAAGTTATAGCTTTGGCCAAATCTTTAAAAGCCGGGCAGGTGACCCAGGATTTAGCCAAGGGCAGCCAGGGGTATGAAATTATTAAGCTTGAAGATAAAAGGATAAAAAAAGATCCATTCGGCAATAGCGATGAAATGGAAATAAAAGCTTCCCACCTTTTAATCTGCTTTACCGGGAGCCAGGGTTGCGAAAACGGTTTAGCTAAAGAAGAAGCTTATGCGAAAATAAAAGATTTAAAGAACCAGGCCACGCCGGCTAATTTTTCCCAACTGGTAAAAGACAACTCTACGGAACCGGGAGCGGCCCAAAGCGGCGGCGATTTAGGCTGGTTTAGCCGGGGGATGATGGTCAAGCCGTTTGAAGACGCGGTTTTTTCTCAAAAGATCGGGACGATTTCCGATATTATTGAAACCGATTTCGGCTACCATTTGATTTATAAGCAGGAGGAGAGGAAGCTTGAAGAATATAAAGTAAGCCATATTTTAATAACAACCATGAGCGTGGAAGATATTGTAGGAACGGATAAGGAGTGGAAAAATACGGAACTGACCGGAAAATATTTAAAACGGGCTTCGGTTGAATTTAACCCCAATGACAATTCCCCGGAAGTGGCTTTAGAGTTTGACAGCGAAGGGGCAAATTTGTTTGAAACAATTACGGCTCGCAATGTCGGGCAGCCGGTCGCCATATTTTTAGACGGTTATGCGATAAGCGTTCCGACCGTTAATGAAAAAATCACGGGCGGCAAGGCCGTTATTTCCGGCAAGTTTAACATACAAGAAGCAAAACTTTTGGCGCAAAGATTAAATGCCGGCGCTTTGCCCGTGCCGATTACTTTAGTAAGCCAGCAAACAATCGGTCCGAGTTTAGGGCAGGCTTCAGTCGCCGCCAGCTTAAAAGCCGGGATAATCAGTTTTCTTTTGGTGGCTTTGTTCATGATTTTATTCTATAGATTACCGGGGCTAATGGCGGTTTTCGCTTTGGCGGTTTACAGCGTCTTGGTTTTGGCCGTATTTAAGCTTTGGCCGGTGACTTTATCTTTAGCCGGCATCGCGGGTTTCATCGTGTCCATCGGCATGGCGGTTGACGCCAATATTCTTATTTTTGCCCGCATGAAAGAAGAAATAAAGAACGGCAAATCATTAGCAATTTCCGTTAGTGAAGGCTTTAGGCGCGCCTGGCCGTCAATCCGCGACAGCAATTTCAACACTTTAATAACCTGCTTTATCTTAATTCAGTTCACGACCAGCGTCATTAAGGGTTTTGCCATAACTTTGGCTTTGGGGGTAATTATTTCCATGTTCACCGCTATTTTTATCACCAGAAATTTTTTAAGCTTGATTCCGGGAGCCTGGCTGGAAAAGAAATCCTGGCTAATAACTTCACATAAAAACCTGGCTGACAAAGAGTCTAAATAACAGCTTCTACGAATTACGAATCAGTACAAATTTACGAATTCTATAAATAATTTTTTATGACCAATTATAAGATAATTCAAAAAAGAAAAATTTGGCTGTCGATTTCCGGAGTTTTGTTTGTGGTTCTGGCTACTGCTTTATTCACCTGGGGGTTTAAATACGGGATTGATTTCACCGGCGGGAGCTTATTAGAAGTAAAATTTTTAGATTCAAGGCCCCAGTCTTCAGATATCCAAACCGTTTTGTCCGGTTCAAATCTCAGCAGTCTAATAATTCAGCCGGTCGGGGATAAGGACATGATTTTGCGGTTTCAGGAAACAGCTGAAGAGACCCACCAGGCGGTTTTAGCAAAAATAAATGAAACTGCCGGCGGAGTTGAAGAACTGCGCTTTGAGTCAGTCGGACCGTCAATCGGCCAGGAGTTAAAAAGGAAAGCGGTTTATGCCATCTTTTTTGTTTTAATCGCGATTTTGCTTTATATCACTTATGTTTTTAGGAAAGTATCAAAACCGGTCGCTTCCTGGAAATACGGTTCGGCGGCCCTTTTGGCTATGTTTCATGACGCGATTATTACCATGGGTTTTTTTGCGGTTTTGGGCAGATTTTATGAGGTCGAGGTTAACACTACTTTTGTCGCCGCGGTTTTAACGGTTATCGGCTATTCCGTGCACGATACGATTGTCGTGTTTGACCGGATCCGCGAAAACCTGCCGCGCAGCAATGAAGATTTTGAAGGCACGGTCAATATCAGCTTAAACCAGACCTTAGTCCGGTCATTAAACACTTCTTTAACCACCATCTTTGTCCTATTGGCGATAATAATTTTCGGCGGAGAATCCATCCGCACTTTCGCTTTAGCCATGGCCATCGGTATTTTTTTCGGCACTTATTCTTCAATTTTTGTCGCCCCGCCGCTCTTGGTTATTTGGGAAAAGATGCGGAAATAGGTGTTGGGTTTTAGCTTTTAGGTGTTAGGGGGCGGGTTAACCGCTCTCTTTTCTTTTTATCCATTTGCCTACGCCGCCACCTTCTGTCTTCCCCTTGGCAAGGGGGAGGAGAAATCCCCCTAACCCTCCGCCTCGGCGAGACCTTGGCGAGACGGGCCTTTGACGAAAGGGGGCAATTCAAAAAGGAGTGGATTTTCCGCTCTCTTTTCTTTTTGGCGGTTGGCGTGTACTTAAGGAATGTCTGTTGATGTAAACTTCCCAGTGCCTGCAAAAATGCGCTGCCGCGCGGGCCTACTTTTTGTAACCAAAAAGTAGCAAAAAGTTTTGGGGGTCTCCCGCCTCCGCTAAAGCTTTGGCGGGCAAGCAATTCTTAGCTCAGCCTGCCCCGCAGCATTGCGGGGTTCGACCCCCAAGCCCCTTGTCTCGACGATGATGTTTATTTAGATGATCTAAATATTGATTTTATCTAAAGACTAAAATTTTTTTTCGGGAAAGATTTTAACTACTCTCTTTTATTTTTGTCCGATGTGATATAATAACAGATATGGAAATTGTGGAAATAAAAGATAAAAATAAGCTTAATGATTTTCTCGCTGGTCAAAAATATAGCCAATTTTTGCAATCTTTCCTGTGGGGGGAGTTTCAGGCAAAAGTAGGGGGCAAGGTTTTTCGCTTGGGAGCTGAAGAAGAAGGAAAATTAGCAGCCGTGGCTACGATTGTAAAAAAATTTTTGCCCATGGGGAAGAACTATTTTTATTGCCCGCGCGGCCCTGTGGGCAAATTCCAAATCCAAAATTCCAAACAAGTTGCTGAATTGTTATTTTATGAGATTAGAGAATTGGCCAGGAAAGAGGAGGCGATGTTTTTAAGGTTTGAGCCGGAAACTGAATTGAAGCTCGAAAACTGGCAGATAGAAAAAACCCTGGACGTTCAGCCCAGTAAAACCTTAGCGCTTGATTTAAGCAAAACCGAGGATGAATTACTCCGCCAGATGCATCCGAAGACCAGATACAATATCCGGCTGGCGGAAAAAAAGAAAATAAAAGTTGTAGAATCCGGGATTGAAGGGTTTGAAGAATTTTGGCAATTAATAAGCCAGACAAGCGAGCGTGATGATTTTCGGCTGCATGGGATAGACTATTACAAGGAGATGATAAAGCTTGGTAAAGATTCTATAAAATTGTTTTTTGCCCAATCTAAAGGCAAGGCGGTTTCTACCGGAATTTTTTCTTTCTTCGGCAACACCGCCACTTATATGCACGGAGCGTCATCTGACGAGAACCGGAATTTAATGGCGCCTTACGCTTTGCAATGGGAAGTTATAAAATTAGCCAGAACCAAGAGCTACAAATATTATGACTTTTTCGGGATTGATGAGAAGAAATGGCCGGGCGTGACGAGATTCAAGAATGGTTTCGGGGGCCAGGCGATTGAATACCCCGGGACTTTTGATTTAATCTTTGATTCCGGCTGGTACAGCGTTTATAAGATGGTCCGGAAAGTCCGACGGACTTTCTAGCCTGTCATTGCGAGGACCCCGCCGAGGCGGGAGACGAAGCAATCTAACGCACAATAATTTTCATTTAAAGATTTTATTTTTATGCCTGCACGCCATTCGTTAGATTGCTTCGCCCCGAAGCTTCGGGGCTCGCAATGACAATGGGACATTTTTTATGGACAAAATATTACATATAATAAAAAGATTAATACCTCGCAAATTATTTAAAGCGCTTCAACCCGCTTATCATTTTATTTTTAGCTTCCTGGCGGCTTTAGTTTATCGTTTCCCAAGCGAAAAATTAATCGTAATCGGCATCACGGGCACAACCGGGAAAACCACCAGCCTTTATTTAACCGCTAAAATGTTAACCGCCGTTGGCTATAAAACCGGTTTTACTTCCACGGCCATATTCAGCGACGGGAATAAAGAATGGCTGAACGACAAAAAGATGACCATGCCGGGCCGATTTTTTACCCAGAAGATTTTGCGCGCGATGGTAAAAAATAACTGCCAGTATGCCATAATAGAAACGACTTCAGAAGGAATAAGGCAATTTAGGCACCGCTTCATAAACTACGACACTTTAATTTTTACCGGGCTCTATCCCGAGCATCTTGAATCGCACGGCAGTTTTTTAAATTATAAAATGGCCAAGGCCGAACTCTTTAAACATTTAAAAAGAGGAAAAACAAAATACGTTAATAACGGAAAAAAAGTTTCTCTGTCGGATTCGGGAATTAAAAAGATAGAACTGAACCAGGTGAAAAAGAGAATTATCGCTAACGGCGACGACAAGGAAGCCAAATATTTTTTAAGCTTTCCCGCCGAAGAAAAAATGGCTTATGTAAAAAAGGGCCAAATAAGCTTAGCCGGAGTGGAAGAGATAAAATACGGCGAAGTATTGGCGAGCGGGCAGGGAACGAGCTTTTCCGTAAATAGTTTAAAAATAAATTTAAAAATTTTGGGAGAGTTTAACGCGACTAACGCCATGGCCGCGGTAAGCGTCGGCTTGTCGGAAAAGATTGATTTAGAAAAAATTAAAGAGGGTTTAGAAAATATTACGGGCGTGCCCGGCCGTTTTGAAAAGATTGAGGCCGGCCAGCCTTTTACCGTCATCGTGGATTACGCGTTTGAGCCCAAGGCCCTGGCCAAGCTTTATGAAACTATAGACTTAATTCCGCACGCTAAAATTATCCACGTTCTCGGCTCTACCGGAGGCGGAAGAGACAAAGCCCGCAGGCCAAAACTTGGAAGTTTAGCCGGGCGGAACGCCGATTATATAATAATAACGAACGAAGACCCGTACGACGAAGACCCGCAGGCAATTATTGATGAGGTGGCCCGGGGGGTTAAAAAAGTTAACCCTTCGGCTGGTTCGACAGGCTCACAGCAGGCAGGCTCAGGGCAAAATCTGTTCCAGATTTTGGATCGGCGCGAAGCTATTAAAAAAGCTTTTAGTCTGGCGGATGAGAATGATATTGTCTTAATAACCGGAAAGGGAAGCGAGCAGGCGATTTGCGTAGCCGAAGGGAAGAAGACTAAGTGGGATGACAGGGAAGTGGCGAGGGAGGAGCTGGGGAAAATATAATTTTCAAATTTACTAATTTACGAATTTTTAACTTAATTTGTTAATTCGTAAATTAGTAAATTTGTTAATTCGTAAGCCGTCTAAAGGGGCGGTTTCATCGGTGTTTTTAATTATATCTTGACCCCACCTTGTCTCTCGTCCCGCTTAGCGGGATCTGGCCAGCCTCGCCAGCTCGTCTAGGCGGGCGAAGCGGGCCGGCCGGCGGGCGGGTATAATGCCAAGGCGTTGCGCCTTGAGGACAGAGTATAGGCGGATCTATTTAAAATATGTTATAATAATATAAGAACTCTCTGAATTTATTTCGAGGTTAAGGGCCGGATAATAAAATTAAGTTATTTTTACGCCGGCGGGGCGCTTTAAGCAGGATTTTTGTGGAAAAGCGCGGAATAAAAAAAGAAAATTGGTATAATAAATAAACCCCTTCGGAGATTTTTTTCCGCTGGGGCTAAAAAGGTCGATTATTACTAAGTTTATTAAATTAAATTTATCATTCCCCATCCCCTTGTGGTGGGGCAATCCATTAAAATTATGAACAAAAAAATTATTATCGGATTAGTAGTGTTAGTTTTGGTGGCTGCTGCCGTCTGGGCAGGTTTTTACCGGGAAGGCGATCGAGAAGATAATAAGAAAGTTGCCGGCCAGTCGTCCGCCTTTGAAAAATTCGGATTCGGCGCCGTTTGGGAAAAAGACTGGTCGTACGCCCAGGGCGTTAAAACCGGGAACTTGATTTTTGTCGCGGGCCAGATGGCCCATGGCCAGAAAGTTGATGCCGCCGGAATGCCCGAGTTTTTAATGGGTAATTTCGAGCAGCAGTTCCGCGCCGTGCTGGAGAATATCAAGGCGGTGCTCGCCAATTACGGGGCCACCATGGACGACGTTGTCTCTCTCCAGAATTTCGTGTGCCCCAAGACCAGAAGCGGGAACGTGGCGGGAAACTATAACGATACCGCCGCCAAGCTTATTCGCGAATATTTCCCCAAGGCGAATCAGACTATGACTTTTGTTGAGGTCGCGGGTCTCTACGCCGACGCTCAATTAGTCGAATCAAACGCGATTGCCGTTTTAAGAAAGTAGCTTGGAATTTCTTCCTCTGTTAAGGGAGTTAATGAATCAGAAAGGGGAAATTAAGCATTTATCAATAAGGGCGGGGAGATTTATGTTTTGGCCGCCGGGGAATCGAATTATTTGAGATATTGAACATTGACATAAAAAGTAAATCCCGTTAGAGATCCGTCTCTAAACGGAGTAAAAAGGTCGGTTATAAATAATTAAACAAAAAAAATTATGAACAAAATCGTTTATCCACTATTGATTATAGTTTTGGCGATTTCGGTGTGGGCTTTGTATTTAGCCGATGCCGGCCCTAAAAAATTGGGAGTAACCTTGCAGGAGGTGACTCAAAAAATGGGCAGTGAAATACAAACCCTAAACAATAAATCAACCCCTTATGTTTATGTGGGAAACCCGGTCGGTTATGTGCTTGAGTTTGAAAACGGGGCTAAATTTTATTTTGCCGGCGATACGGCCCTTACTTATGACATGAAGTTTGTTGTCGGAGACTATTATAAGGCCGATGTTGCTTTCCTGCCTATTGGCGATGTTTATACCATGGGGACTGACAGCGCCGCTTTTGCCGCTTCCGTAATAAATCCCGAAGGGCTTAAGTATGTAGTGCCTATCCATTACGGCAAGACCAGCTGCCCTATGGTTGATGCGGATGTTAATACTTTCCTCGGGGCTTTGGACAAGTATGGGGTAAAGGCCCAGCCAATGCCTTTTTTGCCGGGAGATGAAAAGGAAATAATGGGGGTAAAGGTTTTATTCCTGGGCGGAAGCAGCTGGTTCTTTACCTCTCCGGACGGAACCAGAATATTTATCGACCCGTCGATGCAATTTAATGCCGCTCTGCTTGAAAAATACAAAGACATATCCCAATTTGGAGGAGTTGACATAATCCTCTTGACTCACGGCCATTTTGACCATATGTCCGTTAAAGACATGCAACAATGGAGTAAAGCTTATGACCCGATAATAGTTGCGCCGTATGAATTAGGAGTCTTTTTGTCCGGCTACGTAGACTCTCCGGTGCTTTCCATCAACGCCGGAGGCACCATCTCTTCGGTAGAATGGGCAAAAACATCTTTTGATCCGAAAAGGTATGCTAAGCTGTTAAATAAGAAAATCCATTTGATCCAGGCCTTCCATAGTTCTGTCGCCACTCCGGCCGAAACAAGCTCTTTCGCCGCGGACCAATATATTGTGAAGTAGAAACATTGCCAGCCCCGCCCTTCGCGAAGGGCGGGGCTGGGTTTAAAAAATTTTTAAGTTTTCAGACTCTAACGGCCGTAATGAGGTTTTAAATCAGCCGGCAGTTTAAAAGTATGATGAGAAAATATTCATTATACAATGTTGTTTTAGGCATATTCTTGGTATTGATCCTGGGAATTTTTGCGTCTATTTATTTTTCCATAACCCAGCACAAGAAGGATTTAATCCAGACAACCATTGATGAAAAAATAATTTTAGCTTCGGGCATAAACGAGATAACTTCCTCGTCCTATCTGCTCTGGTTTTACCGGACGGCTTTGGTTTCCGGGGTAGAGGAGGTTATTATCAAGGAAATGTCCAAAGCCAGGGATATCCGTTATATCAGAGTTGTTGATAGTTTCGGGACCATAAAACAAAGCACGATAGCGGAAGAAGACGGGAAAACAATGGAAGACCAGGTTTATAAAGAGGCGATTGCCACCAAAAAAGTAATAATTAGAGACGAAGTTTTTAACGGGGAAAAATTAAAAGCGGTTGTTTATTTGGGCTATGATAATAAAACCATCTGGATAGGATTTTCTTTAGCCAATATCGAGAAAGTCATAAGAACGGTATTTATCCGCGATATCGCCACAACTTCGGGCATATTGGCCTTAATTGTTTTAATTACATTTTTATTATTGCGCAAGTACATCATTGATCCCTTAAGGCAGATGACTTTAGTCTGCGAAGAAATCGGAAAAGGAAACTTGAGCGTAAGAATCGCCGTTAAGTCAAAAACCGAGATAGGCAAGCTGATTGACACTTTCAATAAAATGCTTGAAGACCTTAAGAGATCCAACGCCGGCCTCGAAAAAGCCAAAGCCGTTTTAGAGACAAAGGTTGAGGACGTGAAGGAAGAGAAAAACAAAACTCTGGCCATTATTTCGAATATTTATACCCCGATAATCGTGGTTGGCAAAGACAATAGGATAACTTTGTTCAATCCGGCCGCGCAGAAATTTTTAGGCTTAAAATTATCTGACTTGGGAAAGGAAATTTCCGACAAAGACAATTTTGGTTTAAATAATTTTAAGTCCGTAATAAGGAATAAATTTATTTTATCCAAATCAAAAGATAACGGCTCGCCGGATTTTAAAACAGAAGAGTTGAGGGTTAATTATAATAGCGAAGAATTAGTCTATAAAGTAATTACCTCTAAGGTAAAGGGCGGGAATGACGAATATTTAGGGGTAATGAAAATATTCCTTGACTTGACACGCGAGACGGCAATTGATAAATTAAAATCGGAATTCGTTTCCATCGCCGCCCACCAGCTAAGGACCCCTTTGTCGGCGATAAAATGGGTTATAAAAATGGTTCTGGCGGGCGACGCGGGAGAATTAAACAAAGAGCAGACGGAGCTATTATCCAAAGGCTACAAAAGTAATGAGAGAATTATCAGGCTGGTTGACGATTTATTGGACATCTCCCGCATTGAGGAAGGCCGGTTCGGCTTTAATTTCAAGTTCAGCAATTTTCAGGAGGTTTTGGATAATGTGGTTGAAAATCTGGCGAGCCCGGTCGCCAATAACCATTTAAAGCTCATCGTGGATAAACCGAAAAAATTGCCGGAAATTTATATGGATCCGGAAAGAATTACCCTGGCTTTGCAGAATCTCTTGGATAATGCCGTGAAATACACCCCGGAGTTCGGGCAAATCAAGATAACGGTGCAGATTTCAGACAAGGATAAAATTTTAAAAGTATCAATAAAAGACCAGGGGGTGGGCATACCCAAGGCGGACCAGCCGAAGCTTTTTTCAAAATTTTTCCGGGCGGCGAACGCCGTCCGCGTCGAAACCGAAGGCACGGGGCTGGGCTTGTTTATCGCCAAGAATATTATTGAAAAACATAAAGGGGAAATCGGCATTAATAGCGAAGAAGGAGAGGGGACGGAAGTATATTTCAGCCTGCCGGTATCCGGTATAACCAAATAAAATTTATATACTAAAATAATTATTAAATATAATCATGTGGCCAACAACAAAATAAAAGTTTTAATAATTGAAGACGAAAAAGTTCTTTCGGATGTCCTGGAATCTAAATTAAAAAAGGAGGGATATGATACGATGGTAGCGGCCGACGGCCTGGACGGATTTAATAAGATTAAAGGGTGGAATCCCAATATGATCCTGCTTGATATTATTATGCCGAAAATGAACGGTTATGAAGTTTTAGAAAAAATGAAGGAAGAAAAAATCGTTGTTCCGGTAATAATCATCTCCAACTCGGGCCAGCCGGTAGAACTAGAAAAAACCAGGAAACTGGGGGCGGTCGATTGTTTAATCAAAACCAAGTTTAATCCCGACGAAGTCGTAGCCAAGATGAAAAAATATTTGGGCGGAAAAGGGGACCAAGCCGGCGACGGGACGGAAATAAAGCCGAGAGAAGACGACGGGGTTGACAATAAGGGCGGGCTAAAAGTTTTATTAGTGGAAGACGATTCTTTTTTAAGGGATATCTGCGCCAAGAAATTAACCAAAGAAGGTTTCCGGGTTTTTGAAATTATCGACGGCGAGCAGGCCCTGGGAAATTTAGAAAAAATAGAGCCGGACATAATATTACTCGATATAATTTTGCCCACGGTTAACGGCTTTGAAGTTTTAGAAAAAATCCGGGCTAACGGAAACAAAAAGATAAAACAGACGCCGGTTATTATGCTGTCTAATTTAGGGCAGAAAGAGGATGTTGATAAAGCCCTTAGTTTGGGAGCGAATGGTTATTTAATCAAGGCGCATTTCACCACGGAAGAAATTATTGAAAAGATAAAGAAAGAACTGGCGGTTAAAGAATAAACGCATAACGTGGAACGCGCGAGAAACTTAAAGGAGCTTAGCTCCTATGGAAAAATATTTTTTGTTTTTTAAGCCGCCCGAAAGGGCGGTTTTTTTATGTTTTGACTTTTATTCCAAAAAGAGTAAGATGAAAACAAAACCGAATTATTCAGATCGAACCTTTATAAAGGAGAGGCTCGCCATGAAATTCATATGCCTGTGCGAGGAAGAATTTGAAGTAGAAGGAGTGAATACTATTCTTCCAAAGCACAAAAAACAAACCGGAGAACTCTGCCCCGCCAGCAAAAAAAGCGTCAAAAAGGCCTGCCTGATTGAGCCGGCACCTGACTGCCCGCTTACTATGGGCCATGCCTATTGCGCTTTTTGCCATACCCGGCCCTGTTTGGCCGAGAAAAAGGGGGTCTGGCCATGACCTTTAAATGCCTGTGCGGTAAAAGGTTCACCGTTGAGGGAGATAACGCCATCCTTCCTAAACACAATGACCAAACCGGAGAGGTCTGCCCCGGCAGCGAGCAAAGCGTTAAAGATATGTCCCGGCGCCGGTCTGAAGGATGTCCTCTGGGAATGCCTGGCCCACGCTGCGAAGATTGCGGATTTCCAGCTTAACGGAGATGATGACGAGAATAACCTAACAGTTTAAAGAGCAGGAGGATTACCATGGAAAAAAAGAAGCCAGCCGGGCCCGAAATGGCTGAGAGGAAAAGGACATTAAAAGGGAGGCAGAAAGAATATCCCGGCCGGACAATGGCCTGGATCGGCGGCATCCTGTACTTTACCGACAGGAATCCGCCGACAGAAGTGCCGGGGGTGAAAGAACTTCCAAAGCAGGGAAGTGCGGCCATAGGCCTGCCCGTTGCTTCCCGGTCTGCCAGCCGGAGAAACGTCCCTCCTCCGCCTTTGCAGCAAAGAAGCCAGGCTGTTTATTACCGGGATTTGCCCTGGGCGAGAGGTACGGACGGCGAGTGCTGCGAATGCTACCACTATCCGAATTCGAAAAAAATAATCGTGACAGAGGACCGCGGCCGGCAAATAGTCGTAGAATGCGGCCGCTGCTCTACCCTGATGCGCCCGGTATAAAGGAGGACTTGATAACAATTCAAGGAGAGAAATATAAAGCCCTGCGCCATATGGTCCAGGGTCTTTTTTTATCGCTTATTTTTATTAGAAATCTTGACTAAGCCGCGATAAAGCGCTATTGTATTATGACGCTATTTTTAAAGCAGGAGTCCTTTAAAACTTTTAAAACCATAGATTTCCAACCGCGGAGGTGGCAATGGAAAAAATAATATCAGATGAAGAAAAGCGCTGCTCTTGCGGCGGAGAAAAAGTATGCTACTCCTCTGATGTCGGCGGAGTAGAATATGAGGATGAATATGTGGTTTATTGCCCCGGCTGCGGCGTGGTCCACCAGAGAGTAGGGAAATCCGGCGGTTCGCCCTGCGCTGATAACTGGCATACCGAATGCCCCTTTTGCGGGCGCAGCGGAGACGACCACGCCCCAATCCCGTTTTACCTGGCCGGCTATCTCACCCGTTATCTCCCCTTACTTAAGTTTAAGATAGGCAGGACAGAGGTCTGGATCGCTCTTTATGGCGACCCTTTGAAAGAAGAGGCGATAGTGCTTGATCGCCCCTCGGTTTTCAGCCAAAAGAAAATCGAGCTGGACCTGCCCGTCCCTTACAACCGCACCGAACTCGGCGAAGTTTCGGAAAACTACGACGAAGTAAGCGTAAGTTTCCGCCTGATTAAAGCCGGGGACAAGGAGGCAAGAGTTGAGGCGGTTATCAGAGAGCAGCACGGCTACTGGTATAATACCGGCCTTGACGACGCCAAGCCGGCGGTTAAAACAACCCGCCAGGAAATTATTATAACGGCCAATGGCAAAAATCACCTTTCCTTTAATACCAGACAGCTTAGCTAAAAAGAATTTTGCCAGACAAGGGCGGTTTCTACAACCCGCCCTTTTTTTTATTGCTTTGACAATTAGCAGTAAAAATGGGAAAATAAAAACAAAACAAAAAACTAAACCGAATGATTTTATAAAAAGGAGGCTGGCCGTGGGATTTAAATGCCAATGCGGGCAAGTGTTTGAAATAAAGGAGGGAGATAACCCTATTATCCCCGAACACAATAACCCAGACGGAGGTTCCTGCCCCTACGGCGGTCGAAGTGTCAGAGATATAGCTGAGGACATAATTAACTCAGAGGGTTAAGGGGATGAGACAGTTCTTTCAATCCAGATTATAAACAAAGGTTATTCTATCTTCAAAGGATAGCCTTTTTTATTGACCTCACCTCACCCCCGCCCCCTCTCCTAATTAGGAGGGGGGGGGGAGTCCCGCCCCTTGCGAGGAGCGGGGTTTCGCGGGACGAGAAGAAGGGATATAGAATCTAAAATATTAAAATAAGCTTTTCTATGCTCGCTCGGGGCGTGCCTAATTATTGACAAG
>JBAZPX010000004.1:0-83604 GCA_041645555.1 Patescibacteria group bacterium
CAAAATAAAAAGAGCAAAGAGTATTTTTCTGTGGTGTGGCGAGCTTGTCGAGCAGTGGCGGGGCTGGCTTCCTTATTGGGGGTTTTGCTCAAAAAAAGTTCGAACATCAATCAAAAAACACCGCCAATTTTCACTTTTTGTGAAATCGTAAGAAATAGCCTCGGCGCAAAGCGCCTCGGCATGGTATTTTTCCGCAATTTTGAAGGCATTTTTGAAATCCAAAACCAAAGTGCGGTCGGCAATGCGGAAGTTCGCCGTGCAAAGCACGGGCAAAATGAAATTTTGCAAACCAATCTTTTTTCTTTCGCCTTTGGCGAAAGGTTGAGCGTATTTTTCTTTGATTGCCCAAAAACTAATCTAAAAACAATATGGACAACATAAATTTACAAACCAAAAAGATTTTTCTCTATGCCCGTAAATCCACGGACGAGCCAGAGCGACAAGTGCTTTCCATTGAGGCGCAAATGTTTGAATTGCGAGAGATTGCTAAAAAGGAAGGTCTAAATATCGTCCGTGAATTTGTGGAAAGCAAAACCGCCAAAGAGCCAGGGCGTGAGATTTTTAACGAAATGATCGCGAGCATAGAGAAAAATGAAGCCGAGGGAATTTTAGCGTGGCACCCTGACCGCCTTGCTCGAAATAGTATAGACGGCGGAAGAATAATCTACTTGGTAGATACTGGAAAAATAACCACGCTAAAATTTCCTACTTTTTGGTTTGATCCGACACCACAAGGAAAATTTATGTTGTCCATAGCTTTTGGGCAATCAAAATATTATGTGGATAATCTTTCGGAAAATATAAAGAGGGGTATTCGCCAGAAATTGCGAAATGGAATATGGCCCGCTTGGGCGCCACTTGGCTATGTGAACGACAAAAGCGCCCGCTGTATCGCTGTGGACAAAGAAAAGGCAAAGTATATCAAGCGGGCTTTTGAAATGTACTCGACTGGCGAATACCCCCTCGCTCAAATCCGAAAAATTATCAATTCCATTGGCTTGGTTGGCAAGAAAGGCAAAATGCTTTCCGTCTCAAATTATCAATATATGCTGAAAAATAAAATATATTATGGAATGATTGAATATAACGGCGAATTGTATGACGGAAAGCACGAACCGATTATCACAAAGAAACTTTTTGATTCTGTTCAAGAAGTGATGGCGAACAAAAGCAAACCGAAATCGCCAAAATTGAAACCATACATTTTTAGAGGATTTTTCCGTTGCGGAGAATGTGGTTGTTTCATTACCACCGAAACCCAAAAAGGTCATAACTATTTACGATGCACCAAACGGAAAAATCCTTGTTCGCAAAGATATGCGAGAGAGGACGCCATCACTTCTCAAATAAAAGAAGAAATCAAAAAAGTTTCTTTGTCTTCCGCTTGGGCAAACGCCTCAATCAATTTTTTCGAAAACGAAAAAATTAAAATTGCCCAAGCGGAAAGCTCTTTCGCCCAAAAAGCGAGAAATGAGCTTGTAGAGATAGAAACAAAACTTGATCGCTTGCTTGATTTACAACTGGACGGCAATTTATCGCAAGCGGAATATACCGCTAAAAAGTACAAGCTCATTCTCGCTAAAAAAGATTTGGAAGAAAAAATCACTGCTTTTGGGCGGAAGAGCAATAATCGGTTCGAACTTGCCATTGCCTTTCTAAAAGACGCCAACCAAGCCGAAAAATACGCTCAACAAGAAAATCCCGAAAGGATTCGGGATTTTCTCAAAAAGATTGGTTCGAACTTCCGCATTGCCGACCGCACTTTGGTTTTGGATTTCAAAAATGCCTTCAAAATTGCGGAAAAATACCATGCCGAGGCGCTTTGCGCCGAGGCTATTTCTTACGATTTCACAAAAAGTGAAAATTGGCGGAGAGGGAGGGATTCGAACCCTCGAAGGGCTTTCACCCTTGCCGCTTTTCGAGAGCGGTACCTTCAACCACTCGAGCCACCTCTCCATTATTTTTTAATTTCTTCTATTTCTTTTTTTCTCAAAGGCCGCCACTGTTTCTCGGGCAAATCGCCTAATTCTAGAGTCCCGATGGAAACTCTGACTAAATCCTTGACTCTCAAGCCTAAAACGCCGAACATCCGCCTAATCTGCCTTTTTTTACCCTCGCCCAGGGTTATGGAAAATTTCTTGTCGCCTAAATATTTAGCTTCTTTGGCCATAACTAATCCGTCGCCTTCGCCGATATCAACCCCGGCCTTAAAACGCCTGATAATCGCTTCCGAATTTATAATAGAAGATTCCAGCTCCACTACATAATTCTTGTTATGCCTGAAACTCGGATGAGTAATTCTTTGCGCTAAATCGCCGTCATTAGTTAAGAGAATCAAACCTCGGCTGTCTTTATCCAATCGGCCGGCAACAAATAATCTTTCTTTCCGGCCAATAAGGCTAAATATATTTTTTTCGCCGGCAAACCGACGGGTAGTGCAAGTATAGCCGACCGGCTTATTCATCTTTATATAAATTTTCTCTTTTGGCAAGCCAACCCTTTCCCCGCCAATTTTCACCTCATCTTCCTCTCCGGCTCTCATGCCCGGTTCAGCTATTTTTCCGTTAACAAAAACCTTGCCTTGTTTTATTAGTTCTTCCGCCCTGCGCCTGGAGCAATAGCCGGACTCCGCTATATATTTTTGTAAAACTTCTTTCATAATTTATTGCTTTATTGCTTTCTTGTTTTCTAAATTTATTAAACTCATCATCGCCACCAGCGCCCAAAACATAACTGCCAAATCATTTTTAAAATACGGTACATCAACTAAGCCATGTGCTATTATCACGACCATAGCGCCAATTAATCCAATTATTAAATACTTATTCTTCTTCTCTCCCGAATTTTTAATTTTAAATTTTAAATTTTTAATGCCAATGTAAAAATATTTTACTATAACCCAGGCGAAAAGTAATACTCCGGCTAATCCTAATTCACTCCAAAAATTTAGGAAAATATTATGCGGATATAAATAAACTTCCAGGGGCTGCCAATTTTTTTGCCTGAATTCCGCGCTAGCCCTTATTCTATTGAGCCATTCCGGATCGCGGTAATCTTCTATGAAAACCCCTTCCTGGTGGTAGGGCGCGACTGCCGTTTTATAATTGGCTAAGCCAGCGCCGGAGATAATTCGCCCATCAAAAAGCATTTTCTTTGTTTCCTGCCATCCCACTCGCCTGATTTGATATGATTTGCTATATATCGTTTTATCCAAAGCATAATCGCGTAACGGCGCGTAAGCCGATACCCCAATTATGAAGATTAAAACTAAAGATATAATCGCCCACTTCATTTTTTTCCCGCCAGCTAAAAAAGCAAAAATAGCTAACCCGGCCGCCACTCCCAAAATAGCACCCTTTGATTTAGCGAAATAAACTACTAACACCGAAACCACGATTGTTAAACCGATAAAAAATTGTTTTAAAAATTGAAAATTAAAAATTAAAAGTTTATTCGAAATTCGAAATTCGAAATTCAAAATTTTTTGACTAGATTTTTTATAATCACTAATCTTATTGGACAACCATCCCAGCATTACCAGAATTAATGGTCCTAAATATAATCCCACTGCGTTCGGATACCCGAAAAAAGAAACTACCCGCCTTTGTCCCGCCGTAGCCCAGAATTCGTTAAAAATCCAGGCGCCGGTAAACTTCTGATAAATCGCCAAGGCCGAAACAGCCAAAGCGGAAATTGCCAACGGCCATAAAATTTTACTTAATCCTTTCCCGCCGGCAAATACATTTAAAATTAAAATAAATAGAAGCGCCGGTTCAAAAAAATAGGCTTTCCAGATTCCCAGAGCCGAATCGCTAAATCCGGCCACGGCCACAGCGATAAAAGAAATAATCAATAGCAAAACGATTTCCAGGCCGAAAGGATAAGCCGTTCTTTTATTTCGATTTTCCTGAAATTCACGCCAGCCGTACTTACCCCTGATAAAATTCTTAAATTCCGTCTGCCAGATAAACCAAACAAAAAAAGAAACCAAAATCATGGCTTCAAGTAAAGTAAAAGGAGTGCCCAGAATTTCAAACCTGATCAAATAAGAAGGCAAAGAGGCGAATATCAGCATCACCGCCCAGTCCAGCCTGATTTTAGCCAGAATGAAATAAAATATTAGATATAAAATAATTAAGAAATTCACAATTTTTGTTATGAGTTATGAGTTATGAGATAACCAGCATATATAACCCAATGGTTACGAGAGAAACCCCAATGATTTTCTGAAGCATCACTCCGCCTCCGAGTTCTTCTTTTAAAATATGGGGGTATTTAGCGGACAAAAATAAAACCAGAAGGATTAAAAATACATACTGGACTCCTTGAAGAGAATTAACTAAGGCCACGTTGCCTAAGCTTATTGCCCAGTTTATCATTATGAAAGCCAGGCCGGCCAAGAGTCTAATAAAAAAGAAAAAGGCCAAATTTTTTGGGGTCTTAACATCTCTCTGATATTCCACAACTCCCCGCCGCCAGTCAGGTATAAATAAAATGAGTAAAGCGCCGATAAAAGTCCCCAGCCGCGACCAGACAAAACTGCCGATGAAGGGCTGGCTCAGATAAATGTATTTTATTAAAACATAATAAACGGCAAAGAATAAAGCCGAAATAATGGAATTTAAAACTAGCCGCTGCGTCGGCCTATACCTAGCGTGGATCCCGCCTAAGATATCGCCAAAAACTTCCCGGAACCGAGTCCACATTTCTCTGGTCTTATAAAATCTCGTCCGCTTTACGGAAATCAATACGCCGCCATTAATTAGAACTAAAAAAGCCAGGAGTTGCCGTTCCGTTAAACTTTCCCCCAAAAATATAAAAGAAAGAAGAAAAGAAAAAATCGGCACCAAAGCTCCGACAATCGGGACCACCCTGGTCGCTTCGCTCTGGTGCAGGGCCTTGTACCAAAAAACCAAAGTAATTAAAAATAACAACCCGGCCAATAAATCAAGGCTCAGCTCCCGACCAGAGGGAAGCCACGGGTCAAAAAATAAGAGGACGAAATTAAAAATGCTCCAGATGCCGACTAAAAATGCGTAAATAATGGAAGAATGGATTTTCTTGGACAGCAAAAACTTATCGGCGATATACACGCCGGCATTAATAAAATATGAACTAATAGCAACGACTAACCACATAGAGTATAATTCCTAAATTATAATTTCTAATTTTCAATAAAATATAAAAATCCAAAGCTCAAATGTCAAATCAATGTCAAATGACAAAATCCAAAGATATTATTGATATTTTGATTTCGCCTGCCTGCCAGTAGGCAGGGATTTGATTTATCATTAGGATTTTAACATTTGGCATTTTATTAGAAATTAGGTGAATTGGGAATTAGAAATTTTTATTATATTATTTTTACAAATTCCGGCGTAAACTTTGGCGCTTGGCCGGGCTATCCGCTCAAATGTTTTCCTATCTACCTTATACAATCCGAATTTCGGGCCAAAGCCGTCCGCCCACTCAAAATTATCAAGCAGGGACCAATAAAAATAACCGCTTACATTTACTCTTTCGCTTATTGCTTGATGAACATATTTAAGGTGATCTATAATAAATTTTGACCTTTGATTGTCGTCTCTGTCAGCAATGCCGTTCTCCATGATAAATAGCGGCTTATTAAATTTTTTATAATTTTTTAGCACATAATAAATACCTTTTGGGTAAATTTCCCAGCCCATATCGGTTATTTTTTTATCAAAATTTCTCTTAAACGGCGGGTGCCAGACAAGACGGTCGTGGAAATAATAATCAACTCCGACATAATCAAATTTGCCTTTTAATTTTTTCAAAAATTTATCATTCCAGAAATGATTGGCGAGGTAAGCATAAATAACTTCAACCGGACACCACTTACGCGCTGGCTCAAAATAATTAGCCAGCATAGTTAAACCAACTTGAGCTTCGGGATATCTATCATGAATTATGCCATAGCTTATTTCATGCGCTTTAACTAAATTTTTAAATGTTTTATGGGCTTTAAAAAAGTTTTTTTGATTTGGCGGCCATTTACTAATAATATAACCATTAGCCACGTGCATCATCGGTTCATTGATAGTAACCCAATAATCAACTAAATCTCCTAATTCTTTCACTATCAGCTCACTGTAACGTAAAAAATGCTCAATTGTTTTTTTATTAGACCATCCTCCTGATTCGGCTAGCCAGGTCGGATTAGCCCAATGCCAAAGAGTTAAAACCACTTTTAGATTATTAGCCTTCAGATTCTCCAAAACTTTCCGGTAATGTTCAATTTCTTTCCTGTCCCATTTTCCCTCTTCCGGTTCAATCCTGGACCACTCTATGCCTAAGCGGTAAGCTCCGCAGTTTAAGCCTTTTGCCAGCTTCGCATCTTCTGCATACCTATTATATGAATCACAAGCTTGCCCACAGATAAAATCATCGGGGTTTTTACCTTCTTTTTCCAACTTCTTAATTCTTACTTCCGACTTCTCCCATCGGCTCCAGTCGTTGGCAATTCCACCTTCTATTTGGTAGGCGGAAGTGGACACGCCCCAAAGGAAATCTTTGGGAAATTTTAGAATTTTCTTATTATTTTCAATCATACCCATATTATATCATATAATAGTGCCGCCGCCGAATGCTATTTTCGCCCATAATCGCAGGCGAGCTAAAAATTATTTTTAACAAAAAACCGCAGATTCTGATCCGCGATTTTTCACTTTAAATCGTATATTTTTCTTTCCCTAGGCTCTAGCGACATATTCCCCCGTATCGGTATTCACTTTTATAATATCCCCTTCGTTGATAAACATCGGCGCGTTAATTTTGGCTCCAGTCTCCAATTCCACCTGTTTATTAACATTACCGGCGGAATTCCCCTTTACTCCGGGCGGAGCGCTCACTACCTTTAAGTCCATCTTAATCGGCAAATTTATAGCGACCGGCTTGTCGGAAAAATAAAGAGTATCAACGTCCGTACCTTCCTTCAAAAACCTCTGTTTCTCGCCTATTTGTTCTAAAGGCAGGGTAAATTGCTCATAAGTTCCGTTGTCCATAAAATAGGCCTCTTTATCATCCTTATACATAAAATTGGTTTTTTTCGTTTCCGTTGCCGCTTCGTCCGCTTTTTCATTGCCCTGAAAAGTTTTTTCTAAAATATTGCCGGTTATTAAATTCCTTAATTTTGTTTTTAAAACCGCGCCCCCCCGGCCCATCTTATGGTGGTCGGTCTTTATAACCACATACGGCTCATTATTTATCTTTATAATTTCGCCTATTTTTATTTCGCTAAGAGTCAACATAAATAAATATTATTTGTGGACAAAACCTAACAAAGCCATTATTCGGGAACGTTTTATGGCCGCCGCTAATTTTCTCTGGTGCCAAGAGCAAGTGCCGGTCCTTTTCTTGGGTAAAATTTTCATGTGGAAATTAACGAAACGGCGCAAAGTTCTGGTGTCTTTGTAGTCAATTTCGTCGGCATTGTTAACGCAGAAATGGCATTCTTTGATTTTCTTTATTGGATTTTCGTTATTCATATCTAAAAATAAGAAATAAAATAAATTTCTTAAACTTATATTTTATTTTTCTTTTTTGTCTTAGAACGGTATATTTTCCACCTCGATTTCCTCCTCGTCGGGATTGCTCCCCCCTCCGACCGGCTGCTCTAAATCAATAATCGGCTCGTTCGGATAAGCCGGCTGCTCTTCCGACATAGGCGGCCTTACTGGAGCGGCTTTAGCGCCGTAACCGGCTCCGCCCCCGACTCTGTCCAGCATAATCATATTCTCGGCGATAATTTCTGTCCGGTACCGCTTAACCCCGTCCTGGCCAAGCCAATCGCGGGTCTGCAGTCTGCCTTCGATAAAAACTTTTGCGCCCTTATGAAGATACTGGCCGCAAATTTCCGCCAGCCGGCGCCAGGCAACGATGTTATGAAATTCAACTTTCTCTTGTTTCTGGCCCGATTGATTCACCCAGACAAAATTAGTAGCAATGGAAAAAGTGGCGACAGTCTGACCAGAGGGCGTATTTTTTACCTCTGGATCACGGGTTAAATTCCCGATAATCATGGCTTTGTTTAAATTCATACCCTCGTTTTATATCTGCGGTTATCGCTTAAATAGCCGCAAATATATTAATATTTAAAAGACAAAAACTAAACTTTAATCTAAAGAAGATCTTTAGTGTTCAAAATATCATCTAATTTCTCATCCAAATCTTTTAAATCCAGCTTCTTTTCTTTACCCTGAGCCTGCTTCAACGTTTCCTTGGCTTCGGCCTTTTGCTCTTTGGCCATATTTTTAACCGCAATTTTTTCCGATATCTTTTTCTCTTTTTCTAACTGCTCAGCGGTTTTTACTTTCTTTCTGACAATCTGAAAACGGATAACGTCATTCGACATCCGCAAAATTTTATTAATTTTTGCCAGCTTTTCCCCGTCCAAATCAAACTCAAACAAGCTGTAATAGCCGTAGATATTCTGCTTTATCGGATAAGCCAATTGTTTCTTTCCCCAAAACTCGGAAAAAGTGATATTTCCACCCTCTCCCGTAATTATTTCTTTTACCTTAGCAGTGACTGAATTGGCTTCCCCTTCGGTAAACTTGTTGGGGATAATGAAAAGAAGCTCATAATGATTTTGGCCTGAAAATTTGGTTTTTGACATACTGTTCCTAACTATTAAAATTATTAGTTATAATAAACAAAACCCCCGGTATTCTAATAATAGCTTGAGGGTTTTAGAATACCTTTCCCTCCTGGTAAAAGGGGGGATTATCTAGAATCACTAGAATATTGGGAAGGCTAGTTAATTGTGTTTCTACCTTATCATAGGTTAAAAAAAATTGCAAGACCCATATTGTCATTCCGGCCTCCGAGCCGGAATCCGGGGTTAACCCGTAGGGATTTTGGGTTACTGAAATAGTAGCAAAATAAAATGTTCGTGCCACAATTAATAATTAGCGCCAAACGAAACGATTTTTTTAAATTTCTACCCCACTTTAGTGGGATTTTATGGATAACAAAAAGGCTCAAATCGATTATTCCGATTGAGCCTTCTCTTTCTTGTTGCAAAGATCGTTTATCTTAGAAGCGTCATCTTATTAACGCTCACGAAATTTCCTGCCATGATTCGGCAGAGATAGGTTCCTGATGAAACCGCTTTTCCGGCCTCGTCTTTCCCGTCCCAGACAACCGAATGAACTCCGGCTGTCAGTCGTTCGCCGTTAATCAGTGTCCGGACTTTTTGTCCGGCGAGATTGTAAACGGCGAGCGTCGCCAGACTTTCACGGCCGACCGAGAATTCGATGGTCGTGGTCGGGTTGAAGGGATTGGGGAAGTTTCCGCGAATGTTAATGGGGTAGGGAAGATTGTTTTCCTCCTCGTCCACATTCATCGGATAATCCGCTCTATCATTAAAACTGGAAACACCCCGATCCGTCAGAAACCATTTCACATTATTTTTGTCAACGAAAATTTGTTTAACATCGTTGCCCACAAGACCGTCTTCGGTTGTATAAATTTCCCAGGTTTTGCCATCAAAACTTGAGACGCCGGTTTTTGTCCCGAACCATACGATGTTATTCTGATCTACAACTATTGACCTTACATTAGCGCCTGCCAAACCATGCCAATGTAAAGGATCCCCAGGCTGGCTATCGCCAAATTGCATGGCGATCGGCCCCATCCACGTAATATTATCAAAAACTGCGACACCACTTTCTGCTGTGCCAAACCATTTTTTATTGTTGGCGTCCGCAGCAATTGACGTTACGCCATTAGAGTAGAGACCTTCTCGGTGGTGTCTTTTCCAGTTAACACCATCGAAACTGAAAATACCATTGTTGTAGATTAAGGTGCACCAAACAACACCATCAGCGTCTACAGTTATCCCCGTAACGCTGTTGCCATCATACGCCCGGTCTTGGTTCTCGGGAATATAAGTTTTCCATGCGGCACCATTGAAGCTTGAGATGCCGCCTCCTGTTCCGAACCATTTGACGTTGTCCTTGTCAATAATGATCTGATGAATATCATTATGGACCAAACCGTTTTCAGTAGTGTATTTCTTCCAGGTTTTGCCATCATAACTGAAAACGCCTTTGCTATCCGTGCCAAACCATTTGACATTATCCCTGTCGATGGCTATGGCCGTAAAAGCGACACCATCACTATACGACATTGTCTTGCTTGCATCTTTCGGATTGAACCCTAACACGCCGTGGTCCATTCCGAGCCAAATAACATTGTTAGCATCGACAGCCACGGAGTTGACCTGATGGTCTTCTCCGGCAAACAGAGTTTCCCAAACACCCTCGGCAGAAACCGGGAGGACGGGAACGAATGCGACGAGGATGAACAAAACAGCTAACATAAAAGTATTACGGTTAAACATCGGCTGCCTCTTTCTTTTTAAATTTGAACGCGTTTTAGAGGAATTTCTATCAATTCCCCTTGTTTTTACATCTATCTTGGGTTTCTTTATAATTTTACTTTATTTTAAGGTATTTATTGAATTTTTAAGGTACGGCTTAGATTAATAAACACTATACCATAATTAATATCTAGTGTCAACCACCAACCAAAAATTGCCAAAACCCCTTGCCTTAAACTTGCCGAAGGGCCCACCTTTTGCTAAAGTTAAATCATAAAATAACCATATTCGCATAATTCGCAATTCGCGGCATTCGCATTAATTTGTCCCGCCACCTTATTATTGTGGGCGGGATCCCGCCATGGCGGTGATAGATTAGCATTATTTTATATGAAATACTTCTTCATCCTAGGCAACAATCCAACCCTATCTATAGCCGAAATTTCGGCTGTTTTTAGCCTGGGCGATAATCCAAAAGCAGAAATCCTTGGCCAGGAGGTTTTTTTATTAGAAACTGAAAATAATTTTAATCCGGCCGAATTAATTAAAAAACTGGGCGGAATAATTAAAATTGGCTCGATCTCCAATGAATTTAATTTTGATAACCAAAAAATAATAGCCGAAGCGGAAAAATTAATTGATACAAATTATCAGGGAAAAATAAAATTTGGGATTTCTCATTATGGCAATAAACAACTGAATCTTAAAGTTATCGGCATGGAAATAAAAAAATGCTTGAAAGAAAAAGGCATTAGCGTCCGCTGGGTGGTAGGCCGAGATAAAGTTTTATCAAGCGTCGTGGTTGAACAAAATAAATTAATCTCACAGGGCGCGGAGATAATTTTAATTCAAAAAGATAACCACGTTTTAATCGGCAAAACTTTAGCGGTCCAGCCGTTTAAAGAACTATCTTTCCGCGATTATGGCCGACCGGGCCGGGATGATTATTCCGGCATGCTCCCGCCGAAGCTGGCACAGATTATGATAAATTTAGCCCTACCCCACCCCTCCGGCTCCTCTCTCCTAATTAGGAGAGAGGACGGGGGTGAGGTCATCCTTGACCCCTTCTGCGGCTCTGGCACGATTTTAACTGAAAGCCTGTTGATGGGCTATAAAAATTTAATCGGTTCTGATATTTCCCCGAAAGCAATTGAAGATACGAAAAAAAATGTTAAATGGATAATTGAAAATTGGAAATTGAAAATTGGAAATTTAAAATTTTATCAGCAAGATGCGCAAAAAATATCTCAGGAGATTAAATCTAACTCAATAGATTATATAATTACTGAACCCTACCTTGGCCCGCAAAGAGGGAAAATTGACATAAAAAAAATTGTCCAAGAACTAGAACAATTATATACCAAGTCATTGTCAGAATTCAGTAAAATTTTAAAACCGGATGGATGGATAGTTATGATCTGGCCGGTCTTTCGCATAACGCATAACGTAGAACGCATAACGCCAAACATTATTGGCTTTCAAATAATCAACCCCATTCCGGAAAATTTACGGCAAGACAAGAGAATAAAATTAACCGACAGAAACACGATTATTTACGGACGTGAACAACAAAAAGTCTGGCGGGAAATCGTGATATTAGAAAAATAATTTAAATTAAAAAAGCTGGATTTCTCCAGCTTTTTTGGTAAGAACGGGCCGAGGATATCGGCCGTGTTTTTTATTATAAATTCTACTTCCTCAACTACGTTTGCGAAGACTGCCTTTAGAAAATTAACTATTACCTCGCCGTCCCAACCCATAGTCTTAAAGAAAGAAACAATGAACGATCCGGCCGCGACCACAACCCCTAGCATCATTAAATTAAATGCGAGAAACGCAACCGTGGCAATAACGAACTTTCCGACTGACGCGCCCAGCCAAACAGCCAAACCGATAGCGGCCGCTCCTAACCCAGCCGTAAAAAGAGAACTAAGGGATATCTCGGCGGCCTTGTTTGCGCCATCAAGAATTTTGTAGGTAAAACTCCGCCCGTCATTGTACAAAAAATTCAAGGCCGGACTAATTCCGTCTCGAACAAAGGAGATGCGCACGCTCCGGCCGGATTCAATGTCTCTCGCATTTACGAACTGCTCGCCATTTTTATTCTGGAAAGACAAAGCAAGAAAAATTTTCTTTCCCGAATCCGACACGAATTCAATGATTTTTTCCTTGCCGGGATTATCGGCAAGATACTCAATCGTTGGCCATTGCGCTTTCGCAACACTGGCGATTTGCACATCACTCCCAGAAAGGATTATATCGCTTTTCGCTTCTCTCTTTCCGTCTGGGGAAAGTATGCAACTAGAGACCAAAAGATTTAAAATTGCGCCCACCAAAAAAACACGCGCAATCTTACTCAAAGCGATTTCAAAGAACATCACATTCCTCCTTGTAAAAATGAACGGCAATTATCGTTTCTTCTGCGTAAGTCAGCCAAAGTCCGTATTATTTGGTATTTTATTTATTGACTAAAAAATTGCAAATATCTCCATCCCGGACAATATAATCTTTGCCTTCCGTCCTGATAAAGCCTTTCTCCCGCGCTTTTTGCTCCCCGCCGGCTTCAATAAACTTCTGCCAATTCATTACCTCGGCCCGGACAAAACCTTTAGTAAAATCCGTATGAATAACACCGGCGGCCTCTGGCGCTTTAACGCCCTCTTTAATAGTCCAGGCCCTGGTTTCATCCGCCCCGGTGGTAAAAAATGTTATTAAATTAAGTAATTTATAAGAAGCTTTTATAAGTTTAGCCAGTCCGCTTTCAGAAAGGCCTAGCTCTTTAATGTATTCTCCTTGTTCTTCCTCGGGCAAATTTGAAATCTCTTCTTCTAATTTAGCGTTTAAAGCAATAATTTCTCCGTCTTCAACTTTCAATTTGTCTTTTTGATCATCACTATTTAAAACATAAATAATCGGCTTAACCGTCAAAAGATTTAAAGATTTAACTATCCATTTTTCCTCATCAGTTAAGATAAGCTGGCGGGCCGGTTTCCCGGCGGCTAATATTTCTTTTAGGCGGGAAAGCAGACCGGCTAATTTAGCTAGCTCTTTATCTCCGCTCTTAGCTTCCTTGGAAACTTTAGCCAGTCTTTTTTCAACTGTAGCCAGGTCAGCCAGAATTAATTCAAGGCTGATAGTTTCCCGGTCATCTGCCGGGTCAATTTTGCCGCCGACGTGGATAACGTTCTCGTCAGTAAAACCCCTGATCACTTCGCAGATGGCGTCGCACTCGCGGATATGAGATAAAAACTGGTTGCCCAGGCCTTCGCCGGTGCTGGCTCCTTTTACCAGACCGGCGATATCCACAAATTCCACAACTGTTGGAATAATTTTTTTTGGCTTGGAAATAACCGCAATTTTTTCCAGCCGCTCATCAGGAACCTTAACCACGCCGACATTAGGATCAATCGTGCAAAAAGGATAATTAGAAGCCTCGGCCTTATTTTTTGTTAAAGCATTAAACAAAGTTGATTTTCCAACATTGGGCAGGCCGACGATGCCAATTGATAATGACATAAAATTAAATTAAAACAGATAATTGTATCTTAAGATTTAACCCAAATAAAGTCAACCACGCTTAAAAATGAGATTTCTAACGTGGCCAAATAAAAAGGGGCCCAGACGGGCCCCTTCTTTTATATAAAATAAATGAATTTATAGGCCGATGCTGAGCCCCAGCCCCAAAGGTTTATTCCTTAATCCATCTAAAAAGATAGACAAGAAAATCCCTTCCTTCGAGGATAAAGCTTTTTTGCTGACTTGGAAAAAGCAACTTTTTACCGATTTGCGGTAGGACCCAACTAATTTTTGCAAATTATCAGATTCCACCTCTTTTTTGTTTTTGTTTTTTAGTTTGCTACGTCAGCTTTAGCAAAAATAAATCAGTAAAAAGCAAAGAAATTTCTCAAAAAACCAATTTTTGGGGAAATCTCTTTAAAAATATTGATTTTCAAAGAATGTCCAATAATTGTCCTATTATTATAATACCATATAAAAACCAAAGGGTCAATTATCAGCTACTTCCAAAAAATTTAGCTAAAGTAAGCTAACATTAGTCAAAATTGTTTTTCTTATTATTTTTTAAATTTTAGTTGTCCACACTTAAGTCTACTAATTTGTAGACTTAAGTCCTATACTTATCCACATAGATAACAAGTTATCCACAACTTCACTCATACTTAAGTCCACTAAAATGTGGACTTAAGTGTTTTTAATCACATTTTCTCTATCAAAAGAACAAAAGATAAAAATATTTAAGTCCACTATAAACTGGACTTTAAAAAAAGAGGCCTGAGCGGGAATCGAACCCGCGATTGAAGTTTTGCAGACTCCTGCCTTACCACTTGGCTATCAGGCCGTGGATATTTATTTTATATTATAAATATATCAGAACTTCCTTTAAAAAACAAGGATAAACCCCTCCCATTTTTAAAAAAATAAAAAACCCTCTTGCAAGGGCTACTGACTGTCTAAATTCGCATGTGCCGCATTTGTAGCGCGGCTTTTTCCCGACCGCGTGTCGCTAAAGCTTTAGCGGTGGCGCAAGGGAAAAATAACTTAAATTCAATCTAAAATCTCAATTTTTGCTAACTTTACGCCAAATGCTCGAGCATCCTGTTTTTCAACCATCCAAACATCAACTCGATCAGAAAAACGGGTGTTCATCCTATCCCGCACTATGAAGACCTTGTCCCCGAATAATTCCGGGATCCTCACCTTAGTCCCGAATTTTAAGAAATTAGCAGCAATCGTGTCTTCTTCCCCATGTTCGCAGACATTAAAACCATTAGCGGTAATACAGGGAGAATCATCACATTGCCCGACTTCCGAATTGTAAGCCGTAATGACCCGGTTTACCACCTTCTTAGCCGCCCACACGTTATTTTCCGGCAAATGGTTAACAACAACCAACCCTGGCTCATTTATCTCTTCCAGAGCAATTTCTTGAAGCATTTCCTGTGTTTGTGCCTCTTCTGCCGCTTCTAAGGCCAGCGCCGGCATAGGAAAAAGAAAGAAATCAAACAAAAATACTAAAATTAGCAAAAAAATTAACTTTTTTGCCATTTTTAAGGATATAAATTTTGCCCGATTTTGCTTTAAGGCTTCCATTTGTATATAAAAATCCCTACCTTTCCATATAGTATGAAAAAATGTAGGGATTTTCTTATCTATGTTATTATCTTATCACAGGCAATGAAAAAAGTCAACCAAATTTTTAGAATTTTCACTAAGATTAAACAAAAATAGCTTATTTCTCTTTTGATTTCCTGCTTTGCTCAAAAAATAGCTTTAATTTCCTAAAATTCAAGATATTGACAAAAATTTTCGTTTATAGTATGATACTATAATGTTCTTTGAGAAATATGGCATTTTACTATATTCTTTACCAATAAAACAACTCGTTTCCTCTTAGAAGGAGGGTTTGAAATGAAAAGGATCGCGACAATGATTTCGGTGCCGATCATGGTTTTATTAATGGTCGGCTGCGCCAGTATGCGGAGCGCAACTGTGTCAACAAGCGGAAGCAGCATAAGCTTCAAAGAAAAAAATTTCAGCTTGTTGAGCCCGTCGATTAACCCATACGAGATGGCCGAACTGATTGACGCCCAGGCCAGGGCAGAATACATGAAAAACCTGGTCAACAAAACCGGGAGCGGAAAAAAGCTCGGCAACTATTTGATAGCAATCATCAATAATGACCCGAGCCAGGAAGCCTATTTCTTTAATCCCGAAATCCCGGGATCGAGAATAACCCTTAAACCCAACGGCGGATTTTTTTTCTTGTCGGTCCAAACCATACCGGCGGAAATAGCCCTCTACAGGAAAAATGGGGGAAACGCCGAAATATTTTACAAGTTGTATCCGCTTGACGATATGAGTGTGGGGCGATACAACGACAGCGTTGGATACAAAAAAAGCGTAATGGGGGTCGAAGTCGACCAAAGGTACATTATTAATAAGATCTATTAACGAGAACAAACGAAAAGGATGCCCGCACCGGACATCCTTTTTTCATTTTTATTATATTTTCGCTATTCTAACCTTTAGACACATCAGCCCCGCCAACCCAATTCATACTGTTAAACACGAAATAAGTAATGGCATAAGCTGAAACTGTAATAATTAAGCCGATTACCGCCCGCCAGATTGTTTCTTTCGCTTCCGTCATTTTTTCTTCATTGCCGGACGCGGTCATCCATTTATACCCGGCCGTAATCATCAAAACTAAAAAAATAACGCCCAACAATCCTAAAAAAGCCTGGATTACCACGGCCAAAATTCCCGCAAAAGATGATCCGGTGGCGGCGGCAAAACCGGATTTACCCCTAAAAGCTTCCGCCTGCTCGCTACCTGCCGGGCCAAACCCTTGGGCTAAAGCCAAATCAGCGATTCTAAAATTTAAGACAGACAACACTAAAAATGCTAAAAAATAGTTTACCCCGTTAGCCCCGCTTAGAAATTTATTTCTAACGGGGTTAATAGGGTTTGTTTTTTTATAAAAATTCATAGAAAATTATATAAGTAATTATAACATCTGACCTCTACTCAAGATCAAGAATATCCTGACAATCACCTCCCCGCAGTTCTTTGCCCTCGCCGCAGGGCCCTGGCTCAACTGGTACTACTCCACTACCCGACGGAGTTAAAGTCTGCCTGGTTATCCGGTCAAAGATAAAGAAACTAATGGCATAAGACGCAACAACAATAATTAAGCCAATAACCGCAGCCTTAATTATATCCTTGGCCCTAGTGACTTCCTCTTCACTGCCCCGCGCCATCATCCATATATAACCGCCGTAAAGCATTAAGGCTATAAAAATAACGCCTAAAACGCTTAAGAAAGCGCTTACCGCTGTGCCGGCAATGGCTGAAACCGTAGTTTGGTTAACATTAGTTGAATAACCGCTGGCAGTTCCCAATCCTTCAAGCCCGCTTTTTATTGTCGGGCCCTTATAACCTTCTGCCCCGAAAACAAAATAAGGAAAAATTAAAATCAGGACCAACAAAATTAAAATGGATATTTGCTTTATTATTTTTAACATATATATATTAATTAAAACCGGTAACAGCTGACTGAAAATAATTTTTAGCCAGCATATATAAGACAAAATAAGTAACGGCGTAAGCGGCAATAATAATAATTAAACCTATAACCGCGCTTGTTATCAGATCTTTAGCTTTAGTGACCTGCTCCTGATTGCCCCGGGCATTCATCCAGAGATAACCGCCGTAAAGGGTTAAGAGTACGAAAATAACTCCCAGAACAGAAAGAAAGACCCCTATAATCCCGCCGGCAACCGTGGCTATGCTTATTTCTCCGCTTTGCACTTTTGCTGTTTCGTATTTAGCCGATTTAGCCGTTTCTTCCAATAAAGAACCGACCGAAGCCGGCTGTTCGCTCCCGGCTTGAACCGCGTTCATGGCGAATGAGCTTATTAAAACAGCTAAAATGGTAAAAATAATTTTTTTTAAAAATGTCTTATAAACCATATAATTTGAAACTCCCTCAAGCTAATACTCGGGGAATCTTTAACTTCGTTTCGTCGGAGTTGAAATCCGCCGAAGCGAAAAAGCTATTTATCCCTCAATCTAACTATTGGAAAATTTCGCGAAGGCGGATAAATTAGATCGTATAGCCTTCCAGGCCGGCAAAAGTTTTAACGAAGAAATAAGCCAGGAAGTATAAAACGGAAAAAATTACGATGCCAATAACCGCGTTTCTAATTCTCTTTTTTGACAGCTGGATTTTTTCGATGTTGCCGGCGGCCGTCATCCATTCATAACCGGCTATCACTATCCTCACTATAAACATAAAACCGAGGAAAGGAGCGATAAAAAGAACTCCGCCGATATATTTAGCGATTGTCGCCGCCGCGCCCCCTTCCGCCAATTTAGTATCATAAACGCCCGTCTCCGAAACCCCTTTGTCTAAATTTTTTCCCCAATCGCCGATCTTAGGCTCTTCGGCCTGCGCCCAGCTTATATTTAACGCGAAAGCGAAAAAAAGGAAAAAAATAAGAAACCAAACCGTTATTTTTGCCGCGTCTGCCTTGCCCATATCTTAAATCTTAAAAATATTAAACCCAACGCCGAATCCTCCGCTGGCTATGCTTAAAACAACATAAGCGAATATATAAGCGGCGAAAACTATTAAAACGCCGATCGCGCCGTTTTTTATTTTATCCTTTCCCTTTTTCACTTCTTCATCATTGCCGCCGGCGCCGACAATATCAAGCGCTCCCATCCAGATTAAAACCATAAAAACAACGCCGGTAAAAGCCATAACGGCTCCGATAATTTTTCCGATTAAAGAGGCAATCTCGGTTTTGGCTGTTGTACCCTCAGTTCCAGCTCCATAACCTATGCCTTTGCCGGTATTTTCCAAACCGCCCAAAGGTGATTTTTCGGCACTTACCGCTCCCGCGGCCAAGAGGAAAGAAAAAACAAAAAAAGATAATATGGCCAGACTTATTAGTTTTTTGCTGTATAAAAAAACCATTTCTCTATTTAGACCCGCTACTTAATAATCTTTCGTCGCGAAATGAAGAAATTTAGAGCGAAAAATTTAAAAAGCGACGATGTTTATATGCTTATATAAGCGGAGGAGCTTTTTTAATTTTGCAGCCGAAATTTCAAATTGCAGCAGAAAAAATTATTAAGCAGCGGGTCTACTATAAAACTTTGTTTAAAATCGTTTCGCCAAGGAACCTGGTGATTAAATAAGCAGTGGCTACTATAATTAAGCCGATAGAAGCTTGGGTGATTATACTGATGGCCTTGCCGACCTGCTCTTCATTGCCCCGGGCCGTCATCCAGAGATAGCCGCCGTAAATAACTAAAACAAAAAATAAAATACCGATAAAAGACAGGCCGACGCCGATAATCCCGCCGATAAGACTGGGGACATCGGTTTGGCTTGGGACTTTGCCAAATCCCTCCTTAGCCGTATCTTCCAGCCCCTTTGACGCCTTTTCTAAGCCCGTGGCATTATCAGCCGCTTGGACCAGACAGATTTGCCCGGCAAAAACCGTGAAAGATAAAACCGCGACAAAAATTATAATGAAAATTTTCCTCATATCCAAAAAATTTAATTTCTTATTTTCCCCTTAACTTTCCACTTGCTCCGGACACAACAAATATTATGTCCAGAGGAGTGGATCCCCGCCAAAGGCGGGGAAACCACCTATTCTTAAAACCGGTTTTAAGAATTTATGCTGCTCCTGCGCCAGTTTTCGTGTATAACGTGTCAATGACAAACTTGGCGATTCCCCAGGCAGCTAGAACAATAATTAAGCCGATTATGCCGGCTGTTATTAATTTTTTGGATTCTTCCACTTTTTCTTCGTTGCCTCCGGCTGTCATCCATTTAAATCCGCCCAAGAGGATTATAACTACGGCGATAATACCCAAAAATCCCAAGGCGACGTTAATAACACTAGCCGCTATTTCTCTCGGATCCTTGTCTCCCAAACCTATTTCACCTTGTACAGCATCTTCCGTGCCTCCCCAAAGCAACGTATCTGCTTCTCCCGCCGCCTGCGCGACAGGCAGAGCTAAAACAAATGCCGGGGCCATAATTAGCATAATCATGGCCGCTACGAATAGATTTTTATAAAGCTTTTCTCTCATATTTCACCTCCCCTCTAAATCCTGGCCAATATTTAAAATATCACCAAGAGTTATTTGTTTTAATAATAAATATTTATAAACATCCTTTAACCTCGGAAATCGCCATTTTATAAGAATTCAAAGCCTCCTGATAAAGAATTTTAAATTCCGAATATTTCTGTTTTGTTGAATCTAAATTAAACGGGCTGAGGCTGATACTATCTAATTTTGCTACGGCGGCCGCAATCTTACCCTCTGAAGCGGTTATACTTGCGGAAGCCGCGGTGCAAGTCATGGTTGTCGCAACGTTTTTTATATTATTAAGATTAGCATTTAAACTATTTAACGATTTAGACCCGTTATAAAGATAGCTAAAAACTTTATGCCCGGAATAACCATTTATTTGTTTATAGATTGCCTGCGAATCATTGGTTAAAACAACAATCTTTTTGCCGAGCGGATCAGAGCCATCCCGTAATTCTTCCATTATTTTATCTTTTATGGCGCCCGCTTTTGTCTTTAAGGTAGCAGAAAAGAAACCGTCAATTCCTGTTTTATAATCTTCTGTTTTGGCAATAATAGAATTAATATTGCTCAATCCCTTTAATATCACAGCCACTTGTTTATATCTGCCGTCTTTTTTTAAAGAACTATTGTCATTAGAAACCGTGGCATAGTCGTTCCAAGGCTTCCCCCCTATATATCCGTTATACAAAACTACGGAACCGTCTATTATTGTATTATAACCCGCCATTATAGTAGCCGCCGCGAAAACCTTGCTTAGATATTTTTTATTTGTATTGTTGGAATATTCCTTAAATTTAATAAGCTTCCCATTAACATTATTCACGTAATACAAAGATTCATAAACCAGTTTAGTAAGTTTATACTGGTCGTCCTTTTCTAAACTGCCGTATAAACTCTTTATAACCGTTAAATTATTAGTGGCATTAGTAATATTTGCCGTTGATAGCTTGCTGGACAAAATCTTTTTCTCAAAATTATCTCTATAATAGCTTATGGCCTTGTCTATATGCTTACCGCTGCCATTAAATTCGGCCTTTGCCGCCGCGGGAATTAAAAGGTCAGAAAAACCTCCTGCCTTAGTTCTATAACTTTCAAATTTTTCGTAATAACCATTGCACTTTGTGTAAATTTTAAGCTTATATTTTAATAATTCAACCTGAGTTTTCTGGATAGAGTCTAGAGCGGCTATTTTATTAGTAATAACTGCCGGATCTGTTCCTGACTGGACAGAAGTCAGTTCTGCCGCTAATGGCGTCAAAATCGGAGTAACCTCGTTATTAAAATCAGTGAGCGTCGCCGTCTCTAATTTTTTATTCTTCGCTATGTAATCCTTATATCCGTTTAAAGTTTTCTGTATTTGCAAATTTTTATTTTTATAGCTATCTTTTAAATTCGCAATATCTTGCACTTCGGGGGTCGTAACATTGCTACTGACAAAACCCGAGCATCCTACATCATACCCCAGTTCGGTATCACTATTTATCTTATTGCCGTTGCACGCCTGGATTTTAATACTATATGAAGTATTAGAAACAAGGCTTCCAAGTGTAGTTGTATATGTCCCTTGGGCAATTTCCCTATAAGTATAAGTGCTGGTCGCTGTCGCTTTATAGCCAACCTGATATAAAGTTGCCCCGGTAATGGAGTCCCAATTTAAAGTGATAGAATCTGAAGTTTTTAAAGAAGTTACCTTCGGCTTAGCCGGATTAGTCGAACAATTAATTTCAGCAAAACCAGAACACTCGCTCGCGCCGTTACAAGCCTGGACCCTGATATTATATTCTCGGCCGGATTCTAGGCCACCTATGCTAGCCGAGGTTTCAGTTGCGCTTTTCAGGGTTCCAGCGCTTCCAATCTTATACTTGTAAGACGAAGTGTCAATAACTGCGGTCCAGGTCGCTTTTATAGAGCTTAGAGTGGCCGCGGCATTATCGCACGCGAGGCCAGTCGGTAGGCCGGGAGCCGCCGCTTCCGCCACCAGGAGGGGAGAAGCGAAGAAAAAAAACCCGGCAATAAATAAAAATTTCAAAAAATTCATATTTTTATTTTAAATATCTATTAGAATCCCGCTTATTATGAATTAGAGGGCGTCAATACCGCTATCGTCAATATCTTTATCTTCTTCCAGATTAACATCACTGTCGTCAATTCCCGAATCGTCAATCACCGCGTCTTCCTCTACGGCATTCGCATTCATCTTGTTAGAATTTTTCTCCAAGTCGTCTAAATATTTTTTAAGATCTTCCTTACTTTTAGGAACCTCCTTTATTGCTCCGGTCTCCCCCGCTCCGGTATCGGATTGTAAATAGCCTCTTTGCACGGGCTGGTCTTCCTGACTAGTGTCTTCCGGCGAAATAACCGTATCGGCTGGCTGATTTTTACCGCAACCGGCCAAACCAAAAACTAAAAAAGGCAAGAGGAAAAATAATAAAAGAAGTTTTTTGTTGGACATATATTTTTGAATTATTAGACTATTAACCTTATATATTTGCTATATACACCATATTTGATAAACCATAGAGGTTATCAACATTTCTTATATTTTACCATATCTAAGAAATAAAACAAAATAACCCCGCCCCCTGAGAGGGGCGGGGTTAAAAGAAGGGGCCTGTCACTGCCTACTGAAATTATCCTGTCTTTATGCCCTGCAGTAAAAAGGCACGACATTTTAATATATAAAATAAGTTTTAGCTAATAAGTTATCTCCTATATTTTTGAGTTAGAATAATTTATTTTCTCCAGAATTACCAGAAGAATCATCTTTTTTCTCTGCCGAAGGCGGATTTTCCGGGCTTTCTTTATTTACCCGCTGCTCCTTGACCAACTCCCTGTTCACCCAGAATATCCAGCCGATTACAGCCAATATAAATATAATAAATATTATCAGATTCATGCCCAATCCCCCTTGTCCCTGATTACTTTCATTAATCAGGCCGGGAGAGCTCTTTCCTTTTTTCGTTATCTGGCCATTCACCTCCGCCGTCTCTTTTTTAGAAACACTTTCCTTATTCTCTATGTCCCCGCTCGGAGAAATAGAGAGTGGAGATTCTTGCCCGCTTTCAGAAACCGGCTCCTCAATTTTGCCTACCAACCCATCCTTTTCTTCCCGGGCTCCCTCGCTAATAACCGGCTGGCGCACAGAAAAATAAACAATATTTGACCGCTTGCTTTCCTTGCCGCGGCTATCAGTGGCCGTTGTATAAACGGAATGGCTTCCTCTGGCCAAACTTAAAGATTTAAAAGCAAAATTAGCCGTGCCGGAAAGATGATTGGCTACCTCGAATTGTCCGGTTAGTTTATTATCAATAAAAACTTTTACGGAAGAATTGTTTTTGGACAAACCAACGATAAAAGGTTGATTATATTGGGTCTGGCTGTTTACTACGGGGGAAAACAAAGTCGGAGCCGGCATCGGTTTTTGAACTAAAAACTCTAAAATATTAGAAATTCCGCTTTTTTTGCCTAAATCGTCTTCAGCTACGGCCCAAATTTTATGCGATCCTATTTCTAAATTCAGGAATGGCTTATAGGCGAAATTGGCTGTGCCTGATTCGTGGGATAAAATTTCCGTCCGCCCGTTATAAACGCCGTCAATATAAATATAGACAAAACTCCAATTACTAACTAAGCCGGTTATATAGGGCTTGGGCTCCCCAATTATCTTTCCGGACGCCGGGCTCACTAAAGTCGGGGCGGCCAGGGGAGGAATTATATATTTCATCTCCACCGGCGGGGATAAAACCAAAGAGGTTTTATCTCGAGCAATGAGCTTTACTTCATTCCCGCCGGCCAAAGCCGTTGAATGCTCATAATAAAAGCTATCGCTAGCCGTCCCCTCGCTTTTTACCTTGGCAAAATCGGTATAAATCCCGTCAATATAAACTAAAACTTCGGTGTTAGCCGGAGTTAATCCTTTTATAAAAAGCTGGCGGGAAAATTCTTGGCCCTTTTTATCCCCTAATTGGACAATAGTCGGAGAATCAACCTGCCCAGCCAGAGCCTCGCCAGCAGAAAAGAGAATTAGAAGAGTAAAAAAAATAAAGGGGGCGGCTTTCTTTAATAAAATCATAAAATTATCTTCCTCCTTAATTTCTTTACTTTATTTTTCATTCTCTCAAACAATAATTATTCCTTTTTAATCATTAAATTATTTAATCTTCTTATTTTTAATCATTGGTTAATTAGGGCTAATGGGGTGCAGATCAGCGAGGCCGATTTGACCTTTTTAGCCCTAATAACTAATGATAGTTTTACTTTATCCGGCTCCCGTTTCTCCGTCAAGTAAATAACTCGTTAATAAGCTGGGGGAAAGCCGGAAAAAACTGTGCAAAAAAATGTGGATAAAACGGGGATAAATACCCCTATATTTTGATAATATTTTAAATAACATCCTTATAATGTTTAATCTTAGCCATTTTTTCCTGCCGGCTGATATCGACAGAAATGAAGTCCAGCCTAACTAAATTTTCATCTAGATTATTTTCATAAATATAAAATTCCAGAGCCTTTTTCAGATTACTCAATTTTTTAGATTCAAAAGCGTCCTCGGCGCTTCCAAAAATTGATGATAATCTGGTTTTTACCTCAACAAAAATCAGCGTTTCCCCAACCCGGGCAATAATATCTATTTCCTTAAAACTAATTTTTACATTGATGTCTATGATCTTATAGCCATGTTTTAATAAATAGTCCCTAGCCAAATTCTCGCCAAATTTTCCCACCACCTGTTTATAATTCATATGACCAGAAAAATAAAAAGACCTTAATCGGCCTTTTTATTTTATTATTTTATTATTTTTTTATTTTTTAAGGTATGTATTTTTTATATTCCTTTTCCTCCTCAAGCTTTTTTTTCCTTTCCGGTATTTTCAACAGGGATTTAGCAATAAAAACAAGCCAAACCAGCATAAAAACCGCCCAAAGAAGAAGCCAAAAACGGGAGGACAGGAAGGGAATAAATTCATAATTAAAAAAAAGTAGAATTAAACCGATAAAAGCATTGGCCAGGGAGAAAGAAGAAAGCCGCCGCCAAAAAGAAGCATAAAGGCCTCCTTTTTTAGCGATAAAAAGACGGTAGAAAAGAAAAAAAACGACCAAAGCCAAAACAAAAATAATAAAAATCTTTTGGTAAATAGGCAGAAGCGCGTCCGGCCTGAGATTAAACCAAAATTTTAGTGATAAAAGATTCCCCATAATTTTAAAAATAAAATAATACAAGAATAAAATAATAAAGTAATTTATTTCAGCATCCTATTATTTTATTTTTATATTATTTTGTTATTTTATTATTTTACAGCTTAACAAATAAAATCCCAAAATGATACTGGCCGGCTTCAAATTCGTCCTCTATTTCCAACCCTAATTTCTTTGCTCCAATTTTCAAGAGATCCGGCTTAACCCTTTCTTCTGGCGGCGGCCCAAAAGGGGAAGACACGTTCTTCCACTCTACTACTAATAATTTCGCCCCTTTTTTGAGCATCCTTATGGCTTCCCGCAAGATTTCCACTCTTTTATGGGATTGATACAAGGTATTTATAAGCAAAGCCACATCAAGGCTGCCCGATTCTATCCTGGTGGCTTTAAAAACCTCCAAATCGCTCCAAACCGTCCTGATGTTCCCTATGTTTTCCTGCTTAACCCTTTTATCAATTCCCCCTAAAACCGTTTTTAAAATATCAACGGCATAGACAACGCCTCTTTTGCCAACCATTTTCGCGGCGGGAAAAATAAAATGCCCGGAAGCGCCGCAGCCCAAATCAGCTACTTTTATATTTTCCGTGATTTGCGCTTTGCTTAATATAAAATCCGCGTCAAGCAAAGCATTTCCTCCTGTAACCCTAAACATAAAATTAAAAATTTATATCTTACTCGTTCACCAATACCTGCCGATAGAGAACCGCCCCGCGACCATATTTCTTTTTGGCGGTTACGGTTATAGTATTTAACCCTGATTTTAAATTAATTCTTTCCGTGAAAAAACTCTCGTTTTCTCCGGGACTTAAAGCGACCGGCCCCCCGTTAATTTCAACTTGCGCTTCCGGCTCCGTTTTCCCGAAAACAACCACGAAATTATTATTAGTGACTGAATTATCCAGCGGCTCAATTATAAGAAGCATCGGCGGCGATATTATTTTTTTTAAACAAAAACCCAAATAAACAAAAAGGGCAAAAACAATAACGATTATAACAAAACTTCTTACGATTTTGGGAACGACTAAAAAATTATGTTTTTTCACGACCTGCTGAGAAAAAATCTCTCTGCCCTTGCTCGCCCCGCCCAAACTCCTATCCGCCTCGAGTTCTTTTAATAATTTCTTGAAGTTAAGCCCTAAATAAACGGCATATTCCCTTAAAAAATTTTTCCCATACACCCCGGCCGGTAATTTAGCATATTCTCCATTCTCCAGGGCTTCAAGATATTCATACTTTATATTTAATTTTTTGGCAATATCCTTAAGATTTAAATTCTTTTCCTGCCGGCGCTTGATGAGCTCTCCGGCCACCATCTCGGAAGCTGACAATATTTTATTCGGCCTGAATTCATTCATAGAGGCAAATCAATAAGTAGCTTATTTCTTAAACCAATTGGAACTTGCCCAACGCTCGCCTCCCGGGACCCCTAAAGTAGAAAAAATAAAACCAATAATTATATAAGCGGTAAAAACAATTACCAAACCGATAACAGCATTTTCTATAGCGTCTTTGCCTATATTAATCTTTTTATCTTTACCGCCTTCGGCCCTAGTGCTCACACCAGCTAAAATCATCATTAACCCTCCATAAATAAACATCAACAAAGCCAATGAGCCGACAATCCCCAAAATCCACTGAGTAACGCTTATGCCCACTCTAACAAAATCGTTTAAAGTAAAATCACCTTTTTCCAAAGAACCTTCGTATTTTACCGGGCTGCTGTTTCCTAGCAGAGACTGTGCCCAACACGCATTAGCAGACAAAACAATAAAACAATAAAACAATAAAACAATAAAACAAATAAATTTTTTACTTTTAATAAATTTCATAATTCTCCTGCCCGCTCGCAAGCTTGCCTTGCAGGCGGGTAATTCTTAATTCATGCTTTATAATTCTTCCTTCGTTATCGTCTGCTGGACCCTTTTCGCCCCCAAATTTAGAATTTCTTCAATTTTCCCATCGCCCGCTACCGCCGAATCAATCATCTCCCCCATAATTAGTTCAGCCGCATTGGCATCTTCGCCATGATACCAGCTTTGGGCGGTTAGAACCTGGCCGGCAAAAACGTTTACATTCTCGTCTTCAATCTGCTCATTAACTAAAGAGCGCAGAGCGGTCGGTTTTTTTGTCTTAGCCAGATATAATTTTGCCTGTTCGGCCTTAGTGGCAAATTGGATAAAATCCCAGGCTTCGTTTATATATTTGCTTTTATTAGAAACCGTCTCCACCCAATAATTGGCAAAGTTTGTATTACCTAAGTTGCCCTCTATCTGCGGCAGTTTAGCAATGGCGAAATTCAATTTCGGCGCCCTGGCCTCTATAGTCGGAAGATGGTAAGCATAGCCAAACATCAAGGCAAGTTTGCCGGCGATAAACATTTCTAGGGAATTATCCAAACTGCTGTTCCAGCTGTAAACCTCTTTGGCTGGGTTGGAAAAATCCGTATAAAAACGCAGGGCCTCCAGACCGGGGCTGTACTTCTGTTCTTTTAAAGCCTCGGGAATCAGGTTAAAAACAATGTTACCGCTTTCATCCTCCATAACTGCGCCGTTCTGCATCATTAGGATAGACAAAATATCACCATAGCGCTCTATATTTTTGCTTCCTCCCAAAGCCACGCCTGATTGGATAATCTTCCCGGCGGTATCCTGTTTGGTCAATTTTTTTACGGTCTGTTGAAATTCCTGGTTCCAAAAAGAAGGCGGCTCGGCCACGCCGGCGTTATTAAAAAGGTCCTTGTTATAATACATGGCTAGGGTATCAAGAGCTAGGGGCAAACCGAATATTTGTTCGCTTGTTTTACCGGTCTTTGAGTCTGTAACCGGCAGGACTATATCATCATACACTACATCAACGAAATTATCTTTTACATTCCGGAAATTTATGCTTTTTGTTGTTTTTAATTCCTGTACGATTTCTTTTTTAATCGTGCCTTTTTCAACCGGATAAACCATAGTAATTTCCGCCGGCAAAGGCGCCAGTTTGCTTTGGTATTTTTTTATCCAGGTATTGTGGAGGGAAAGAATGTCCGGTCCCTTATCTTCGGCCATCGCTTCTAAGAGCGCCTGCTCATATTCGTTATAGCGCAATTTTCGATAGTTAATTGTTATGTAGGGATGAAGAGTTTTATAATTGGCCATAATTTCCTCAAAAGCGTCCGGACCGTCCCAAACCCGCCAATAATTTAAAACTACCGGCTTCATCGCCTCTTGCGTTGCCTTGTCCGCTCCCTTACAGCCAAAACCAGAGGTTAAAAGAAAAGAAAAAATAAGCAAAAGAATAAATAATTTGTTCCTCATATATTATTTTCTACAAATTACAAATCTATTACAAATTTACGAATACAATATAAAACTTTTTAGCAAGAATTTGTAAATTTGTAAGGAATTTGTAATTCGTAAGGTATATTATTATTATAACAAATTTGAGAAAAAATAGAAAATCCAACCTTCCCATCACCTAACACCTAATACCTAAATCTAATTTACTCCACTCTCGGCCGGTACTGCAAGGCCTCGGCGATATGCGGAGTTAAAACCTTTTCCTCGCCGGCTAAATCCGCAATGGTCCGGCCTAATTTCAAAATCCTAAAATAAGCCCGGGCGGAAAGGTGCATCTGGTCAACGGCCGCGCGCAGAAGCTCGTGCGAAGAATTGTCCACCTGGCAGAACTCTTTTACCGCTTCGGAATTCATTTCCGAATTAGTGACAAAAGGAGTATTTTTAAATCTCTCGGCCTGAATCTTCCGAGCCGCTTCAATTCTAACCTTTATAGCCTCCGAAGTTTCTCCCCGGCCCTCGCTTGTAAGCTTATCAAACTTCAGGCGCGGCACTTCAATGTGAAGGTCAATGCGGTCAATAATCGGGCCGGAAATTCTTTTGCGGTAATTTATAATCTGCCCGGGGGCGCAGGTGCATTGCCTTTCCTTATCTCCGTAAAACCCGCAAGGGCAGGGATTCATGGCCGCCACTAAAATAAACTTAGCCGGAAACCTTAAGTTGCCCGCGGCCCGGCTCACGTTAATTACTCCGTCTTCCAGGGGCTGGCGCAGGTTTTCCAAAACCTGGCGGGGAAATTCCCCGAATTCATCCAAAAAAAGAACGCCGCGATGAGCCAAAGAGATTTCGCCCGGCCTGGGCCACGTGCCGCCGCCAACCAAGGCCACGCCCGAAGCCGTATGATGAGGAGAGCGAAAAGGCCGGGTGGTGAGCAAAGCCGTTTCGGTCGGCAGCTGGCCGGCCACGCTATAAATTTTGGTTATTTCTAAGGCTTCATCTAAAGTTAAATTGGGTAAAATTGAAGGCATGGTCCGGGCAATTAAAGTTTTACCGGCTCCGGGCGGTCCGAACATTAAAACATTATGAGCCCCGGCCGCGGCAATTTCTACCGCCCGCTTGGCATGCTCCTGGCCCCGGACATGAGCCATATCGGAAAAAATCTTTTCGTTGGAAAAATTAAATTCTTTATAACCGGCGGGCGGGATTGGTTCCTCCCCATTCAAATGCCGGGCCAGCTGGCCTAAATTATCAAGAGGAATAACCTCCAGCTCTTGTATCAGCTTAGCTTCGGGAGCGTTTTCTTTTGGCACAAAAATAGTCTTTATGCCGACCTGCTTAGCTTTTAGGGCAACCGGCAAAATACCATTTACGGACCGCACCTGGCCGGACAAAGCCAGCTCCCCGACAAAAAGCATTTTCTCACTATCGGGGGGAGAAAAAATACAATTGGTTTTTACTAAAATGCTAACGGCAATCGGCAGGTCATAACTCGGCCCGTATTTTTTTAAATCCGCCGGCGCTAAATTAACCGTTACTTTTACCCTAGGAAAATTGAACCCCGAATTCTTTATCGCGCTTCTTACCCTTTCCCTTGATTCCGAAACCGCCGCATCCGGCAGGCCGACAATCGCAAAAGTGCCAAGCTGCCCGCCGCCTGTATCCGCTTCTACTTCTACCAGTTCCGCTTCCAAGCCAACCACGGCCGCCGAAATTATTTTTGAAGACATAGTCTTAGAAATTTTCAATTTTAAATTTTAAATTTTCAAACACCTTATAACTCTATAGACTTTCTGACTTTTGACTAATTCCATTATACCACAAAACAAAAAACCGCCCCGAGACTGTGGGACGATTTTTTGGCAGGTAAATTATTTTTTCTTACAGATCCCGCCTGAGGAAACATTACAGACAAATTCTTCATCTAAACCGCATTTTGACCAGCACTCATCATTGCAACTATTGGGCGTAGCGACCGGGCAATTACTAGGGTCTATAACGCATGAGCCGCCTTGCGCCGGATCGCATTGGAATATTCTATTATCGCTACAATCCGCCCAGCATTCGCCGTTGCAGCTGTTAGGCGTAGCAACCGGGCAATTGCTGGCATCAGCCAGACACATTCCTCCTTGCGTTGGATCGCACTTAAATACTTTATTGGCGCCGCAATCCGACCAGCATTGGCCGTTGCATTCATTGGGCATTCCCTCGCCGCACTTAAGCGCAGAGCCAGCGCACCCGCTCAAAATCACCGTAAAGAATAATAGCAAGATTGTCTTAATGATTATGTTTGCTTTTTTCATATTTTTTATAAATATGAATTAATTATTTTAATTTTTTTAAAAAACTGTACATAAGCTTATGCCTCTATTTTACCAATATTTCGCTTAAATAGCAAAACTGATTAACTGCTTAACTATTTAACTAATTCGCTATTTTCAAGCTTAATAGAAAGCAACTTGCTTACCCCGTCATCGCCCATAGTCACGCCATAAAGAATATTGGCCCGGCGCATGGACGCGCGGTTATGGGTAATAACGATAAACTGGGTTCTGTGGGAAAGATCGTCTAAAATTTTAGCCAGCCGCTCCGAGTTAGCTTCGTCTAAAGCGGCGTCCACCTCGTCTAAAACCACGAACGGCGAAGGGTTGGCGCTGATAATCGCGCAAATCAAAGCAATGGCGGTTAAAGCCCGCTCCCCGCCGGAAAGCATAGCCACGGATTTAATTTTTTTACCCGGAGGCGTGGCCTGAATTTCAATCCCGGCCAGGCCGGTGGCATTATGCTTTCTTAAAAATTTTATTTTCTTTAAATCCAAGCCGGATTTTTCTTCCTTTTCCTTTGTGCCTCCGTCCGGGATTTTTGCTTCTAAATCGCCCGCCTCATCAGGAACTTGCTCGGGAGGTTCCTTTTCCTCCTCTTCCATTACTTTTATAATTTTAGCCACCCCGCCGTTAAATAGAATTTTAAAATATTCCTCAAATTTTCCGGAAATAATTTTAAATTCTTTATCAAATCTCTCCTTTATAGTTAAGTCCAGCTCCTCAATAATTTTTTCCAAAGATTTAATGCCGGCCATTAAATCTTTAATCTGGCCGGACAGAAAGTCAAAGCGTTCTTTAGTTTCCTTATATTCTTTAGTCGTTTCCGGATCGATCCCGCCGATTAATTCAAGCTGATGTTTCAGCTGCCCAATCTTTTCTTTAGCTTCTTCCGGATCGATGGCTCCGGAAAACTTTTTCTCCCCTACCTCCTTTAAATCGCCAAGACTATCTCTTATCTCGGCTTCTAAATCCTCAAGTCTTGTTTCAAACCGCGTAGAATTAATTTTTAAATCATTAAGCTGGCGGCTTAAATTATTAATTTCATTCTGCAGATTATGGATTTCTTTCTGCAGGGAAAATAAGCGGTCCTTCTCTTTCTCCTCTTCAAGATTCAAATTATCAATCTTGGCGTTTATTTCCCCGACTTCAGCTTCAATTTTTTCTAATCTTCTCTTTAACTCAATTTTTTCTTTGTCTGTTTCCTCCCGGCCGAACTCGGCTTGGTTCTGTCTTAGCTTATCTTCTATCCCCTCCGCCTCTTTCTGCCAGGCTTGTAATTTTTCCCGAAGCAGTTTCGCCCTTTCCGTCCAGGCCAAAGTCCTCAAATTATTTTCATTGATTTTTACCGCCGCCGCTTCCCCGGCCTTTGTTAATCCGATAATTTCCTTCTGCGCTTCCTCCAATCCTCCCGCATCTTCCTGGCTGAAGTCTTTTACCACCCGCCTGAATTCTTCCTTTATTTTTCTCAACACCTCCCTTAATTTTCCTTCTTCTTTCTCTTTATCCGCCGCCTCTAATTTCCCAAGCAGTTTTTCCAAAATTTCTTTTATTTTCGCTTTTGTCCCGCCGGATGAGCCCGAACTTAATTTTATTAAGTTATCATTGGCCACAGCCAGGCGCTTATCTGTCTCTTTCTTCTCCGCCTCCAGTCCGGCAAAGCCGTCTTTACTGAACTTAATATTTTTTTCCAAAGACTCAATTTCTTCCTTTACTTTTTTTATTTCCCCGGCTAACTCTTCTCTTTTATTATTAAGCCAGGACAAATCAAACTGGCCCCGGGCTTCCAGCTTTATTTCCAATTGGGCGTCTAGTCTCGCGATCTGCTTCATTACTTCTTCTTTTTTATTCTGCAGCCCGCCCAAAGACTTTTGCCACTCTTCAAACTCCGGGCTTCTCTTATCCTTTACCCTTATTTTTTCCAGCTCATGATTTAATTGCTCTAATTTTTTCTCTTTAGCCAGCTTAATTTTTTCCAGATTAAGAAACTGGTTATTAAACTCATTAAATTTATCATTTATCTCATGCCAGACCTTGCGGTAATAATTTAATTGCAATTCTTTAACCTCCGCTTCAATCTTTTCCCTTTTCTCCAATCTATTAACCTGCCGCGTCAGGCTCTTAAGGCGCGGTTCAATTTCAGAAAGGAGCAGACTGACTTGATTTAAATTTTCATAGCTCGTCTGGAGTTTGCCCAAAGAATCATCCCGCTTAATCTGAAATTGCTTAACGCCGGTCGCTTCGTCAAAAAATTCTTTCCTTTCGGTTAAACTGGTATTCAAAAACCCTTCCACCATGCCCTGGCCGATAACGCTATAGGTTTTTTGCCCGAACTTGGCTTTAGCCAAAAGCATCTGCACATCAGAGAGGCGGACGCGGGACTGATTTATTAAATATTCGCTGTCTCCGTCCCGAAATAGCCGGCGGGTTAAAATCACTTCGGAATAATCGATTGGAGCTTTTTTATCCTCGTTATTTAAAAACAGGGAAACTTCCGCCATGCCTAACCTGCCTTTTCTGTCCGAGCCGGAAAAGATAATATCTTCGCTTTTTTTGCCGCGCAGGGTTTTCATGCTCTGCTCCCCCAAAGCCCAGCGCACCGAGTCGGCAATATTAGACTTGCCCGAGCCGTTAGGACCGACAACAGCCGTAATGCCCCGCCGGTCCTTCGTAATCATACCGGGAAAAACCAACTTGTTTTTATTGGCGAAAGATTTAAAGCCCTGAATTTCAAGCTTTTCTAGATACATGGTAAAAAAATAAAAAATAAAAATGAAAAATTTTTCATTCCATCTCTATTATAGAACAAATTGCGATTTTTTAAAAATGCCCCCCCCTCGTTAAAGGGGGACTAAGGGGGATTTTCTTGCTTTAAGTGAAATTATATGGTGAAATTATAATATAAGATAACTTTAGAATACAAAAATATATGATAATCTCTATCAGCGGCACCTCGGGTTCGGGCAAAAGCACAGTCGCTAAAAAATTGGCAAAAAAATTAAAGTGGTCCCGTTATTATATGGGGGGTATGAGAAGAGAATTGGCAAAAAAACGAGGTCTGACTTTGGCCGAATATAATAAACTTGGGGAAAAAGACCCAGTGACTGATTTAGAAGTAGATAAATACCAAAAAAAATTAGGAGAGACTAAGGATAATTTTGTTATTGAGGGCCGAACTTCCTGGTATTTTATCCCCCATTCCTTAAAAATTTATCTTGACGTGGGCGAAAAAGTTGCCGCGGAGCGCATTTTTAAAGAACTAAAAGGCAAGCATAGCCGGAACGAAGATAAAAATTTAGAAACCGTGGCTCAGGTTTTAAAGAGCCAACGGGCGAGAAAAAAAAGTGATAAAAAACGGTACATGAAATATTATAAAATTGATGTCTATGATAAAAAAAATTATGATTTTATTTTAGATACGACCAAGTTAAACAAAAATCAGGTTTTTGCTAAAGTTTACGGTTTTATTAAATCCAAGCCAAATCTTGACCCCACTCCGCCTCACTGTTGCTCGGCTTAGAGGGGCGAGAAGAAGCGGCATGGAATCTGAATTTTAAAAACAGGCTATTCGCGTGCGACCGAGCGGTATTTCGAACGCCTTGACAAAAGATAATTTTTATTATAGGATTAGACAAGAATTAAGAATTAAAAATCTCGCCTTAAGCGGCGATATTTATTTTAAAAATATATGAGCGAAGAAAAAAAGAAAATTCCGGAAATAAAACCCGGCATGACGGTTCGCATTTTCCAAAAAATCAAAGAGCAAAATATTAAGGGCGAAGAAAAAGAAAGAACCCAATATTTTGAAGGCATTATTATCGCCAAAAAGCACGGGAAGGAAAAAGGCGGAACCATAACGGTTAGGAAAGTTTCTGACGGAGTGGGCGTGGAAAAAATATTTCCGCTCAACCTTCCAACTATAGAAAAAATCGAGATTAAAAAACAGGAAAAGGTAAAGCGGGCCAAACTCTATTTCTTAAGAAAAGGATATAAGAAGAAACTCAAAGAGGTAAAAATTTCTCAATAACTCCAAAATCGCCATAGATTTGGGGCGGATGGCGGAACTGGTAGACGCGCAAGCTTGAGGGGCTTGTGGCCGAAAGGTCGTGGAGGTTCAAGTCCTCTTCCGCCCACCGCTGAGATTTTAAATTTTCGATTTCAGATTGCCGATTTAATTTTCTAAATAACTGGTTCTAAAATTATTGGCACACAGCGAAACAACTTCTCACTAAGCTAAAATAAAAATTCAGTTTAACAGGCATAAATTGATACTTGCAAATCGTTAATCGCCAATCGCGAATCGGCACGGGCGCATAGCTTCCTCCTTCGTCCCGCCAAAGGCGGGACTTCGGACGGACAAGCAGTTGGCCCGCCTCGCCGAGCTGAAGCTCGGCTTCAGCGAGGCGGGTTAGAGCATCTCGTTTACACCGAGAGGGCCCTGGGTTCGTCGGGTCATCCGACCCGACGCCCAGCCGGATGACTGGGCGAATCCGCCGTAATAATTTATTAAATAGTTAAAAAAATTAATCATAAGTTGGGCGCATAGCTCAGTTGGTTAGAGCATCTCGTTTACACCGAGAGGGCCCTGGGTTCGAATCCTAGTGCGCCCACATAAAAAACAGCTCCGAGCGCTCGGGGTTGTTTTTTTATCTTTATTTTTTGAAGAAAATAAACTACAATTAAACTATGAAGAAAATAATAACCAATTCGGAAAAAAAAACTTTGGCCTTGGCTAAAAAATACGCCAAAACTTTAAAAAGCGGGACAATACTGGGCTTAATCGGAAATTTAGGCGCGGGTAAAACCGTTTTTATTAAAGGCCTAGCCCAAGGTTTGGGGCTTAAAAAAAATATTACCAGCCCGACTTTTGTAATAATGAAGGTTTACCCTATTAAATCGCGCTCAACGCGAATTTTGCCAAAGGCAAAATTATTTGACGGGGCATACCCCATTAAAAAGGGAAAAATTAAAAACCTTGTCCATATTGACGCTTACCGCCTTAAATCGGCCGGGGATTTAATCGCTATCGGCGCGGGAGAGTACTTTAACCGGACCGGGACCTTAACCGTAATTGAATGGGCGGACAAGATTAAAAAAGTCTTGCCAAAAAGGACAAAATACGTTAAGATAAAAATCTTAGAAGGTAATAAAAGGGAAATTAAATATTAATTATGTTCAGAGAAAATTTTTTAGCCCAACTTAACGAAGACGAACAATTAACAGCCGCCGAAGATAAAGTTTGCGATGAAATGAGAAGAGTTAAAGAACCGAGCCTTAAAGAAAAAGATTTTGAAGGGATTTATTCAAAGACGGAAGTAGAAAGAGACCTTGAATTAACCCAGAAATTAGAAAAGGGGCATGTTCTCCGCACGGAAAGAGGGGAAATATTGGAAAAAGTTTTACGACGGGAAATTTATAATTCCTGCTGGTTTGGCGACAACTGCGAAACGGTCCAGACTACAAAGTTTGATGATTATGTTAACCATACGGATTTCGTAATTGAGTTGGACACTGACGACAGGATTAAACTGGCGGTTGACACTACCGTGACTAATGATACGGAGGTAATAGAAAAAAAAGTTATAAAAATAAAAAATGAGCTTGATAGAAAAATAGGAACAACTATTAAATACTTCCAATCTAATTTAACCTGGGAAGATAATCCGGAGAAAGGCGAAATTAAGGATATCCCTAGCGTTATCATCGCTTTTGATTATGAGAATTTACAAAAAATGTGTGAAATCATGGCTGGTCCCGGCGGGAAAGAAAAATTAGGAAGAACATCACTCCAAATATATATTTTAGAAGACGTAATCAACCAGCTTGAAATCCAGGGAGAATACTTGGAAAAAAATATAAAAGGCGGAAGCGACACAAATATCTATAAAAATATCAAAAGAGCAGAGGAATATTTGAGAGAAATTCTTGAGAGTAAAAGAGAATCAGCTGAAATCGAAAATAAGGGAAACGTCAGAAACGAGTCTATCTCGGCAAGGGAAAAAATTACCCTTTTGGCCGCATAATAAAAACCCCTGCTTCTTGGTGAAAACAGGAGTTTCTCTTTATCCTTCCTCCTTTTGGGCCGGAGGAATTAACACTTTTTTAAAAATTCTGCCCACACCCAAGGGCCTAGGTTCATCTCTCCTGGTTTCTTTACCGGGCGGTAAATCCCCAGGTCCAGTTTCGGGGGGTTTTTTTTTAATTTTTTCTTCCAACCTTCCCTCCCTTGCAAAGGACGAATATTTTAATTTCTCTTTTTATAAAAAATTAAGGCTAGTCCCAAAACTCCGCCCACTATCATCGCATCTGCAATATTAAAGACCGTAAAATATTTCAGGTCTAAATAATCAACCACAAATCCATACCTTAAACGATCTAGCATATTACTTATAGCACCAAATATAATAAATGTCAAGAGGGCGACCTTACCCCACTCCTGCCTTTGCCCTAAAAACAGCAGTTCATACAGCAAAAAAATGATTATCAGGATAATCAGAATATTCAAAAAAATTCCGGAAAGGGGCAGGGAAAAGGCGATATTATAATTAGGGATAAAATTAAATTTAAAAAAATCTCCGGCAATTGAAATAGATTTATCAAAATAACCGCCATAAGCTAAAAATTTAAAAAACCGGTCTAAGATAACAAAAAACATGGCCAATAAAATCCAGGAAGCCATGTTTTTTTTGTATTTTAACATAAAAGCAAAATTTAACTGTTTTGCAGTTTGGTTTTGCATTCCACGCAAGCGCTCGCTACCGGCCGGGCCAGCATTCTCTTTTTGCCAATCGGATTTTTACAATACTTGCAGATGCCGTAAGTGCCTTTTTCTATTCTGTCTAAGGAATTTTCAATATCGCGCAAAGTATTTTCCAAAACTTTTTCCGTGGCTAAATTAGTGGTATATTCACCGATTTCCTGCGCGTTCTCATCCGGTTTTTCGCCGTAATCGGGAAATAAGGCTTTATGCTCATCTTTATCATGCTTATCTTTGCCGGTTATATCTCCCAAATCCTCTAATATCTGCCTTTTTCTGGTTAGCAAATCCTTTCTTATCCCCTCAAGGGTCTTTTTATCTATGTCATTATCTCCTTGTTTTTTCACCGCTGTCATATGTTTGCTTTCGGTTCGACTGCTCTAGTCTTGAACCGCTCTAAATTAAAATAAAAACCAATAATATATTGGTCAATTTGACTAACTCCAGTATACCTCAAATCCAATTTTTTGGCAAGGGTTTTTGCCAAAATAAACTCCGCCCAAGTTTCCTGTAGAAGCAAGACTTTATACGGGATGGACGGGACTTAAAAAACCTATTTTGGCAATTTTGAAAAGAGGGGCCGGTACATATCCTCTTGAATATCAATATGCAGTTCCTGGCGGTTAATTTTATCGCAAAATTCAATCGGCGCCTTTTCAATAATTGCCAAGGGTTGCTGTTCGTCCCCTTCGCCCATTACGAAAACGGCAGCCGTGGCCAGACTGTCAGCGACATCGGTGCGGGAAAATTTAAATTTTCTCCCGAAAATATCAGGTGTGCCGCGATAGTCTTTAATTCCGCGGAAACCAGCATATCCAAGAGCCACTCCGGTTACACCAGCCCGGAGAGGTATCGTGCGGCTGTCGGTAATAAGAACGCCTAGTTGCTTAACGCCGTATTCTTTCTGCAATTTTTTGCGCAAAAGACGGGCGGTATTAAAACTGTCTTTTGGCAAAAGTATGAGTTTGCCCTTGGCGTTAGATTCGTCAATTCCGGCCGAAGCCATTACCATGCCGTCTTTAATAGTAAGCCAAACATACTTAGTCGGTATGGCCAGCTCGCTTTCGGCGCGAATCAACTTTTCTTTAGTCTTATTATTTTTTACGACAGCCGTTCGTTTTTCTGCCAAAGCGACAATCTTAGAGGTAACAACAACCACGGACCGCTCCGGAAGCTTCTTAAAATAAAGCATGATGAAAGTAAAGAGGCCCTCGCCTTCTTGAAAGACACGAGTTTTAATCGGTTTGATAATCATATTTTGTTGGTTAATAGCGCATGATTTTCTTTATTATGTTCTTGAAGCAAATAAATACCAATATAGCAAAGCGGGGTATAGAGCGCGCCCATCGCTACTTTATAAAGCCACCAGGAGATAATTATACTGATGAGAGTACGGGTTGAGTACACGCCCGCGAACGCTATGACCATAAAGACTGTCGCATCAAGCAGCTGCGACCAAAGATTGGATAGAAGCGAGCGCAGCCAGAAATATTTTATTTTTAATTTCTCGCGAAAAAAGAAAAAAGAAAAAACGTCCTGATACCCAGCGATTAGAAACGCCGCGAGCGAAGCAATGGCCATGCGCACCGAGACGCCAAAAATCTGATTATACCCCTGCCTTGCCCATTCGCCGTCAGCCGACCAGGGCAGAGCCAGCGACAGAAACGAATAGGCGATGAACAACGCCGTGCTGATAAACCCGATCTTAACAAATAATTTTGCCGCGGGCCGGCCGTAAACTTCCCCGATAACATCGGTCATAAGAAACACAACCGGAAAAGAAAATACCGCGACCGACAGATGGGAGCCGAAGATAAACGGCATTATCTTTAGCCCGAGAGTGTTCGCCGCGAAAAGCGAAGTTAAATATATAGCCAGCGCAATTAGTAATTTTTTGAAAGAATGTTCAGTAAGTTGAATCATAACTATAATTTTTTAAGTTAATAAGACAAACAAAAAACCGCCCGATAGGGCGGGAGCAAATATAAAAATCAACTCTTGCCCTACCGGTTGAGAAAGACCTTGTAAATAAAACCAGACCAGGTTTTTATTAAATGATTGTAAAGCATAAAAGTTGAATCACATAAAAAATTTTAGCATGTTTATAATAACCCTGCTTTCGTTCGTCTTTGCGGACTGTGTCCGCCGTAGTCGATCCCGCTTGAGCGGGAGAGGCGAAGGCGGAGCGGACGGGACTCGGACCCGCGACCTCCTGCGTGACAGGCAGGCGTTCTAACCAACTGAACTACCGCTCCAAAATAAAAATAGTTTTTCAACTATTAAAAATCCTTAGCTAAACAATAACAAAAAATAAGGTAATAGTCAATATAAGCCAATATAAAAAATCCCGCCAGAATTCAGCGGGATTTCAAAAGACTCTTTTTTACTAATTTGGGATCATGAACTTGCCACAACGGCACTTTACTAATTTCCTCTCTCCCATGCCATCAATATCAACGGTGATTGTGGGATTCGGAGAATGTCCACAATACCAGCATTGGCCGTCGTAATCTCTGGCATAAGACAGGCCGCAAAATTCTGAATAGCTTATTCTTGGTTTCTCCGGCGCTTTTGGCTTTGCTGGTTCCTTTTTCCGGAAAAAGGAAAGCGGAATCGGCGTGGTTGAACCGATTGGAAAAAATTTTTCGCCGCACACATAGCCGAAACGGCGGCCACCGTCTTTTGGCATCTTACCATTGTGCGTAATTACTATGATCTGCGCTCCAGCGTCTGACATGCTACCCCCCCCCTGTTTAAGAGAAAAATGAACAATTTTTCTTTACCTTAAACCATTATTTTTAAAATGTCAACTGAAAAATAATTTTCCCTTGACCTTTCTTCTGGATTATGTTAATTTTATAATATTCTAATAACTTAATATCTAATGACCTTTTCTTGGATATGGCTTGGCGCCCATTTCTCGGATAAGGCAAAAACTATGCTTACCAGAAAAGACAAGCAAAAAATCATCGCTAAATTCAGAACCCATGATAATGACACGGGTTCGCCCCAGGTCCAGATTGCAATTTTAACTGAAGAAATTAAGCAACTGACCGAACATTTAAAAAACCATAAGCATGACCATTCTTCCCGGCGCGGACTTTTAAAGAAGGTCGGGGAAAGAAGAAGATTATTAAAATATCTGCAGAAGGAAGATGAAAAATCTTTTAAGGATTTAACAGGCCGGCTTAAATTAAAAATCGCCAAAAGAATGCAGGAAGAGGAAGACGAAAGAATAAGGATAGAAGAAGAACTGAATAAAAAAGATGAAATAAAAGTAGAGGAAGAAGAAGCGGTTGAGCCGGCTAAAGAAGACGAAGAAGAATAATTCTAGGAAATCCCGTTTTTTCAGATTATTAACCTAATATCTAATAAGAAGTTACACGGTTCGCCAAATTTTAATTCCCACAAATCAACAAATCTTTTCACAAATTTACAAATACGCTATAAAACGTTTCTACAAAAATTTGTAAATTTGTAATAAATTCGTAATTTGTAAAGTATGATAAAGCATGAAGAACAGCGGGTGGGTGTTTTTGTTGATGTGTCCAACATGTACCATTCCGCCAAGAATCTTTACAGTAAGAAAGTTAATTTCAAAGAAATCCTGAAAGATGCGGTGGCCGGGCGGAAACTAATCCGGGCTACCGCTTATGTTATAAAAACGGAAAGTGAGGAAGAATTGCACTTTTTTGAGGCCTTAAGCCAGCAGGGCTTTGAAGTCAGGATGAAAGACTTGCAGATTTTTGCCGGGGGCATAAAAAAAGCGGACTGGGACGTAGGCATAGCGGTTGACGCCATAAAGTTAGGAGATAAGCTTGACGTCATAATTTTAGTTTCAGGAGACGGCGATTATTTGCCCTTAATGAGTTATCTGCAAAATACCAAGGGGTGCCTGGTGGAAGTAATGGCTTTCCGGCAGACCGCCTCTTCAAAATTAATAGAAGAGTCAGACGATTTCACAAATTTAAGCGATAATAGAAAATATCTAAGATAATAACTCCTACAAATTACGAATTTATTACGAATTTACAAATATAATATAAAACGTTTTAATGAAAATTCGTAAATTTGTATAAGATTTGTAATTCGTAGATAATAAATTACTAATTAACTAATTACTAACTTACCTTGGCCGTTAGATAGATAGCGCTGTGAGTGCTCCTCATAGTTCTGTAATCTAGCGGTCAGGACTAAAAAAATGAAACAAGAAGAACAAGTTTTTGAAACGAAGTGGCTTGACCGCCCACTCACTATTAAAACGGGCAAATTAGCTAAACAGGCAGATGCCGCCGTTACCGTCCAGTACGGGGAAACGGTAGTTATGGCTACGGTCGTGGAATCAAAAGGAGAAAGAGAGGGAATTGATTATTTCCCTTTGATGGTCGATTTTGAAGAACGGCTTTATGCCGCCGGAATTATTAAGGGTTCGCGCTGGATAAAAAGAGAAGGCCGGCCTTCGGATGAGGCGGTTTTAACCGGCCGGATGATAGACCGGGCAATCCGGCCTCTTTTTAACGAAGCGTCCCGAAAAGACGTCCAGGTTATTATTACGGTCCTGTCCGTTGACCAGGAAAACGATTATGATATCGCTTCTTTAGTCGCCGCTTCCGCGGCCCTGTCTATTGCCGGCGTTAATTGGAACGGTCCGATTGCCGGTATAAGGGTCGGCCGTCTTGAGGGCAAATTTATTTTTAATCCGACCTATGAAGAAAGAATAAAAAGCGACCTTGATTTAATCGTGGCCGGAACAGAGAAAAAAGTAATAATGCTAGAAGCCGGAGCGAGCGAAGTAAAAGAAGAAGAAATAGAAAAAGCTATTATGGCCGGGCAGAAGAATCTTCAGGAAGCGATAAAGTTAATTAAAAAAATGGTTAGCGCAGTTAAGCCAGAAGCAAAAATAGCCAAAAATAAATTAAAAAGCCAGGAAGAGATAGAAGCGGAAAAAGAAAAAGAAAAACTATTCACGGAAACGAAAAAATGGCTTAAAGAAAATATCGCTCCGATTCTTTTTGATAAAACTTATTATACTAAAGGAGAGAGAAAAGCAGCTGTCAAAGCGATTGAGGAAAAACTGGACGAATATCTTTTCTCGTCCGGCATCGGACGCGACCGCCGGCAGGAAATAATTAAAAAACTGGTTTCTCCGGCAGTTGAAGCTGAGGTCACAACGGCAATTTTAGAAAATAAAAAACGAGTTGACGGAAGGAAACTTGATGAAATAAGACCTTTGACGGCCGAAGCCGGGATCCTCCCGCGCAATCACGGTTCCGGACTCTTTTCCCGCGGCGAAACCCAGATTATGTCTATTGTCACTTTGGGCGCGCCCGGATTAGAGCAGTCTTTAGAAGGCCTTGAAGGCAACAGTAAAAAAAGATTCATGCACCATTATAATTTTCCGCCCTATAGCGTCGGTGAAGTAAGCCCCTTGAGAGGAGCGGGCCGAAGAGAAATCGGGCATGGCGCTTTGGCGGAAAAAGCTTTAATGACTCTTATCCCAGCTAAAGAAGATTTTCCCTATACGATCAGATTGGTGAGCGAAACCCTTGGTTCAAACGGATCTTCTTCTATGGGCTCAACTTGCGCCTCCAGCTTAGCCATGATGGACGCCGGCGTGCCAATTAAAAAAGCCGTAGCCGGAATTGCTATGGGCCTGGCTTCTAACGCCGACATGAGCCAATGGGAAATATTAACCGACATCCAGGATTTAGAAGACGGTAAAGGCGGCATGGACTTTAAAGTCGCCGGGACTCGAGACGGTTTAACCGCCATTCAGCTTGATACTAAAACCGACGGTCTGTCTGAAGAAATAATTAAAAAAACTTTAAAGCAGGGAAGGATAGCTTTAGATAAAGTTTTGGCAGTTATGGAAAAAGAGATTAAGGAACCGCGGCCGGAACTGTCTAAATACGCTCCCCGCATTATTTCTTTCCGCATTGATCCGGAGAAAATCGGTTCAGTTATCGGTCCGGGCGGAAAAATTATTAATAAAATAATCGCGGAAACGGAAGTAACGATTGATATCGAAGACGACGGCTTAGTGATGATTTGCGGCCTTAACCCGGAAAAATGCCAGGAAGCGGCTAAGCAGGTAAAAGACATAGTCCGGGAATTCGCGGCCGGAGAAATCTTTACCGGCAAAGTTGTCCGGATGCTTGATTTCGGAGCCTTCATTGAATTAGTCCCGGGCCATGACGGCATGGCGCACGTGAGCGAACTGGCGCCTTACCGCATCGGCAAGCCAAGCGATTTCTTAAAAGTCGGGGATACAGTCACGGTTAAAATTAAAGAGATAGACGAGCAGGGCCGGGTTAACTTAACTTTGAAAGGTTTGCCGGAAAACGAGCATCTCTGGAAAGACGGTAAAGGTAAATCTGAAGGCAACGGATTCGGGGGCGGCGATGGAAGGCCAAGATTCGGAGGCGGAGGCGGACGAGACAAATTCTCCGGACGCGGAGGCGGAGGCGGACGAAGGTTCTAAATAACAAAATAATATAAAAATAAAATAATAAAATAAAATTTGTATAAACGTAGGGGCAGCACAATATGCTGCCCCTACGTGTTTTTATACTATTTTGTTATTCTCTATTTTATCTCCTTACTTGACATAATGTTTAAAGTATGATATGATTAAATATTAATTGTACATTACATTTCATAACAATTTTTTATAGCACAACAATTTTTCTGATGAGGTGTGAGATGAAAGACTGGCGAGACGTACTGCTCCTAATTTTAGTCGTTTTTGTCATCGCCTCAACTGTGATGACTGTCTTTGGATTGTATTTGCCGATGTATTTGCCTCATTTAACTATGGCGAAAACATTCCCCATCATAGCAAAATTTTCCCAGATATGGAGCTTCGGATTTATGCTTATGGGGGTCATCCGTCTTATACATTACTTAAGTACAAAAATGAAGGAGTAAAACTGTAAACTGCTGATAATCCGTTGGAAAACCAAGGAGGAGAACGTGAAAAAGAGACTGCAAATCCGCATGCAAACCGACAACAACAGCGTTCGGGCCAGCCAGGCCGGTATTAACCGCTATTATGAGGGAAAATACCTTATTTCCGATATTACTTCGATAACCGACGTCTTCTGCGGCTCCACCATCGCCAGTCTTCAAACGACTTTGGCCGCCTGTTGTGCAAATGGCATGAAGCTCCCCTTGCACGAAACCGACCTCAGCAGCCTCGGAACAACCGAGGAAATGCCCGCGGCCGATCTCGTCCAGGCGGCTATCCGAGATGCTTTCACCAAAATCAAGAACGGCGGTCACGGTCTTATCTTCTGCGACCTCCGGACCATTCAGGTGATTATTTCCTCGTTCGGCCTTAATATTATCGACACTCATCCCAGACCCTGCGAAGGTTTCATGTTCGAGCAGGACGACCAGGACGAAATCACCGTCCCCGGAATCCTCCGGATACTTTAACTCCACTACCCATCAAACAGATCATGGGCATGGACCGAAGTTGAAAAGCGAGAAACTTTGCTTTTCAACTTCGGTCCTTTTTTATATTATTTTATTATTTTATAACGTCGTAATCGGCCGAGACTGGGTAATATAAAATTTTCCTTTTTCCAAAGCCCACTCTATATCCTGCGGCTTTTTATAATGCTTTTCAATCTTGGCGCAAAGTTTAGCCAGCTCTATAATTTCCTTACCGGTTAAAGTCTGCTTGCCCTGGTCCGCTTTCGGAACTTTCTTCCAGATATTTCCGCCCCGCATGTTTTGCACCAGCATTTTTTCCTGCTCGGAGACGTTTATATCAGACAAGCTAAAATCCCGTTTATCAATTACATAAGTGTCTGGGGTAATTTGGCCGGAGACGATGGCTTCGCCTAAGCCATACCCGGCTTCAATTACCATCTGGTTTCTGTCTTTCGTAATCGGATGGACCGTAAAGCAAATTCCGGAAATTTCCGACTGGACCATTTTCTGAATTACCACGGCCACTGACACTTTCTGGTCAACCATTTTTTTTTCAAAGCGGTAAAAAATCGCCCGCGGGGTAAAAAGAGACGACCAGCATTTTTTCACGTTGGTAAGCAATCCTTTTTCTTCGGTATTAAGATAAGTTTCCAACTCTCCGGCCCAGGAAGCGATAGAAGAATCTTCGGCCGTGGCTGAAGACCTGACGGCCACGTACTTAGCTTTAAGTTTTTTAAACTCAGTTGTAATTTCCTTAGCCAGTGGTCCCGGAATCATCGTGTCCTGCATAATATCGCGGATAACGTTTGAAGCCTGGTCAATGGAATTAGTGTCGTCGTAATTCACTTTGGAAATCTGGGCTTCTATATCCAAGCCGGTTTCAGAGGCCGGAGACTTTGGCGTGTTAACCATGAAATAATCAAAAGCCGGAGCCAAAATTACGAATCCAGGTGGAACCGGGTTTGATTTAGCCTGCCCGCCGCCCGCCTGCCGGCGAGGCAGGAAGAGGTGGGTCATTTCCCCTAAAGAAGCGCCTTTGCCTCCAGCAATCCCAACATTTTTTTTGCTAATTTTAGAGAAATCTTTAATAAATTCCTGTTTTTTCCTTGACATAATGTTTAAAGTATGATATGATTAAATATTAGTATATTTTGTTTTTTACAATTCGCAATCGTAATAATAGCAACAAAACCAGTAGCAAAAACCACAACCGCTGGTAAATTGCCGGCAAAACCAAGGAGGAAACCTTGAAGAAGAGACTGCAAATTCGTAGACACACCGACAAGAACGGCGAGCAGGCCAGCCAGGCCGGACTTGGCCGTTTCCGCCACGAAAATCTCGTCGACGCTCCCAAAACCGTCACCGATGTTTTCTGTGGCTCCCATCTCAGCCGAACCGCCCAGACCGCCCTCGGTGCCTGTTGCGCCAACGGCATCAAGGCCTGTGTCCATGAAGCCGATCCGAGATTCGGCACCTCCGAGATGTTCGACGGCTGGAAAGCCAGAGGGCTCCTCGACAAAGTCAAGGCAGCCGGAAGCCTGTACGCCGCGCTCCTGCTGATTCTCGACGAGAAGGAACTCGACCTGGTTCGGACCGCCCTCAAGAACGCGACCGAAGAGGCCTTCTGCAAGATCGAAGATGATGGACACGGGCTCATCTTCCACCATTCGCCCTTGGTGGAACTGACCGCCACGATCTTCGGCTATCCCGCCGAAACCCTCAAGCTCGCTTCCTGCGAGGGGATCATGCTTGAACAGGACGATGACGGCGACATCACCGTCACCGGAATCCTTTACGCCGCCTGATCCCTCGGCACAACATCATGAAGACCGATTCTTCTAAGCAAGAAACATTTGCTTTAGGAGACTCGGTCCTTTTTTTTTATCCAAACACCGCACCTCACCCCCCGTCCAAACTACCTCACCCCCGACCCCTCCCCTAGTCAGGGGAGGGGGAATTAAATAAATCTTTTCTGATTTTATTTAAAACTGCTTCTATATTATTCTCAACTTCTTTATTTTTAAATCTTATAATTTTATAGCCGGCTTGCTTTAAGATATCTTCTCTAATTAAGTCCACTTCTTTTATCTCCCTTTTATTATGAACTCCGCCGTCAATTTCTATTATCAATCTTTTTTGGGGACAATAAAAATCAATAATAAAATTATAAACTCCCAAAACCAATGGCTCCTGCCGCCTAAATCTAAAGCCTAATTTTCCATCCCCTAGTTCTCTCCAAAGTATTTTTTCGGCTTTGGTCATATCCTGCCGAAGCGCTTTAGCTATATATAATATTTTTGTATTTCCCGACATATAGATATCATCTCCCCCGGCCCCTCTCCTGACTAGGAGAGGGGAAGCGATCCGCCAGCTGGCGGAGAGACGGGGTGAGGTGCGGGCCGTAAAATCACCCAACAATCGAAATTTTCGTTCCATCAATCACAACCTCATCTCCATTTTTTAAAATCTTAGTCGCATTTTTAACGTTCACCAGGCAGGGTTTTTTTGCCTCCCGCGCCAAAGTCGCGACGTGGCAGGTCAAACTTCCTCTTTCTATAATAAAGCCAGAGATATGGCTGCGCAAGGTCGGCAATAATTTCATATCTGAATCAGGCAAAACTACAATATCTCCTTTAACAACTTTATTTTTATCTTTAGCGGTTTTTATAATTCTAACTTTGCCTTTGGCCTTGCCGGGTGCGGCCAAAACTCCGGATAACTCTTTAAAAGGACTAGCCCTTAATTCTTTCTCCAATTCTTTTTTCATATTTTTAAAATCTTTTATTAAAATGGTTTTTATGCCCATTCTTTTAGCGTCAATCAAATTACTCTCATTATCATCTATATAAATTACTTCTTCCGGTTTTACCTTAAACCTTTTTAAGACTAACCTCAAGGTCTCTTCGCTCGCTTTAGGCAAATTAAGCTCCCAGGTATTGATAATATTTTTAAATATTTTTTTTAAACCAAATTTTTTTGTTACGTCCGCCAGCTGGCTGCGGGTATTTTTGGAAAGAAGCAAGGTCTTATAACCCCCTTTATTAAGCTCCCGATTTAATTTAACCGTTTCTTTATTAAGTTTCATTAAGCTATAATGCAATTTTTTAATTTCCGGCAGAGAAATCGGCAATTTAAAATAATCAATCGGTTCAAGCCAGGCTTGTTTCTGCGTGATCTTCCTGGTGGCAGCTAAATTCATATATTTATGATAAAAAACCTTGTGGTAATCCTGCCAGCGGCCGCCGAATTCCTTAGCCAAAGCTTTGGCGGTATTGGGATAACCCTCATTTAAAACTAAACCATAGCAATCAAAAATAATAAGCTTTATTTTATTCTTTCCCATAATTATTTAATAATTCTTACTAAACCCTTGTCCGCGTCCACCTCTACCCTATCTCCATCTTTTAAAACTTTAGTGGCGATTTTCGTCCCGACCACGCAGGGAATTTTTAATTCCCGAGCCACAATCGCCGCGTGGCAGGTCAAGCCGCCGATATTAGTGACAATGGCCGCGGCTTTTTTCATAGCCGGCACCAAGGCCGGATAAGTGGTTTCCGAAAGCATAATGTCCCCTGGCTTCATTTTCGGCATATCTTCAATCGTTTCTATAATTTTTACTATTCCCCGGGCTTTGCCAGGAGAAGCGGTCTGGCCGGAAAGCTCATTAACTTTCTTAATTTTTTCTTTCTCCCACTTCGTCTTTTTTAAAAAATCATGCGCCCTTTTCCCGGAATAAACATAAACTTTTTTCCAGGTGCCGTGCATAACAGAAAATTTAGGTCTTTCGTCCAGGTCCCTGGTGTTAAATTTACCAGCCAGGAGCGCTTCCCCAAACTCTTCCCTGGTCATAAATTCCGCCTGCTTGTAGCTTATAAACAACCGCCGGGCAATTTCTTTAACAAACTGGTTGGCCACATAAGCGCCAAAATACATGCAATCCTTGCGGTAAGCTTTCAGCCAGACAATATAGCGGGCCTCCCTAAAAAGTTCTTCGCGCTTGGCATCAAATTTTAATTTAGCCAGAAAATTTTTCTGCTCTTTTTTTAGCTTGCTATATTTAACTTCTGATTCTTTAAGATACTCTCTAGTTTTTCCTTCCCGAATAAGGCCTCGCCAAACCTCAAGGAAATAATCAAATTCCAAAATCGGCCCGCGATAATTATAATGAAGCCAAAACCATTTTTTCTGATGATTTTCTATCTTTTTAAATAAAGCTGGTTTTTGCTTTTTAAGCTCCTTCTCTATTTTAAAAACGTCATCATTCTTCTTAAAAGTCAGAGCGGCTTTTTTATCTTTAGAAATTTCATAAGCCATTTTTAGGCTTTCCTGATTTTCAATTTCTACAAAACTGGGGCGTAAGGGCGTGGTAACAAGAGGAAAAACGCTGGACGGCTCAAGCTTTAATTTATCTTTTTTAATTTTGTCTTTTAAATAATTAAAAAGGTAATTGGAAAATAACTGGTAATCGGCATCAATCAGCCAGGTCGTGGCCTGGCCGAAGCCGTGGCTTCTGATCTGCAATTCAAGCAACCGGTCAAATTTTTTTATCAACTGTGCGTCGGATAATTTTTTTAAATTAAAATTCAATAAAGATTTAGAAAAAAGCAAATATTCTTTGGCAAAAATTTCCACATTCCTATTCATCTTTGCCAGCCAGGGCAAATCCGTTGTCGCTTTGAAAAAAATATTTTTTACCATTTTATCAAATTCTCTCCGCACGTAACAAAGATTAAAAACCCCGTCTCTTATCACCCAAATTAGCTGCTTGAGAGCGTCTCCCAACCCTTGTTGCTTCAAACGTCTGCCATAATCAATAAAAACATTATAGGTCATAATATAATTAGCATCCGGAATTCTTTCCGCCACAAACCAGATGGTTTGTTTCTTGTTTTTTGCCATATCAAAAAATTAACTCTTTTTTAATATTTTTACTAAGCCCTTATCCGCATCCACCTCTACTATATCCCCATCTTTTAAAACTTTAGTGGCGATTTTCGTGCCGATAACGCAGGGGGTATTTATCTCCCGGGCGACAATCGCGGCGTGCGAAGTTACTCCGCCCTGGTCTGTGACAAAAGCCGCGGCTTTTTTCATGGCCGGCAATAAATCCGGCTGGGTGGAGATGGAAACTAAAATATCTCCCGGTTTCATCTTCCCCATATCACGAATTACATTTATAATTCGAACCACTCCTTTGGCATACCCCCTGGCCCCGCATTGGCCCTTTATTTCCGAGACCTCCTTTATTTCATCTGGCTCTATATATTTTACTATTTTTTTGGCCTCCTCGCCACTATAGAAAAGATGCTCACCCTTAGCCGTGTAATAAACGGAAAAGTTAACTCTTTTTTTTATCTCTCCTTTATCTAAAACACCGCTAAATAAACCGTTATAAATTTCTTCGCTGGTCATGAACTTTACCTCCTTTAAGGAGAGACCCAGGCGCCGGCCAATTTCGGAAAGCACCGGCACCATCCGATAAATAGCAAAAATCTGGGCATAGCGCCGATAAATTTTTGTTACCATAAACTCGCCCCAGGCGTTAAAAAATTTCAGGAGCCGGCCTTCTATTTTTAATTTTTTAATCAGCAATTCCCGCTCGAGCCAGTCCTTTTTCCGTTTAGCCTCGCTTTCCTTAAATGCCTTGGCCAAATTATTATTATTGCTGACCAACCTCACTAAAGCTTTTAAATAATGCTCGAGGCTATAAATGCCCTGCTCTTCGGTAAAGAGAAATTTAGTATAAAAATATTTAGTATAATGGCTTTCCAAATCGTCTAATATGTCCTTTCTGATTTTGCCTTTCAACTGCCTTACTTTTTCTTCAAATTTCTCTTCGTATTCGGGGCTGTGGGCGTATAAATCGAATTTCTTTACTTCCTCGTCCTTGAATCTTTTAAAAAGTTCCCTGAATAAATTAAGCTGCTTTTTATCTTCCTGAATTTTGATGCCTATTTTTATAAGATCATTTTCTTCTATCGCGAGCAAAGATAATTTTTCCGGCTGGGCAAGAATTACTAAGCTCTGGCCGATATTTTTTTCCGATACCCCCAGGCCGGTTAAGATTTTTTCTCCCCGGCCGGTTAAATTATTAGAAAACATATCCGCTGCGACCGGAATCCAGCCCCATTGGTAATATTCGGTATGGATGTCTTCATGGCCCTTATACAAATTCCAAAGCTCCTTATCGGATAATTTTCCCAAATTATCTTCGGGCAGTTTAGAAACATACTGCCGGAGCTTATCAGAATGATTGACAATTTCTTTATTGACCTTGTCCATAAAATCCTGATCGCTCTCGAATTTATCAACCAGATGCTCCCCCACTTCATAAGCGTCTTTTTTATCATAATAAAACCAGAGATTGTATTTCTTATGGACCGAGACCACTTTTTTATAAGCCCGGCCGCCCGGAGAAGCAAATTCATCCACGAAACAGTTGGCAAATATTTGGTAAAAAAACGGGTCAGTATTCTTTAATTCTTCGGCCAGCAGCCACTCGGTCTCAAATTTACTTTTTGAGTCACCGGCCCTGTTTTTATTAAATAAATTTATCAGCTCTTTCGCGGAGTTAAAATTAGAATTTAGGCCATAATATTTTTTATTGCCTTTGCTAATTACTTTTATTACTTCCTCTCGGGCTAATTTCGTAAGCTCCCTGGTAATATTAGCCGGGTCTTTGCTTAACTTTGAGGCAATCTCTGATAAATAAAAAGTCTTGCCTTGATTTTGGGTTAATAAATCAAGGATTTCGTAAGAAGTTTTGGATTTAAATAAATTTTTCATATTAATTCGGATGAGCGCAATTTGTAGAATGCGCATTTAATACTTATTTTTGTTTAATAAACAATAATTTTTGTCTATTAAACATAATACCTCTCTTCTCGCCTAAATGTCAAGACCGAAAAAGGAACTTGACTTCTATTAAAGATTAAGTTAATATCAAACTATTAAATCATTAAAGGCAGTCTATATTTCTAGCTCTCTAGGAAGCTGCAAAATAATTATGTTGATAATAAGATTATCAAGAATCGGAAAAAAGAATAAGCCGATGTATCGCTTAATAATATCGGAAAAGAGCCGCGATTTATACGGCCAGTCTTTAGAAATTCTGGGCTCTTATAACCCCCATAGCAAGGAATTACAAGCCAAGGCGGAAAGAATAAACTATTGGCTGGGTAAAGGCGCCGGCATGTCTCCCACAGTTAATAATCTCCTAATTGAAAAGGGGATAATTAAAGGTGAAAAAATCAAAGCTTCTAAAGCCGGGAAAAAGGGCGAGGCAGCCCCGGTTGCGGCTCAAACACCAAAAGAAATTAAGGAAGTAAAACCAGCAGAGGTAGAGGTGAAAGAAGAAAAGGGAACCGAGCCGGAAAAGACTGAATAAGTAAACACCTATTGACAAATGTTTATAATGTGTTATAATAGTAATATCCTAGAACTTGCTGAATTTATATAAGGTCCCACATCTTTCAAGAAAGATACGGGGCAAGCAAGCAGTAATAATTAACCGTGAGCTCTTTCAAATCTGACAGATACAAAAATGCGAGTTAATATCATTTACAGAGATTCAGTCTCTGCATTCGCATGTCCCGCATTTGTAGTGCGGGTTGCCGAAGGCAATAACGTCAATTTGGAAGAAAAAGAAAAAACTATGGCGAAAGTTGAACAAGACAAGGAGTTCTTGGAAATGATCGTAAAAACCATTGTCTCCAACCCTGACAAGGTAAAAGTGGAAAGGACAGTGGACGAAATGGGCGTTCTTTTGACCTTAAAAGTTGACCCGTCTGACATGGGTTACGTAATAGGTCGAAAAGGACAAACCGCTCAAGCAGTTAGAACTCTCTTAAAGATTGTCGGAGCTAAAAACAACGCTCGGGTCAATTTAAAAATTTTTGACCCAGAAGGAGCTCAAAGGCCAGCGGGTGGCAGAAGGGATTCCAGAAGCGCTGACATTGATACTTCATCTGTTGATGATTTAAAAATCTAAAACAAAATTAGATAGATAAACAAAAAACCACAACTTCTTAGCTAGTGGTTTTTTGTTTTAATATGATATAATTTATATATGAATAACCAATAACCAAATTCCAATAATCAAATAATAAATAATTGAATATTGCTTATTTAATATTGTCCCGCCACTTTATTATAAAATTAATTGAGGGCGGGATCCCGCTAAAGCGGTGATTTGGAATTTAATTATTGGTTATTAAAATTTTTATGCAATTTCACATCATCACAATTTTTCCTGAAATTTTTGCCTCATACTTCAATGAGTCAATTTTAAAGCGGGCGCAAAAAAATAAAATCGTAGATATTAAAATCCACGACTTGCGACAATGGGCAGAGGGCAAGCACCGGACTGTTGATGATACCCCTTATGGCGGCGGCGCCGGCATGGTTATGAAAATAGAACCGATCTTTAAGGCCCTGCTGGCTTTAAAATTCCAAATTTCAAATTCCAAATTTCAAACAAAATCCAAAATCCAAATTTCAAAAACTAAAACTGTTTTATTATCAGCTAAGGGGAAAAAATGGGACCAGCAGCTGGCGAGAAAATATTCCAAGCTTGATGAAATAATTCTAATCTGCGGGCGCTACGAAGGAGTGGATGAAAGAGTAAAAAAATTCGTTGACGAGGAAATTTCTATCGGCGATTACGTTTTAACCGGCGGAGAAATCCCGGCTATGGCGATAGTCGATTCTATCACCCGCCTCCTGCCGGGCGTTCTAGGCAATGCTTCAAGCGCTAAAGACGAGTCGCATTCCGTTCCCGGAGTTTTAGAATACCCGCAATATACCCGGCCGGAAATTTTTACAGCCAAAGGGAAAAAATACCAGGTACCAAAGATCCTCTTATCTGGAAATCACAAAAAGATAGAGCAATGGCGAAGGGGAAAACAAAAAAGATTAAAATAATAAAAAGGTGCGCTCTAACTAACGTACCTTTTTTATATTATTTTATTTTTATATTATTTTAAAATGGTTGCCTTCTTTTTCTATTTTCCCTTCTAAGACAAACCCGGAAGCCTTGGTATGCCCCCCGCCTCCTAACTTATTGGCCAGGGTGGAAACATCCACTTTCGGGTGCGCGCTGCGCAGGCTTCCTTTTAATTTTCCTCCTTTTTCTTCCCGCAAAAACAAAACTCCTTTCACCCCGTATAAATTGCTTAAGAATCCGGAGATGGAATCAAAAACATCTTCATTGTCGTCCGGGGAAAATTTTTCTATTTCGGCTAAAGTCAAAACGGAAAAAGCGAAATTATATTTTTTGTTTATTTTTAAATTATTTAAAGCCAGGCCCCAGACTTTCATGGCCGGCAGGCTTTTATTATACAAAGTGTTTTTCACAATCCGGGGAAACCTGGCTCCGCAAAGAAGCATTTCCGAGGCGATATTAATTGATTTTTGCGAAGTCGCGGAATAGAGAAAATTGCCGGTATCGGTTAAGATCCCGGTTAAAACACAATCAGCAATATTTTTATTTATTTTTATTTTATTAGCCTTGAAAAAATAATAGAGAATTTCAGTGGTGGCGACCGCTTCGGGTTTTCTTATTTCTAAATCCGAGCGGTTGCCGTTTTTCAGATGGTGGTCAAGTTCGATGAAAAACTGGTTAAAGCCCCTGCCTTCTATTTCTTTTCCCAGTCCGGTCCGCTCTAAGCTGCCGCAGTCCAAAGCGATTATTAAGGTAAAATCCCCAAAGTCCAGCTGCGGGTTTCCCGAAGAAAACGCTAGCTTATCGAAAATAATTTTTTCCGTATGGGGGAGAAACGAATACTGATTGATGGGCTCGCCCGGGCAGAAAGCCGTATATTTTTTGCCCAAACCTTTGCATAGCTCAATCATCGAGCAAAGCGAAGATACCGCATCGCCGTCAGCGCGCTCGTGAGTCACTAAAAGAATATTTTCCGCTTCTTTTATTTTCTGATAAACTTCCAGAAATTTAGCGGTTATAGCTTTATCTAGATTCATAAAGATTTTCTATCATAACAAAAAAGAACCAAAAAGGCAAGGGACTGTCTTCTTGGTTCTTTCTTTATTTAGAGACGCATAATTATGCGTCTCTACATTTCTTTTATTTCTTCCAATAATTTTTCAATCTTACTGGCTTCTTCCTCGGTTGAATCAATCACCCAGCCAAATTTCGGGATATGCCTTAAGCGGGTTTTCTTTTTTAAAATTCCGGTAAATAAGCTTGAATGCCCCCTTAAAACTTTTAAAGCCGTGCCGGAGAGATTAACCGGCAGAACGGAAATTCCGATTTTGGCCCTGGTTAAATCAGGGGAGCAATCGACAAAACTCACTGTGATCAGGCCGTCCTTTAAATAAACCTCCCGGTTGATTAAATCGGCTATATTTCTTTTTATCAGCTCATTAACTCGTTCTGGTTGGGGCATATAAATAGCTCTACGAATTACGAATTTTTTACGAATGTACGAATACTAATATAAACATTCTTAATATAAAATTCGTATATTTGTACTTATTCGTAATTCGTAGTAAATTAAATTTTTTCTTTCACTTTCTCTGTTTTATAGAACTGCAGGATATCGCCTTCTTTTATTATTGGCTTGCCTTCATACTGCAACCCGCATTCCTGGTTCTCTTCCGCCGAATCAATATTTTTCTTGTTTAATTGCAAACGGATTACTTTGCCTTTTTCAATCACCTCGCCTCCCCGCGTTACTTCCGCTAAACTGTTAGCCTCTATCCGGCCGGATAAGACTTTACCGCCGACAATTTGGCTTCCCGGGTCGGTTCGGAAAATCGCCAGGACTTTTAAGCGCCCCAAATCAACCATTTTTATTTCCGGTTCCACTAATTTTTCCATCTCCTCTTTAATATAATCAAGCAAATCATAAATTATTTTAAAAACATTAACTTTAATTTCTTTTTCTCTGATTAAATTTTCAATTGTCGGCGGAATCTTGACGTTAAACCCGATTACTTGAGCCCCCGAATCTTCCGCTTTCTTTATATCCCCCTCGGTAATATTACCCAGCCCCTTGCTTATAATTTTAACTTTTATATTCTCGCCGCTTATCTTAGCCAGAGACTCTTCAATCGCCTCGGCCGAGCCCAAAACATCGCTCTTTATAACCAAATTGACTTTTCTAACCTCATCATCGCCGTTTTCGGCCTGCTGGACGACATTGGTCTTTCCCCGCCTTACTTTTGACTCAAGGGAATGAACGTTTTTCATTCTCTCTCCTTCCCCGACTTCTAAAATATCCCCGACGGCCGGCGAAACTTTTAAGCCTAGGACCCGGGCCGGATTGGAAGGCCCGGCTTCGGTAATATTCTCGCCCTTATAATTTTTTAAAGCCCGCACCTTGCCGTAAGCGTTATTATTAAAGCAAAGGCTGTCGCCCACCCTTAAAGTTCCGTTCTGGATTAAAATCGTGGCCACCGGACCGGCGCCTTTGTCGACATGGGATTCAATGACGGTTCCGGCCGCGGCCGAATCCGGATTGGCTTTCATATTGCCGGCTTCCATGTCCGCCACGAGTAAAATCATATCCAGCAAATCTTCCACGCCCTGGCCGGTCTTAGCCGAAACCGGGGCGCAGATAATTTTTCCGCCCCAGTCTTCGGGCTGAATATTAAGCTGAGCGGCCAATTCCTGCTTAGTTTTATTTATATCGACTTCCGGTTTGTCTACTTTGTTTATGGCGACGACAAAAGGGATATGAGCCGCTTCAATAATCCGGAAAGCTTCAACCGTCTGCGGCTTTACTCCGTCGTCAGCCGCCACAACCAGGATAGCAATGTCAGCGACGCGAGCGCCGCGGCTGCGCATCGCCGTGAAAGCTTCATGCCCGGGAGTATCAATAAAAGTAATGGCCCGGTTTTTTCTCATTACCTGGTAAGCTCCTATATGCTGGGTTATGCCTCCGGCTTCACCGGCCACCACGTCGGTTTTTCTGATAGCGTCTAAAAGCTTTGTTTTGCCATGGTCAACATGGCCCATAACCACAATTACCGGCGCCCGGTTCTGCAGGTTTTTTTTCTCTTCCCGGCCTAAAATTTCGCCTAATTTATTTTCTCGGTTGTCCTCTTCCCCTTCTTTTCTTTCATCAAACTTAATTTCTAAACCCAAATTTTCCCCGACAATCGCCGCTGTGTCAAAATCAATTTTTTCATTCATGGAAGTAAAAATCCCGTTTTTCATCAGTTCAGCCAAAACTTTATTAACCGGCAGGCCGGCCAAAGCGGCAAAATCCCTGACAATAATAAAATTAGGCACTAAAACAATTTTTTTCTCCTCAACTTTTTTTTCTTCTATAACCTCCTCTTTATTTTCCGCCTCTTTCTCCCTTTTAAGCTGCCTCATCAGACCCGGCCATTCTTTAATAATTTTTTGCGCTTCCCGATTATCAATCTTAATAGCTTTTTGGCCAATATGAAAACCGAGCTGCGGCAAGAGGTCGCGCAGTTCCTGCGGATTAACTTTTAGGATTCTGGCTAATTCAGTTACATTCATAATTTATTTAACTTTACAACAATTTTTGCCTTTCGTCAATGATTAAAATAACCCCAAAAAAAGTTGCCCTCCTTGTAAAGGAGGGATGGGGAGGTTTTTAAACCCCCTTTGTCCCCCTTTCGAAGGGGGACATTTTAAAAGTAAACAATAAAAAATAACCCCCAGTCTTAAGGATCATTTTTACATCGCAAAAAAACTATTTTTTCCCTTCCCAATATTTTTCGGCCTCTTTTTCTAATTTTTCCAGCCGAGTGTAGTAATCAGGAAATTCATTAAGATGCGCCAAGGCGATTTTTCCGGTTATAAGGGAATCGCTATTAGTAACATTAGTATGCTGGCTTACTAGGCCGTGTTCTAATTCAACGTCCAGGCCGGCCCGGAATTGCTCTACGTCAAATTTATCCCACTTAATTCCCAAAGCTTCGCCGATATTTTTCGCTTCCTCGTTGGTAAAATTTTTTTTGTCGGTCATAATTTTAAATAATAAAAATTAATTTACTTTTTATTATCTTGATGCCTAAATTCGCTTGGAGCGAAGTCGCAACCCTGTCATTGCGAGTCCTGCCCGCAGGCGGGGCGAAGCAATCTCTGGTTATTTAGAAATAACAAAAAAATTAAAAAATATTATTTTACCCTAGCGAATATTGATTATAGCCATTTAATAAAATTAGGCTTCGTGCCTTTAAACCTGAGATTGCTTCGTCGCTACGCTCCTCGCAATGACATGCGCCACACCAGCCACTGGCCCGAAACTAAAACGATGAATCGGGCAGGGCCCGTATTTTTTTAAATTCTCCAAATGCAATTTAGTGCCATAGCCTTTATGCCGGTCAAAGCCGTACTGCGGATACTGTTCATGGAATTTTTTCATCAATCTGTCCCGGGTTACTTTGGCGATAATGGAAGCGGCCGCAATGGAAAAAACAAGGCTGTCCCCCTTTATAATATTTTTCTGCTCACCAGAATAATTGGGGATTTTAAATCCGCCGTCAAGCAAAACGAAATCCGGTTTTTCCTTTAAAGCCCCCAAAGCTTTTTTCATGGCCAAAAAAGTCGCCTGAAAAATATTTATTTTATCAATGGTTTTATTGTCGCAAATGCCGATTCCGATTCCAAATTGCTCTTCAATAACAGAGAACAGTTCTTCCCGCCGGGAAGCGTTTAAAATTTTAGAATCCGCTATCAGTTTTAATTTCTCATCTTCGGCAATAAATCCGGCCGGCAAAACCACGCAGGCGGCCACGACCGGGCCGGCTAAAGGCCCCCGACCGGCTTCGTCCAGGCTGGCGATTAGTTTATAACCTAAAGAAAATAAATTTTTTTCTTCTAATAAATCCAACATAAATTATTAGCGATTTTTTTTCAAGACCCTGACGATGCCCTTATTAGCGTCAACCTCTATTAAATCGCCATCTCTTAAAATTTCAGTAGCGACTTTCGTACCGACGATACATGGGATACCTAACTCCCTGGAGATAATAGCGGTGTGGCAGATAATACCCCCTTCATCCGTGACGATAGCTTTGGTTTTTCTCATAGCCGGAACAAAATCCTGCCTGGTCACGGCGGCCACCATAATATCGCCCCTTTTTACTTTATCTAAGTCTTTATTGGTATAAACTACTTTTACTCTGCCTCTGGCAAATCCTTGGCAGGCGATAACTCCTTTTATTTCCTTTGATCTTCTGGCTCTGCTAAAATCTAACTCGTTTTTAAACTTACTTGCAGCCTGGCTACCGGAATAAATTTTTACTTTGTTTCCCTTTTGGATCAATAAATAATTTTTTTCTCTTTTTTTTGTCTCTCCTCTCGGAAACTTCTTATGGCTTTTTAAATACCCAATAATTTCGTCATTCGTTAAAACTGCTGCTTCTTTTACCCCCAAACCCAACCGTTTTCCAGCTTCAGAATAAAATTCCCTTAGCTCAAGATTTAATTTTTGCCTGATCATGTCCCGATAATCCCTTAAAAAAACATTCTCTTTCAAAAATTGAAGCAAATTTTTTAATTTTTTATCCGGTTTTATCTCTCTTGTTATTTTTTTAAAATTTTTCCGGTTTTTCAGGAATAATCTTTTTAATTTTCCCAATTCCTTATCTGGATTTTTTATATCTTTTAACTCTTGCAAAAAATGGCTTGCCGTATATGGCTCATGGTCAAAATCAAACATCGGAATATGCTGATATTTTTTAGTATGCCTCTTTATCCTCTCTAAAAACTCCCTTTTGCTTAACTTATTTTTTGCCCTAGCTAATTCCAAAATATCAATTCTTTCTTCCAAAACATTATTCGGGGTTAATTGAGAAGATAACTTTAAAAGATACTCATCCGTCTTACTTTTATCTCCTAAAGGTCTCCCTGATTCCTTTTTAAAAATAACCGCTAAGGGCTCGGCAATATTAAAAACCGTCCACATTCTTGCATAAAACTGCTCTACGTTCGGCAACAGAAAATTTACATATATTTTTAATAATTCTGCATCAGACAACTCTGATAAATTTCTATTAAATTTTTTTTCTATATCTTCCAATATACCTTCTAATTTACTTCTAGCTTCCTTGTGAAAATTTTTAACAAATTTCTCATTGCGCAATAGTCTATATAAACCTTCCTCATAGTTTTCGTATTGCTTTTTATCAACATAATATTCTGTTTTATTAGAATCCCTAAAAATCAGAGTGTTTTCCAAAGAAACTCCATAAACTTTTTTCATTGCCTTGCCCCAGCCGAAATTCCAGGCTTGGGCCACCTGAACGGCCAGCCTTCTTGTAATATATTTAGACCACATAATTATTATTTCTTTTCCTCAATCTGCAAATACTGATAAGCGCCCAGAGCCGCGATCGCTCCTTGGGCCGCCGCGGTTATAATCTGCTTAAAATTGCTCCCGTTCGTAAAATCCCCGGCCGCGAAGAGGCCCTTAGTCTTAGTCATTTGGTTTTTATCCACGGTTATAAAATTTTCCGGGTCAAGATCGATAAAATTTTCCAAGATCTCGGTATTCGCGGCGCGCCCGATTTCAATCAAGACTCCGTCCAGGGTTATTTCCCGCTCGCCGCCGGCCTTTATATTTTCCACAATAATTTTTTTAACCTTATCCGCCCCGATTATTTCTTTAATTTTAGAATCTAAAACCAACTCAATATTTTCCCTCTTTTTAACCTCATCAATTAAATACTCAAAACCCTTAAATTCCTGATGGCGATGAATTAAATAGGCCTTGTTCGCTATTTTCGATAAAATTTCCGCGGCGTCCAAAGCCGCATTGCCTCCGCCGACTACCGCCACTATTTTCCCTTTAAAAAACGGCCCATCGCAATTGGCGCAATAGGAAACTCCTTTTCCGTTAAGTTCTTTTTCTCCGGGCACGCCCAGTTTGCGCGGGGCCATGCCCAGGCACGCGATTATGGTTTTCGCTTCGTACTCCTTGCCGCCGGCTTTCAATAAGAAAGTTTTATCTTTTTGCTCCATAATTGAACTTACTTCTCCCGTTATTATTTCCACGCCCACGTTTTTTACCTGCGCCTGCATTTTCGTTATCAGGTCAAAACTTTCAATTGATAAAAATCCCGGATAATTTTCAATTGCCGAAGCCCAGGCCATCTGCCCGCCCAATTCTTTGCCGATTACTAAAGTTTTCATTTCCCGCCTGGCCGCGTAAATAGCCGCGGTCATTCCGGCCGGCCCGGAACCGATTATTACTGTGTCAAAAACCCCATTAGAAATTTTGTCATTTTTTTTCTCCATAAAATAATATTTTTATATTTTAATATCCCCCGCATTAACCCAGCCCAAAATTATTTCTAACGGGGCACGTTATCCTTTTATTATCTTAATTATAAATTTATTGTATATTTTTTTATATTTTTAGGCAAGAAAAAACCCCGAGAGAGAATCCCCCGGGGTTTTACGCAATTTATGCAGGCAGTCATTTTTTTACAAAAAAATTGAAAATTATAGGAGGATAAACAATAACAATGTTTGTAGGTCCTGAAGAGGAAATAACATCCTCTGACGGTTGTACCTTTCTCAACATTCTTGAGCGTATATACTCCTCAGTCACAAAACCCAACACCGCAGTCAGTTCGGAGACCGGAAGATGGTATCGGCCGGGGTTAGAAAAGTCAAAATAAAGGATCAAAGTCCCAAATAACCACCAGATAACCACCCACCAACCACCAGGCCTGTTCATCGTGGGGATATTTAGCTGCCTTTTCGCGTTATTGGCAGTAACATACTCCCTTAGGAAACCAATAAACACAACTACGAGAATACCAGATGCTGGGTCGTTAATATAGCAATTGAATTTCAGCCAGAGAAAAATAAGGGTCGAAATACTCCAAACATCAATCATCCGGAAAAATCTTTTATTCTTGTCCAACATGGCGGACCTCCATTTTCTATTGTTTTACCTTTTTAATGTACCTGTTAATGTGCCCGCATAAACATTACACTATACCAAAGTTTCTTTCTTTTGTCAAGGATTATGTACACCCTGGTACCAAGCGCGAGAACTTGTTTTAAAACCTTAGGTTATATATTGCTTCGTCTCGTCCCCGCGCCATCGCCAAAGCTATAGCGGCGTGCGATCGAAGTCCCGCAGCATTGTGGGACGGAGTGGGGTCAAGATATTTATAAAATTAAATCATGCTTTCCCCAGGTTATCCACGGCTATAATTTTAGCTAACATTAGCAAAAATAAAAAGAAAAGTCCACTAAAACGTGGACTTATCCCCAATTTATAAAAAATGACTTAAGTCTACAAAAACGTGGACTAAAGTCTTAACAAATGTCATTGCGAGGAGTGTAGCGACGAAGCAATCTAACGAATGATGTGTGGGCACAAAATAACATTTTTAGATTAAAATCATTGTGCGTGAGATTGCTTCGTCAGTCGTCCCGAAGGCTCGGGACTCCTTCCTCGCAATGACATGATAAATGTTCTACGAAAAACAATTAGCCAAAAAACAAAAAAGCCCACCTATCAGTTTTTACTGAAGTGGACTTTTACATTTACGAAGACTGGCAGATCAGGAATAACGTTTCTCTCCGGTTGCGTCATTCCATTCCGGATGCCTACCGTCCCGAAGACGACCCTCAATACAGCGGTACCAACCAGTAGCGAAACATTTACCAGGCCTCCAAACAAACTGGTGTTCATACTGGCCAATAGGAAGCCACTCAATCACGCCCATATATTTCATCCTTTTAAAGGGTTAATCCAATACGGGAAAAAACATGACTTTGTATGATGTAAAATATAAAAATCTTTGTCAATATAAATATCGCTAAAAAGTTCTACAAAGAACTTTTATTCAATATTAGCCAAAATCATACTAAATGCTTATTAGTAAAAGCACAACCAGAACTTGATTTTAGATATTTCTCAAATTTATAAGCTTTTTGTTTCTCAGCAAAAGCGGAATACCATCTTAGTATATAAGGTCGCCTTGTGCTTGAATATCGCGCATTCCCGGAATTATGCTCTTCTAATCTTCGTTTTAAATCAGAAGTCACGCCAATATAGCGGCTTTCATCCTTTTTGCTCTGCAATATATAAGTATAATACATACATTTTGCGGCCCCACTCCGTCAAGACTCCGCGGGGCACCACTTCGCCTATTTTATGTTTGTTATACTTAATCAATTTTATATGTGCTGTGCACCGCGAAGCTCCGAGGTTAAACCGAGGAGCGAAGTGGTGGACCTTAAGGGATTCGAACCCTTGACCCCTTCCATGCCATGGAAGTGCTCTAGCCAGCTGAGCTAAAGGCCCGGACATTAACCATTAACTTTTAACAGTTAACAATTAACAGATTAATGTTCTACGTAAAACTTTTAAATGGTTATAACTAACTTTTTGGCTAATATTAAATAAAAAACTAATAAAACGTTATCAAATTATGACTTTAGTCTACAATAATGTGGACTTTACCGATTTACAAACCAAATTCAGAAAAAACGGTTTGACCTCTGTAATCCCGCCAAGGGCGGGACGAAAGTGGGTGCTCTTGGCAGGAACCCCACAGTAATATTCACTTCGTTCATATTGCGCGGGGCAAGTCGAACCTGAAAATCAGGCCAAAAGGCCTCTGCCCTCCCCACCTGCCATCGCCTGTGCTCTTGGCAGGAATCGAACCTGCATCTAGGGCTTAGGAGTCCCTTGTTCTATCCATTGAACTACAAGGGCGAGAAAAAATCAAATTGCTTAAAAATAAAAAGTTTACCCCGTTAGAAAAATACCTTTGACTAAGTCGAAGGTATATAATATTCTATCGCAATTAGCAATAAAAAGCTACTGGGAAACAACGCATTTCTAATGGGGTGAATTAGAAATCCACAGTCTAAATACCATCTTAACCTATATTTTTACTTTTGACAAACCCCCCTCATTAACCTACAATTAACTAGAAGGAGGATCTTAAAATGATAACTCTAAAAGGCAAATAAACTCGGGTAAAAAGGGGGATTTGCCTGCCTAAAAACTATGTTTAAATCACAGGGCGACAAAGAAAAAATCAAGGAGGTGGAAACGATCATCGGGCCGTCAATCAAGGTCAAGGGCAATTTTAACGGCCAGGGCAATATCGTCGTGGAAGGAATCCTGGAGGGGAGCTTAAAAACCAACGGCGACGTCTTTATTGGAGACAAGGCCAAAATCGCCGCTACCATTGAAGCGCACGAAGCCAGAATCGGCGGCGAAGTTTCGGGCAACATAAAAATTAAAAAGTATGTGGAAATTGCCGCTTCCGCCAAAATCTTCGGGGATATTGAATGCGCCTCCATGTCTGTTGAAAGGGGAGCAATCTTAAACGGCAAATGCACTATGATCCCGGAAAGAAAAGATGAGGTGAAAAGTTAAGTTAATCATTCTTGCTTTATTAAAAAAGTTCCAACTTTTAACTTTTGAATTTTAACTTTTGATTTTTTTGTATGCATATTTACATTTACGACGATTACGTAAATACAAAAAAATACGATAACGCTTTGGCGCGCATTGAAACCCGGATTACGGACCTGGGACTAAACGGAAAAATTATCCGCCTGGGTCTTTTGCGGAACATTAACGAAGCCGTGGAGAACGAAATAAAGAGGGGAGCCAAGACCATTGTCGCGGTCGGCAATGACGGAACGGTCAATAAAATAATCAACGCCATTATCAGCGCGGGAATAAACAACCAGATGGACGTTGAGGTGCCTTTGGGCATTATTCCGGTTGGAAACGAGGGCAACCTAATCGCCGAAACTTTAGGAATCGGCAAAGAAGAAGAAGCCGGAGACGTTTTGTCCGCCCGCCGGATTGAAAAATTAGATATTGCCCAAGCGGGCAATAGTTTTTTTATCTCCCAAGCGAGAATCGCGAGCCAGGGCACGACTTTAGAAATTGAAAAAAATTATTCCATAGAAATAATGGAGCCGGGAGAAATAAACGTTATTAATCTTTCAGTCTTTTCCGACCTCCCCGAGGAAGCGCAAGCCAACCCACGGGACGGAATTTTAGAACTCTATATAAAAACCAAAGCCGGAAGGAAACTCACTAAATTAAACCCTTCCTCTAACCAAAGTCTTTTTTCTTTAAAAAAACTAACGATTATAAACAAAAAATACCCAATTATCCTGGATAACGCCATTGAAATTTCCACCCCGGCTGAAATAAGCGTCAACAGGAGTTTGAATGTGATTGTGGGGAAGGAACGACGATTCTAGGTTTTGGGTTTTGGATGTTGGATGCTAGGTTTTAGGATTTAGAAAATAAAGAAGTTCGGATAAAAATGAGTTAAGTGAAACAATTTTAATATTTTTATGAAAACGATTTTGGTTATAGCTCTGCTTATACCCACAATAGTATTTGCTCAAAAAAACGATAATTATGAGTGTATCGCTGAAACAATATTACAAGATTGCAAAGACCGTCTTATTCTGACATCTTCGGGCGATGAACTATGGTGGCCAATAAGTGAACAAAATAGAAATGTTACCTTTCTAACTCAATATATAATCAATAAAGAAGCGGGGTACCGAGAAAAATACAAAAATATTATTGACATAGGCTGGTTTGATTTTGTTTTATATTGCGAAAAACCAGGAGAAGGTGTAGTAACACATAAAAATAATACATTGAGCTACAACCAAAATCATTTTTTATGGTTAGATAGACCTATTGATTGTGCAGTTAAAAAATACGAGGAAAGCAACTTTATTAAATTTGAACCATCGATTAGTTTTTTTAGCTTTGCCCCCTTCTCAATCAATTTTTTTCCTATCTCAATAATTGGAGGCATAGCTGTTCTATTTTTTATTAATCGTAAGTATCAATTTATACAGATTAACATAAATAAAAAGAATTAAAATTGCATCGCCTAACACGGCATATTTGGTTCGCGAGCTAAATAAAATTATTTTGTAAAATATGGAAATACTAGGATATATACTTTACGCGATCCTCCTATTTGTCACGGCAGTGTGGATGTATGGCGTAAGAAAAAAAGTGGATGTAATGTACCCAACAGTGCTTGGCAGTATTTACTTTGTAATTGTAAGCATAATTTTCCCGCTGTATAATATTAATTTCCTGCACATTTTATGGGTCGGACCGCTTATCTATATATCCATCATAACCATAAATACCTTATTTTTCATAATAAAAATTCCTTTGATTTATGATCTACTACGTTTTATTTGCGATCTGTATACCTCAATATTAAGAATAGGACTGGACAAAAACAAAATAAAGCATCAACAGGAAAAATTAGATAAGGAATTTGTAGAAAATTATTTTAAAAAATAAGATTTTCCCGTTGCGGCAGAGTCTCTCACGGAGGACTCTGCCGATAATTTACACCAAACAATAATAATTTATCCTTTAATTATAAATATGGAAAAAACAATTTCTTATTTAAACAGCAAGATTTGGTATAGATTAGTAAAAGTCGCATACATTTTTTCTTTTCTAGCAGCGTGCGCTTTAACGGTTTTTATATTATTCTCGTTTTGTTATAAAACCTCTGAAGTTATTGATAATCCCAACACTAAAATAATTTGTCAGACAGGAAACAAGAAACAATTTTTAATAAAAGATGTTTTTAGTAATAATGACATACCAACTACTATACCAGATTATTATGTTGCAACTGATAAATTTTCTAAAAAAATATCCAACTTTTGTATAACGCCGCTTGACCCGGAAAAGAAATCATACACCTTGGAAGAATTACAAGCCTCCTCTCTAGAAGAATTACAAGCCGTAGGTGCAAAACCTAAAGATGGATTTATTCCTTATCCATACAGAATTGAAAAAAAGTATATAGAGGTCAAGGAAGGTGCTACAATATCAGTAATTTATTCACTAATCGGCTTGATTATAATGGCTCTTATTTTTGAAACTCTGAAACGAGTGTTTTATTATGTTGTACTTGGAACAATAAAACCTAAAAAATAAAATTCTCCCGAATAATACTGCCGCCGGCTCCAAGCTCCGCGTGGAGCTGACGGGGCGAAACACATAATTTATTACCACCGGATTTTTGTCCTTTGACAGAATGTTTTTAAAAGATTACCCCCAAATAAAACAACAGGAGGCGCGACATGGCACAATTAGTTAAAAAAGATCAACTTTCAGGAAAATCTGGTTTGGTGGCTACAAGCCGAACCCCCTTTCCCGAAGACGAGATTCGCAGATTAACCGCCAAACTGGAAAGATTTGCCCTCGTGCAAGAGGATGAAGATCTTTTCCAAATTTTCGGTGAATAAACTTCACCCGGGGACGGAACATCGTCCCCGTCTTTTAAAAGCATTTTGTTATTTCTCTTTATCTACGGTTCTTATTTTAGAAACGGCAAAAAGGCGAAAAACTGCTCTTCAAAACGAATATTTTTAGGAAGCTAACTAATCCAACAATTTAAAAGGAGGGGCGCCATGCCTACTTTTTTGACTATAACGGCTATTACACTGGGTGTGGTTGCCGTTTTGGCAATCATATTCCGCGAAAAAATCGGGGAAGCCTGGGAGTGGTTTTCTTACACGGCTGGATGGTGAGAGAAAATTTGCTCTTCAAAACTAATATTTTCAGGAAGCGAAAACAACAAATGAAATGAAGGGAGGGCCGTATGGCAGATCTAACAAGACTAAATGAAGCGCGTGTCCAAGATGGAGCTGGCGGAACCAGATTAGTCGGGCCGGGAGACCAGGTAAATTTATCGCCCGAGATGGATATTGAATCCGCGCGTGAGTGGCTCGGCCAGGGGCCGTATACTATCTTATGGATAGGCCAATGGCCATGTGGCCAAGTAATGCTCCACCTAAAGACCACGGGCGGGCAGAATAGCGGAGAGGTAAACGCTCCTGCCTCTGAGTTCAAATGCGCTGCATAACAGCGATCTCCATTCAATCTATGACATGGGGAGACAATTTTCGTCTCCCCACTTTCTAAAAGTATTTGTTTTAACTGCCGTCGGCTTTAGCTCCGCGTGGAGCTAGAGAGATAAACCCCACCTCACCTCCGCCTCGGCAAGCCTCCGGCCCGCTTCTCCGCCAGCTGGCGGATTCAGCGAGGCGAGCGAGACGGGCTAGCCCTCTCCTTAAATCCCCCTTACCCCCTTTACCGAAAGGGGGTATAAAAAGGGGGCAAAATAATATGGAAAATAAAATTAGTAAAAGTTTATACTGGACGCCAAGAATTTTATCAATAATCTTCTTATTGTTCCTCGCGATGTTCTCATTGGACGTTTTTGAAACGGGATTGACCGCCGGGCAAATAGCCATCGGTTTATTTATGCATAATATCCCTGTTTTTATTCTGGCGATTGTCCTTTTGATATCATGGAAATACGAAATTGTCGGAGGGATAGGATTTATTCTGGCCGGGCTGGTTTATATCGCTCTGCTTATGAGAAACCCATTCCAGTGGTATATGTTATCCTGGGCTATCCAAATTTCCGGAATGGCTTTTTTAACAGGAATATTATTTCTTATCGGCTGGTTTAAAAAAAATAAAAAAAGCCTTCCTTTATAGAAGGCGGCGGGACAAAAAAAATATGAAAAAAAATTTTTGTTCAGGTATTCATATCCTAATTCAAAAAGGAAATCAATATCTTCTCTTATATAGAAACCCCAAAGACAAAGAAGATCCTAAATGCTGGGATTTGCCCGGAGGCGGTATTCATTTCGGAGAACAACCGCTCAAAGCGGCTATCCGAGAAGCGAAAGAAGAAACGGGAATTGATATAAAAATTACAAAGATTCTCGCCCTTGGAGCTATGCCTTATAGAGGGGCCTGGTCAATTGGGACGACAGTGGCCGGGAAGTATTGCCGTGGTAAAATTAGACTAAGCAAGGAACACACCGATTACAAATGGGTTAGTAAGCGCGAATTGCGTTCAATAAAACCGAAAAGCGAAAACCTTGAGTCCCTGTTTAAATATTCATTGTAAAAATTTAATCCGCCCTGAATAATATGTTAATAAAAGATTTACAAAATTGTGAAGAAATAATTGCCGGAGATAAGACAATCCTCCGCGAAGTTTTGCATCCAAAAAATAAGGATTTACAGATTCGCTATAGTTTAGCTCATTCAATTGTAAAACCCGGCGAAACTTCATCGCCTCATAAACTTAAAACTTCTGAAGTTTATTATATTCTGGAAGGGGAGGGTATAATGTATATTGAAAATGAATCGGAAAAGGTTCATTCTGGCCAAGCTGTCTATATTCCGCCGAACGCCAAACAATATATTAAAAATACCGGAAATTTAGACTTAAAATTTTTATGCATCGTGGACCCGGCTTGGAGGCCGGAGGATGAAGAAGTTGTTTAGACATAAAATAAGCAGATAACAGCTATGAAAATTATTAAAAGAGAAGAATCTTTATCCGCGGAAAAACCCGAGGGAATAAACGTCCGCTATTATTTACGCGATGAATACGAAGTGCATTATAACGAGCAGGCGGCGGGTTCAACGCAAACCTGGCACCATCACGATAAAATCCTGGAGACTTTGTACATTATCAAAGGCGAATTAATCGCTAAATGGAGAATAGGCGATAAAATTGAGCAGCAGATTGTTGAAACCGGCGACCTGGTTGAAACGGAAAACACCCCGCATACTTTTATTAACAACACGGATAAAGTTGTAAAATTTATTGTTATAAAACAAGTGCCAACGGGAATAAATAAGAAGGATATTTTAAAGGGAGATAAAGTAATTGACCAATAAACTGCAGTCGGCTCCTTGCTCCGTATAGAGCTGACGGGGAAATCCCCCCCAACCCTCCGCCTCGGCAAGCCGATAGGCGAGATGGGCCTTTATCAAGGGGGCAATAAAATAATATGGAACAACCAAAAACTTACGAAAACTACCCCGGCTGTATAATCTTCGCTTCTAATTTCGTTTCTATCGCAACCTACCTTATCGGCGCCTTTATTATGGCACAAATCGGCCTTATCTGGCTGGTTTTATATTTATTGTATATAGCGGGGCTAGAAATAAGATTGATGAAATGGCACTGTACCAGTTGTTATTATTACGGAAAATATTGCGCTTTTGGCAAAGGCAAAATCAGCTCCTGGTTTTTTAAAAAAGGCGACCCTAATAATTTCCTAAGAAATAAAATTACCTTTAAAGATATCCTGCCGGATTTTTTAGTTTCCATAATTCCCTTAATCGCCGGCCTTGTTTTATTAATCTCAAATTTCAACTGGCTGATTCTAGCTTTAATTATTTTACTGGTAATCCTCGCTTCGGCCGGAAGCGGATTTGTCCGCAAAAATTTAGCCTGTAAATTCTGCAAACAAAGGGAAATCGGCTGCCCGGCTGAACAATTATTTAATAAAAAATAAAAGGCCATGCGGAATTGTTCACGCATGACCCTTGAAAAAAAACTGATTTTGAAAGGGAAGGGCCTTAGTAAGCAAGTTGCTGTACGACCCCGAACCCCTTGCTTCGCAGGAAGTCAATTGCCTCAAGTTCGGTCCTGCATCCCAATACGGAAAATCCGATAAAACCGCGCTTGGGCTTTTTTGCCTTCCTGACGCCGTTGAATTTTCGGCTAAAAACGGCAACGAGCCGATTAAAAAGTTGCGGCCTCCGGCCTCCGGCGCAACGGACCTTCACGGCCAGAATAACCCCTCTCGGAACGCCATCATCACGGATGACGCGCGTTGACACTCTCGTCTCAATACCATTTACCAAAAGATTCATTTTTCACCTCCCAGGGTTCAAGCGTTGTCCGGCAATCAAATTAATTTATTACCTTACAGGAAAATATAAAAAAAGTCAAGGTTATTAATAAACAAAAATTCTCTAACCGCCATGGAGAAAAAAATATTGAAAGAATTGAATAATTTTTTGGGAAAAGCCGCTTTGGCCACCTATGCCGGCGGCGGACCCGAAGTTGACCCGGAAGAACCGGGTTTTAAAGAACTGGGATTTGGAGAGGGCCGATGGCGCTATAAAGACAGCTACACGGGATTTTTCCAGTCCTTCGGCCAAGAAACGGTTTGGTTTAAGGGTAAGCCCTTCTGGACCCAAATTTACGGCGGCGGAATGGAAAAAAATTTTTGCCATGACGCCAAATTCGCCCATCAAACTTTCGCCTTTTTAAAAAAAGCCCTGTCCGCGGGAGAAAAACAAAAAAAATTCCAGCCGCGCGGCCCGAAAAAATTCGCTGATAGCGGCTGGGAATATTATTGCCGGTGGCAGGGTGATATTACAAAATTCAAAGGCCAAGAAAAAATTTTATTTAAGAAAAAAATCGTATTTACGCACGACTTTCTGGGAAGTTTAATTATTTCAGGATAGCACAACCTTTTAAGTAATTAATATGATGTTTAATCCAAACAATTTAGAAAGTATGCTCAGCGGCAGCTTTGTGAACTTTAAAAAACGGGAACGCCCGCCGCTTTCAGAACCGGAACGCGAATTTAAATTAAAAAACGAAAAAAAGCTAAAGGAAGGAATCGGAGTCTTGCGAAAATTAAGAACCCAGGCGCTAGATGAAGAGGACCCTGCCGAGCAACAGAATATTTTAGAAGAAGCCCACCAACTTTCTAGCAAGATGGCGGAAGTGATTTTAAGCCAGTCTTTAGGAGACAAACCGTCCCCGATTGACCCCTCTTTCTTAGAAACGCTCCGGCAAGCGCGGAGCAAGCACGTTGATAAAGACGCCGGCTCCGGACATGGTCTTCCCCCGCAATTTTCAATCCAAAATCTTTTTCGCGCCACAGACGACATGCTTGCCCGCATTGAGGAAAAAGCCCAATCAATCGAAACACCGGACCACAAATTAACGCCAGGAGAAATGAGGTATGTGCTCCAGGAATTTTTAAGAGGAACGAACGACCTGACCGTCAACACCATAGAAAAATTTTTTGAAAAAGATACAAAGGTAGGCGGTATTTTGAGCGGCGGAAGCGTTTATGTTGAATTGGTTAAAAAAATCGTTGAGAGATACGGCGACCCCTCTCTTAAAGTCAATTCTTTTGCTATTGCCGTAGATAAGGAAAATAAAAAAGCGGTCTTTGAGGCAAGCGAATCCGATGCGGCCACTCAAGCCGTTATTGTAACGGATGATATAATTGATAAAGGCGGCACTGTCCTGACCGCTCTCTGGGCGGCCGGGGAGCAATTCCCCAACGCCATCATATATTCCGGCAAAGGCACGGACCACTCCGGCGGCTTTGAAAAACGCCGGGCAGAATTACACCTGGGCCATCTCACGGGTTTGTTCCAAGATTTCGCGGATCTTTCCGAAGAGGGGCGAAACGATGAAGCGCTGGCTATTTTCAGGCAAGCCGAAGAATACGCCAAAGAAAATAAAGTCAAATTGCAACCGGGCTGGTATAAGCGAAAAGAATGTATAGAAAAAAGCATAAAATAAATAATCATATGGCAAATAAAATTATCATCTATTATTCTTTGGAAGGCAGCACAAGATTGATGGCCGAAACCATGGCCGAGACCATAGACGCGGATATTTTAGAATTAAAACCCCTTAAAGAAATAAATCCGAACGGATTTTTAAAATATTTTTGGGGCGGACGACAGGTAGTTTTTAAAGAAAAGCCAAAACTGGAAATTTTTGATAAAAATCCTTTGGATTATGATATAGTTATAATAGGCACCCCGGTCTGGGCTTTTACTTACGCCCCGCCCCTGAGGTCGTTTTTTAAGCGGGTGAAGCTAAGAGATAAAAAAATCGGAATATTTTGCTGCCATGAAGGCAATCCCGGGAAAACTTTAGAAAATTTAATTAAAGAATTAGCGGGGAATACGATTGTCGGGCAAACGGATTTTTTAAACGTAAAAAAAGACCAGGAAAAAAATATAGAGAAAGCTAAAGATTGGGCGCTAAAAATAAAGCAGCAGTCCTTCTGCTAAAGAGACTGCTGCTGGGCGGAAAAATATGATTTATCTTGCTTCAGACCACGCCGGGTTTGAATTAAAAAAAGAAATAGCTTCTTTTTTAAAACAAGCCAACCTTGATTTTATAGATATCGGCCCCCACCGATACGATGAATCTGACGATTACCCGGATTATATAATTCCGGCAGCCCAGAAAGTAGCTGAAAATCCGGACGGAAATAAAGGAATTATTTTAGGAGGATCGGGCCAGGGCGAGGCCCTTGCCGCCAATAAAGTAAAGGGTGTTAAAGCGGCCCTCTTTTACGGCGGGCCAAAGGAAATAGTCTCTCTGGCAAAAACCCATAATAATACCAACATACTATCGCTTGGCGCAAGGTTTTTAGATAAAGAAGAAGCTATTGGGGCAGTAAAACTTTGGCTTGAAACCGGCTTTTCGAACGAGGCCAGGCATAAAAGAAGAATCAAAAAAATAAACGATTATGAAAAATAATCCGAGAGAAAAAGAATATAAATTCTGCCCTTCTTGTACTACCAAACTTTCAAGAAAACTTATAGACAAACAAAAATTATTATCCTGCCCTAAATGCGGCTTTGTTTTTTGGAATAATCCCAAGCCGGTGGTTAGCGTCATTCTTAATAAAGAAGGAAAAATCCTCCTGATAAAACGGGCACAAAAACCGCTTATCGGCTATTGGTGTCTGCCCGGAGGTTATGTTGATTATTATGAAAAACCCGAAGAGGCAACCATCCGGGAAGTTAAAGAGGAAACCAATCTAAACGTCAAAATTAAAAAATTAATCGGCGTTTATCAGATAGATAATGACCCGCGGGGAATAAACTTAGATATAATCTATTCCGGTTTGATAACGAAAGGGGAAATCAAACTCAACGAAGAATCGCAGGAATTCAAATTCTTCACGATAGACAAATTGCCGCGATTGATCGCTTATAAACACAGGCAGGCGATACGAGATTGGAAAAAAATTAAAAAATAAACGAAAAACCATGAACAAAAAAATCCATAAATTAATTAAATATTCTCCGGGCGGAATTTTAAGCAAGGTTATTGAAAAAAATGAAAAAATGGACATTACTTTATTTTGCCTGGCCGCTAGAACGGAAATTTCCGAGCATACTTCCACAAAACCGGGCTTTGTTTATGTTATTGAGGGAGACGGAATTTTTAATCTTCGGGGAAAAGCCATAATTATGAGCCCCGGAACGTTAATTTACATGGAAAAAAACGCTGTCCATTCTTTAAGAGCCAATAAGAACACGAGTTTTTTGCTCGCGCTCGCGAATAATTAGAATATGAAAATAGAAGTCCATAAATATGTTTTAGAAATAGCGGTGTTTATCTGCGGCGCGGTTGTTATGGTGTTTGAGCTTGTCGGCTCAAGAGTGCTCGGCCCGTATTTGGGAACTTCTATTTTCGTCTGGACCAGTTTAATCGGCATAATCCTCGGAAGCCTTAGCCTCGGCTACTGGCTGGGCGGGAAAATTGCCGATAAAAAATCCAGCCTGCCAGGCTTATCTTTCCTTATTTTCTTAGCGGCCATTGGCATCGGTTTTACAATCTTAATTAAGGGCCCGCTGCTGGTATTTTTACAAGCAACGGTTTCCGATATAAAATTAGGTTCAATTTTGGCTTCTTTAATTTTATTTGCGCCCGCCAGCGTCCTTTTGGGCATGGTTTCGCCTTATGCCGTAAAGCTAAAAATAGATAACCTAAAAACCTCGGGTAGAACCGTGGGCAACCTTTACGCGATTTCCACCGTGGGGAGCATTGCCGGAACCTTTTTGGCCGGTTTTTACTTAATCCCGGAATTCGGCACGACTAAATTATTAATTCTTCTTTCCGCCGCCTTAATTATCGTTTCTGTTTTTATATCTTTAAAGCAATTCCTTAAAATAAAATTTTTTGTTTTCCTCCTCTTTTTTTTCGGCTGGTTTTTAACTGACGCCGCGTCTTTAGCCCTCGCGAAAAACGGTTTTATAGATATAGATACCGGATATAACCGCATCTGGATTTTTAACCATCAAGATGCGGAAACCAATAAACCGATCAGACTAATGAGGATAAATAACGAAAGCAGTTCCGCCATGTTTATAGACAGCGACGAGCTGGTTTATGAATATACAAAATATTATAATCTTGTGAAGCATTTCAATCCGGATTTTAAAACCGCCCTGATGATCGGCGGCGCCGCCTATTCCTATCCGAAAGATTATTTAAAAAAATACCCGGAAGCGGCCATTGATGTGGTGGAAATCGACCCCCGGCTTGCCGAACTGGCAAAAAAATATTTTAACTTAAAAGAAAACCAAAGATTAAATATATACCATGAAGACGGCCGAACCTACCTTAACCGAACGCAAAAAAAATATGATGTAATTTTTGGCGATGCCTTCACTTCCCGTTATTCTTTACCTTACCAGCTGACCACCCAGGAGACGGCCCAAAAAAAATATGACATTCTGAATGATGACGGAGTTGTTATTTTAAATATCATTTCGGCAGTGGAAGGCGAGAAAGGAAAATTTTTAAGGGCCGAGTACGCCACCTACAAAAGCGTCTTCCCGCAAATTTATTTGTTCCCCGTGAGAAAACCGGATGATGGCCAAGAAGTGCAAAATATTATTTTAGTCGCTTTAAAATCTAAGACGGTTCCGGCCTGGCAAGATGCCAATAACGAATTAAACGGATATTTGCAGCATCTCTGGAAAAAAGAAATTAATCTAGACCTGCCGATATTGACTGATGATTACGCGCCGGTTGATTACTATATCAGTAAAATAATTTAAGCTTATGTCGCACGAAATTGAAGCGGATTACAAAGAAAATTGGTATGATGAAAGAACGCAATGCCAGAATTGCACGAGTTTTATAATGGGCGCGGACGGAAAATATTATTGCTCCGAGGGCAAATGCGAAGTGCCGGCTAACGCCCATTGCGATTTTTTTCAGGCGATTGATTAAAAAATTAATTTATAATTAAACAAAAAATTTATGAAAGGTTTTAACGCCAACATTGAAAAAGACACTTTGGAAAATAAAAATTTCCGCCAAGTGCTTTACACCGGCAAACACAGCCAATTAGTACTTATGTCGCTTCTGCCCAAAGAAGAAATCGGGATGGAAACGCATCCGGACAATGACCAATTTTTCCGTTTTGAAAAAGGCCTGGGAAAATGTCTTATTGACGGCACTGAATACAAGGTTAAAAACGGGTCGGCCATAGTCGTGCCGGCCGGAGCCGAGCATAACATTATCAACGCCTCCAAAACCAAGGAATTAAAGCTCTACACCATCTATTCTCCGGCGCACCACCAGGACGGAGTCGTGCGCGCGACCAAGGCCGAGGCCGAGGCCAACGGACCGGAGTTTGACGGGAAAACCACGGAATAAAAAATGAAGGCGAAATTGGCTAATCTCGCCTTCACCTTAGCGGGGGAATAAAAATCCCCCAACCCCCTTTGCCGAAAGGGGGAATTAAAAAATAAAAATATGACAAAAATAAACGAAGTTTACAAATGCAATATCTGCGGCAATATCGTGGAGATGGTCCATACCGGAGCCGGACAATTAGTTTGCTGCGGTCAACCCATGGTCTTGCAAGTTGCCAATACGGTCGACGCGTCTAAAGAAAAGCACGTGCCGGTTATAGAAAAAACCGGCAAAGGATTTAAAATAAAAATCGGCTCGGTTCCCCACCCCATGGAAGAAGCGCACTATATTGAATGGATAGAAATTATTGCGGACGGCCAGTCTTACAAAAAATTCCTAAAACCCGGGGATAAACCGGAAGCCGAGTTCTGCGTTGACGCGAAAGAAATTCTCGCCCGGGAATACTGCAATCTGCACGGGCTTTGGCAGGCGTAAAATCACGGATTAAAATCATAGCAAAAGGATATCACAAATCCTTTATGAGTTTATAATATCTATTAAACCAATTATGCCAACGAAACAATACATTGAAGGGCTAATAGACGGATGTAAAAAAAATCATTGCGAAAATACTTGTTGCGACGATGACCAGGTAGAAGAGTGGGCTAATGAGTACTTTGCCTTCCATGAGAGAATCAAAGATCACCTTACGGCCGCAGGAATCAACATTAAATTTATCGGGGATCGGGTGCAATTTAAAAATTGTACAGACGGTAAATTGTGTAAATTTTTAAAATACTCCCTGAATAAAGATATTGACCCGAGGCCGATTGACTGCAAAATATTTCCTTTTGTGGTGGATTGGAATTCTATAAATTTTGATAAAAAAATAGTTAAACTGTATTACTGGGACGAATCCTGCCCCTTGATTAAAGATAACTCCATACCGACAAAATTCAGGAGAGAAGTAGAGATTATTATCAAACGAGATTTTGCCGTGTTATTTTATGGGGCAAGATTTAAAGTAGAATTCGTCAACCAAATTTATCAAAATTAATTTCTCTAGTCTTGAAATAAAAAAGAGGGCAAGATTAGCTAATCTCGCCCTCTTTTTTATTTTTTGTAAAATTTATTGCAAATTGACTTTTTCTACTTTTTCCATTTTTTGGCCTAAAAATTTTTCTCCCAGATTTTTAAACCTAGCTACATCATCCGTGGTATAAAAAATTCTTTTTTTCTCTTTTAAAATTTTTCCTTCAATTTCCGGATGCCTTCTTAAATAATCGGCTAATTTTTCGGCGACAAATTTAGGCGAGTCAAAAACTTGGCAGCGCTTGCCCATTACTTTTTTTATTTCCTTAAAAAGAAGGGAATAATGGGTGCAACCCAAAATCAGGCAGTCAATCTTTTTTAATTTAAGCGGCCGCAAATAATATTTTAAAATCATTTTCGTCTCCCGGTTTTTAACCCAGCCTTCTTCCACCAAAGGCACCAAGAGGGGACAACTCTGGCTATAAATTTCCAAATCCGGATAAAGTTTTTCCAGTTCCCGGCCATAAGCCCCGGATTCAATCGTGGAGCGCGTGCCAATAATTCCTATTCTATTTTTTTTCGGCGCAAGTTTCACATTTTCCACTACGGCTTCGGTAATCGGGATAATAACGCCCAGGACCCGCCGGGTAGAATAATTTTCCGGCAGCCATTTTTGCTGAATTTTTCTTAAGGCCTCGGCCGAAACGGTATTACAAGCCACAATTATCAGCTCGCAGCCTTTTTTAAATAAAAAATCCACCGCTTCCTCGGTGTATTTATAAATCAGCTCGGGCGACTTATTGCCGTAAGGGGCCCGGGCGCTGTCGCCCAAATAAATATAATCGTAATCCGGCAGGCGAGCCAGAAACGCTTTCAAAATTGTCAACCCGCCAAAACCAGAATCAAAAATACCAATCATAAAAATAAAACTATTTAACAATCTGACCCTCTATGGCGCTACCGCCCTTATTATCCTTTTCTTTAAAAACATATATTTGCTGCAAGGCGGTTAGAAGCGTGATAACGAACCAATAAAGAGTCAGGCCGCCGGGCAGGGTCAGACCGAAAAAAACCGTTAAAATCGGCATGAAATAAAGCATCTGCTTATTCATAATCGCCATCATGTTTTCATCCTTGGCTCCACCCGTCTTAACCGCCGGCTTGCTTGTCATCATCATTTTCGCCTGCCAAAACTGAGCGGCCCCGGCCAATAAAGCCAGATAAACGTTAGGCTTAGCCAGTTCTAAAAACCCGAAAGACAGACTATTAACCGCTTCGGGCCGGCTGATAAAAGAATAAACCAGGTTAAGGGAATCGCCAGCGAGGCCGTCCCGAAAAACCATAAAAACCGCCCACAAGAAAGGCAGCTGGATTAAAAGCGGCAAACAGGAAGAAAATGGATTAACCTTATTTTCCTTATAGAGCTCTAACATGGCCCGGCCCTGTTCTTCTTTTTTATTGGCGTATTTCCTTTTTATCTCCTCAATTTTTGGCTGCAGATCCTGCAAAGCTTTCTGGGATTTAATTGACTGCCTGGATAGGGGCAGCAAAACCGCCTTGATAATAACCGTCAATAAAATAATAGCCAGCCCCAGATCGTGGCCGGGGACGACGTTATATAACCAGACCAATAAATTTAAAATTGGCTGATAAAAAATAATTTGAAATATATGCGCCATAAAATAGTTAAAAGTTATAAAGTTTTTAAAGTTAAAAGTTTTTTTGACTTTATGGACTTTATAACTTTCTGACTTTCTACTGAAGGGGGTCCCAGCCGCCCTTATTCCAGGGATTGCAGCGCATTACCCGCCAGACGGCCTTAAAACCGCCTTTTATAAAGCCATATTTTTCTATGGACGCAATCGCATAATCCGAGCAAGTGGGCCGGAAACGGCAATAACCGTAGGGATGAAAAACCTTTAACAAGCCATGGTCAAAAGACAAAATTTTCTGGTATATCCTTATTACTTTTACGGCAACGTACCGGGGATAATATATAAGATTCAACATATCATCTATATAAACCCAGCTTTTTAAAATTAGAGCCAATCGCTTCCTCTATTTCCTGATAACTTTCCCCCAATATTGGCGGCAAAGTAATAATAACAACATCAAAACCCGGCTTAATTTCAGAAGTTTCTAATCTTATCACCTCTCTTATCCGTCTCTTAATTTTATTTCTCTCTACGGCCTTTTTGCTGATCTTGTTGCTTACCAAAATACCAAAACGGCTTGCGGTAAGCCCGTTGGCAACGGCTTTTACCCCTAAAATCTTGCTAAAGCTGGAACGCCCACTCTTAAAAACCTTATCAAATTCCTTGTCCTTTTTTAATTGCTTCTCTTCCTTAGGCATAAATCCCGCGCCTTATCCCATACCTTTACAAAAAGATGCGGGATAAACAGAAACCGCTCCCATCTTAAAATTGGCGCGGTTTTTGGCTTTTTGGAAAAAATTATTTAGAAAGTTTCTTCCTTTTTTTAGTCCGGCGCCTGGCTAAAACCTTGCGCCCGCTTTTGCTCGCCATTCTCTTCCTAAAACCATGCTTCTTTTTAGCCCTTCTTCGGTTTGGTTGATAAGTTCTTTTCGGCATATCGATTTATTTGCCCCGTTAAATAATTATGAAATAAACTCAACGGAGTTAAACAATTTAACTCTTGCTTTTTTTAAATATTTTTATTACTATCTTAACATATCATGTTTTCTGCTTGAGGTCAACTTTATATAATAATACAATATTATCTGTTTTATCTTATAACTTTTTTCAGAATATGCCTCCACTTTTGCTTAAGGCAAAGCGGGTGGCGGAGCTCGCGGGGCATTAGATCCCGTCCAAAAGACGCGGGATTTATTAAATAAAAAGCCCAGACGTTTGATGACGCCGGGCTTTACCGAAAAATAGAGCGGCTATTAGTTCCTGCTCATACGGAGACGATGGGCATTGATATAATAATATCCCACCACCGAAAAGCTCAAAAAAAGAATGCTGGCTCTAATAAAAAGCCAGGCGGAAAGGGCAAGGGCTAAAATTAGATTTATGGTCCAGGGCCAATTAAAAAAATAAGCCAGCCAAAGGACCATTATGCCGAGCAGATAAAAAAATGTTCCCAGAAAGGAAATTAATAAAAAATTTTCTACCCGGTGGGGTTTGCCTATCAGCCAGGACAATAACCCTAAGAAAATGACAACGGAAAGGACAATCTCCATGTTTATGCTGAAGTAGCCGTCTGAAGCATCCATGTTTTTTCTCCTATCAAAAAATAGAAAGAACGTTCTCGCCTTTTGATTTTATCTCTTTGGAAAACCCCTCCTTTTCGACGGGGGATACCTTGTTTATAAGCTTTATTTACCATAAATTTCTCCCAATGTCAAACTCAAAATACAAGAAAAATTTCTCTAAAACTTTTCCACCCCTTATCAACAATTTATGAACATTGACGTGGGTTTCTTTATTAAACTTTACCTGTTATACTTGTCTCCATAACAAACCCACGCACTTTTTAGCCGGGTTAAATGTCCCGCTAAAAAGTCTGGGGCAGATAATATCTCTTTACTTTATGAATAACGAGCAAATTTGGCAGGCGGTTTTAGGAGAAATAGAATTGAGCCTGTCTAAAGCCAACTTTACTACCTGGTTTAAAAACACTTTCATCTCCCTGTTTGACGATGAGCAGGTTATAATTTGCGTGCCCAACACTTTTACCAAGGCCTGGCTTGAAAAAAAATACCACAAAGAAATTTCAACGGCTCTGGAAAATATCACCAGTAAAAAAGTCAAAAAAATATTCTATAAAGTGGAAATGAAAAAAACCAGTTCAGTCGACAGCATCCTTAAAAAAATAAAACTGAAGAAAGATGAAAACATAATCGGGGAAACGGCCGTTAATAACCGTTTCAGTTTAAACTCCCGCTACGTCTTTGAAAATTTTATCGTGGGCAAGGGAAATGAACTGGCCCATGCCGCCTGCCAGGCCGTGGCCGCCAATCCGGGCAAAGCTTATAATCCTTTATTTATCTACGGCGGAGTCGGTTTGGGAAAAACCCATCTTCTCCAAGCCATCGGCCACGAAGTTTCAAAAAGAACCGATAAAATTCTCTACGTCACCAGCGAAAAATTCGCCAATGACTATATCCAGGCCGTAAGAAGCGGCGGAGCCAAAGAATTTAAGGACCGCTACCGCAATGTGGACTTGCTTTTAATTGATGATATCCAGTTTATGGGCGGCAAGGACGGAACCCAGGAAGAATTTTTCCATACTTTTAACGAACTCCACCAGACCAACAAACAAATAGTCATAACCTCGGACCGGCCGCCAAAATCTATTCCCGCTATGGAAAAAAGGCTTCTTTCCCGTTTTGAATGGGGCATGATTGCCGATATCATCCAGCCGAACGTCGAAACCAGGATGGCCATTTTAGATAAAAAATGCCGGGAAAAAAATTACTCTCTAAACGAAGAAATCCTGTCTTATATCGCCAATAATATTTCTAATAACGTCAGGGAGTTGGAGGGGGCTTTAAACCGAATAATCGCTTACCACGAATTTAATAATACCACTCCGACCATAGACACAACAAAAGCGATTTTAAATGATTTAATGACCAATCTCCAGCTAAGGTCGCTTTCGCCCAAAGACATTTTAGAGGCGGTGGCCAAGTTTTATAATTTAACCACCAAAGATTTAACCGGGAAAGGAAGAAGAAAAGAACTGGTCTGGCCAAGGCAGATTACGATTTTTTTAATGCGCGAAGAAACAAATACCTCTTACCCGACGATCGGCCACGAATTGGGCGGCCGGGACCACACCACGGCTATGCACGCTTATAATAAAATTTTAAGAGAAGTGAAGGAAAAAGAAAACGAAAAAATAAAACAGGAAATAGAATCAATAAAACAAATCCTTTACAACACCTGTTTATAACCCCTGTTGATAAAACCTTAACTTACCCCAATGACTTGTTGATAAAGACGGGGGGAAACAATTTACCCACAGCCAAGCCAAAAATTAACCCCAATTTTTATCGAAAATATCAACAACTTGTTAAGAGAAAAATTTTAAAAAAACAAAACAAAAACCCCGAAACCACCCCCCAGATCTAAGTTATCAACCGCCTTATTACTATTACCTTTTTATATAATATAGAGTTTAAGTTATAATTAACCTCTCTTAAAAATATGAAATTTTCTATCCTAAAAGAAAATTTAAACTCCGCCCTTTTTATGGTAAGCCATATAACCGGCAAAAACATAAACCTGCCAATTCTTAATAATATTATGATAGAAGCCGGGGATGGGAATATAAAGTTAATAAGCACGAATCTGGAGGTTGGCATAATTCACAGCCTACGGGGGAAGATAGAAAAAGAAGGTTCTTTTACGGTTGATTCTAAAGTAATAACCGATTATGTGGCCCTGCTTCCCAATAAAAAAGTGGACGTTGAAAAAAAAGAGAATAATTTGGTGGTGGAATGCGAGAATTATAAGACTAAAATTAAAGGACAATCAGCCGATGAATACCCCCCAATTCCGTCAGTTGATAAAAATAACTATTACAGCGCCCGGGTGGATGAGTTTAAAAAAGCCCTGGCCCAGGTGGTTTTCGCCGTTTCCACCTCGGAAACCAGAATGGAGCTTTCGGGAGTGTTTTTCGGCTTCCATGGCCATAAATTAACTTTAGCCGCGACCGACAGCTACCGCCTATCGGAAAAAGAAATTAACCTAAAAACCGGTACCGGCAATGGCGAGCAGAATATAATTATTCCGGCCCGAACCCTTCTTGAGTTAATAAGAATTCTGTCCGGCCTAAAAGAAAATGGCGATGCGGCCGGCGACGACGAAGAAATAAAATTTTATATTTCCGACAACCAGATTTTATTCACCATTAAATCAACCGAACTTATTTCCCGCCTGATTGAGGGCCAGTATCCGGACTATAAGCAGATTATCCCGACCGCGGCTAAAACCACCGCCCTAGTTAACCGGGCGGAATTAGTCAGGGCGGTAAAAGCCTCGTCTCTATTTTCCAAAACCAGCATCAACGACGTGAACCTGGATTTTCCCAAAGGCAAAAATCAAGTCGTGATTTCTTCCGCTTCGGACCAGACCGGAGAAAGCGTTATTAGTTTAGAAGCGGACAGCCGCGGGGAAGATAACGGCGTGGTTATAAATTACCGCTATTTGCTTGACGGGCTTAACAACCTGGACGGGGAAAACGTAAAAATAGAAATTATTGACAATAACACACCCTGCCTCCTCAAGCCGGAAAAAGAAAAAGATTATTTATATATTATCATGCCGATTAAACAGTAAAAATAAAATAATAAAATAATATAAAAATAGGTGTATACAAAACCGCCAGCAAAGTAGCCGG